>BPGE01000001.1:4255769-4863736 GCA_026002875.1 Bryobacteraceae bacterium
CACCTGGCTGCGCGGCAAACATGAGATCAAGTTCGGCTGGGACGCCCGCTGGTTGCAGACGTTCGGTTTCGACTACGCCGGAGCCAACGGCCGTTATGTCTTCCACCGGCGCCAGACGGCGATGTCGGCGGCGACGGTCTCCACCACGGGCCACGAGTTCGCCAGTCTGCTGCTGGGCGCGGTGGATCAGGCCGACCGCGTGGTGCCGCCAGTTCTCTTCGATCCGATCAAGTACCGCTACACGGCCGGCTACTTCCAGGACAACTGGCGCGTCACGTCCAAGCTCACTCTCAACCTGGGCATGCGCTATGAAGTCCCGATCGGCTGGCACATTCCCAACGGCTATTCGACCTTCGACCCGCGCGTGGCCAACCCCGGCGCCGCCGGCCGGGCGGGAGCGTACATCTTCGCCGGCCAGGGAGCAGGCCGCACGGGCACGCCGCGCACGTTCCCGACAGACTGGACCAATATCGGCCCGCGCGCCGGTTTCGCCTACAAGATGTTCGACCGCACGGTGATCCGCGGCGGCTACGGCATCTACTATCAGACGCTCGGCAATGGCGGCTGCGGCTGCCGCCTGGGCTTCTTCGCGCAGAACGCTCTCGAGAGCGACGGCTTCAATCCGGTGCTGAACTGGGACGGCGGCATCCCGATCCGCCCCGGCTACAGGCCTCCGCCAAACCTCGACCCCACGATTGCGAACTTCCTCAACGCCGACTACATGGGGCCGACGTTCGGCAAGGCGCCGCGCATCCAGACCTGGAGTTTCAACATTCAGCAGGAGTTCCTGAAGGGCTGGCTGTTCGACATCGCCTACCAGGGCAACCGCGGCCGCTTCCTGAACTCCACGGTCGATCTCAACCAGCTTCCCACCAGCTTCCTGCAGCTCGGCTCTTTGCTCAGCCAGCCGCTGAACAGCGCCGCGGCGCAGGCAGCCGGCATCGGCGAGCCGTACCCCGGTTTCATCGCCAGCTTCCAGGCGGCCAACGCCGGGCGCATTCCGTCGGTCGCCCAGGCGCTGCGCCCCTACCCGCAGTACCTGTCCGTCTACAACCGCAACGCGGGTGTCGGCCGCACCTGGTACGATTCGCTCCAGATCAAAGTGGAGCGCCGGTACGGCGACTTCCAGTTCATGAGCACTTATGTGTGGTCCAAGGCGCTCAGCGTGGCTCACTTCCGCCAGATCTTCTCGCAGTTCGGCATGGCCACGCCGCAGGACTACTACAACATCATGGACTCGAAGAGCCATCTCCCCTTCGACCAGCCCCACGTCGGGACCATGCTGATGACCTACACCCTGCCCTTCGGCAAGAACAAGAAGTGGCTGGCGAACACCAATCCTCTGGTCAATGCTTTGGTCTCCAACTGGACGATCAGCTCGGCCCACCGCTGGGCCAGCGGCAACCTGATCCAGATCGTCACGCCCGGCAACCCGCTGGGCGCCGGCTCGATCTTCGCCGGTCAGACCAAAGCCGTGCAGGTCCAGGGCGCGCCCGTCCGCACCGGCATCGACCGTACGACTCTCGACCCGAACAACCCGGCCACGCGCTGGCTGAATCCTGACGCGTGGCGGCCCGCCCCGGCGTTCACGCTGGGTACGGCGGCGTTCTTCCACAATGAATTCCGCCAGCCGCCGGTCTTCTCCGACAATTTCGCCATCGTCAAGAAGACCACGCTGTGGCAGAACGACAAGAACCCGGTGACGCTGACCTACCGCGCCGATGCCTTCAACGCCTTCAACCGCACCAATTTCGGTGGCGTCGTGGGCACGATCGGCAACGCCAACTTCGGCCGCCCGACCGGCCCGCAGCTCGGCGCGCGGCTGATCACCATGGGACTGCGGCTGGACTTCTGATCCGGCCAGCTGCTCCTGCTGTTGCGGAAAGGCCCGGGGCTGGAGCCCCGGGCCTTTCGTTTGTCCGCCGGACGGATGTGATATACCAGGAGATTCGCAGGTCTTTTTATGGCCCTCCACTTCGTCGACTACCTTGTTCTGGTGCTGTATTTCGGCTTCGTTCTCGGCATCGGCTGGTTCCTGCGCAAGAGCGTGCGGACGAGCAGCGAGTTCCTGACCAGCGCGCACTCGCTGCCGTTGTGGATCACGTCGCTGGCGTTTCTCGCCGCCAACATGGGGGCGCTGGAAATGATCGGCATGTGCGGCTCGGGCGCCAAGTACGGAATGCTCACGTCGCACTTCTACTGGGTGGGCGCGATCCCGGCCATGCTGTTCGTCGGCGTGTTCATGATGCCGTTCTATTACGGCAGCAAGGCGCGCAGCGTGCCGGAGTATCTGAAGCTGCGCTTCGACGAGAAGACGCGCGGGTTCAACGCCATCACGTTCGCCGTGATGACGATCTTCAGCTCGGGCATCTCCATGTATGCTCTGGGCATCCTGCTGCAGGCCATCTTCGGGTGGAGCTTCACTTTCTCGGTGCTGATGTCGGCCGGCATCGTGATCGCCTACACCTATCTGGGCGGGCTGTCGAGCGCGATTTACAACGAAGTGCTGCAGTTCTTCCTGATCGTGGCGGGGTTCGCGCCGCTGGCCATCCTCAGCGTGCACAAAGCGGGCGGCTGGGACGGCATCACCGCGCGGCTCAGCCCGCAGATGACGCAGACGTGGCGGCACCTGTCGAGCCCGGCGGACAACCCGATGGGCGTTGAAGTGTTCGGCCTGATCATGGGTCTCGGCTTCGTGCTCAGTTTCGGCTACTGGTGCACGAATTATCTGGTGGTGCAGCGCGCCATGGCGGCGCGCACGATGACCGACGCGCGCAACACGCCGATTGTCGGCGCGTTCCCGAAGATGCTCATTCCGTTCGTTGTCATTGTCCCGGGCGTGGCGGCGGCTGCGCTGGCGCAGATGGGAACGGGCTACTCTCTGCCGCTCAAGAACGGCGGGCCGGACTACGACAAGGTGCTGTTCAGCCTGATGGAACAGTTCTATCCAAGCGGGATGCTGGGCGTGGGGCTGACGGCGCTGGTGGCCAGCTTCATGAGCGGCATGGCTGGCAACGTCACGGCCTTCAACACCGTGTGGACCTACGACATCTACCAGAGCTACATCCGCAAGAATGCGCCTGATTCGCACTACCTGTGGATGGGGCGCATGGCGACGATCTTCGGCACGGGGCTGTCCATCGGCGCGGCCTATCTGGCGACGCAGTTCAACAACATGATGGATTTCCTGCAGCTGATCTTCGGCTTCGTCAACGCGCCGCTGTTCGCCACGTTCCTGCTTGGCATGTTCTGGAAGCGCGCCACCGGCAACGGGGCTTTTTCCGGACTGGTGGCCGGCACGGCGGCGGCGGCGCTCACTTACAGCCTGACGCTGGCCGAAGGCAAGGGAGGCTGGCTGGGCGTGGTCTACGAGTTCCCCTCCTCCATGGCGCAGAACTTCTGGGTAGCAATCAATGCCTGGACGGTGTGCTTCCTGACCACCATCGTCGTAAGCCTGTTCGGACGCCCCCGCCCGGACGAGGAGCTCGTCGGGCTGGTCTACGGGGTGACGAAGCACGAGGCCGAGCCGGCCGTCTGGTACAAGCGGCCGGCGATGATCGCCCTGCTGGCCGCCGGGCTCTGCCTTGTGCTGAACCTGATCTATTTCTAGGGAGCCTGCGATGCTCGATCTGCGAAAACCCGCCGGCTACTTCTTCCTGCTGCTCGGGCTGATCCTGAGCGTGACGGGACTGGCGTTCGATTTCCGGGCGCCGCTGCTCGAGCGCAATCTGAACCTCGAGTTCGGCATCTTCTCTCTTCTGTTCGGAGGCGTCTTCCTTTGGCTCGCACGCCGCGCGTAAAGAAATGGTTCGCGCCCGGACGCGTGAATCTGATCGGAGAGCACACCGATTACAACATGGGCTTCGTCATGCCCATGGCGCTCGACATGGGCTGCACGGTCCGCACGTCGCCCGCCCGCCGGAACGTGCTGCATCTCATATCGAAACAATATCCAGGGGAAATGATTTTTCCGCTCGACGCCATTGCCGGAATGCGCAAGACCGGCGCGTGGGCGGACTACGTCCTCGGCGTGGCGCAGCAGCTGGTCCGGATGGGGATCGGACTGACGCCGATGAAACTGGAAATCGACGCCACCGTGCCGACAGGCAGCGGACTGAGCTCCTCCGCCGCGCTGGAGGTCTCCTCCGCGCTCGCCCTGCTCGACGGACGCGAGCTTCCGGGGCTTGAAATCGCCCGGCTGTGCCAGCGCGCCGAGCGGGAGTTTGTCGGCATGCCGTGCGGCATCATGGATCAGTACGCCTCCGTCTTCGGCGAGGAGCACAAGGCGATCCTGCTGGATTGCCGCTCCGTGACGCACCAGACCGTGCCGATTCCTGACGAAGCGGAAATCGTCGTCGCCAACACGATGGTGAAGCACGAACTGGGCTCCTCGGCGTACCGCCAGCGGGTGGCGGAGTGCCAGGAGGCGCTGTCGCATTTTCCCGGGCGCGAGTCGCTGCGGGACGTGACGCTGGCGGATCTGGAGCGCGCCTCGCGGCAGATTCCGGAGATCCCGCTGGCCCGGGCGCGCCACGTCATCCTCGAAAACCAGCGCGTGCTGGATTTTCTGGAAGCCGCCCGCCGCAGCGATCTGGAGCGGATGGGGCGCCTGATGGTCGAGAGCCACCGCTCCCTGCAGCATGACTACGAGGTGAGCTGCGGGGAACTCGACTTCCTCGTCGACGCCGCGCTCACCATTGACGGCGTCTACGGGTCGCGCATGACTGGCGGCGGGTTCGGGGGCTGCACCGTGAGCCTGGTGGATCACGGAGCGGTTCAGACGTTCCGCGAGAAGCTCTCTTCCGCATACCAGCAGAAATACGGCCTCGTTCCGGCGATCTACGTATGCAGACCCTCGGCCGGGGCGCGGCGCATCAGCTAGCGGCCGGACGCCTTCGCCCTGCAGGCCAGAACAGCAGACCGGCCAGAACAATCAGGCTCAGCAGCGAGATGCCTGCACCGATCCGCAGGCCGCGCGAACGGAACTCGAATTCGATGCGGTGCCGGCCGGCGCGCACGGGAATCTGCAGGAATGCTTTGGCGTAGCGCGAACACCCGGCGGGGACGCCATCGATCCGCGCCCGCCACCCCGGATGGTAGGATTCGACCAGCACGAACGCTCCGTCCGACTGCGCGTCCACTTCAAAGACGCGCCTTTCGGGGCGCCACTCGATGTTCCGCACCCGCCCCTCGCCGAGGAAATGCCCCGGCGCCCGGACATCGGCGAGTTCGAACACCTGATAGAAATCGGCTTCCGGCGAGATGCGGCGCCACGCCGGGCGCGAGATCAGCTCGCGGTAGGCCTCCGCGCGCTCCGTCGTGATGTAATACCGCGCTCCCATCCAGCGCAATTTGTCTTCGCAGCGCGGATCGGGATAGAACAGCCAGTTGCTTTCAAAGCGGGCGCAATCGGCGAGAAATTCCTTGTATTCTTTGGTGACGAAGGGGTCGAAGCCCTGCAGGGTCGCCAGACGCCAGACGCGCAGAGTCGGCGCGGTCGGGCCGAATTCATCGGACGCGAGGCGGATCGAGGGATCCTCGCGCAGCCGCGCCATGACCGCGGGCACCATGCCCGGCGGACTCGGCTCCCGCACCATTTCTTCTTCATCGTTCTTGCTCGCGTTGAACCACTTGGCGGTGCCATGGATCCTGTAGTCGGATCCGGCAAGCAGCGCAAGCACCAAGAGCGCCGCCGCGCGTCTCCATCCCTGTTTCACCGCAGCGTACCGGAGCAGCAGAAGACAGGCGCCGCCCGTCATCGCAACCTCGATGGCGCCGGACCAGCCGACTCCGAGCGCAAGCTGATTGGAGCCCTTCACCGTCCAGAGGACCGCAAGAACCACAGCGGCAGGCACGAAGGCGGACGCCGCATGCACGGCGCCTCCTTTGCCGGAAAACCGTTCCATCGCCGCATCCAGCCCCTCTGCAGACAGCAAGGCAATGGCGGTCATGATGCCGCCCATGAAGTACCACGCCCGCAGCGCGTGGCTGAGAAGCGGAACCGGCTCGACAACCCGCCAGACGAGGTTCCAGGGGTTGATGAACAGAACGAGTGAAACGAACAGCACGGCCAGGGCGGGTCCCGCGCTCCGCCAGCGGCCGCTGAACAGAAAGAGGACCAGCCCCAGCACTGCCGCCGCCCCGGCATAGTAGTAATCGCCCGTCTTCACCGGGGCCGTCATGGAAAAATCGAAGTACGAAGGCAGGAGCAGGGAGTACAGCCAGTCCAGCGTGAATTCGCCCGAGCCGTATCGCGCTTCTCGTTCCATCAGGGCGGTCGACTCGAGGGAGGGAAGCAGCTGCACGGCGGCCACCGACAGCGAGAACAGCAACGCCAGGCTCGAGCGCAGGGCGAGCCGGGGATTTCTCAGCCCGTAGACGAACGCACAGACGAAAAAGACGACGAAAAAAGGCGGATAACCGGCCAGAAAAACGAGGGCCCCTCCGAGAACTGTTTTCCAGAGCGGCCGCCAGCGCCCGCTGCGGGCCGACTCGTCGATGCCCTGAAGGGCCAGAGGGACCCAGGCCATCCCGCAGGCGATGCCGAAATGCTGCAGGTGGATCATCATGTAGCCGCTGAAGGCGAAGGCCGCGCCTCCCAGCATCGCCGCTTCCGCACGCAGCCCGCGGCTGCGGAGCCATTGATAGCCGAGCAGCCACGCCAGCCAGACATGGGCGAACACGGCGATTTCCACCGCAAGGTAGGGAAGGCGCGCGTAGCCGGCGCTGGCCGCAAACGCAGCCCATAGGGGCGGATAAAACAGCGAGGCCTGCACATTGCCGGCGAAGCTCAGTCCGCAGTAGATGTACGGATCCCACTCGGGCACGCGCCAGGCCTTCAGCGAGCGGAACGCATAATCATGGAGGGAATAAAAATAACCGGGAAGATCGTACGGAACGGAAAAACGCTGGAAAGGGGGCAGATAGTGCAGGAAATACAGCCACGTAAAAGCAAGGCCGCCCAGCGCTGCGGCGAGGAACGGCGGAAATGGCAGTCGCCAGCCCTTCATGACAACGACCTGTCTGCGAAGCCCAAAGTGTAGCACAGCAGTGTCCTGCGCTCCGGGCGGAGGAGCCCGCGGACGGGACTGCCCGCTTCCGCTTTGCGGAGGCGCGGGGATCGCGAGGAAAGCTTCCGCGCCGGGACGGCGGCGCGGAAGCAGGAACCGGGCGCATTTCAACGAAAACGGAAGGAGAATCCGGGCGAAATCACGATGACATTCCGCTCCATCCCGCCCGGAAGGAGTGCGATGCGCCCTTATTGGGTTGCCGGTCCGGACGTGTCCGGGCTGGTTTTTCCGGATGAATCCACGGGCTGGCGGTGTTTCTTCGCCAGATATTCCGAAAGTTTCAGCAGCGTGCGGCCGCCCTTCTCAAAATACCGGTTGGCGGCCTTCTGATACCGTTTCAGCAGTTCGCGGCGGTTCGTGTCTCCGAGATCGCAGGAATCGATATCCAGGAGGATTTCGATTTCCCAGGGCTGGAATGTGTTTCGATTCAGGCGGCCGCGGAGAAGTTCCTGGATGAGTTTGTTGAACTGACGGAGCCTTCCTTCCAGTTCGTATGCGCTCAATTCCATGGAGCCACTGCCATTGTACAACGGCAATGCCGCCGGGGACGCGCGTATCAGCCACGGGAGGCGAGGCGGAGCCAGTGCACGACGTCGGCCGCCTTGCCGACGTCGCCGCGCCGCCAGTACGCTCCGTGCAGATTATGGAGCATGCGGGCGATGATCCGGTTCTTGGTGGCAGGCGCGAAAAGCTCCTCCACAGGCGGCAGCTGCGCGCCTGTGATCCGGGAGACGAGCTCGAGACAGTCGTCTTCCGTCAGAAGTCTTCCCCTGTCGAAAGGGTCGAGGAAAACGCGCACCTGGTCCTCGTCATCGAAGCGGCACACGAAATGTCCGGGCAGGTTCACGCCCGTCAGCGGCAGTCCCGCCCGTCGCGCTACTTCGATGCAGATGACCGAGAGCGTGATCGGCAACCCTTTGCGCCGGGCCATCACGAGATCGATGCAACTGTTGGCCGGCGAGTAATAATCCTCGCGGTCGCCTTCCAGTTTCTCTTCCTCGAACAGGATCGAGTTCAGGGCGTGAAGCGGCTGGGCCCCGCGCGCGCCAGGCCCCGCGGCGCCGAGCACCCGGCCGGCCCAGAGATCGAGCTGGCGGAACACGGCGGGGCGGGCAAGGCTGCCGTGGTCGAGCGCCGCCACTTCCATGGCGGCTTCATCGAGCTCCATGGCGGACTCGTCCCCGTTCAGCAGGGCAATCAGGCGGCTGGACGGCTCCATCATGTCCAAACTATCGGGCCTTCGTCCGCCGAGCCAGGATTTCGCCGACGGACGCCGAGAACGATTCGATCTTTTCTGCCGGCAGGAGTCCGCTGTTCTGGAGTTCGCGGAGCCTGAGCCGCGCTCTCGGTTCATCGCCTGCTTCCGCGAGCAGCAGGATCTCTTCGCGGCGGTAAAGGTGATTGGCGGGGAATGCAGCCACGAGCTCTTCCATCAGCTGCGCCGCGCGGGCGAACTCTTTCTCGCGCCGCAGGACGACGGCGAGCATGACGCGCGCCTCGACGGCGGTCTTGCGGCCGCCCGTGACGGCGCGCTGCATATGTTCGATGCCTTCGCGGCGGTCGCCCCGGTAGCCCGCCAGAAACGCCAGCGCCTTCACATACCAGGGCAGGCTGCCGGCGATATATTCGTGCAGGCCCGGAATCAGAAAAGCATCCGCGAGTTCCGGTTCCAGCTGCATCAGCTTTTCGTGAGCCTGCCGGCTGCGGGTGCCTTCGCGCAACGCCTCACGCCAGGACTGTTTCACCCAGAGGGCCCACTGCGCCTGATGGGCGTGCGCGACGCCGCTGGCATAGAGGCAGCCGGTGTCGAGCGGATTTTTCTGGAGACGCGCTTCGCACAAGGCGAGCGACTTCCGGATGGCCTGTTCAAAGCGCGCCTGGTCTTCATCGGCCATGGGAACTTTCGGCCGCTTCAGAAAGGGACTTCCTGGACCGAAGGCCGACGAGTCCAGCGCACCGGCGTGAAAGAGAGCGCGGTGGAGAAGGCCCTGCGCCAGGTGGTTCCACGCCTCGGGATCTTCCGGCCGCTGCCGCGTCTCATCCTCGAAAATCCGCAGGGCCAGCGCATAGTCGAGGCTGTAGAGCGTCCGGAATCCTTCAGGCATGGCAGGCACCGCGCCCCAGGCCGCCAGGCTCGCCACAATCAGGGCCGGAAACACTCTCACGTTTTCTCTGATGCCTCGCGCGCGGCAGGCGTTCCGCCCAATCAGCGGAAGAAGATGTCGATCAGATTGGTGTTGCGGCCCGAGGCGTCCACGCAGTAGCCGAAGGGACTGTAGGAGATGTGCCGGTTCTGCCTGTCGACATAGAGATACACCTCGTCGCCAGGCGCGTATTCGAGGATCTGGATGATGCCCTCTTCGCAGGAGCGCGTCCGCCGCACCCGCGCCTTTGCCACGTCGCCGTAAGGACTCTTCGGGCCCCAGTCCTCCAGGAACTTTTCCATGTTGTAGTCCCGGCAGGGACGGGATGGTTCGCACCCCCACAGGCGGTAGGCGTCCTCGTATTTCCGCTCGGCGACGAGTTTCAGGAAGTGCGCCACCTGCCGCTTCTCACGGTAATCGTGCAGGTACAGATACCCGGCGAGTCCAAGCACGGCGACAGCGCCGATGGCGAGGAGGGCGCGTTTCAGCTTCCGCTCGCGCCTCGCCTCGGCCTGCCCGTAGGTGTCCAGAAAGCCGCTCATGTCCCGCCCTCCTCAGGCGAGCCCGGGCTATTTCTTCACCGGAAACTTTTTGTCGTAAGCCGCAGTGACCTCGGCGGAGATGTCCAGAGCGTCCCTGGCGTACAGCAGGTTGGCGGCATCGATGATGATGTCCAGCCCCTTTTCGTCGGCCACCTGCTTGAGCACCTCCTGGAAGCGCTGGCCCACCCGCTGCAGGATGTCCTGCCGCTCGCGGTTCACAGCGTCCTGCAGACCTTCGCTGTTGCGCTGGTACTGACGCTGTTTGATCTGGATGCGGTTGATGAGTTCGCTCATCGCCGCCTCCGTGTATTTGTCCTGGTTGGCCTGCGCTTCCGCCTGGAGCTTGGCGATTTCTTTCTCCAGCTGCGCCAGTTCTTCCTGCCTCGGGCCGAACCGCGCCTTGAGATCGGCCTCCGCCTGCTTGATCTCGGCCGTGTCCTGCAGGGCTTTCTGCAGGTTGACGGTGCCAATCTTCACCTGGCCAGAGGCGGCGCCCGCCAACAGCACGAGGCCTGCCGCCAGCGCGCCCAGGCGCGCCCACATTCCATTCTTCGTCATCGGCTTGTTCTCTCCGCTTCCACGCTGCGGCTTCCGGTTTCAGCCCAGAACCGCCAGAATTTCGTCTTCCCGCAGCACCAGATATTCTTCGCCGTCGATCTTCACTTCGGTGCCGGACCACTTGCCCACAAGCACCTCGTCACCCGCCTTCACATCCAGCGCGGCGCGCTTGCCGTCTTTCAGAACCTTGCCATCGCCGACGGCCACGACCTTCGCCTTCTGCGGCTTCTCTTTCGCCGTGTCGGGGATCACGATGCCGCCGATCTTCTCTTCGCCCTCTTCGATCCGCTGAGCCAGCACACGGTCATGCAGAGGCCGGAACTTCATATCTCACTCCTTTGCAACCTGCATTGCCAGAGTCAGCTCCGCGCTCGCTTCAGGCCGGGGGCAGAGCTGTCGATTCTCACTTAGCATTGTAGAATCTCCCTCTGCTGACACTCAACACCGCCCCTCCGGCGGCGCGCCTGAAGAGCCGGAGACTCCAGCCTCTCGCGAGACACACATAGCCGGCGTGCTGCCGCTTCTTCTCTGCACTGTCCCGATGCGATGCGCGCGGCGGAGAATCGGTCCCGTGCAGGATTTCCGGCTGTCCCCGCTCCGGAAATCCGGCCCTGAACGGACATGGCCGCTCCCCCGATCGTTCGGCCGCGGCGGCCGATCCGTGCCCGGGCCGGCGGCGCCATCGGCTCAGCCGCTGCCCCCTGTGCCCGCTAATTCATTGCTAATCATAGACTTTTACTCAAGCCTAGCGCGCCTGTTTCTGGTATAATGGCAGATGTTGTTTGGCGCGGGCAGACGCCCGCGCTGGAAGCCTCCCAAGCGAGGCTGCCTGAGAGCTAAGGTTTGCAGCGACCGAAGAGAAGTGGAAGGAGGACGGGCCCTGCGAACCCGACCGGCAACCTAACCGGCCCTTTTCAGAGGCCGGAAACTGAGAGCGGCGCCGCCGCCCTGAGTTGAGCCGCCGGCCCCGACGCTGGCGCACGAGCAAAGTCATCCTTCGGACAGCACAGGCGTTTTGTGTGCAAGTGGTCCGCGCGGCTTTGCCAGACAGGTGTGGAGGATTTCAACTGGATGATTCGAAAGGTATCTCGCGGTCTCGTTCTGATGGCGGGTCTGATTTTCGTCCAGCAGCCTGCCGATCCAGGTCCCAGGCCTGAGCCTGCGGGACCTGACTCACGCGACCCGCGTCTGTTCTGCATCCGCCAGTTCTTCGTCACCCGGAATTGTCCGGCGCACGAATACGCCGGGGATTTCATCGCGGCCGCTGACGAAAACAGTCTGGACTGGCGTCTGCTGCCCAGCATCTCGTTTGTCGAATCCACCGGCGGCAAGGCAGTCCGCAACAACAATATGTTCGGCTGGGACAACTCCCAGCAGTGGTTCGCCTCCAGCCGCGAGGGCATTTACCACGTGGCTGGCCGCCTGGGCAACAGTCCGCTGTACCGCAACAAGAGCCTGAATCAGGTTCTGCGCACCTACAACCCGAATCCGGATTACGCCCGCGTGGTTCTCAGTGTGATGGATCAGCTCGGTCCCGCCCATCTGGGCGCCGTGTCCGCCACGCCGCAATAAGAGCCCGGGCGCGACCCGGGAATCATTCGGAGAAAGAACCGGTTCCAGCAGCAGGGGGTGGTATACTCATTGCGCGGCCGCTGCGCCATACCGGATGGCGGGGCGACAGCCGCTGGACGTTCACTTCCAGGAGTTGCCAGTGTACGACCTGCTCTTGATCCGGGCGATCTTCGTGCTCATTCTGGCAACTGCGGCCTGGTTCCTTCAGCCCTTCGGGCTGACCTCCCCGCTGGCTGCCGCCACCGGCGCGCTCCTCGGCGTTCTCATCGTACTGGCTGAGATCCGGCTGAAACAGGTCAGTCTGAAACGGCTCATCGGGGCCGCAGTGGGTTCAGTTCTGGGCATCCTGGGCGCCTTTCTCATTTCCCTCGTCATCTCATGGGCCCTTCCGGGCTCGCGCGGCACGGTTTCATTCTTCCAGCTGCTCATTCTGCTGGTCATGACGTACGTCGGCCTCATCGTCGGCGCCGCCAAAGGCGACATGCTCAACCTGTCGGCTCTTGGCGGGCTGTTCGGCGGCGAGAAGGCGCAGAAACAGTCTTTCAAGATCCTCGACACCAGCGTGATCATCGACGGCCGCATCGCCGACATCGCCGAAACCGGCTTTCTCGACGGCACGCTCGTTGTGCCGCAGTTCGTGCTGCGGGAGCTGCAGCTGGTGGCCGACTCCGCCGATTCGATGAAGCGCAACCGCGGCCGGCGCGGCCTCGATGTCCTCCAGCGCCTCCAGAAAATGGCCCACCTCAACGTTCAGATCCTCGAGGACGACTACCCGCACATCCGCGAAGTCGACCTGAAGCTGATCGAGCTGGCCCGCACGTACGACTGCAAGATCATCACCAACGATTTCAACCTGAACAAGGTGGCGCAGCTGCACGGCGTCGAGGTGCTCAACATCAACGAGCTGGCCAACGCGTTGAAACCCATCGTCCTGCCCGGCGAGACGATGCGCGTCTTCATTCTGAAAGAGGGCAAGGAATACAACCAGGGCGTGGCCTATCTCGACGACGGCACGATGGTCGTGGTCGACAACGCCAAGAAAATGATTTCCAAGACGATCGACATCTCGGTCACCAGCGTTCTCCAGACGCAGGCAGGCAAGATGATCTTCGGACGGTTCGACGAGCGTCTGCATCACGTGTATGACAAGGCGCCGGCCCCGGACCGCTCGAGCCGTCCCTCCGAAGCCGCCCCGGCTGAAAAGACCGCCGCACCCCCGCGCGCCTGATCCGGCGCGGGCGCGGATCGACCGACCAGAACCGCCATGAAAGTCTCCGTCATCCTCCCCGCCGCCGGCCTCGGCACCCGGATGCGCGCCGCTGCCGAAGCCACAGGCACCAGCCGGAAGCAGTTCATGCTGCTGGAAGGCGTGCCCATCCTGATCCACACCGTGCGGAAGTTCGTCGCTTCGCACCATGTGACGGAAGTCGTCATCGCCCTGCGGTCCGAAGACATCCCGTGGGTCGAAGAGATGATCGCCCACGAGAAGTTCCACAAGACCGTGCGCTGCGTCGTGGGCGGCGAGACGCGGCAGGAGTCCGTCGCCAACGCCCTCGCCTCTGTCGGCGGAGACGTGGATCTGGTGGCCGTTCACGACGCCGTGCGGCCGTTCGTTTCGCAGGAAATCATCTCCGCGGTCATCCTTGAAGCGGCGCATCACGGAGCTGCCATCGTGGGCATCGTTCCCGTGGACACGGTCAAGCAGGTGCACCGCCATGTCGTCCGCGGCACGCTGAACCGCGACCGCCTGGTGCTGGCACAGACGCCTCAGGTGTTCCGCACGGAACTCCTCCGCGAGGCATTCGCCAAGGCCCGCGAGGACGGCTTCACAGGCACCGACGAGTCCAGCCTTGTCGAGCGTCTGGAAACCGTCGAGATCCGCGTCGTCGCCGGCTCGGACCGCAACATCAAGATCACGCGCCCCTCCGACATGGAACTCGCCGAGCTGTTCCTCGAGCTCGAGCGCGAAAAGGAGGCGGGCTGATGGACATCCGCATCGGTCTCGGCTGGGACAACCACCGCCTGGCCGAAGGCCGCGCGCTCATTCTCGGCGGCGTCCGCGTCCCCTGCGAATTCGGCTTCGACGCGCACTCCGACGGCGACATCCTCCTGCACGCCGTCACGGACGCATTGCTCGGCGCTCTGGCGCTCGGCGACATCGGCATGCATTTCCCTGACACCGATCCGCGCTGGAAGGACTGCGATTCGGGCGTATTCGTCCGCCATGCCGCATCGCTCGTGCGCGAGCGCGGCTACCGCATCGGCAACGTCGACGCCACGGTGATTCTGCAGCGCCCGAAACTCGGCGATCTCCGCGCGCAGATCCGCGCAAACCTCGCCGCGCTGCTGGAGCTCGACCCCGCGCAGGTCTCCGTCAAGTTCAAAACGGCCGAGAAAGTCGGCCCCGTGGGCGAGGGCAGGTCCGCCGAAGCGCAGGCTGCCGTGCTGATCGTCAGGGACTGACCAGATCCGCAGCCCACTCTGCGCCTTCCAGCTCCGCCACGCCCGCCGGATCGTCCAGCCGGACGAGCAGTTCCTGCGCTGTCCGTCCCAGCACGGGATGCCGCCATCCAGGCGCCACCGCCACGAGCGGCTCGAGCACGAAACGCCGTTCATGCATCCGCGGGTGCGGCACTTCCAGCCCCAGAGCACTGATCACCTCGGCCCCGTAAAACAGCAGGTCCAGATCCAGCGTGCGCGGGCCGTCTTTCTCGCGCCGCACGCGCCCGCGCCGCGCCTCGATTGACAGCAGCGCCTGCAGCAGAGCGCGCGCCCCGAGCCCCGTCTCGAGCAGCGCCACGGCATTCAGAAACGGCGGCTGCTCCCGCAACCCGACCGGCTCGGTCTCGAACAGCGGCGACACCGCGCGCAGCCGCCCCAGCGCGCGCAACTCCCGCAACGCCTCGCGCAAATGGTTCCGCCGGTCTCCCAGGTTCGAGCCCAGCGCGACGCCCGCCTCAATCACCGCGGCGCCTCGTGATCCCGACGCCCGCCCAGTCCACTCCTTCCGCGCGCAGCGCGCCCGGCTTGCGCACCAGCACGCGCACGGCTTCCGCGGGGAACTCCTCCAGAATCGCGGCCGCGATTCTCTCCGCCAGCGTTTCCACCAGCGCATACGGCTGCTGCCCGGCGACGGAATCCAGCTTCCGCCGGACAGCCGCGTAATCAATCGAAAACCGCAGGTCGTCCCTCCGCGCGGCTTCGCGCGTGTCCACGGCGAGTTCGACGTCGACCACCAGCTCCTGCGGCTGCGCGCGCTCCTGCTCCGTCACCCCGATCCGCGCCTGCAGCCGCGCCCCGCTCAGAATCACCTGATCCATGCCACGCCCCGCACCGCGTCGGCGACGCTCAGCGCTTTCCGCACCGGCCGGACATCATGCACGCGCACGATCGACGCGCCGTTCATCGCGCCGATCACGGCCGCGGCGATGGTTCCTTCCAGCCGTTCGCCGATCTCTTCCATGCCCGGCAGCACGCCGAGAAACGATTTGCGCGACGGTCCGATCAGGATCGGACATTCCAGCGCGCGCAGCTCGCCCAGCCGCCGCAGCGCCTCGAAGCTCTGCGCCGGCGTCTTGGCGAACCCGATGCCCGGATCGACGTAGATCTCGCGCACGCCGGCCTCGCGCGCCCTCTCCACTCGCGGGCGCAGCTCCGCGATGATCTCGCCCATCACGTCCGCGTACACCGCATGCTGCCGCATGGTCTGCGGCGTGCCGCGCATATGCATGATCACCACGCCCGCGCCCGCGGCCGCCGCCACGCGCGCCATCTCCGGATCGGCCAGGCCGCTGACGTCGTTGATCAGCGTGGCGCCGGCGTTCAGGCATGCGGCGGCCACGCGCGGCTTCATCGTATCGATCGAGACGCGCACGCGCGGGTCCAGCGCCAGCAGCTCCACCACGGGCAGCACGCGCTCGAGCTCCACGTCCTCCGGAACCGGTCCGGCCCCGGGCCGCGTACTCTCGCCGCCCACGTCAATGATGTCGGCCCCTTCGGCGATCAGCCGCCGCGCCTCCTCCACCGCTTCATCCGGCGTGGCGAACCGTCCGCCGTCGGAGAACGAATCGGGCGTCACATTCAGGATGCCCATCACCAGCGTCCGGTTCATGCCTCTCCTCCGCCAGCCTGCCGCTCCGCCGGGCCGAAATACCGGCCGCGCGACTCCTCATCGAGCAGCGGCGCCTGAAGCCGCGCGGGATCTCCGCCGGCGCTCCACAGCAGATCGCCGTGGCCGGTCAGATTCTCCGCGCCTGCTGCATTCAGCACCAGCCGCGATTCGATCGGTTCCGCCACGCGCAGGCAGACGCGCCCGGTCAGATTGGCTTTGATCACTCCCGTCACGACGTCCCGGCTGGCCCGCTGCGTCGCCAGCACCAGATGAATGCCCGCGGCGCGCGCCTTCGCCCCCAGCCGCGCGATCCGGTTCTCCAGCTCTTTCCTCCCGGCGGCGCTCTGCACCAGGTCTGCGTATTCGTCGCAGAGCACCACGATGCGCGGCGGCGCGCTCTTGTCCCGGCTCTTCCATTCGGACAGGTCCGCCGCGCCCAGCTTCTCCATCCCCCGGTAACGCGACTCCATCTCGTCGATCAGAACATCGAACGCATCGATCATGTCGTCGTCGGGCGGCATCAGCACGGACAGCCTGTCCCAGAGATACGGCGAACGCCGCAAGCCGGGAAACGCGGTCCGCTTCGGATCGATCAGCACCAGCCGCAGGTCCGCGGGCGTGTGCGTGGCCATCAGGGCGGCGATGGCCGCACGCATCCACTCGCTCTTGCCGCTGCCTGTCGAGCCTGCTATCAGCAGATGCGGCGTGCGGCTGTCGGCCAGGTCGGCGAAGTGCGGCCTTCCCGCGAGGTCGACGCCGATCAGCAGCGGCGCCCGGAATTGCGCCGCGGCGCGGAGATTCAGGTTCCTGAAGAAGACCGTCTCGCGGTCCGGCCGCGGGATCTCCAGCAGAACGCAGCCCTCGCCTTTGCGGAGAATCGGCGCGGACTTCAGCCCGAGCTGCACCTGCAGATCATGCGCCTCCGCCATCACGCGGCGCACGCTCGCGCGCGGCGCCAGCCGCACCGGGATCTGCAGGAACGACGGCCCCGCCAGCACGGGCTGCCCGAGGCTGACATCATGGCCGCGGGCGCGCAGCACGCCAATCGCCTTCTCAGCCAGCTTCAGGTGCTCCGGCGTGGCGTGCCGGGGCGCAGGGGCCGTCTCTTCAAACAGCGGCGCCAGAGGCCTGCGGACGGCGGGCGCCGCCACTCCCGCCAGTTTTCCGATCAGCTGCACCAGCCGCTCCTGCACCTGCCGCATCCCCGCCGCGTCCAACAGCGTCTGCCGCAGCCCGGGATCGAAACTCACCAGCGCCGCGGCGCCGTTCTCGCCGTTGGCTTCCAGCATGCGGTGATAGAGGCAGAGCTGCGCCGCGTCCGCCTCCGGAGCCGTGGACGCGAGCTTCCATTCCACGACGATCCACCGCCCGCTGGAGGGATCGCGGAACAGCGCGTCCAGCGTGCCGCGCACCTCTACCGGCGCCGTCCAGTCCGGCTGCGACACGCGCCACGTCAGGGGCAGCTCGGTCCGCACCAGATTCTCCGCGCCCTGCCAGCCGCGGCCGCTCCGCCATTGGATCAGCCCGCGTTCTCTGCATTCCCGCAGCACGCCGGCCAGCCACGCTGCGAAGCCCTGCACGCCGCTCCACAGCCGCACCAGCGCCTGCGGATTGTCTTCGAACGCCCGAGCCGACTCCTCCAGCTCCGGCCCCAGCGCGTGTTCGTACAACGCCGCCGCATACGCGCTGGCCGCGTCTTCCGCTTCGAGGCGCGCGTCGTCGAACCACTGTTGCCACGCGGCCTCCGACTCGCCGCCCAGAGCCTTCCCGGCCACGAGATGGAACAGACGTCCGGCCTCCGCTCCGGCCCCGTCGGAGTCCGGCGCGCCCGCCGCCCGCCAGATCTCGCGGCGGATGTCGGATACGGTCACTGCCGCCATGGATGCGTTCTGCAAAGAATCACGCTCCGCGCCGCTCGAAAAGAACCTGCGCAGGGCGCCCGACAGACGCCACGATGTCTGCAGCCTGATCCGCACAGCGCCTCGCCTCCTCGGCCGGGATCCCCAGCCTCTCCGCGGCCTCTTCCACGGTCACCACTTTGCACTCCCGGATCAGCTCCACCAGCGCATCGGCGGACAGCGCCCGCGCATTCGCGCCGGACTCCGCCGCCTCCGTCTCCAGGTCCCGCATCAGCCCGTCCAGTTCCTCCGGCAGCCCGCTCCGCAGCCAGTGCTCGACGAACTCCCGCGTCAGCGTCTCCCCATCGCTGTGCAGATCGCCGGCGGCCGCATCGGCCAGCAGCGTGCGGCAGGCTTCCAGCGCGGCCAGCGTTTCGGCGGAAAGCCGCACCATCCGCGCACCCGCCGCTTCCAGCCTCTCCAGTTCCGCCCGTGTCTTCGGCGCTCTCGCGCTGACGGGCAGCGCCGCCGCCCGCACGACGCGCACCTGGCGGACATCCGGCAAGGACGCCAGCTTTCGCAGCCGCCGCACCGCGCCGCGCATTTCCCTCTGGTTGAAAACAACCACGGCCAGCGTCCGCCCATCCTTTTCGAGCAGCAGATCCACTCCCGCCGGCCGCGGTTCGACCAGCTGCCATCCGGCCAGCGGCGCAAGCCGCCGCAGCCCGTCCAGCAGAAAATCGTTCCCGGGCGCCCCCGCCCTCGGGCGCATCTCCTCCGTTCTGCTGCGCAGCTCCCGCTCCAGAAAAGCCGTCAGGTTCCGGTCCTTCGCCGGAGGCTTGCCCGTCTGAAGCTGTTCGAACAGATCCCGCGCGGCGCTGATCAGCCGCCGCGGCGTGATGGATGGCCCGCGCATCAGCAGGTGGCGCACGGCATACTCGGTGAACGGCCACAGCCTGTCGCCCTGCCGCGCGGGATGCTCGCGCAGCCGCGTCTCCGCGTCGAGCCGCGCCGCCAACAGTTCGCCGGCCTCGGCGTGGTTCAGCGGCAGCAGTTCAATGCGCACCTCGCCCATGCGGTCCAGATCGGCGCGGTGCACGCTGTTTTCGAGCGTGCCGAGGAAGCTCGTCTGCACGCATGTGACCAGCACGATGTTGGAGGTCTCGTCGCGCAACGCAGCCGCCGCCGAGCCGAGCGCCGCCAGGCCGCGCGGGTCCTGCGAGTCCGATTGCATCGCCTCCACCTGATCCAGCGCCAGCAGCACCGGCGACGGCGCCGCCAGCGCGATCAGCTCCTTCAGGATCCGGCGCGCCTCGTCCTCGGCTGACTCTTCCTCATCCGTTCCTTCATCGGAGATGCCCAGCAGCTGCAGCGCTCTGTCAGGCAGACGGTCCCCCTTCAGCCATGCCTCGCATTCCCGCACGTGCCGGGCTTCCCGCCAGCATTGCAGCACGTGCGCCAGCGAAAAGCTGCATGCGTCCTGCAGCCGCTCCCCGGCCCCCGCCAGCAGCCGCTCCAGTTGCGCGGCGCCGTCCGGCAGCCTGTGCAGCAGATCGTCGGCGAATTCCCGCCGCAGGTGCCGCCACAGCGTCTGGGGACCGCATTGCAGGCGGAACCCTGAAAACAGCACCCCCTGTTGCAGGCACCACCGCCTCACCCGGTTCAGCAGGTGCGTCTTCCCGCTGCCGGGTTCGCCGAACAGCAGAATTCCGCATCCGCCCCCGCGCTCCATCGCCGCCACCTCCCGGAAGATTCGCGCCGAGGCGTCCGCGTGGATCCCCGGAACGTCCACCCAGTCCTTGTCCCACGCGTCCCGCGTGATGCCGCTGCGGAACGGGTTCGGAATGCCCTCCAGCTCACGCACGAGCGCTGATGCTGACATAGTACGTCCCGGCTCCATCCGCCACCAGTGCCGCCCTTTCCTCGGCTGTCAGCCTCATCGCGTGATCGTGCGGCGCCATGTAGACGAACTGCTTCCGCAGCAGCTCCAGCGCCGCTGCATCGAACTGCTCTTTCGAGAGGTGCTGCAGCGCCGCGCGCCGTCTCAGCCTTGCCACCGGGTTCGGCGGAGGGCTCTCCTGCTCCAGCCGCAGCAGCTCCGCGAACACTTCCTCCGCCCGCGCCGCTCCGCGCGGTTCGAAGGCCAGGAAGCGCCGGATCTCTTCCTCCCGGATGCCCAGCCGCCGCCACTCCTCGATCAGGCGCTCGAGCACCGGGCGGTAGACGTCGAGCAGGGCGTTCCGGTGCTCGGCGCGGACGCACGCCTCCACTTTCTTTCCGTCGATCCGCAGAGTGTGCAGGATCACGCGCCCCTGGCTGACCAGATCGCCCGCCGCAGCCGCCCAGCGCCCGGCAGGCACGCCCTTCAGGCGCGCCTTCGCCTGCTTCAGCCACTCAGTGCGGAGCATCGCGCGGCTGCCCAGCGTGTCCAGCAGAAGCTCGGGCACGGACTCCGCGGGACTCAGCCGCCACCACGCCGGCGTCTTGCCTGGCCAGACGTGCAGCCGCCGCGAGCGCTCCATCTCCGCCAGACGCTCTCTCAGCGGCTGCGGATCCAGCGTCTTCGGCCACACGGCGGCCAGCAGCTTCTTCTCGGGAACCGGCGCGGCCGCGGTCCGCAATGTCTCTTCCACGCGCTGCGCCGCCTCATCCAGCCAGACATCCAGCGGGCGCACGCTCCACAGGATGCCCTTGCGCGCGGCGGGCAGGCGGTGCGCCAGGCCCTGCGCTTCCAGCTCTGCCAGAGCCTGTTCGATCACGGCCGGTTTCGGCGCCGGCTTCGACGGCCACTGCTTCCGGACCTGCGCCGCCGTCCACAGGCCGGGCGCTTCCGCCAGAAGCGCCGCCACTGCGGCGTGGGACGTCCCGGAACCTCCGCCAGCGCCGTCTGAAAACAGGGGCAGCACGGAATTCACCGCAACTCCTTTTCCAGCATAATGCGCTTTCCCGCCGGCGGCTTTTCCCCCGCCGAACCGCTATACTCTTCAGTTAGCCATGATCCGCACGCGCGCCCATGCCCGCGCCGGCCTGATCGGCAATCCGAGCGACGGGTATTACGGGAAAACCATCTCCCTCATTGTGCGGAATTTCCGCGCCGAGGTCACCCTCTATGAATCTCCGCGGCTCCGCATCGTGGGCGGACACCGCGACCGGCTCGAGTTTCTCGGCGTCGACGATTTTCTCGAAGACGTCCGCCAGAACGGCTATTACGGCGGCGTCCGCCTCATCAAGGCCGCCATCAAGAAATTCAGCGACTGGTGCCGCCGCACCGGCACGCCGCTGGACCGCAATTTCACCATCGAATACGACACTGACATCCCTGTCCGCGTCGGGCTGGCCGGTTCGAGCGCCATCGTCACCGCCACCATCCGCGCCCTGATGCAGTTCTTCGGCGTCGACATCCCCAGGCCCATCCTGCCCAACCTGATCCTCTCGGTGGAACTGGAAGAGCTCCACATCGGGGCCGGCCTGCAGGACCGCGTCATTCAGGTTTACGAAGGCGTCGTCTTCATGGACTTCGACAAGACGCGGATGGAACGCGACGGCCACGGCCTCTACGAGCCGCTCGACCCGGCCCTGCTGCCGCCGCTGTTCGTCGCCTATCACGACAACCTGGCCGAAGGCACGGAACTCACCCACAACGACCTGCGCAGCCGCTACCAGCGCGGCGAGCCCGCCGTCATGGACGCCATCCGCCAGTGGGCCGCATGGGCGCAGGAAGCCCGCGACCTGATCGTGGCCGGCCGCGGCGCCGAAATCGGCCCGCTGCTGAACCAGGCCTTCGACCTCCGCGCGCAGCTCATCCGCATCAGCCCCGGCAACATGGAGCTCGTCCAGCGCGGCCGCGAGCTCGGCGCCTTCACGCAGTTCTGCGGCTCCGGCGGCGCCGTCATCGGCGTCTACGACGGCGACCCGGACAGGCTCGAGCGCCTGCGCGCCTCCTATGCGCAGATGGGCGCGCAGCTCGTCGTGCCCCGCATCCTGCCCTGACTGTATGAGGTGATCCCGATGCAAGTTCGGAAGGCCGTCATCCCCGCCGCCGGCATGGGCACGCGCTTCCTGCCCGCCACCAAGAGCATGCCCAAGGAGATGCTGCCCATCGTCGACAAGCCCGTCCTCCAGTTCGTGCTCGAGGAGGCGGCGGAAAGCGGCATCGAGGATGTCCTCATCATCACCGGGCGCGGCAAGCAGGCCATCGAGAACCACTTCGACTACAACCCGGATCTCGAATTCTTTCTCCGCAACGCAGGCAAAGCCGACCTCGCGGGGCTTGTCCGCGACATCGGCGAGACCGTCCGCATCCACTACATCCGGCAGAAGGAGCAGCTCGGCCTCGGCGACGCCATCCGCCTGGCCCGCCATCACGTCGGGCAGGAGCCCTTCGCCGTTCTGCTCGGCGACACCATCATCGACCCGCCCGCCGGCCAGAAACCCGGGCTCCGCCAGCTGCTCGATGTGTTTGAGCAGGTCCGCTCCAGCATCGTCGCCGTCCACCGCGTGCCCCGCGAGTGGGTCTCCCGCTACGGCGTCGTCGAAGGCGACCCCGAGCCGTTCGACGAAAATCTCCTCCGCCTGCGCCGGCTGGTCGAAAAGCCCAAACCCGAGGAAGCGCCCAGCAACCTCGCCATCGCCGGCCGCTATGTGTTCACTCCCGAGATCTTCGACACGCTCGACTGCACGCCGCGCGGGGTCGGCGGCGAGATCCAGCTCACCGACGCCATGAACCAGCTCGCCAGCGACGAGCCCGTCTTCGCCCTCGCCTGGCAGGCGCGCCGCTTCGACATTGGAAACCGGCTGGAATACGCCAAGTGCTTCGTCGAGTTCGCCTTGCGCCGCGCCGACACGGGTCCCGAGCTCCGCGCCTACATTGGCAGCCTTCTGGCCGGCGGCGCGGGGCCGCTGCTATAATGAAAAACGTCCGTCCCAAGGGCGGACGTGTGTCGGCTCCTGCGTCTGCACGCGGCGTTCGCTGCGTGCTCCTGCACCCAGATCGATCCGGTTTCCATGGGGCGGCGGAAAGCGCAGGCGTGTTTGCGCGGCGTTTGAACCAATGTTCGATACCCTGAGCGACAAACTCCAGCGGGTTTTCAAAAACCTGCGGGGCGAAGGCAGGCTGACGGCCGAGAACATGGACGCGGCCCTCAAGGAGATCCGTGTGGCTCTCCTCGAAGCCGACGTCCACTTCAAGGTCGTCAAGGCTTTCATCGAAGCCGTCCGCGCCAAGGCCATGGGCCAGGAAGTGCTGACCGCGCTCTCCCCTGCCCAGCAGGTCATCAAGATCGTCCGCGACGAACTGGTTCACATCCTCGGCTCGCACGCGTCGCGCATCCGGACCGCCAACCAGCCGCCCACCATCCTGATGATTGTCGGCCTGCAGGGCTCCGGCAAAACGACGACGACGGCCAAGCTGGCCCGCCACCTCGGGAAAAACGGCCATCGCCCGCTGATGGTTTCGGTCGACGTTTACCGCCCGGCGGCGCGCGAGCAGCTCGCCGTTCTCGCCCGCAACCTGTCCATTCCGGTCTTCGAGGGCAATCCCGGCGAGAAGCCCCTGGATCTGGCCCGCGGCGCGAAGCGCGAAGCCGAAATCACCGGGCGCGACATCGTCCTCATCGACACCGCCGGGCGCCTGCATATCGACGAAGAGCTGATGGTCGAACTGGAGGAGCTCAAGAACGCCCTCCATCCCACGGAAATCCTCTTCGTCGCCGACGCCATGACCGGCCAGGACGCGGTCCGCAGCGCCGAGGAGTTCCACAAGCGGCTCGGCATCACCGGCGTCATCCTCACCAAGATGGACGGCGACGCCCGCGGCGGCGCGGCTCTCTCCATCCGCCACATCACCGGGCAGCCGCTCAAGTTCGTCGGCACGGGCGAGAAGCCCGACGCGCTCGAGCCCTTCCATCCGGACCGCATCGCCAACCGCATCCTCGGCATGGGCGACGTGCTCAGCTTCATCGAGAAAGTCGAACAGGCGGTCGACCAGAAGCAGGCCGAGAAAATGCAGCGCAAGCTGCTGGAAGACGAGTTTACGCTGGAAGATTTCCGCGATCAGCTCAAACAGCTCCGCAAGCTCGGCTCGCTCGAGTCCATTCTCGGCATGATGCCGCAGATCGGTCCGCTGAAGGAGCTGAAAAACGCAAAAATCGACGAGAAAGAGTTCACCCGCATCGTGGCCATCATCGATTCGATGACGCCTCAGGAGCGGGCCAACCACATGCTGATCAACGGCAGCCGCCGCCGCCGCATCGCCCGCGGCAGCGGCACTTCCGTCCAGGATGTGAACAACCTGCTGAAACAGTATTCGCAGGCCCGGAAAATGATGAAATCCATGTCCGGCAGCCTGCTCGGGAAAAAACCCGGGAAGTTCAAGCTGCCGTTCCCCAATCCGTTCGGCATGTAACGGAGGACGGCGGAGAGATTTTCAGGAGAAAAACACGATGTTGATGATCCGGCTGGCGCGATTCGGCGCCAAGAAAAAGCCCACCTACCGGGTAGTGGTGATCGAGAAGGACCGCGCCCGCGACTCGAAGGCCATTGAAGTCGTCGGCCATTACAACCCCGTGGCTGATCCGGCGGTGGTCGAGCTGAAGCACGACCGCATCGAGCACTGGATCCGCTGCGGCGCCCAGCTTTCCGACACCGTCGCCCGGCTGCTGAAGAAGCATCCCGCCCCGGCTGCGGAACAGCCCGTCGCCTGAGCCTCCTGCGGCCTGGCGCGGCGGCGGCTATCCCCTGAAATCCGTTCGTGCTAGGATCGAGGCAGAAAGAGGTCCTCGCGATGGCTGGCATCAAGGAACTGGTCGAGGAAATTGCGAAAGCTCTGGTGGACAACCCGGACGAGGTGCGCGTTCGCGAGGTGCAGGGCGAGCAGGTGACTGTGCTCGAATTGCGGGTGGCGCCGGAAGATCTCGGCAAAGTCATCGGAAAACAGGGCCGCACGGCGCGTTCGATCCGCACCCTCCTGGGTGCTGCCGGGATGAAATTGAACCGGCGTTTTACGCTGGAAATTCTGGAATAAATGCGCGAATCCCGCGCGGATTCCTCTCGCTGGGTTTCCGTCGTCCGCTTCGGACGGCCCAGAGGGCTGCGCGGCGAAATCTTCGGCGACGTCTGGAATCCTCCGGAAACCTACGCCTGGCTGAAACGGGTCTGGATCCGGAACCGCGAGGGCGGGTTTCTGTCCGAGGGCAGGCCCGTCGAAGTGATCGAGGCGCGCCCGTTCCGCGGACGGCTGATTCTGCGGCTCGCCGGCATCGATTCGGTCGATGCTGCGCGCGAACTGTCCGGCTGCGAAGCCGTGGTTCCCCGCTCGGAACTCCCGCCGCTGCCGGAAGGCGAGTTTTACCTGTCGGATCTGACCGGCTGCGCGGTCTTCGACCGCCGCTCCGGCGCCCGCGTGGGCGCGGTGACCGGCTGGCAGGATTTCGGCGGGGCGATTTTGCTGGAAATGGAACCGGAGGGCGGCGCCCCGGCCGGTCCGGTCTGGATCCCGTTTACCCGGTCCATCTGCGTGGAAATCCAGCCGGAAATGGGCCGTCTGGTGATCGATCCTCCGGAGGGATTGCTGGAACTGAACCGGCCGGACGCCCCCGGCCCCGAGCCTGACGATGACCTTTCACGTGCTGACCATCTTCCCGGAGTTTTTCCGCGGCCCGTTCGAGCACGGCGTCGTCGCCCGGGCTCTCAAGGCCGGCCTCGTCGGAATCCGCATCCATAACCTCCGGGACTGGACCCACGACTTCCACCGCACCGTCGACGACCGCCCCTTCGGCGGCGGCGCCGGCATGGTGCTGAAGCCGGAACCCCTGTTCGACGCCGTCGAGTCCATCTTCCCCGCCCGCGATCCCGCCCGCCACCGCGTCGTGCTCCTGTCGGCTCAGGGCCGCCTGTTCTCGCAGCCGGATGCCCGCCGGCTGGCCGGGTTCGACGAGGTTCTGCTCATCTGCGGCCGCTACGAAGGGGTGGACGAGCGCGTCAGCCAGCATCTGGCCGACGAGGAGCTCTCGATCGGCAACTACGTTCTCAGCGGGGGCGAACTCGCCGCCGCGGTCGTCATCGACGCCGTGGCGCGCCTCGTCCCCGGCGTGCTCGGCAATGAAGAATCGCCCGAGATGGAATCGTTCTCCTCGCCGCAGGGCGAAGAGTTCCCCCTCGGCATCCTCGATTGCCCGCACTACACCCGCCCGGCCGTCTTCCGCGGCTGGCGCGTGCCCGATGTCCTCCTCGGCGGCAATCACGCCGAGATCCGCAGGTGGCGCCTCCAGGCCGCCCTGGAAAAGACCCGGCGGATGCGCCCGGATCTGCTGGAGAAACAGGCCTCAGCCCCGTTTTCCCGGCCGTCCGGCGGAGACCCTCCCGAATGTGACAACATAGAAAAAAGAAGCGAAGAGTAAGGAATCCGTCCCATGATCAGCCCGTACCTGAGCAAAGTCATCAACAAGTACAAGCGGACCGATCTGCCCGAGATCCGCATCGGCGACACCGTGCGCGTCCACGTCAAGATCAAGGAAGGCGACAAGGAGCGTCTCCAGGCCTTCGAGGGCACCGTCATCGCGCGCAAGAACAGCGGCCTCGGCGAAACCATCACCGTCCGCAAGATCAGCTTCGGCCAGGGCGTCGAGCGCATCTTCCCCCTCAACGCGCCCGTCATCGACCACATCGACGTCGTCCGCAGCGGACGCGTCCGCCGGGCCAAGCTCTACTACCTGCGCAACCTCCGCGGCAAGGCCGCCCGCCTGCGCGAGCGCGAACAGTAAGGCCGGGGCTCGCCGCCCATGCGCTGCACCACACAGCTGGAACAGCGCTTGCGGCGGGAAGGTTTCTCCTCCATCGCCGGCGTCGACGAAGCGGGCCGGGGATGCCTCTTCGGCCCCGTCTTCGCCGCCGCCGTCATCCTCGATCCCGGCCGCCCCATCGAAGGTCTCGCCGACAGCAAGACCCTCTCTCCAGAGCGGCGCAGCGAATTGGCCGGGCTCATCCGCGAGCGCTCCATCTCCTGGTCCGTGGCCTCCGCCTCCGCCGAAGAAATCGACCGCATCAACATCCGCGAGGCCTCGCGCCTCGCCATGCGGCGGGCCGTCGCAGGGCTCTCTCCGCCGTGCGATTATCTTCTTGTGGATGCGTTGCAGATCGACTGGCCGGTCCCGCAGCAGGCCCTCATCAGAGGCGACGCCCGTGTGGCCTCCATCGCCGCCGCCTCCATCCTCGCCAAGACGGCTCGTGATGCCCTGATGACCGAGCTCGACGCCAGGTTTCCCGGCTACGGTCTCGCCCGCCACAAAGGCTACGGCACCGCCGAGCACCTCGACGCGTTGCGGCGCCTGGGACCGACGCCCCTCCACCGCCGCAGCTTCGCCCCGGTTCTGGAGGCTCTGCAGGGCGTTCTATGAGCTCTCCCCAGCCCCTCCAGGCGTCCCAGTCCGCCCGCGGCAACGGGCTCTCCTGGTTCGACAAGTTCTCCTACGTCATCTTCTGCCTGTTCACCCTCGAAGTCGGCCTGTTCCTGCTCATCTACCCGTGGATGAACCCCATCTGGTCGCAGAACTTCCTTTTCCACCTCTCGCCGGAGCTGCATCCGCTCTTCATGAGCAACTACTTCCGCGGCGCCGTCAGCGGCCTCGGCGTGCTCAACCTCTACATCAGCGCCGCCCACACGCTCCGCCTTCGGCAAGTGCTCTTCCGCCGCTGAGCCTGCCTCAGGCGGCCGTGTAACTGCCTGCCCCGGCTCTGAAGCACAGCCCGCGCCCCCCCTCGGCCGGCTCCACGCGCACCACTTCCCCCGGCCGCGCCAGCCGTTCCAGCACCACCCTTGCCAGCGGCTGGATCACGTGCCGGTGCATCGTCCGCTTCAGCTCCCGCGCCCCGTACTCGGCGCTCGTGCCCCGCTCCAGCAGAAACTGCCGCGCCTCCTCGGTCAGCGACAGCCGGAACGCCCCCTCTCCCAGCCGCCCCGCCAGATGCTGGTGCAGCTCCTCCAGCTGCAGATCCAGAATCCTCTCGAACGCCTCCCGGTCCAGCGGCCGGTAGGTCAGGATCCGGTCGATCCGGTTGACGAACTCCGGCGAGAACCGCTTCTTCACCGCGCCCAGAGCCACCCGCTCCAGCCCCCGCCCGGCGTCCTGCAGCGGCGCCGCGCTCGCCAGCCCGAACCGCTGCCGCGTCTGCTTCGCCATCTCCCGCGCGCCCAGGTTCGACGTCAGGAAGATCAGGCTCCGCTCGAAGTTCACCGTCGTGTTGTCTCCCAGCTTCAGCGTGGCCTTGTCGAGCACGCCCAGCAGCAGCCGTCCCAGCGACGCCGCCGCCTTCTCGATCTCATCGAACAGGACGATCGACAGGTTCGACCGCTCGCTGGCCACCGCGTTCAGCTTCGTCTGCGTCAGCATCGGCTGCGTCTCGCGATGGCCGATGTAGCCCGGCGGCGCGCCGATCAGCCGCGCCGTCTCATGCTCGAGCTGAAACTCGCCGCAATCGATCCGGAGCACGTTCCGCTCGCTCCCGTGCAGCGCCTCGGCCAGCGCCTCCACCGTGCGCGTCTTCCCCGTCCCCGTCGGTCCCAGCAGCAGGAACACGCCCACCGGACGCCCTGCCGGCGCCAGTCCGGCCTCGAACAGCTCCACATAGGGGACAATGGCCCGGATCGCCTCCTCCTGCCCCACAATCCGCCGCAGCAGGCGGTGGGTCAGCTGACTCGGTTCAGCCGGCTGGATGTCCCTCCGGATTGGAACAACAGGGGCTCGCATGCGCGCCTCTCACCTCCGCGCGCATTCTATAGGCGCTCTCCAAGCGCGGGGCCTCGTTTTCCTCGCCGGAGCCAGGCCAGGCCGGACGCACCTGCCCGTGTCAAGTCTCCAGAAATGAATGAATTGCGTCCAGAATCCGCCCGCTCGCCCGCCCGTCGCCAAAAGGATTGCGAACTCGTGTGAACGCCTCCCGCGCTTCGGCCGAATCCAGCAGCCGCCCCGCCTCGGCCACAATCCTTTCCGGGTCCGTCCCCACCAGCACCGCCGCTCCCGCTTCCACGGCTTCCTGCCGTTCCGTCTTCTCCCGCATCACCAGGATCGGCTTGCCGAACGACGGTCCCTCTTCCTGCACCCCGCCCGAGTCCGTCAGCAGGATGTCGGCACGCCGCATCAGGTCGACGAACGGAACGTAGTCCAGCGGCTTGATCAGCCGTACGCCATCCACCCCGGCGAGCATCCGTTCCACCACCCCCCGCACGTTGGGATTCGGGTGCACCGGATAGACGATCTCCACGTCTCCGCGCGCCGCCAGCCTCCGCACCGCCTCGCAGATCCGCACGAATCCTTCGCCGAAGCTCTCCCGCCGGTGCGCCGTCATCAGGATCAGCTTCCGTCCCGCCGCCGGAATCTCTCCATCGAAGCCCGCCCACTCGCCCTTCTCCAGCCGCTCCCGCACGTACAGCAGCGCATCGATCCCCGTGTTGCCCGTCACGAAGATCCGTTCCCCGGCCACGCCTTCCCGCCGCAGGTTCTCCGCCGCCCGCTCCGTCGGCGCGAAATGCAGCGCCGCCAGCCGCCCCGTCAGCACCCGGTTCATCTCCTCGGGAAACGGCTGCGCCACGTCCCCTGTCCGCAAGCCCGCCTCGACATGCCCCACGGGGATCCGCCGGTTGAATCCCGCCAGCGCGCCCGCGAACGTCGTGGTCGTGTCCCCCTGCACCAGGATGAAGTCCGGCTGTTCTTCGACGAGCACGGGATCCAGCCGCTCGAGAATCCGCGCCGCCAGCAGGCTCAGCGGCTGATTGGCCGCCATCACGTCCAGATCCCGGTCCGGCTCGATGCCGAACCGCTCGAGCATCGCGTCCAGCATCTCCCGGTGCTGCGCCGTCACGCACACGCGCGTGTCGAACTCCGCCCGCCGGCGCGCTTCCAGAATCACCGGGCACAGCTTCACCGCCTCAGGCCGGGTCCCGAAAACGAAAAGAATCCTGGGTTTCTTCATGCGGGCAGCCGCGCGTCCCTGCGCGCGGCGGTTCAGGGCGGGGAGGAAGGTCTACTTGTGGCGGTACGTGATGCGCCCCTTGGTCAGGTCGTAAGGAGACATCTCCAGTGTCACCCGGTCGCCCGCCAGCACCCGGATGCGGTTCCTTCTCAGCTTTCCTGCCAGATGGGCCAGAACCACCCGGCTCTGATCCTGATCGAGCTGCACGCTGAACAGCCCGCTCGGGAATTTCTCCACCACCGTGCCGGTCACTTCAATGCAATCTTCCTTGCTCATCGTCCTCCTGTCATGGGATGATCTGTGCGCGCGCCGCGCTTCACGCGCCGCGCATTCTCAGTATATCCCACGCCCATTTCAGGCTCATTTCCGCTTTCTTCCCTTCAACCGAGGCAGCGCCCCGGATCCGCGTCGTCGAACTCCGCCCGCCGGAATTGCTCCTTCATCGCCCACGGCGCGGTGCAGTCGAAAATCGTCTTGCAGGAGATCCCCTCGCCGCGGATCGAAGGGCTGAACGCGGGCGATTGCGACGGATCCAGCGGGTGGCACCGCACGCCCGGGATGAACACCGTGCTCGCGTCCCCCTGATAGCGCGTTGTCATCGCCCACAGCACCTCGTCCGTGTTGAACAGGTCCACGTCGTCGTCGACGAGGACGACGTGTTTCAGCTCCGGAAACGCCGCAAACGCCACCAGCGCCGCCTGCCGCTGCCGCCCCTCGTCGCGCGCCTCCGCTTTGCGGAATTGCAGAATCGCCAGATACTTCCCGCCTCCCGCCGGATGGCAGTACACGTTCCGCACCCGCCCCGGCATCGCCCGCTCCGCCATCTGCAGGATGCTCGCTTCGGTTGGAATCCCCGCCAGTTGGCAGTGCTCCAGCCCCGGTCCCACGATCGTCTGCAGAATGGGCGCGCGCCGGTGCGTCACCGCCGTCACCCGGATCACCGGCAGCGCCGCCTGCGCCCTGCCCATGTAGCCCGGAAACTCCGGCATGCTGTAGCCCGTGTTCGTCTGGATGTCCTCGCGAATCCGTTCGCCCGGCAGGATCTCCCCTTCGATCACGAATTCCGCATCCGCGATCGCCTCCACCGGCTGCGTCACGCACCGCGCCAGCCGCACGGGGCGTCCCCGCAGCCCGCCCGCGATCGCCAGCTCGTCAAAACCCAGCGGCGTCGCCGGCGGCTCGAAGCACGCCGCCAGATACACCGCCGGATCCATCCCGATGCTGATCGACACCGGCAGCGCCTCTCCGCGGGCTTCCGCTCTGGCGCGGAACACGTCGATGTGCCGCCCTGGGGCGAAGTACACGCTCAGCCGGTCCGGCCCCTGCACGCACAGACGGTGAATCGTGACGTCCGCCGCGCCCGTCTCCGGATCGTGCGCCCGCAGCAGGCCCATCGTGATGTACGGTCCCGCATCCAGCCGCGTGTTCGTCGGCGCAGGCACGATCCTGCGCAGATCGAGCGGCGCGCGGATCACCACTTCCTGGCAGGGCGCATCTGCAACTTCCACCGGTGCTTCAGGATGCTCCAGCGCTTCCAGCAGCCGGAACGCCACCCGCTCCGGCGCCGCGCCCAGCAGCAGCGCCACGCGCCTCCTCGTCCCCAGCACGCCCGCCACCACCGGCACGTCAAACCCCTTCACGCGCTCAAACCGCATCGCCGGACCCGCCGGCGCCGGGGGCTGCACCGGCACGCCCGCGCCAACCTTGCGGTATACCGCCGCCAGCTCCGCCTCGGGATCCACCTCCGCGGACGTGGAAACAAGTTCCCCGGGAACTGTTTTCAGCAACTCCAGCGCCGTGCGCAGGTCCCTTACGTCTTCGGCTTTCATTCCGTCCTCGTTTCCTGCCGCCCGCCTTCCGGCTTCCGGCCCGGATCAGCTCCCATCTTACGCCCTCCGGTCCCGCCCGCCGCCCGCGTAGAATTGTAGCGGTTCGACGCGTTTCCCATGCGGAAAAAGCTCTTCTCGTTCATCCTCCTTTCAACTCTCGCCGCCGCCGGCCAACCGCTGCCTGGCACGGCCTCTCTGGAATTCCGCGGCGATCCCGCCGCCGCCATGGTGGAAGGAATCGGCCGCTACCTCGAACGCATCCGTCCCTACTACGCCGCCCGCCGCAACCCGGATCCCAACGAACTGCGCCGCCTCATCGGCGCCATCGACCGCCGCGCCGAGCCGGTGCGGCTTGAGTTCGTCACCTCGCCCGGAGAGCCCGCCGTGCTCGCCTCCGGCGACACCTTCGAGGTCTCCGCCGTCCGCTGGACGGTGCTCGACGGGCTGGAAGCGGAAGGCCTCTATCTGCGCCAGTTCGGCTCGCCGCGCCACCTTGTCATCTGCCTGCCCGAGACCAGCCGCGAGCCGGAAGAGGCGCTGGAAATCTTCGACTTCGCCGCCGCGGGCGCCGACGTGCTCGTTCCGCTGCTGCTCAGCAGCGCCCAGCCGCCTCCGCCCGCTCCCGGCGGCTGGGCGAAAAACCAGACCGAGCGCGAGTGGATCCTCCGCATGGGCTTCCCCGTCGGCCGCCACCCCATCGGCCTGGAAGTCCAGAAGGTGCTCGCCTTCATTGACTGGTGGAAGCAGCGCTTCCCCGGGCGCGACGTCGAAATCGCCGCCGCCGGCGACGGCGCCTGGGTCGCCTTCTTCGCCGCCGTCCTCGACCCCCGCATCGCGCTCGTCGAGGCCGGCTATCTCGGCATCGAGCCCCGCACCTACCGCGGCCAGCCGCTCTATCGGAACATTTTCGGCCTGGCGCGTTTTTTCAATGAAGAAGACCTGCGCGCCCTTCTGCGCGGCCGCCTCGGCAACGCCCCCCGCGCCATGCCGGTTCCCATGAAGATCTCCGCCCGCGGCGCCGAGACCCGCCGCCTCCGCAACATCCGCCAGATGGAGAACTTTCTCCAGACCCTCGCCCGCCGCTCCCGCCGCGTCCGCGATGAACTCTGGTCGAACATCCGCGGCGCAACGCCCGATGAATGGCGCCGCGCCGCCGCGCCTCTCGAACGCCGCATCCGGGAAGAAATGCTCGGCGAGCTGCCCCCGGAAGAGATCCCGCCTCAGCCCCGCACGCGTCCCCTGCCCGCCTCGCCCCGTTACCGCGGCTGGGAGGTCATGCTCGACGTCCGCCCCGAATTCTTCGCCTATGGAGTCCTGCTCGTTCCCGCCTCCATGCCCGAAGGACGCGTTCCGCTCGTCGTCGTCCAGCACGGACTCCAGGGCCGGCCGCAGGATCTCTTCGGCCAGAAGCCCGACTCGCGCGCCTTTGCCGTCTACCGCAACTGGGCCGAAACGCTGGTCCAGCAGGGCTGGGCGGTCTATCTGCCCCAGAACCTCTACACCGGAGATTTCCGCCATCTGATCCGCATGGCCCACCCGCTGGGGCTCACGCAGTACTCGTTCATCCGCGAACAGTACCGCGTGGCGCTCGACTGGCTCGCCACGCTCCCTTTCATTGATCCCGACCGCATCGGCTTCTATGGCCTCTCCTACGGCGGCAAGACCGCGCTGCGCGTGCCGCCTTTCGACCCGCGCTTCCGCGCCGTCGTCTGCGCCGGCGACTTCAATGAGTGGGTCGGAAAGATGGTCTCCATCGAGGAGCCGTGGAGCTACATGTTCACCGAAGAATACGACATGCTCGAGTGGAACCTCGCCCATATCGCCAGCCACGCCGAGCTCGCCATGCTCATCGCCCCGCGCCCCTTCCTCGTGGAGCGCGGCCACCGGGATCAGGTCGGCATCGACGAGTGGGTCCTCGCCGAATACGCCCGCGTCAGACGCTTCTACGACGAAATGGGCATCGGCGAGCGCACCGGCATCGCCCTGTTCAACGGCCCCCACCGCGTGGATGGCGAAGAGGCCCTGCGCTTCCTCAAGAAGTGGCTCACCGGTCCGTGAGTCTACCCCCTCAGCTCCGCCGCCCACCGGAGGAACCGCCACAGATCCCGCCAGTGTTCCCGGCAGAACCGCCAGAAGGCCCGCGCGTCGATCTCGGCCGCGTCAATCCCCCAGTACGTCTCGATCCGCCACCGCAGATAAGGGCTGCGCCATGGCGTCAGATGATAGCCGCGGCTCGCCGTCCACAGGAATCGCACGATCCGCCACAACATGATTCAACCGCTAGCGGCTGGCGCGCTTTTGCGGCTCGGGCGTGGCGTAGTAGCCGCTGCGCGTGCGCACGCTGTAGCGCCCGTTGGCCGCCACCACGCGGATCGAGCGGAACGTGCCGTCCAGGTTCTGGTTCAGCGGAGAATAAGCGATCACGTACTGGTTGCGGATGTCGTGCGCCACCTGTTCGGCGATCTGCTCGACCTCGGAGGCCTCGCCCGGATAGTAGCTCGTCCCGCCCGAGGCGCGCGTCATCGCGTCGATCGCCCGCATCGCCCGCTTGCGGTCCCGCGCGTCCTCCCTGCCGAGAATGCCGATGCCGTACACCAGCACTTCGCTGCGGTGGATCTTCTCCACCAGCTTCTCCAGCGTGATGCCCGTCGATGCCGTGTCGTTGCCGTCGGTGATCACCAGCAGGACCTTCTTGTCCTTCTTGCCTTCCTGCTTGAGGTAATCGATCGACATCGACACCGCATCGCGCAGCGCCGTGCCGCCGCGGCTGTCGATGCGCGCCACGCCTTCTTCCAGCTTCGTGATGTCGCTCGTGAACGGGACGTCGAGGTACGCTTCGTCGTTGAAATTCACGACGAACACCTCGTCCTGCGGGTTGGAAGCCTTCACCAGCCGGACCGCCGCAGCCTCCACCCGCGCCCGCTTGTCGCGCATGCTGCCGCTGTTGTCGATCACAATGCCCAGGCTCACGGGCACGTCTTCGCGCCGGAACAGCCGGATCGGCTGCTCCACCTTGTTCTCGTACACCTTGAACGCGCTCTGCGGCAGGTTTGTGATCAGTCCGCCTTTCTTGTCCACCACTGAGCAATGCAGCACCACCAGCCGCGTATCGACCCGGATCACGGTCTGATCGTCCGGCGTCAGCGGCGGCTGGCTGCTCCCGGCGAAACCTGTCAGCAGCAGCAGCGCCGCAGCTTTACTGAGTTGGTGCATAATAGCCCTGCCGGTGCAGCGCCCGGAGTGGCGGGAGACCGCGCGGCTGATTCAATTTTACCGTGATCCTCCGGTACTTCCCGTCCCGGTTCGGGTTCTTCGAGATGTAGCCCAGCACGTACTGGTTGCGCAGCTCCAGCCCGATCTTGGCCGCGATGTCCGGCAGGTCGTTCAGGTTGTCCACCGGGAAATGACGCCCGCCCGTCATCTCCGCCAGGTCGCTGAGCAGCCCCGGCCCCGCCAGTTCTTCCGCCGTGCGCCCGCGCGCGCCGATCGGTTCGAAAATGCCGATCGCGTACACCTGCGCATCGGCTTCTTTCAGCAGGTTGCGGATCTCCGTCTCGGTGTACCGGCTTGAATTGTCGCCGCCGTCGCTGATCACCAGCAGCGCCCGCCGCGGGTTTCGGCCCTTCTTCAGAGTCTGCATCGCCAGATACATGGCGTCGAGAAGGGCCGTTCGGCCCTTGGCCTGCGTGAACGTCAGCCGGTTCTGGATCTCTTCCACGTCGCGCGTGAACGGCACCACCAGTTGCGGCCGGTCGTTGAACTGGATGAGGAAAAACTCGTCTTCCGGGTTCGCCGTCTTGAAAAACGCCGCCGCCGCCTGCCGCGACTTCGTCAGCTTGTTGCCCATCGAGCCGCTGGCGTCGAACACCAGCCCGATCGAAATCGGCGCGTCGAAGCTGGCGAAATAGGTGATTTCCTGCTCCACCTTGTCCTCGAACAGGCGGAAATTCTCTTTTTCCATGCCGGTGACGATCTGGTTCAGAGGCGTCGTCACCGTGATCGGCACCAGCACCAGGTTCGTGTCCACGCGCAGATTGGGCGTGATCCGCTCGCTCTCCGGCGCCTCCGCCCGAGGCTTCACGCGCGGCGTGATCGAAGGCCGCGCCTCCTGCGCCCAAAGCTCTCCCACCGCCCCGCAGGCGAGACCAACCAGGCATGCCAGGATCCACCCTTTCATGGCCTGTCTCCTTTGCCCGCACCTTGAGTATATAGCACCCTTTTCGTGCTATGCTCGATTGTGCCTCCCAAGATATTGGGTGTCATTCCAGCCCGGTTCGCTTCCAGCCGTTTTCCCGGAAAAGCCCTCGCCTCCATCTGGGGCAAACCCATGATCCAGCACGTCTGGGAGCGCGCGCGCCAGTGCCGGCTGCTGTCCCGCGTCGTCATCGCCACCGATGATGTGCGGATCGCGGACGCCGCGCGGGGGTTCGGCGCCGAGGCCGTCATGACCCGCCCGGAGCACGCTTCCGGCACCGACCGCGCCGCCGAGGTTGCCGCCGCCGCCGATGCCGAAGTAGTCGTCAACATCCAGGGGGATGAGCCTCTCATCGATCCCGCTGCCATCAGCCTCGCCATCTCTACCCTGTTAGACGACCCCGGCTGCCAGATGGCGACACTAAAACGGCGCATCACCCGCCCGGACGACGCCGGCAACCCCAACGTCGTCAAGGTCGTCGCCTCCCTTGACGGCTGGGCTCTGTACTTCTCCCGCTCCCCCATCCCGGCCAACCGGGGCGGCGGCGCGGTGTACTGGAAACACATCGGCCTCTACGTCTACCGCCGCGATCTGCTGCTCTCCTACAGCAGCCTGCCCCGCGGTCCGCTCGAAGAGGCCGAGAAACTCGAACAGCTCCGCGCTCTCGAAAACGGCATCGGCATCCGCGTCGCCGAGACGGACTACGACACCATCGGCGTCGACACCCCGGAAGACCTGGAAGCTGTGCTGAAATTGGGAAGATCGCGGCTCGACACGACCGAAAACCATGGCTAAGTTCATCTTCGTCACTGGAGGCGTCGTCTCATCCCTCGGCAAGGGGATCGCCGCCGCCTCCATCGGCTGCCTGCTGGAATCCCGCGGCCTCAAAATCACACTGCAGAAGTTCGACCCCTACCTCAACGTCGACCCGGGCACGATGAGCCCGTTCCAGCACGGCGAGGTCTTCGTCACCGACGACGGCGCCGAAACCGACCTCGACCTCGGCCACTACGAACGCTTCACCCACGCCCGCCTCACGCAAAACAACAACCTCACCTCCGGCCGCATCTACGAGCGCATCATCACCCGCGAGCGCCGCGGCGACTACCTCGGCAAGACCGTCCAGGTCATCCCTCACGTCACCAACGAAATCAAGGCTGCCGCCTACAAGGTCAGCGACGGAGTCGACGTCGTCATCTGCGAAATCGGCGGCACCGTCGGCGACATCGAAAGCCAGCCCTTCACCGAGGCCATCCGCCAGATGCGCCACGAACTCGGCCGCCGCAACACCCTGTTCGTCCACGTCTCCTACGTCCCCTGGATCGCCGCCGCCCAGGAGCTCAAGACCAAGCCCACACAGCACTCCGTCAAGGAGCTCCGCTCGATGGGCATCCAGCCGGACATCCTCATCTGCCGCTCCGAGCGCCCCCTGCCTCCTGATCAGCGCGACAAGATCGCCCTCTTCTGCGACGTCGACCGCAACGCCGTCATTAGCGCCTACGACGTCGACACCGTCTATCAGGTCCCCGTCCTGTTCGCCGAACAGGGCGTCGACGATCTCGTCGTCCAGGCGCTCCAGCTCGACGCGGCCGGCCCCCGCGATCTCGCCTGCTGGCAGGCCATGCTCGACCGCATGCGCTCCCCTTCCGACGAGGTGGAAATCGCCCTCGTCGGCAAGTACGTCGAGTACGAAGACTCCTACAAGTCGCTCAAGGAGGCGCTCCTCCACGCCGGCATCCACCACCGCCTCCGGGTCCGCATGAGCTGGATCGAGTCCGAGTCCCTCGTCTACCCCGATTGCATCGAGCGGCTCAGCCATTACGACGGCATCCTCGTCCCCGGCGGCTTTGGCAAGCGCGGCGTCGAGGGAATGCTCGCGGCCATCCAATACGCCCGCCGGCACCATGTCCCTTACTTCGGCATCTGCCTCGGCATGCAGACCGCCGTCATCGAATTCGCCCGCAACGTCTGCGGTCTGGAAGGCGCCGACTCCACCGAGTTCGAGCCCGCCACCCCCTACCCCGTCATCTACAAGCTCCGCGACCTGCTCGGCGTCGAGGAGCTCGGCGGCACCATGCGCCTCGGCGCCTACGAGTGCCTGCTCGAAGATGGCTCCTTCGCCCGCACAGCCTACGGCCAGGAAGTGATTAGCGAGCGCCACCGCCACCGTTACGAGTTCAACCGCGCCTTCGAGGACCGGCTGACCGCGGCGGGGCTCCGCATCACCGGCCGCTCGCGCGACGCGAAGTTCGTTGAAATTGTCGAGCTCCCGGACCACCCCTGGTTCCTCGGCTGCCAGTTCCACCCCGAATTCAAGTCGAAGCCCCTCGAGCCGCATCCGCTGTTCAAGGCCTTCATCGGCGCCTCGTACGAGTACCGTCAGAAACGCCTCCAGGTCGAGACCAACCCGCTGTTCGCCGATGAAGCCCGTTGAGATTGCTCCCGGCCTTGCCATCGGCGCCGGCCCGCTGGCCTTCATCTGCGGGCCCTGCGTCATTGAAAGCCTCGACCACTGCCTCATGCTGGCCGCCGCCCTGCGCGAGGCCCTCGGCGCTCCGTTCATCTTCAAGGCGTCTTTCGACAAGGCCAACCGCACCAGCGTCCGCTCCTATCGCGGCCCCGGCCTGCGCGAGGGGCTCCGCATCCTCGCGGAAGTGAAGCGCCGCACCGGGCTGCCCGTCCTCGCCGACATCCATACGCCCGATCAGGCCGCTCCCGCCGCCGAAGCCGTGGACGTCCTGCAGATCCCCGCCTTCCTCTGCCGCCAGACGGATCTGCTCGTGGAAGCCGGCCGTACGGGGCGCGCCGTCAACATCAAGAAGGGCCAGTTTGTCGCTCCGCCCGATATGCGCCACGCCGTAGAGAAGGTCCTCTCCACAGGCAACACGCGCGTCTTCCTCACTGAACGCGGCGCCTGCTTCGGCTACAACAACCTCGTGGTCGACATGCGCGCCATCCCGCAGATGCGCTCGCTCGGCGTGCCAGTGGTGTTCGACGCCACTCACTCGGTCCAACTCCCTTCAGCTGCCGGCGCGGCCAGCGGCGGCGCGCCCGAGTTCATCGAGCCGCTCGCCTCGGCCGCCGTCGCCGCCGGCGCCGACGGCGTCTTCTTCGAAGTCCACGAGGCGCCCGAACGCGCCCTCTCCGACGGCCCCAACGCCCTCCGCCTCGATCTGGTGGCCCGCCTCGCCGGCCGGCTCCGCCGCCTGCGCGCCGTTCTGCACGAACCCGGCGCGCCAAGCGTCTAACATAGGGGTAGGAATCTCTCCCGAGGAGAAGGAACTGTCATGCCTTCCATCCGCCGCCGCAGCCGCCGGGGCTTCTCCCTCATCGAGCTGCTCATCGTCGTCGCCATCATCCTCGTCATCGCCGCCATCGCCGTGCCCAAGCTCAACAGCGCCCGCATGCAGTCGCAGGAGATGGCCGCCATCCGCCAGATCAACACCATCCACACGGCCCAGACGATGTACATGAGCCAGTTCCAGAAGTTCGCCGAAAACCTCCAGCAGCTCGGCCCGCCGGCTTCCGGCGCGCCCGGTCCTGCCGCCGCCGATCTCATCCCCGGCGACCTCGCCGCCGGCGAAAAGACCGGCTACGTCTTCTCGCTCAGCGCCACCAAGGACGGCTATGTTGTCACCGCCGTCCCCAAGGTCTTCAACAGCACGGGCCGCCGCACCTTTTACTCGGATCAGACCCTCGTGATCCGCGAAAACTGGGGCCCCGAACCCGCCACCGCCCAGAGCCCCGAGATCAAGTAGCCGCGCGCTGCCGGACACGACCGCCCTTTCCTTGAGCCTTTCAATCCGGTTACAGTAGTGGCATCGTCTGACTCTGGGATCGTCTCCGTATGCGGCCGCCTGTCCGAAATCTGCGCGTTGCAGCTGCTCTCCGTCTTGCGCCCCTCCTCCTGCGCGCCGCGGCCGTCGTCTCCATGGGACATCCCGCCGCCGCGCAGACGGACGCCAACTTCCACGGCTGGCTGCAATATTTCGGCAACCACGGCCTCGGCCGCTCGAAAGCCGCGGTGCATCTGGAAGCCCAGGTCCGCCGTCACGACCTGGCCCGTTCCTGGCAAAACGTCCTGCTGCGGCCCGCCCTTCAGTGGAGGCTTCATCCGAAGTTCGACGTCACCGCCGGCTACGGCTTCATCTCGCATCACCGGTACGGCGACTGGCCCATACGGCGCGCCTGGAACGAGCACCGGATCTTCCAGGACGCGCGCCTGCATCACGCCGCCGGACGCATCCGCCTGCTGCACCGCTTCCGGTTCGAGAACCGCTGGCTCGAGAACCGCCAGTTCGAAAACCGCTTCCGCTACATGGCCCGCGCCACGGTGCCGCTGCGCGGTCCGTACTCTCTGGCGCTCTGGAATGAGGTTTTCCTGCCCGTGAAGCCCGAGCGCTTCCCGGGCGTGTTAGACCAGAACCGCGCTTCCGTGCTGCTCGGCAAGCGCCTGTCGGATCACGTCCGCGTCGAGGCCGGCTACATGCTGCAGACGGTCTGGCAGCGCAATGGCCGCGTGCGCGAAGACAATCACACGCTGGTGTTCGCCATCAGCAGCACGCTGCCTTTCTTCAGCGGGCGTTGAGCCGCCTCTCAGCCGGCCAGCCCCAGCCGCTCCAGCAGCGCCCGCGGGTCGGGGTCGCGCCCCATGAAGCGGCGGAACAGCACGATCGGCTCCTCGCTGTCGCCGCGTTCGAGAATCGCCTGGCGGAACTCGCGCCCCGTTTTCTCGTTGAACACGCCTTCGCGCTGGAAGCGCGTAAAGGCGTCGGCGTCCAGCACCTCGGCCCACTTGTACGAGTAATAACCGGCGCCGTAGCCCGTCGGATCGGCGAACAGGTGCGTGAACGACGCCAGCATCGCGTAGTCGTCCGGCAGCGGCGCGGGCGCGAATTCGCGCAGGATGCGGTTGGCGTATTCCACCGGACTGCCGTCGCGCCCGGGATCGTAGTCGATGTGCAGGGCCAGATCCACGGTGGCGAATCCCAGCTGGCGCATCTGCGCGTTCGCCGCGCGGAACGTGCGCGCCGCGCGCATCTTGCGGAACAGCTCCTCCGGCATCGGCTCGCCCGTCTCGAAATGCCGCGCGAACAGGTCCAGCGAGGGCCGCTCCCAGCACCAGTTCTCCATGATCTGCGAGGGCAGCTCCACGAAGTCCCACGCCACGTTGGTTCCGGCCAGCGATTTCACCTCGACGCGCGAAAGGCAATGGTGCAGCAGATGGCCGAACTCGTGGAAGATCGTCTCCACCTCCCGGTGCGTCAGCAGCGCGGGCTTGCCGTCCACCGGCGCCGTCAGGTTGCCGCAGATCAGGCCAACGTGCGGAATCCACCGCCCGTCCTGCCAGTGGCCGGTGATGAAGGAGTCCATCCACGCGCCCCCGCGCTTGTTGTCGCGCGGATGCCAGTCCGTGTAGAAGCCCCCCAGCAGTTCGCCGTCCGCATCGCGGATCTCGTAATACTTCACCTCGGGATGCCAGACGGGTACCGCGGGACCCGGCGCCACGCGGATGCCGAACAGCCGCGAGGCCAGCGAAAACATTCCGTCGATGACCTGTTCGACGGGAAAATACGGGCGGAGGTCCTCCTCCTCGAAAGCGTACCGTTCGGCGCGCAGTTTCTCGGCCCAGTAGGCGATGTCCCACGGCTCCAGAGCGCGCCCGGCGAACTGTTCAAGCTCCGCGTTCTCGCGCCGGAAAGCCGGCTCCGTTTTCTCGCGCAGATCGCGGATGAAGGCCTGCGCCGCCGCGCCTTCTTTCGCCATGCGGTCCGCCAGCGCGAAGTCGGCGAAATTCCGGTAGCCGAGCAGCCCCGCCTTCTCGCGCCGCAGCTCGAGAATGCGAGCGATCAGCGGCGCGTTGGCTTCGGCGGCGCGCCGGTTGTAGGCGCGCCAGAAGCGCTCGCGCACGCTCCGGTCATCGAGGTAGGTCATCACGGCGAGATAGGATGGCGCGTGAAGCGTGAACCGCCACCCGTCGCGTCCGCGCGCTGCGGCATCGGCGCGCGCCGCCGCGCGGGCGCTGGGCGGAAGTCCTGCCAGGTCCGCCTCGTCCGTGATGTAGTGTTCGAACGCCGCCGTCGCGTCCAGAACATTCTGGGCGAACTTTGTCGCCGCCGTGGAAAGCTCCACCTCCAGCTCCTCGAGTTTCTTCTTCCCCTCCGGCGGCAGCGCCGCGCCGTGGCGGCGGAAGTTGTCGAGCGTCTTCTTCAGGAACCGCGCCCGCACGCCTTCCAGCCGCTGCGCCTCCTCCGTTTCCGCAAACTCGTTCAGCGCGCGCCACAGCCCCTCGTGCAGGGGGATGGACGAGTAGAAGGCGCTGACTGCGGGCTGCGCTGCGTTCCAGGCTTCGCGCAGCTCCGGCGTCGAGACGACGCCTTCCAGATGACGGACGACGCTCACCGCAACGTCCAGATCGTCCGTCGCCGCATCCAGCGCGGCCATGGTCTCCTTCCACGAGCGCGCCGGCGCGGAAGCGATCGACTCGATGCGGGCGCGCGAGCGGCGGATCAGCTCGTCGATTCCAGGCTGGACATGCTCCGGCTGCACCCGGTCGAAAGGCAGCGGATGCGCAAGGGTCAACAGGGGATTCTCCATGGTCACGTCTCTCAAGATACGGGTTTTGGCGCGGCGTCTGCCTGCCAGCCCGGTGGCGCCGCGCGCACAGTCTGCGATGATGGAATCCGTGATCGACCTGCACGCGCACATCCTGCACGGGATGGACGACGGTCCGGCCACGCTCGAGCAGAGCCTGGACATGGTTCGTCTGGCGGCGCACGCGGGCACGGCGGAGATTGTCGCGGCCGTGCATGCCAGCCGCGCCTGGCCCTTCGATCCGGCTCTGGCGCACCGGCGCTGGGAGGAGCTGCAGCATCTGGCCCGCGATCTGATCCGCATTCACCGCGCCTGCGAGGTCGAGCTGACGGACGAGCTCGTGCGGAAGGTTCTGGCCCAGCCGGCGCGCTACACCATCGCCGGCGCCCGGTATCTGCTCGTGGAGCTGCCGGACGACGCGGAGGCGCAGGAGATCGGCGGGCTGATCATGGAACTGATTGGCGCAGGGCTCCGGCCTGTCATCGCCCATCCCGAGCTGCACCCCGGGTTGAGCCGCAGCCCGAGGGCCCTCGCCCGTTGGGTGAACAGCGGCGCGCTGATCCAGTTGTCCGCCGGCAGCCTGATGGGGGTGTTCGGCTCGAGAGCTGCGAAAACGGCTGCGGGATTTCTCAGGCGCGGCCTCGCCCACTTCGTCGCCTCCAGCGCGCACGACCTCGTGAAGCGCCCGCCCAGGCTCGACGCCGTCCGGCTCCAGCTGCTGGCGGCATACCCGCCGGAGTTCGTCGACCTGCTGCTGGTAGAGCACCCGCGCGCCGCCGTGGAGGGCAGGGAACTGGAGCCGGGGCTGCTGCGCGCGCCCTTCCTGAAAACTCACTGGTTCCAGATCTGGCGGTAGAGGACGGCTCCGTCACAGCAGGAGCAAAAGAATTGCTGCCCCGTATCTGGCCCGGCATCAGTGAGTTGCAGGCCGTCCCGGCGGCGGAGGCCCCTGCGCCGGCCAGGCCTGTGCTAGGACGTTTGCGGAATGAAACCGCCTGAAATTCTCGACCTGCTGAAGCAGCAGGACAAGGGCGAGGAAGCCGCTGACGCCCTGGCCAGAGCCGTCGAATCGATCCTGAAACGCCTGAAACGCGGCGAATCCGTGTCTCTTCCCGGCCTCGGCAGGCTCGTGCCCGAGGGCGGGCGGCAGGTGCGGCTCGAGCCGGCGCCGAAACGCGGAGGCCGCCGTGAGCCGCGGTGACACCGCCTCCGTCCGGGAGCTCTCGCGGCTGCTGCGCCAGTGCCTCCGCGAGGGCCGCGCCGTCCATGTCGAGCGCCTGGGCACGTTCCGGCCCGCGCAGAACGGCGGATTCCTGTTTGAAACGGATTCCAAGCCGCGCGTTTTTCTCGCCTATGCCGCCGAAGACGCGGCGCGGGTGGAACAGCTCTACGATCTGCTCGAGCACGCCGGTTGCGCGCCCTGGATGGACCGCCGCAAGCTCCTGCCCGGTCAGAACTGGCCGCGGGCCATCGAGGGCGCCATCGAGACGTCGGACTTCTTCGTCGCCTGCTTTTCGCGCCTCTCCGTGCGCAAGCGGGGCAATTTCCAGAGCGAGCTCCGTTACGCGCTCGACTGCGCCCGGCTGGCCCCCGTCGGAGATGTCTTCCTGATTCCTGTCCGTCTGGACGATTGCCGCCTGCCGGAGGAGATCCGCAGGCAGTGGCATTACGTGGATCTCTTCCCCTCGTTCGAAGAGGGCGCGAAAAAGCTGGTGCAGATGATCCGGCGCGAGATGCGGCGGCGCGCCGCCGCATGACCGCGCCTACGGAGTCCCGGGTTTCGCCGCGGCGGGAGCGGGGAATTTCTGGATCCTGCGCCGCACGCCGGCCGAGTCCCGCGAGTCCGGCGCGAGCTCGAGGAACTTCTCGTACGCCTCCCTCGCGCCCGCCAGGTCCTTCATTTTCTCCCGGGCCTGTCCCAGCAGCAGGAACGCTTCCGCCGATTGCGGATTCCAACGCGTGGCCTCTTCGAACCGCCCCGCGGCGGCTTTCCAGCGGCCGCGCCTCATGTAAAACCGGCCTACCCGGATCTCGTTTTCCGCCTGAATTGGATTGAATTCGTACGTGCGTTCCTTCGCCGTGACGTCTTCTTCTTCAGGCTCGGCCGGAGGCGGCGCGGCGGGCGGCGGCTGAGGCAGGAGAAATGCCGCGAGAACGAGCGCCGGCAGCATGCATGCCACAATCAAAGTATAGGGCGTCCCTCCCATGTCCCGCATCGACGAGCTGCGCGAGAAGGCGGCCGAGCTGCCCCAGGGCCCCGGCGTCTACATCTACCGCGGTCCGGATGGCGAGGTCCTGTACGTCGGGAAGGCGAAGAACCTCCGCGCCCGCGTCCGCAGCTACTTCAGCTCCGAGCGCCTCGCCGAGGCGAAAACCGGCAGGCTGATCCACGCCGCCTGCGACCTCGAGCACATCCTCCTCGATAACGAAAAGGAGGCCCTTGCGCTCGAGAACCTTCTGATCAAGCAGCACAAGCCCCGCTTCAATGTCCTGCTGCGCGACGACAAGACCTATCCCTACATCAAGCTCACCAGCGAAAAATGGCCCCGCGTCTACGTCACGCGCCGCATCCGGAAAGACGGCCAGTATTTCGGCCCGTATTTCCCCGGAAATCTCGCTCACCGGCTGGTGAAATTCATCCACAAGCATTTCCAGATCCCTTCCTGCAACGTCGATCTGAGCCGCCCGCACGCCCAGCCCTGCCTCGAGTACCACATCCGCCGCTGCCTCGGCCCCTGCGTGCCCGGACTCGTGACGGAAGCCGCGTATGCGGAGCGCGTGAAGGACGTCCGCGCCTTCCTCGACGGCAGGGTCCGCGAGCTCGCCGCCAGCCTGCGCGCGCGCATGGCTGAAGCCTCCGAGTCGCTCGAGTTCGAGCGCGCCGCCTCGCTCCGCGACCTGCTCCGCACGGTGGAAGAGCTGGAGGAGCGCCAGAAGATGGCCGCCGCCTCCGGCGATGACGCCGATTTCTACGGCGTGCACGCCGAGCCCCCCCATGTCGCCGTCAACATCTTCCATGTCCGCAACGGCCGCGTCGTCGACCGCCGCGAGCTGTTCTGGGAGGATCTGCACGAATTCGACGGGCAGGACTTTTTCTCCTCCCTGCTGATGCAGATTTACAGCGAAGGCCAGCCTGTCCCGGCGCAGATCCATCTGCCCGTCGAGCTGGAAGACCGCGAAATCCTCGAGGAGCTGCTCGCCGAAACGCGCGGGCGCAAAGTCGCCATCCACACGCCGATGCGGGGCGTGAAGAAAGCGCTGCTGAACCTGGTGGAGACGAATGCGAAGCAGAGTTTCGAGCAGCGCTTCCGCGTCCGCAGGCCGCGGGCGGAGGAGATCGCCTCGGCGCTCGAAGAGGCGCTCGATCTGCCGGAGCCGCCGCGCCGCATCGAGTGCTTCGACATCTCGCACATCCAGGGCTCGGAGAAAGTGGCCAGCATGGTCGTCTGGGAAGACGGGCGGATGAAGAAGTCCGACTACCGGAAGTTCATCATCCGCACCGTCGAGGGCAGCGACGACTTCGCCTCCATGCACGAAGCCGTTTCGCGCCGCTACCGCCGGCTGAAAGAAGAGGGCAAGCCGATGCCCGGGCTCGTGCTTGTGGACGGCGGCATCGGGCAGCTGCACGCCGCGGCCGCCGCTCTGGAAGAGCTCGGCGCGCTCAACCAGCCTCTGGCGGCGATCGCCAAGCGCGAAGAGATCCTCTACGTGCTGGGGCGCGAGGACGAACCGGTGATCCTGGACCGCACGTCGCCCGTGCTGCACCTGGTGCAGATGATCCGCGATGAAGCGCACCGGTTCGCCGTCGCCTTCCACCGTCAGCGGCGCGACGCGCGCACGCTGAAAAGCGAGCTGCTGCAGATTCCGGGGATCGGGCCGAAAACCGCGGAAAAGCTCCTCAAAGAGATCGGCAGCCTGGCCGCGGTGCGCGCCGCCACGGAAGAACAGCTGGCAGGGATCATCGGCAAGTCCGCCGCGCGGAAACTCCGGCAGGCGCTCGGCCCCGCCGGGGCCTCAACGGCCGAACGCTAGCCGGATGGCCAGGTGCTCCGGCAGCCCCGCATCCAGTATCCGTTTCTGCGCCGCCTCGACGTTGTATTCGACCCGCCGGAAGGCCAGCGTCCGCCCTTCCACGTCCCACAGCGCATACGCCGCGCGCGGGTCGCGGTCGCGCGGCTGGCCGACCGAGCCCGGATTCACCAGCCACTGAGCATCTTCTTCCAGCTCGTAGACGACCTCCGTCTCGCTGAACCTCGGCCGGCGCAGATCCAGCAGACCCCCGCGCGTCCACATCCAGCCGCCCTGCAGATGCGTGTGGCCGAAGAAGCAGAGGCTCGAGTGCAGCGCCTCCTCCATGGCCAGCGCTTCGTTGCGGTCCACAACGTACTCGTCCTCGTCGTAGGGCGAGCCGTGCACCAGCTCGTATCCTTCCAGCACCAGCGGCCCCGCCGGGAGGCTGCGCAGCCAGGCAAGCTGCTGCGGGCTCAGCTGCGCGTGCGTCCAGCGCGCGGCCTCGAGCGCGTAGTGATTGAAGTCGTTGGGCTCTTCGATGAACGCGCACACGCGGTCGTGGTTGCCGCGCACCACCTGCGCCAGCGACTTCATGGCCCAGGCGACCACTTCTTTCGGACACGCGTTGTACCCCACCAGGTCGCCGCAGCAGACGATCTCGTCATACTGCCCGGCGGCGTCCCTCAGCACGGCTTCCAGCGCGTCCCGGTTCGAGTGGATGTCGCTCAGGATCAGCCGGCGCATAGTCGGATCAAGCTTACCTCAGGCGGGGCCCCCAGGCGCACGGGCACGCCCACCGTGCCCAGGCCGCAGGAGACGTAAAGGCGGCTCGATCCGAGCTCGTACAGTCCGCGGACGTACTGCGTGAAGGCTCGCGCGACGTTGATGTTTTCACTCAGCACGGGCAGATTCACCTGGCCCCCGTGCGTGTGGCCGGCCAGCATCAGATCGAAGCCCGCCTGCGCGGCTGCGGGGAAATGCGCCGGATTGTGCTGCAGCAGGATGTTCCAGGCGCTCCGGTTCGCAAGCGGCGCAATGAATGGAAACATGCCCGTCCCGGTTCCGTAATATTCGGTGCCGCTCAGGTTCAGGCGCGCCGAACCAAACTGCAGCAGCGCCGATCCGCCCTCCAGCGCGATGATGCCATGGCGGCGCATGAGCCGCGTGGCCTTTTCCGTCACCCTGGCGTATTTCTCGTGATTGCCATGGCACGCGAATACGCCCGCTTCGGCGCGCAGGCGTTTGAGCAGTTCCAGGCAGCCTTCCAGATCATCGCCGGCCCGCGTGATCAGGTCGCCGGTCAGCACGGCGATATGCGCCCGCGTCTCGTTGGCCATGTCCACGGCGCGCCGCAGCTCCGCCGCGCCGAAGAACGGGCCGAAATGGATGTCGGTCAGCTGCACGATCCGCAGCCCTTCCAGATCGCGCGGCAAACCAGGAATGGCAACGTCCTGCTCGACAACGGAAAGCCCGTACCGCGCCAGCACGATGCCGAAGCCCGCGCCTCCCAGAGGCGCCGCGGCGGCCGGAAGGGCGAGCGCCAGCATCCGCCGCCGCCCGGGATCGAACGCCGCGGGCCGCACCGATTTCATCCAGAACAGCAGGATCAGCGAGGCCAGCACCCAGAACAGCGACAGCGCCAGCGCCCACGCGATGAAATCCGCCGGCAGCCACGCAAAGCTGTGCGCCGTCAGCATCGGCACGGCCAGCGCCATCCATGCAGACATCCCCAGAAGAAAGAACCGTGTGACGCGGAGCCGCCGCGGGTCCCTGCGCATCAGCGGCATCCCCGACAGCTCGCGCCACAGCCCGCGGTGCACAAGCAGCGTGATCAGGACAATGATGGCGATGGGCGCCCAGCGGCGGAGGAATTCCATGAGCCCTTCCTTCATTCTACGGGGCCCGGCTTTCCGGCCCGGGAGGCGGCAGGCCCGGCCGCTACAATGAAAACAATGTCCCTGGTTGTTGTTGGATCCGTGGCCTACGATGGCGTCGCGACGCCTGCCGGCAAGGTGGACCGCATGCTGGGCGGCGCCTGCACCTACATCTCGCTGGCGGCCAGCTTCTTCACGCCCGTCTCCATCGTGGCGGTGGTCGGCGAGGACTTCGCGCAGGAGGACGCCGACCTGCTCGCCTCCCGCGGCATCGATCTGGAAGGGCTCCAGCGCGCGCCCGGCAAGACCTTCTTCTGGGCCGGCGTCTACAGCGAAGACATGAACGACCGCGAGACGCTGACCACTGAACTCAACGTCTTCGCCGATTTCCGCCCGCAGCTGCCGGAGTCGTACCGCGAGAAGCCCTACCTGATGCTCGGCAACATCCAGCCCTCGCTCCAGCGCAGCGTGCGCGAGCAGATGAGCGGCGCGCTCCTCGCCGGCGGCGACACGATGAACTTCTGGATCGAAGGCCATCGCGACGAGCTGTTGCGCACCATCGCCGGCTGGGATTTCCTGCTGATCAATGACAGCGAGGCGCGCCTGCTGAGCGGCGAGCGCAACCTGAAGCGCGCCGCAGCCGCCATCCGCGCACTCGGGCCGAAAATCCTCGTCATCAAGCGCGGCGAGTATGGCGCCACCCTGTTCCACGAGCACGGCGCCTTCAGCCTGCCCGGCTATCTGCTGGACACGCTCAAGGACCCCACCGGAGCAGGCGACTGCTTCGCGGGAGGCTTCATCGGCTCGCTGGCCGAGCGGGGCGTCACGGCGGCGACCGCGACCGCCGCGGATCTGGCGCGCGCCGTCGTCTACGGCTCCGTCATGGGCAGCTTCTGCTGCGAGGACTTCGGCGTCGGCCGCTTCCGCACGCTCACACGGGATGACATTGAGCGCCGCTACCAGGAATTCCGCCAGCTCACGGCTTTCTAGCTCTGCCGCCGCGCTGGCGGTGATGCTGGCCCTGGCGTTGCTGGGCGGCTCGGCGGCGGCGTGGGTGCGCGCCAATGGCTGGACGCTTTACTACGGCGACGCGGAAGCCCATCTGAACATCGCCCGGCGGCTCGTCGATTCGCGCACCTCGGGTCCGCACCAGATCGGCACGGTCTGGCTGCCGCTGCCCCACCTGCTGGCCGCGCCGCTGGCGCGCCGCGATGACCTCTGGCAGAGCGGCATGGCGGGCGTGATCCCTTCTGTCGCCGCGTTCACGCTCGCGGGAGTGTTTCTCTTCCTCGCGCTGCGCAGGCTTTCGGGCTCGGCGGCTGCGGCTCTGGCGGGCACGGCTGCGCTGGCGCTGAATCCCAACCTGCTCTATCTGCAGTCGGTCCCGATGACCGAGCCGCTGGCGCTCGCCTGCCTGTGCGGGCTGCTGTGCTTCCTCGCCCGGTTCCACGATTCCCGGAGCGCGGCGGACGCCGCCCTGGCGGGGCTCTGCGGGCTGGCTGGAACGCTCACGCGCTACGAGCTTTGGTTCGTGCTGCCGTTCGCCGCCCTGTACCTGCTCGCGCGCGGCGGCGCGCGGCGGTGGCGCAGCGCGTTTGTGTTTTCGGTGATCGCCGGCGCGGGACCGCTGTGGTGGCTCGCCCACAACTGGTATTTCTTTGGCGACCCGCTGGAATTCTGGCGCGGCGAGTGGTCGGCGCGCGCCATCTATCAGCGCTCGCTGGACCGCGGCATGGCGCGCTATCCCGGCGATGGCGACTGGAGCCAGGCTGCGCGGTACTACCTCGAAGCGGCGCGGCTGTGCTGCGGCGCGCCCCTGTTCTGGCTGAGCCTTCTGGGGCTGGCGGCGGCGTTGAAGCGCTACTGGGCCGCAGCCGTGTTCACTTTGCTCGCGCCGGCGTTTTACATCCTGAGCCTGCACTCTTCGGGCACGCCCATCTTCGTGCCTCACCTCTGGCCGTTCAGTTACTACAACACGCGCTACGGCATCCCGTGGCTGCTGGCAGCCGCCGCCGGCTGCGCGGCGCTGACAGCGCTGGCCCCGCGGCGCTGGAGAGCCCTGGCGGCGGTTGCGGTGACGGCTGCCGCCGTTTCTCCATGGCTGATGAAGCCGCGGCCGGAGGCGTGGATCTGCTGGAAAGAATCCGAGGTGAATTCCGTCTCCCGCCGCCGCATGGCCGCCGAGGCCGCCGCGTACCTGGCCCCGCGCTACCGGCCTGGTTCAGGCATTCTGCTCAGTTTCGGCGATCTCACCGCCGTGCTGCGGCAGGCGGGCATCCCCTTGCGCGAATCGCTCCATGTGGATGATGGACTCGAGTTCCACGCCGCCGTGGCGCGGCCGGATCTGTCTCTCCAGGAGGAGTGGGTGCTGTGCTCGCCCGGCGACCGCGTCTGCCGCGCCGCTGCGCGCCTGCAGCTTGGCCCGCGGCGCTATGAGTGTGTCAGAATTCTTGCAGCGAAAGACGCGCCGGGCATCGAGATCTGGCGCCGCATCGGGCAGTAGTCAGAGATGATTCCTTTCACGAAAGCGCACGGAGCGAGAAACGATTTTCTGCTGACCTGGGCGCATGAAGCGCCCGCGGAGAGCTTCTGGCCGAGCGCGGCCATCGCCCTCTGCGACCGCCACGCGGGCGTGGGCGCCGACGGCTGGCTGCTGGTCAGGCCGGCGTCGCAGGGCGCGCCCGCCTCCATCCGCCTGTTCAACCCCGACGGCAGCGAAGCCGAGATCAGCGGCAACGGCACGCGCTGCGCGGCCGCCTTCCTCTGCGACGCCGGCCTCGCCGGACCGGAGATCGAAATTCTCACCGGCGCCGGCCTGAAGCGCCTCCGCCTGCTCGACCGCCGCGGGCTGCGCTTCGAGTTCGAAATGGACATGGGCGAAGCGCGCATTCAGCCCGATGAATTGCGCGTTACCCTGGAAGTTCATGGCCGCGCGCTCGACTGCACCCTGGTCTGGCCCGGCAACCCGCAGTGCGCCGTGTTCGCAGAAGAGATCCCGGAAGACTGGATCGCTCTGGGCGCTGCGCTGGAGCGCCACCCGCGCTTCCCCAACCGCACCAACGTCAGCTTCGTGAAAGTGCAAAACGAAGCGAATCTCGAAGTCCGCTTCTACGAGCGCGGCGCGGGGGTGACCCTGTCGAGCGGCACCGGCTCGACGGGCGCCTTCGCCGCCGCGCGGGCGCGCGGGCTCGTCGGACCCCGGGCCACTGTGCATACGCCCGCGGGTCCGCTGGCGCTGCGCGAAGAAGGCGGCGTGATTCTGCTGGCCGGGCCGGCCGAAATCGTCGCCGGAGGCGAATTCTACTTCTCCGGCGCTGCTGCGAACCAGCGGTAGAGCGCGCCCGCCGCGGAGGCCAGCGCGCGCTCGCGCTGCGTCAGGTCGCGCTCGGTCCCCTTCAGAAACAGGGCCAGCGCCAGCTTTCCGCGCCCGCCGGGCAGATCCGCCACGCCCGCCACGCTCATGCCGACGTTCCTGCCGTCCCAGAACGGCGTCGTGCCGGACTTGTGGTAGAGGAGCGCATCGCCGAGCCCTGGCCGGATGCGCTCGGCTCCGTGCGGCGTCTCGCGCAGCCACCCGCGCAGCCGCTCGTGGCTTGCCGCGTGCAGCAGCTGTCCGCCCTCGACCGCCGACATCAGCATCACCAGAGCCTCGGGCGTGCACGTGTCGCGCTCGTCCATCAGGAACCGTTCCCGCGACGCCGATAGCCGGAACGCCGCATCCAGCCCGGCCAGCGGCCGGTCCACGCGCAGCCCCTCGCCGAACCAGCGCGCCATGCGCTTCTGCACGGCTTCCGCTCCGCCGCCGAGATCCAGCAGAACATCCGAGGCGCTCGCGTCGTTGTCGCGCACCGCCGCTTCCAGCAGCTGCCCGACCGTGACCACCGCCCCCTTCGGATAGCGGTCCCGCAGCGGACTGTGTCCGGGGCTGTACGAACCGGGCTCGACCCAGACCATCTTCCGGAAGGGCAGCTCGCCGAGTTCCATCATGGCGAACACGTGCAGCGCCACCGGCAGCTGCACCATCTCCAGCAGCGGAAACCGGTCTTTCGAGCGCCAGCCCGCCAGCTTTCCGCTCTTCAGCTCGAGCGCCGCGGCGCCCAGCAGCCCGTCCACCGAAGTCTCGATGTCCCGCATGGCCGCCGCAAACGCCGGCGGATCCTGCGCCGCCAGGCGCGCGCACGCGAGCAGCAGTGCGTCGCGGCGGGTCATGACTTCTGCGGCGGCGGAGGCGCGAACACGACCAGCGCCACCAGCGGTTCGAGCCCCGTGTTCTTCAGTCCGTGTTCCACGCCCGCCGGCGCCAGAATCAGATCTCCCTGCGCGACTTCGTGCGTTTCCTCGCCCACCCGCGCCTCGCCGCTGCCGGCCATGATGTAGTACAGCTTGTCCTGATCGGCGTGCACGTGCGCCGCGTGCTCCTGCCCGGGCAGAAAACAGTTCAGCCCGGCGTAGAGCCGCCCCCCTGCCGCCAGCGTGACCTTCCGCATCCGGTCCGCGTCGAACTCCGCCAGCCGCCCGATATGTCTCAGAACCATGACGTCTCAGCCCTCCTCTTGGCCACGATTTCAGAATGTCCGCACGCCCATGGTGACGAGATCGTCCACCCGCATGGTCTCCTTCACCACGTAAGGCTCGCCATACTTGACCCCGATCAGGTTGCCATAGAAGCGCGCGATCGAACGGAGCCGGTCGTGGATCTCCTCCCGCCGCGGAAACAGTCCTGCCCCCTCGGGCGATTCCCCGTACTGCGATTCGTAAGCGAACAGCGATTCCATCCGCCGCTCGAACTGCGCCGTGATGTCCACGACGAACGTGGGCGGCACATTCGCGTACATCGACGCATAGACGACTTTGAACGGACGGTGCGGCTCGGACTGATCGTCGAGCTTGCGGATGCCCGCCAGAAAGGAAGCTTCAAACCCGAGGATCGACGCGTAGTAGTGATCCGGGTGCCGCGCTTCCCAGTAGGGAAGGATCACCACGCGCGGCTTCAGCCGCCGTATCACGGCCATCAGCGTCAGGCGCAGGCTGATGTTGTTCTCGAGCCGCGCGTCGGGCATGCGGAGATTCTCGCGGAACGCCAGGCCAAGGATGCGGGCAGCCGCCTTCGATTCCTCGATGCGCCGCTCCGGCGTGCCGCGCGTGCCCATGTCGCCGGCGGTCAGATCGAGCGCGCCCGTGCGGTAGCCCATCGCGGCCATCTTCAGCAGCGCGCCGCCGCAGGTCTGTTCGATGTCATCGGGATGCGCCGCGATGGCCAGCACGTCCAGCGGCTGCACATTGTCCAGGTCGAGAGCAGGCGGATAAAACATTCACCACACCAGGTCGCGGCGCAACCGGTAACGGTCGCGCGTCCGGAAGACATGAATGAGCGCCAGCCCGGCCAGAAATCCGGCCGCGTGCGCCATGAACGCCACGCCGCCGCGCTGCGCCGCAGCCTCGGCGATCGTGCCGATGCCGCTGAACAGCTGCACGACGAACCAGTACAGCAGGACGACATACGCGGGCAGCTCGAACGTGAAGACGAACAGGAACCAGCCGATCATGACGATGCGCGAGTGCGGGAACTTGACCAGATACGCGCCCATCACGCCGGCGATGGCGCCGCTCGCGCCCACCATCGGGATCCGCGAATCCGGATTGATCGCGTACTGGCCCAGCGCCGCCGCCGCGCCGCACAGCAGATAGAACAGCAGAAACTTCCCGTGGCCGAGGATGTCCTCCACGTTGTCGCCAAACACCCATAGGAACAGCATGTTCCCGATCAGATGCATCCACCCGCCGTGCAGGAACATCGATGTCAGCACGTTGAACCACGAAAACCGCTCCGGCACCAGCCCGAAAGCGAACAGAAAATCGTTCCGCGTGTAAGGATCCAGCGACACCTGGAACAGGAAAATGAGCGTGTTCGTGACGATCAGCGCCACCGTCGCCAGCGGCGGCGAAAGGCTCTTCTGCGAATCGTGGATCGGGATCATCGCGCCGCCGTCCAGAACTGGCGGAATTCCGCCTTCACGCGCCGTTCGCCGCGCGCGATGAGGGCGCGCGCTTCGTCCAGGGTTGCGATGCGGCCCCGCGCGCCCAGCGCCGTGCAGTTGAGCGCCGCCATGGCATTGGAAAATTCGAGCGCGGCGTCCAGGCCGTAACCCTCGAGCACCGCGTAACAGAATGCCCCGTGGAAGATATCTCCTGCGCCGGTCGTGTCCACGCAGTTCACGACGAATGCCGGCGAATAATGGAATCGCCCTTCCGCGCGGGCCAGCGCGCCATGAGCGCCCAGCGTCATCGCCGCAACCCGCATTCCGTAGGTTTCCTGGATCAGCGTCAGCGCGCGCAGCGGGTCGCTCTCGCCGGTCCACCGTTCGGGAAACTCGCTGGACGTGATCAGGTAGTCCACGTTCGGCAGCACGTCCTCGAAGCCCTTGTAGATGGTGTCGACGTCAACCGTCACCGGAATGCCGTGCTGGCGCGCGATGCGCGCCGCATGCGCCACCGCCGGCGTGTCGTGCCCGTCGATGTGCAGCAGCCGCGCGCAGGCGATCTGGTCGGGCGTAATCTGCTCCGGCGTGATCTTCAGGGCCTCGGGGCGGTGCCAGAATACGGTGCGCTCGCCCGTGCTCTGGTCGATCAGGATGTAAGCGGACTGGTTGGGCGTGTTCACGCGCCTCTGCACATGATCGAGATTCACGCCGCATCCCTGCAGGCTCTCCCACTGGATGCGGCCGCGCTCGTCGTCGCCGATCGTGCCGATGTACTTGACGCGCAGTCCGAGCTTCGCGCAGCAGACCATTGCGCTGGCCACCTGTCCGCCGGGGCTCATCACTTCTTCGATGAAAGGAACCTTGCCGCCGTAGGCGGGAAAGTGCGGAATCAGAATCATCGTGTCGGTAGCGTTGAGGCCCACTCCGACCACGTCGAACAGAGGCTCGGTCACTGCAATGCTCCAAGAAACTCGAGAATCGCGGCCGCCGTGGCGTCCCCCGGCCTGACGATGCTGGTCATCTCCGAGATGTGGTTTTCGCGCTCGACATAAACGAGCCGGCTGCGCGCGCCCGCCCGCACGAGCGCTTCGTGAAAGCGCCGCGCCTGCTGCGGCAGCGTCAGGTAGTCCCACTGGCAGTACGTGATCAGGTGCGGCGGCAGCCCGTCGCGCACGTGGAACAGCGGCGACGCCTCGCGCCGCACCGCCGGATCGTTGCCGAACACGCGCGCGCCCGCCTCGCCCGTCACATCGGGCACTCCGCTCAGCGAAATCACGCCGCGGATCGCCCGCGCGTCCAGCCCGTGCGCGCGCAGGTACTTCTCATTCGCGGCCAGCAACGCCGCCAGATGCCCGCCGGCCGAGTGCCCGGCAATCACGATGCGCGCAGGATCGCCGCCATGGTCCGCAACGTGGCGCACCGTCCACGCGAACGCTGCGGCCACGTCTTCGATCTGCGCCGGATGCGGATGCTTCGGCGCCAGCCGGTAGCTGGGCACGACGACTACATAGCCCGCTTTCGCAAAGTGATTCCCGAAGAACGGATACTGCTTGCGGTCCCCGCGCACCCACGCGCCGCCATGCACGAAGAACAGCACGGGCCGCCTCGCCGCGCCCTTCGGACGGTACACGTCCAGCCTGTGCTTCTCCGCGTCCTCGGCTGCTCCCTGTGCGTACTCGATGTCATTCACCGCTTCCACGGATGCGTCGAGCTGCTGCGACGGCAGCGCCATCAGGCTCGCGTCAGGTCGCGCCAGCCGGATCGCGTTCGAATAGATCCACGGACGCTGCTCGCCATCGATGTCGAGCCACGCCTCGACGCGGTACGCGCCGGGCTCCTGCGCCTGCCACGTGACGGTGTCGCCCGTCGCCTCGTGCACCAGCTTTCCCCCGCGGATGAACCGCCACCGCGCCGCCACGGGCGCGCGCGCCACCAGCCGCGTCGATCCCGCCATCGGAACCGTGTCGCCCGTTTCGTACACGCCCAGCGTGTTGATGGCAAGAAACGCAAAACCGCGGGGATCGCACAGCCAGTCGTGCGACACGTACGCGCGCCCTTCGCGCAGCGAGCGCGCCAGCGCCTCGTGCGTCAGCTCGCGCGCCAGAATGTGCGTCACCGTATTGCGGAACGCTGCTTCGTACGGATCCAGCAGCACCTTGCCGCCCAGCCGCGCGTTCTGATGCGCGTCGATGGCGCCGATCCCGGTGAAGAAGCGCGATTCGAGCACGCGGTCCCAGTGCTCGAACAGCTGCGGCCAGTAGTCGGCCCCCGCGGCGTAAATCTCGTCCGGATACTGCCGCGCCAGCCGCGCCAGCTCCTCCAGCTTCCGCGGATCGCCTGCGGCGCTCTTCAGATGCTCGATCAGATCCGTGTCGTCTTCGTGATCCGCGTGGCGGTTGTAAATCTCCATGCCGTCCCAGCCCTCGGGCGGCGCGTCGGGATCGGATTCCGGATGCGAGTGGAAGCGCAGCGGCGGCGCGGGGCGGGGAAAGATCAGCTCGTGCTTCGATCCGTTCTCGGCGCCGGCAAAGAACAGCACGCCGTCCCGTTCGCCGTGCCACGTGGCTGCATGCGGACCGCCGTGATCGCTGAAGAACACGGCCCGGATCCCGGTCTTCTTCGCAGCCGCCAGAACCTCCGCGCGCGTGCCCATCGTGTGCGCCGAGTCTTCCGCGTGCACATGGATCACGGCGGGAAAATCCTCGTACACGCCCACGGGCTCGGGCGTCTTCCGCTGCGCCGCCAGCTTCTGCCGCGCCTCCTGCACGGCGGCCAGGCGCTCCGGAGCCAGCCGCTCCACGGACGTGTATTTCCGGCCAGGCTTGAGTCCCGTCTGCGCGGCTGCCAGCGCCGCCAGGCACACGAACCCGGCAATTCGTGCCGTCATGTTACGAGGATATCGTGCCGGGGATTCCGCCTATTTCTGCGGCCACTGGTAGAGGTAAATCGTGTAGGGATGCCGGTGCGCTTCCACCTTCTCCACGCGCGCGGGCTTCCAGCCCTTGATGCGGAACTCCAGCGACACGACGCGGGCGCCCGGCTTCAGCTCTTTTTCCAGCTTGGGCCGCAGCTGCTCGTTCGCTTCCGTGAGCAGATACAGGGCCACCACGTCGGCGCCGGACAGGTCCACGGCCATCATGTCGCCTTCGATGATCTTCACCTGCTGCTGCAGCCCCAGGCTCTCCACCGCCTCCCTGGCGCGCTTCGCCAGAGCAGGACTCAGTTCGACTCCCACGGCTTTCGCCCCGAACTCTTTGGCCGCCGTGGCCACGATGCGCCCGTCTCCGCAGCCGAGGTCGAACAGCGTTTCGCCGCTCTTCAGGCCGGCGATCTCCAGCATCTTGACGACAATGGGCTGCGGCGAACTGACGTACGGCGCCAGCTTCTGCGGCTGGATGCCCTGTTTGGTCTGGCCTGCGGCTGCGCCCGCCGACAGCACGGACGCGAGCAGAATCGCACTACTGCGGCGGAACCAGGTGAGAACCCCTGATGGAAGCATCGGCCGGCCGCCTCCCTGATTTCCATTTTACGATCCGCGCCACCACCTCTGTCACGGCCGACCAGAGCTCCCTGGGGCGGCTGATCGTGAACTCGGTTCCCTTGAAATAGCGCACGGCCTGGCTGATGGAGTCCCGCCACGGGTTCATTTGCGGCGTCAGGTTGTAGTTGAGATAGAAGACCGGGTATTCCGTTTCGCCCACTTCGCGCAGGGCGTCGGCGGGAACGCCGGATGGCAGCATGACCTTGGGCCCGGCGATGATCAGCCCGTCCGGCGCGGGCGCGCCGTCCTGCACCTTGAACTCGTTCTGGATCAGCGCGCCCAGAAACTCGGCATCGCTGTTGCGGTTCTGGAGCCGCGCGAAGTCGACGCGTCCCAGCTGCAGCCCTTTCAGCGCTTCGCCGATCGCCTGGAAATCGATGCGGTCGCTGAACTCCTGCCTGTACAGGATGCGCTGCTCCTGCAGATTGAACGCGACAACCGAGAAACGCGCGATGCGCGGATCGCGGTGGATCGTGCGCAGGATCGACACCAGAGCGGCTGTATCGGCGCGCTGCAGCATGGCTGCGCCGCTGTTCTGCGGGGCGAAGTTCACCAGCACCTTCACCGAAAGAGGAGAGCCGCTGTAGTCCTTCTCGCCGGGCTGTTCGTCGGCAAACTCGTCTTCATCGGCGGGCGCCGCCGTGCCAGGGGGCAGGGCAAGCGCCAGATCCTTCTCTTTGGCCGACAGCACCGCCTCGGCGCGCCAGAAGCTGGCGCACACCCTCTCGGCGCGGTCGCGCATCAGCCAGTCCACCTGATAAACGCCTTCGCCCAGATCGAACGCGCCCTGAAGGTAGGCGTCTCCTTTGGCGTCCGCCTCGATCGACGGCACGCGGATCTTCTGCGAGAAGTATTTCGCCCGGTCCGGCGCTCCTTCCGGGGTCACGCGGAAGATGACGGTCAGCGTGTTCTCCAGTCCTGCCAGCTCCCTCATGGGCAGGGAAACTTCGTAACCGGCGTGGAATTTCAGGTCGAATCCGACCGCCGGCTTCAGCGGGGTCAGACGGCAGGGCAGATCGTCGCGTGGTTCGCGGGCTTCCAGCACCGCCAGATCGGTTCCGCTCAGCGCCCTGCCGGGATCCGCCTCAATCAGGTTCTGACCGCACACCCGCGGTGCGGAGGCGGCCAGCAGCGCCGCCAGCGCGCCTGCCGCCTGAAGAGAAGAAAAAGTCCGCCGCTTTTCCCTCATGCCGCCGCTTTCTGGTTGAAATTCTACTGCCGCCCCGGCCCGCCGTAAAGCGCCCTGGGCGGCCGGGGATATACATGGGATCTTCTCCGATCCCGCGGAAAAGCGCAAGCCCCCGGCCGGACCGCAGGGAAGACTCGTTTATAATTGTCGGTGGGGCCGCACCTCTTTTCTCCGATGGAAGACATCAAGAAGAAGCTGCAAGAAGAGATCGCCGCGCTGGAATACGAGTTGCGCACCCAGCTGCCGAAGGAGATCCTCAAGGCCCGCGCCCACGGCGACCTCCGCGAAAACGCCGAATTCCATGCGGCCAAGGAACGCCAGCGGTTCGTCGATGCACGCCTGGCGCAGCTGAAAAAGCGGCTTGCCGAGTTCTCCATGATCGACCTGTCCCGGATCCCGCGCGACCGCGTGGGCCTCGGCTCCACCGTCGTCGTGCTCGATCTCGACAGGAACGAAGAGTTGACCTACAAGCTGGTGGTCAGCGAAGAGGCCGACGCGGCCAAAGGGCTCATTTCCACCACGTCCCCCATCGGCCGCGGGCTGGTGGGCAAGAAGGTGGGCGATGAAGTCACCATCCCCAGCCCGGGCGGCACCCGGCGGCTCGAGATCCTCCAGCTCACCACCATCCACGACGCGGCCAGCTAGACTGGTCTGGTCGAGACCATGACGTTCACGCGTGCCATCGGCGTCGGGGCCGGGAAGATCCTTTTCTGGATCGTCCGCGCCCTGGCCCTGTCGCGCATCCACCCGAACGTTCTCACCTTCATCGGACTCCTCATCAACATCGGCGCCGCCTGGCTGCTGGCTCAGGGCCGCTTCTTCCATGCAGGGCTCGTCATCATCGGCGCCGGGCTGTTCGACATGGTCGACGGCCGCGTGGCTCGCGAGACGCGCCAGGTCACCCGCTTCGGCGCCTTCTTCGATTCCGTCGTCGACCGCTATTCCGACCTCGCCCTTCTGATGGGCCTGCTGGTCTACTACGCCAACATCAACCGGAACTTCTACGTGGTCCTCACGGCCGTCGTCATGACCGCCTCGGTGATGATCAGCTACACGCGCGCCCGCGCCGAAAACGTCATCCCCTCGTGCAAGGTCGGCTTCCTCGAGCGGCCCGAGCGCATCGTGCTCCTCATCATCGGAGCGCTGTTCGACCGGATGGCCGCCGTGCTATGGGTGATCGCCGTGCTCGGCAACCTCACCGTCATCCACCGCATGTGGCACGTCTGGGAAGTGACGCGCGAGATGGACAGGATCCCCTCCGAGCCCGCCCCCGTCCAGCCCGAAGAGGTCCGCCAGCCCCGCTGAGAGCGCCCTATCCGCCTTCCCCCTCCAGGATCACGAACGCCTGAGCCACGGTCTCCGTATGCGTCAGCGACAGGTGGATCCGCTCGACGCCCATCCGCCGCGCCACCTCCGCCGCCACCCCGTGCAGCAGCAGCTCCGGCCGCCCCGAACGCCGGTTCCTCACTTCGAAATCCTGCCACCGCACGCCGCCCCTCCAGCCCGTCCCGATCGCTTTCATCCCGGCTTCTTTGGCCGCGAAGCGCGCCGCATAGCGCTCGAAGCGGTTCGCCTTGGTCTCGACGTAGGCGATCTCGCCGGGCGTGAACACCCGCTCCAGAAAACGCGTCCCGTACCTCTCCACGGCCTCGCGGATCCGCGCCACTTCCGCCAGATCGATGCCGGTGCCCAGAATCACCGCCGCCCCTCCCTCACACGAACACCACGGTCCTGCGCCCGTCCAGCAGCACCCGGTGCTCGAGATGCCACCGCACCGCCCGCGCCAGCGCCAGCCGCTCCGCGTCGCGGCCTTTCTCGATCATGTCCGCCAATTGGTCCCGGTGCGACACCCGCACCACCTCCTGCTCGATGATCGGCCCGTCGTCGAGCACGTCGGTCACGTAGTGCGCCGTCGCGCCGATCAGCTTCACTCCCCGCTCGAACGCCGCATGATACGGCCGCGCCCCGCTGAACGCCGGCAGGAACGAGTGATGCACGTTGATGATCCGCGCCGGGTAGCGCTCCACAAACTCCGGCGACAGCACCTGCATGTAGCGCGCCAGCACCACCAGGTCGATCCGTTCCGCTTCGAGCAGCTCCAGCTGCCTCCGCTCGGCGTCCCGCTTCCCCTCCGGCGTCACCGGCACATGATGGAACGGCAGCCCGTAAAAACCCGCCATCGCCGCCGCGTCCTCGTGGTTGCTGACCACCATGCGGATGTCGGCCCGCAGCTCGCCTTCGCGGTGCCGGTGCAGCAGATCACTCAGACAGTGCAGGTATTTCGACACGAACAGCGCCACGCGCATCCGCTCGCGCGAATACGCCACGCGCCACTGCATGCCGAACCGCCGCGCCACCGCGCCATCGAACGCCCGCGCGAACTCTTCGCGCCCCAGCCCGAAGCCGTCCAGGTCCCATTCGACGCGCATCAGGAACTGCCCCGATTCGTCGTCGCGGTGTTCGTCCGTGGACAGGATGTTCGCCCCGTGATCGTAAAGAAACCCGGACACGCCTGCCACAAGGCCTTTCGCATCCGGGCAGCGGATCAACAGAATCGCGGTGTCGCGCTCGGCCATGCGTCAGACCTTCATCGTAGCGTGGCGGACGCGGGTAGCACACTCCTCTGCGGTTTGCTACTGTGGTGGCGTCATGCACATCCCCGACGGGTATCTGTCACCGGCGGTGTTGGGCGTTCTCGGCGCGGCGAGCCTCGCCGGCGCGGGCGCCGCGGCGCGCAGGGCGTCGCAGGCGCTGGAAGAATCCCGCGTGCCGCTGATGGGCATGGCCGGCGCGTTCGTCTTCGCCGCCCAGATGATCAACTTCCCCGTGGCTGCAGGCGCCAGCGGGCATCTCCTCGGCAGCGCGCTTCTGGCCATCACGCTGGGCGCTGCGCCCGCTGTGGTCGTCATGACGGCGATCCTCGCCATCCAGGCGCTGCTGTTTCAGGACGGCGGCGTGCTGGCGCTGGGCGCCAACGTGTTCAACATGGCTCTCGCGGGCGTGGCTGCGGGAGGCTGGGCATGGCAGGCCTTCGGAAGCCTGCGCCGCCGCCGCACGGCCGCTTTCGCCGCGGGCGCGCTGAGCGCCTTCGTGGCCGCCTGTCTCGCGCTGGCGGAGCTGGCGCTGTCCGGCATCCGGATTCCGCCCCCAGCCCTTGCGGTGGCGCTGGGCGTCTTCGGGCTGACGGCTCTTCTGGAGGGCGCGATCACAGCCGCCGTGGTGGCCGCGCTTGAGTCCGTGCAGCCCGGTCTCCTCGAGCGCGCGCACGGCTCGCCGCGCCGCGCGCTTTCGGGCCTCCTTCTGGCCAGCCTCCTTCTCGCCGCGGCAGGCTTCCTCGTCGCGTCCTCGCTGCCCGACGGGCTGGAACATCTCGCCGAAACCCTCGGCATCACGGAACTCGAACGCACCGTGCTTGCCTCTCCCATGCCGGACTATGAAGCGAAGTGGCTCCCCTCGGACTGGCTCCAGAAGGCCGGCGCGGGACTGCTCGGACTGGCTGTGACCGCCGCCGTCTGCTGGGCGGCGGGAAGATGGATCTCGCGGTGGCGCAGCGCATAGGGCCCCGGCATTTCGTGTTCGACGAGTGGAGCCGCGGAAGCTCGTGGCTGCACCGTCTGGACCCGCGCTGGAAGCTGGCCGCAACACTGGCCGCCATCCTGTTCACGTCGCTCCGCCCGGAAGCCTGGATCGCCGCTCCTTTCGCCATCCTGCTTGCGATCTCCGCGCGCCTGCCCGCCGGCCCGATCGCCTGGCGCGCCGCCGCCGTGCTGCCCTTCTCGGCCGTGTTCGCCCTGATGAGCTGGCATGCGGGCGACACTGCGCGCGCGGTCCTGCTGCTCTGGAAACCCTATGTCTCCGCGCTGTGGGCGGCGCTGCTGATGGCCGTCACGCCCCTTGAGGAAGTCCTTGCCGCGGCTGCGCGGTTCGGCGCTCCGCGGCTGATTCTGGAAGTGATGCACTTCATCTGGCGCTACCTGGGGGTGTTGAGCGAACAGGCTTGGCGCATGCGCACGGCGGCCGCAGCCCGCGGCGCGGATCGCTCCTTTGAAGTATCGGCGGCCAGCCTCGCCGTCCTGTTCGCCGCATCCTATCAGCGCGCCGTGCGCGTCCACCGCGCCCAGCTGGCGCGCGGCGGCGGAGGGCTGCGATGAGCTGCATCGTCCATGCCCGCGGACTGCGCTTTTCGTACCAGCCAGGCCGCGAAATCCTCCGCGGCGTCGATTTCCAGCTGCACCGCGGCGAAAACGTCGCCGTGTTCGGCCGCAACGGCTCCGGCAAGACGACGTTCCTGCTGCATCTGAATGGCATCCTGCGCGGCGAAGGCCATCTCCGCGTCTGCGACCTGCCCCTCGATCCCCCGCACCTGAAGGTGATCCGCCGCAAGATCGGCTTCCTCTTCCAGGATCCCGAAGACCAGCTTTTCCGCCCCACCATTCTCGACGACGTCGCCTTCGGCCCCCTGCAGGCAGGGCTCTCGCGTGAAGAAGCCGAGCGGCGCGCCCGCCACGCTCTGGCCCTGGTCGGCATCGAGGAAGATCTCGACCGCGCCCCCTACCACCTGAGCAGCGGCGAGAAGCAGCGCGTGGCTCTGGCCGGCATTCTCGCCGTCGAGCCGGAAGTGCTGATTCTCGACGAACCCACCACGCACCTCGATCCCCCCGCCCGCCGCGCTCTGCTCGAACTGCTCAAAGAGCTGCCCCAGGCCAAACTCGTCGTCACCCACGACGCCGCCTTCGCCCGCGCCCTCTGCCCGCGCGCCGTCTTCTTCGACCACGGCCGCATCGTGGCCGACGGCCCCATCGACGACCTCATCCGCCGCTTCGGCTGGGATCTCGGCTCTCCACCAGAAACGTCACCGGCCCCTCGTTGACCAGGCTCACCGACATCATCGCCTGAAAGACCCCCGTCTCCACCGGCACGCCCTCGGCGCGCGCCGCTTCCACGAACTTCTCGTACAGCCGCCGCGCCTCCTCCGGCGGCGCCGCCAGATCGAAGCTCGGCCGCCGGCCCTTGCGCGTATCCCCGCACAGCGTGAACTGCGACACCACCAGCAGCGCGCCCCCCGTGTCTTTGACGCTCAGGTTCATCTTCCCTGCGTCATCCTGGAACACACGCAGTTCGACAATCTTCCGTGCCAGCATCGCGGCGTCCTGCTCCGTGTCCCCCTTGGCGACGCCGAGCAGCACCAGCAGCCCCGGACCGATCCGTCCGACGGTTGTCCCGCCCACCGTCACGCTGGCGCTCGAAACCCGTTGAATCACCGCTCTCATGGCCGACGTTTCCCAAAGTAGCCGAACCGCGCCGCCCGCCGCACCTCCTCGCAGGGCGGAGGGGCCGGCGCGGGGTGCCGCCTAAGGAAAAAACCTGATGGCAGCCGGGCCGGTTCGAGCCGATAATTAGACTGGGCTATGATCTACCGGCGAAGGCGAGCCAACTCGGGCGTCAAGAGCGGATTTCTCCACTTCCACGACAGCTCCAACCGGGTTGTTGCGGGACCAGGAGACGGGGACTACATCCACCTGAGGGATGAATTCGGCAACGAGTGGCGGGGCGTCGCCGAGCGGCAGCCCGATGACACCATCCGCTACCGCTTCCGGTCCTCCAACGGCGATTACATCACGGGCGTGTCGGACGGCTACGGCGTCATCCTGAGAGACCAGAAGGGCAACACCTGGCGCGGCTTCATCGACTGACCCACGCAGCATAGAACGGATTCAGAGCCGCGCGGGAGCAGCCCGGAGGGCTGCGACCAAGCGGTTATCCAACCTCCCCAACCCTTCGATACCTCCGTATCGCGCCGCAGGCGCGACCATCACTCAAACAGAGCCGCGCGAGAGCAGCCCGGAGGGCTGCGACCAAGCGGTTATCCAACCTCCCCAACCCTTCGATACCCCCCCTCGCGCCGCAGGCGCGGCCAGTCCGTCGCCAGCTCCGCACCTCATGTCAGGGCAACTCTCGAGGCAGCGTTTCTCCACCCGTGCCGCCCGCGCCCTCCCCAACGGGTTTCCCGCCGCCCTTGGGCGGCGGCTGCATCCCAACCGTGCCCCCTCCCGCAAACCCTTGCCCCGCAACACCCCTACAAACCCGAAAAAACGATTTTGCGAAACGAACCGAAACCCGCCCCGCGCAAACCGGGCCGCGCGGCACCCGCCCGCGGGGCTGCAACCGGACGGTTCAATCGCCATCGCCCCAGCCCTTCGAGTCCCCGCGCGCACGCGGCGCCCGACCGTGCCGCGCGGGCACGGCACCCGATGCGCGATCAAGTCCCCGTGACCCGGCCGGACTTCCGCTACCGTGAAAAATCCCTGCGGGTTCACAGCGGGTTCGCAACCGCGTGCGAAACGGCCGCAGGCCGCGCGAGAACAGGCGCCCCCCTGCTCGGCCGCACTTCTGGAGTTCCGGCGCCGCGGGGCAAGTCTACAATGAAAGCGTGCCGCGGCTTCGGGGAATCTTCGCGCTCCTGCTTCTCGCCGCCGCCGTGCCGGCTGCGCCGCCGGGCATCCTGCCTCTCAGGGAAGTCCGGAAAGGCATGGCTTGCACCGGGAAAACGGTCTTCGACGGCGCGAAAGTCGAGGAATTCCGCTGCGAAATCCTTGGTGTTCTCGAAAACGCCGGCCCGAAACAATCCATCATCCTCGCCCGGCTCAGCGGCGGCCCCCTCGAAGAAACCGGCGTGATGCAGGGCATGAGCGGCAGCCCGGTGTACGTGAACGGCAAGCTCATCGGCGCGGTGGCCTACTCGTTTCCGTTTTCGAAAGCCCCCATCGCTGGCATCCGTCCCATAGAGGAGATGCTTGGTCCGCCCGTGCCTGCCCGGGCGGCCCGCATGCCATCCGATCCTCTGGATTTCGCCGCGGGTCTGCCGACGCGGCAGGAGATCGAAGTCGGTGCCTCGCGCCTCGTGGAGATCTCGACCCCCCTCTGGCTGAGCGGCTTCACACGGAGCACGATCGAACAGTTCGCGCCTCGCCTCCGCGCTGCCGGGCTCGAACCCGTCCAGGGGCTCGGCGGCGGCCGCGCGGCCCCGTCCGCCACTGCTCCTGCGCCTCCGCAGCCGGGTGAAATGATCAGCGTGCAGCTCATGACCGGCGACATGAGCGTCGGCGCGGACGGCACGGTCACGCATGTCGACGGGCGCCGCGTCTACGCCTTCGGCCACCGCTTTCTCGGCGCCGGGGAAACCGAGATGCCCTTCGCCCGCGCCGAAGTGCTGGCCCTCCTGCCCAGCCTGAATTCGTCGTTCAAGATCTCCAACCCGCGCGAGTGGCTGGGCGCGATCCTGCTCGATCACTCGGCTGCCGTCGCTGGCGAACTCAACCGCAAGGCCCGCATGCTGCCCGTGAAAATCCGCGTCGCCAGCGCCCCGCCCTCGCGCCGCGCTTCTTCTTACCAGCTCGAGATGGTGGACGACCGTCTGCTGACGCCGATTCTCGTGCAGATGGCCGTGTTCTCGGCGCTCGAGGCCACCGAGCGCACCGCCGGCGTCTCCACCATCACGGTCCGGGGCCGGATGCTCGTGCGCGGCGGCGAGCCCATCCCCATCCACAACGTGTTTGCCGCCGAGCTGGGCACGCCCACTCTCGTGTCGGCCTCGGCCGCCGCGCCTGTGGCGGCGCTGTTGCAGAGCGGATTCGACTCGCTCCGCTTCGGCGGTCTCGAGCTGGATCTGGAAGTCAGCAACGAAAAGCGCCAGCTCCAGCTCGACGGCGTCTGGAGTTCCAGGCGCACCGTGCGCCCCGGAGAGAGCGTGGACATCACCGCGCTCTTCCAGGGCGAAAGCGGCGTGGAGCTGGCCCGCACGGCCACCTACCGCGTCCCCGTCGGCGCGCCCGCTGGCCCTCTGTATTTCACGGTCACTGACGGCCCCTCGGCCAACCTGCTCGAGTTCCGCCAGTTCCTGCTGTCGCCGCCGCGCTCCCCCGACCAGCTCCGCGCGTTTCTCACGCGCCTCCATCCGAACGACCGGCCCTATCTCCGCGTCTGGCGCTCCGCCCCGACGCTCCAGGTCCAGGGCGAGAATCTCCCCCTGCTGCCGCCGTCCATGAACACCGCTCTGCTGCAGAGCGCATCCCAGCAGGCCAACTCCCTGATTGCCGAGATCCGCATGGATCCTGCGCCGTATCTGTTTTCCGGCTCCCGCACCATTCAGGTGGAAGTGAAAGAATGAAGCTCTCCCCCCGCTGTCTCGCTCTCGTCTCCGGCGCCGCGCTGCTCTGTTCCGCGGGCAGCTCCAGCGTCTGGGAGAGCAACACGTACAACGACTTCCTCAAGGGCCGCTTCCTCGGCGTCTCGCTCACGCGCGACGGCAAGCTCACGCTCGCCCCCCGGCTCGAGACGGCCGCCGAAACCGGCGAAGCCGGCGTCTGGAGCCTGGTGGTGGCCCCCGGCGGCACGGTCTATTTCTCCACGGGGCACCGCGGCCGCGTCTACCAGATGAAACCGGGCGACAAACCCGCCGTCCTGTGGTCCGCTCCGCAGCCGGAAGTGTTCGCGCTCGCCGTGGATGCGCGCGGCGTTGTCTATGCAGGATCTTCCCCCGACGGCAAGATCTGGAAAATCGAGAACGGCAAGGCCGCTGAATTCTTCGACCCCGGCGAGAAATACATCTGGGCGCTCGCCGCCGCTCCGGATGGCTCGCTCTTCGCGGGCACGGGCCAGAACGGCCGCATCTGGCGCGTCTCCCCGAACGGCCAGGGCGAAATCTGGTACGAAACCGGCCAGACCCACGTCATGGCCCTCGCCTTCGACGCGAAAGGCCGGCTGCTCGCCGGCACCGAGCCCAACGGCATCCTCTATCGCATCGAGGGCAGGAACCGCGCCTTTGTCCTCTACGATTCCAGCCTTCCCGAGATCCGCTCCATCGTCCCCGCTCCTGACGGCTCCGTCTACGTGGCCGCCATGGGCGGCGCGTACGCCCGCCGCCAGGCGCAGACCGCCAGCTCCGCCGCCGCGTCGCAGTCCGCCGGCATCGTCACCACCACCATCACCGTCTCTGCCGATGCCGACGCCGCACAGCGCGGCATCGACCTCCAGCCGAAGCCGGAGCAGCCCAAACCTGCCGCGGCGGCGCCGGAAACTCCCCCGCCGGCCCCGGCCATCGACCTCAGCGCCGAAAAGTCCGCTCTGTATCGCATCCATCCCGACAACCTCGTCGAAAGCCTCTGGTCGAGCCGCGAAGAGAACGTCTACGACCTGATCGTCCGCGGCAACGACCTGTATTTCTCCACGGACTCCCACGGCCGCATCTACCGGCTCTCGCCCGATCTCAAGGCCGCTCTGCTCGTCGAAACCCGCGAGGGCGAAACCACCCGCCTCGCTGAGTCTGCCGGATCCATCTACGCCGCCACCAGCAACCAGGGCAAGCTGTACCGGCTCAACGGCGCCGAGGCGCAGACCGGCATCTACGAGTCCCCGGTGCACGACGCCGGCAACGCCGCCCGCTGGGGCCGCCTCGAGTGGCGCGCCGAGCTGAATTCCGGCAAACTCTCTTTCCGCACCCGTTCTGGCAACTCCGCCCGCCCGGACCCGACCTGGAGCGACTGGTCCGAACCCATCTCCGACCCGGCGCGCAACGCCATCTCCAGCCCCAATGCGCGCTACATCCAGTGGCGCGTCGAAATCTCCCCCGGCAACGGTCCCGCCCCCGTCATCGATTCCGTGGCCGTCAGCTATCAGCCGCAGAACGGCCGCCCTGTCGTCCGCAGCATCCAGGTGACGCCGCAGTGGGCCGCCGCCCAGCCCAAGCCTACCGCGCCCGCCCAGCAGTCTTCGGTCGCCTATTCGATTACCGTCACCGACACCGGCGACACCGGCCAGTCCACCAGCAGCGGCACGCCCACGCAGACCGTCAGCCGCACCGGCATGCAGCAGCTCTACCTCTCCTGGCAGGCCGACGATCCCGACGGCGACACGCTCATCTACACGCTTTACTACCGCGGCGAAGAGGAACGGGAGTGGAAGCTGCTCAAGGCCGACCTCCGCGAAAACACCTTCCAGCAGGACGGCGAGGTCTTCGCCGACGGCCGCTACTTTTTCCGCGTCGTCGCCTCGGACCGGCTCGCCAACAGCCCCCAGGCCGCCCGCGAGTCCGATCTCGTCAGCCCGCCGGTCCTCATCGACCAGACACCGCCGCGCGTCCGCATCCTCGAGCCCAGCCGCCAGGGTCAGGAGTGGGTTCTGGAAGTGCGCGTCGAGGACGCCGCCTCCGCGATCCGCCGCGCCGAATACTCCGTCAACGCCGGCCCGTGGACCGTCCTCGAAGCCGCCGACGGCATCACCGACAGCCGCGAAGAGGCGTTCTCCCTCCGCCTGCCTGTGGAAGGCGGCGAGCGCTCCGTTGTCGTCCGCGCCTTCGACGCCGCCGGCAATCCGGGGCTGGCCCGCGTCGTGCTCCGCTGATTCCGCTCCGCTCTGTGACTCCAGTCATGGAACAGGACGCCGCTCTCCTTTACTCTGGCCCGTGAGGAGAATCGTTTGAGCGAAATCATCGACAACCGCGCGCAGCGCGTCCGCCAGCTGAAAACCATCATCCAGCGGCTGCACCAGGGCGAAGCGCCCGAGACCGTCAAAGACCAGCTCCGCACCATCGTCCGCGAGACCGATTATTCGGAAATCGTCGCCATGGAGCAGGAGCTCATGGCCGAGGGCATGCCCGCCGAAGAGATCATGTCCATGTGCGACCTGCACTCGCAGCTCACGCGCGAAGTGCTCGTCCAGCTCCCCGCCCGCACCGTGCCTCCCGGCCATCCTGTTGACACGATGCGGCGCGAAAACCAGGCCCTGCGCGAAACCCTGACCCGCATGCGCCAGGCCATGGAGGCGATCCTCGCCCTCGACGACGAAGCGCAGCTCGCCCCGCACCTGATGGCGTGGCGCCAGTGCGCCAACGAGCTGATGGACGTCGAAAAGCATTACCAGCGCAAGGAGCACCTCTTCTTCTCGCGGCTCGAAAGCCACGGCATCACCGGCCCCTCGAAGGTCATGTGGGGCAAGGACGACGAAGTCCGCGCCATGCTCAGGAGCCTGCAGCAGGCCCTCTCCGCGCAGGACGCCGTGCTGGCGGATTTCAAGCTCGCCGTCTGCACCATCGGCGCCAGCGTCACCGCGGCCGTCGAAGAGATGATCCACAAGGAAGAGAACATCCTGCTGCCGCTTTGCCTCGATGTCTTCACGGAAGACGACTGGGCGCAGATCTGGGCCGATTCGCCCAGCTACGGCTGGTGCCTGGTCGAGCCGCGCGACGGCTACACGCCCCCCGAAAGCGTCCTCCGCGAGGGTATCCGACTCCGGAGCGAAGAGGCCGTGCAACTGCCCACCGGCAGCCTGACTCTCCAGCAGCTCCTCGCCATCTTCCGCACGCTGCCCGTGGATCTCACGTTCGTCGACGCCGACGACCGCGTGGCCTTCTACAGCGAAGGCCCGGACCGCATCTTCGCCCGCTCCCGCGCCATCCTCGGCCGCAAGGTCCAGCACTGCCACCCGCCCCGCAGCGTCCACGTCGTCGATCAGATCCTCGATGACTTCCGCTCCGGACGTCACAGCGTCGCCGAGTTCTGGATCCCCTTCCACGGACGCTTCGTACACATCCGTTACTTCGCCGTCCGCGATGACCAGGGCCGGTACCTCGGCACCCTTGAAGTCACCCAGGACGTCACCCGCATCCGCGCGCTCGAAGGCGAGCGCCGCCTGCTTCAGTACGACGAACCCGCCACGGAAGGAGCCGCCCGATGAATCTCCGCATTCAGCCCGAAACCCGCCTGTCCGTCCTGCTCGCCGCCCATCCGGAGCTCGAGCCGCGCCTGATGACCGCGCTGCCCGCCTTCGCCACTGTGCGCAGCGAAGCCATGCGCCGCAGCCTGCTGGAGGGCACGACTCTCGAACAGGCCGCGCGTCTCGCCGGTCTGCCGGCGCCCGAGTTTGTTGCCACGGTGCGATCCTGGGCCGGCGAGGAAGAGCAGGAAGCCGCCTGCGGCCCCGGCGGCCACGTCCCCCTTCCACCGGCGCCCCGGCCGGACTGGGCGGCGCAGTTCACGCCCCGTTTCCGCGTCGACGCCGACGGGATGCTCGCCACGGGCGTTCATCCCGCCGGCAAGGTCAGAGAGTGCGCCTCTCTGCTCGGCCCTGACGAAATGGTGGTCTTGTCGAGCAGCTTCTGCCCCTCGCCGCTGATCCAGATGATGCGCCAGGCCGGCTTCGAGGCCTGGACCGGCGAAATCGCCCCCGGCCGCTGGGAGTCCTGCTTCCGACGCGCCGCCGCCTCAGACGGGTTCACAGGCTCTTGAGCCACTCGTGGACGGCCGCCGGATCCTCCGCGCTGCACAGCAGCGAGCCCGGTACGATGCCCTGCGCCCCGGAGGCGCGCAGCAGCGGAACCGTCTCCTGCCGGATCCCGCCATCGGCCAGCAGCAGAACTTTCGTGCCCTCCAGATACGCGGACGCCTCGGCCATCCGGTCGCAGGCGCGCTCGTCCAGCCCACACCCCTTGACGCCGGAAGGGGTGCCCATCAGCACGACATGCTGCACGCGCTGCCGCAGCCCCCGCACGAGCTCGACCGGCGTCTCCAGCTCCAGGCTGACGCCTGCCCGGCAGCCCCGCCCCTGCGCCCATTCGAGGACCTGCCAGACGCGCTTGCCCGTCTCCAGCGGCACCGTCAGCCAGTCCGCCCCGGCATCCACAAACAGCGGCGCCAGATCCATGGGGCGCGTGGCGAACAGGTGGACGTGCAGCGGCCTGGACGTGATCTGGCGGATCCGCGCCACCAGGTCGGGGAAGAACAGCAGGTTCCTCACCGCGTGCCCGTCGGCTGCGTCCAGATGGAAGGAGTCGGCGAACGGCTCCAGGCGCCGGATGTCGCGCTCCAGGTTCGCGAGATCGGCCGACCAGAGGCTGACATCCAGCCAGAGCGGCCCAGCGAGCGGATCGAGCTTCACGACCGCCTCCGGGCGCTTGGCTGCGCCGGGCTGATGCTGAAAACGCGCATGCTATCTTGAGGATAGACAATGATTCACCCCCTCCGTCCGTACCCCGCTGTTCTCGCCTTTGCCGCCATCTTTGCCGCCGCGGCGCAGGTTCCTGCGCCCGCTGACGATCCTGTCGTCGTCGTGCTGGACGGGAAGGAGTGGCGGAGAAACGAACTCGAGTCGATGATCCGCTCCCTGCCCCCGGATGTCGCCCGGAACTTCTTTCTGAACAAGGAAGCGTTTCTCCGGCAGTACGGCCTGGTCACTCGGCTGGCGCAGCTTGCCGAAGAGCGGAAAGTGCCCGAGCAGGAGCCCCACAAGACCCGTCTCGCTTACAACCGCATGGTGTACCTGGCCCAGGCGATGACGGAACTGGCGGCGCTGGAAATCATCGTGAAGCCGGAGGAGCAGGAGAAGTACTTCGCTGAGCACAAGGACGAGTTCTCCCGCGCGCACGTGAAGGTGATTTACATCAGCTTCAACGATAATCCCCTGCCCTCGCGCGATCCGAAAGCGAAGCGCCCGCGCACGAGCGCCGAGGCCGAAAAGCTGGCCCGCGAGCTGACGGCCAAAGCGCGGGCCGGGGCCGATTTTGCCGAGCTCGCGCGCAAGTTCTCCGACGACGAAGAGACGCGTGAAAAAGGCGGCGACTACCGGCCTCTGCAGCCCTATGACAAGAGCCTGCCCCCCGAGATCCGCACCGCCATCTTCTCTCTGCGCCCCGGACAGGTCTCCGACCCCGTGCGGCAGTCCGGGGGCTTCTGGATTTTCCGCCTGACGGATTTCGTCACGCCTCCTCTGGACGACGTGCGCAACGAAGTCTACGAAGCCGTGCGCGAGGCCAGATTCCGGGAATGGATCGAAGGCATTCAGAAGAGCGTGCAGCTGGAAGCGCGGGATCCGCAATACCTGCAGTCCGGCTCGCCGAAGCCATAGGCGTGCGGACGCGCGAGCCAGTGCGCTTCGAGGGAGCGCCCGTGCGCGTGGAGTGGGCAAACGACCTCCGCGCCTGGCGCGGCAGGCTCCGCTTCGGCCCCGGGCCGGGCGAGGAGGTTCACGCGGCCAGCTTCCTTCGCGAGCGGCGGATGGTGCTGGATGAAGCGCTGAGGCACGATCCCGGCGAACTGTCCCGGATCGCCCTCCACGAGCTGTTTCACTTCGTCTGGGTCCGGCTGGGCAATCCGGTCCGGCGGCAGTGGGAGGAACTGTTGCGGGAGCAGGTGCGGCAGGGAGCGGCAGGCGAGCTCGGCTGGTCCGCCGAACAGCGGCTGCGCGCGCTGCGTCCATTCGATGTAGCCGGCGGGACGCGCCGCTGGCGCGAATACGTCTGCGAAAGCTTCTGCGACGGCGCCGCCTCGGCTTTCGGCATTCTCCAGTCTCATGACGAGTTCAGCCTCGAACCCCGGCTGCGGCGGCGGCGCCTCCGCTGGTTTGCCGATTTCAGGCGTCACCGCGGAGGGGTGTTCCCCATCTAACCTGATAGAATCCCCGATAGGATCTTCCCCAGGAATGCACCGTCTCTTGATGTCCATTGCTTCTCTTGTGCTGGCCTCCAGCCTTTTGCTGACCGGCTGCGCTTCCCAGATCTCCAAAGGCGAGCCCTCTTCCCGCCGCGGCGCGGACGCGTCCGCCCGCAAGGCTGCGCCGGACTTCGAACTGAAGGACATGAACGGGAAGACCATCCGCCTGTCCGATTACCGCGGGCAGGTCGTGCTGCTCAACTTCTGGGCCACGTGGTGCGGACCCTGCAAGATCGAGATCCCCTGGTTCGTCGAGTTCCAGCGCACCTTCAAAGACCGCGGTTTCACCGTCATCGGCGTCAGCGTGGATGAAGACGGCTGGGAAGCGGTGCGGCCTTTCCTGGCATCCCGCCAGGTCAACTACCCGGTCGTCATCAGCACGATGGAAGTGGAGCAGAAATACGGCGGCGTGGAAGCTTTGCCTGTTTCTTTCCTCATCGACCGCGAGGGACGCATCGCCGGCACTCACGTCGGCCTGGTGACGAAGAAGACCTATGAAGAAGAAATCCGCCAGCTTCTGGATTAGCGCGCTGGCCGCCCTCGCGCCGCCCCTCTCCGCCCAGGCGCCCCAGATTCTGTCGCTGCAGGAGCCCCAGAAGGTGGTCGTGCCGCGCCAGGGCGAGGTGCAGGTGCCGCTGAAGCTCAGCATGCGCCCCGGCTATCACGCCAATTCCGACAAACCCTCGGAAGACTACCTCATCCCGCTCCGCCTGGCGTGGGAGTCGAAGGCGCCGCTCGAACCGGTGGAAATCGTCTATCCGAAGGCGAAGCTCGAGAAATTCGAGTTCACCGAGAAGCCGATCTCCGTCGTCGACGGCGATTTCGAGATCGTCACCCGCTTCCGCCGGACGCCCAACGCCATGCCCGGTCCGGCTTTCCTCTCCGGCAAGCTCCGCTACCAGGCCTGCAACGAGAAGATGTGCTTCCCGCCACGCACCATCGATGTCAAAGTGCCCCTGCTTGTGCAGTAGGGGCGGCAGCCTGAGAGCCGGCAGGGAGTCGTTTCCTTTGCCGCCATGCGGCAACGGCGCCGGACTCCGCCGGCGCGCCAGCCGTCCCTCAGGCCCCGCTTGCCGCGCCTACTCCGCGGCTTCCGGTTTGCGGAAGATGGCGATGGCTTCGATTTCGACGAGCAGCTCCGGGCGGCACAGGATGGCCTGGATGCCGGTGGAAGCAGGCAGCGGGTCGAGGCCCTGCTCCTGATAAAAGCGCGTGCGCTCCTCGTTGAAGGCCTCGTAATCGCGCTCGATGTCGCGCAGGTAGCACGTGGTCCGCACGATGTCCTTCCAGGTAGCGCCTTCGCTTTCGAGCAGACCGGTGATGTTGTGGAATGTGCGGCGCACCTGCGCACGGAAGTCGCCGATGTGCACGGAGCGGCCGTGTTCGTCGATGGAAGCCGTGCCGCTGATCAGCAGGACGACGATGTTGCCGAATTCGAGCCGCAGGCCGCGCGAAAACGAGCTGGGCTTGGCGTAGCAATAGGCCTCGTTGAGCACGCGGGGATTCGAAATCGCCTTCTTTTCGATGGAAACGGCCCTTGCGGCTTCGGCCAGGGCTTCTTCGAGCCTCATGATGGAGAGACCTCCTCTAGGATGACGGATGAAATCGCCCGCCTGCCGTTGGGCGCGAAGCGCGAAGCAAGCCGCCCGCGCACGGCAGAACGGTTTGGCCCTGCTGACTGAATGCATTCTAACAGCAGGGCGGTGGACTCGTAGGCAAGCTGCAGGAAGACATCGCCGGCAGCCTGAAAGCGGGCCTCGGCGGCCCGGAGCAGTTCGGGACGGGGTGTTTCCAGCACGGGCGCCATCACCGGGCGCGCGAGCCGGCCGCGGCAGGCGCGGGACCAGGCCGTAGGGCCGCAGATGACTCTGCAGTCCCGCGGCAGCCTCGAGAGGACGGCGCACAGCGCGGAAGGCGGCGCAAAAACAACGACCGCATCGTGCGCAGGCTCCGGCGGCAGATTGGGCGGCTGGAAGTCGTGCCGCTCGGCCGGCTGCGCCATGCGCGCGAGCACGCGCGCCAGCTGCCGCGAGCCGTGATCGGTGGCGGCCAGCAGCGTATATTTGGCGCCGCCGAGACCGTCGCGGATGGCGCGGGCAAGGACGGAGTCGCCCGGCGCCCAGCTGAAGATCCAGGGAACGAACGCCGCATTGGCCGTTTCGTCGGTCGAGACCGGATCCAGCAGCGGGAACAGCGCCTTGGCGGCCACCTGCTCCGCCAGATGCGTGGAGGCGCTGTCGATGCCGCCGATGACGGCGACGGCGCGGTCTTCTTTGGCCAGCCGCACCACGGCCGAGGCCCCGGCCCGCCACGGATCGTCCGACCAGCGGCAGAACAGGCGGAAGGGTTTCTGTTCTTCGCCCGCGCGGGCGTTGGCGTGCTCGAGGGCGAGCTGCACGCCCATGAACACCGCGCCCCCGGCTTCATGCTTCGGATCGTCCGGTCCGAAGAAGCCGACGGGCACGAAGGGCAGATCGTCGATGTCCGGCGAAGGCGCTTCGCCCGGCTGCAGGGGCGCGGCGCGCCTGTCGAGATAGGGCGCCGCCGCCTGCACGGCCAGGAAATGCCTCCGCGTCATCATCGCGTCACTTCGTCTCCGCCTGCGTCAGCAGCTCGCGCGCGGTGCGCTCGCGCATGGGCACATAGCCGCGCGGGATCTGGAGATCCTCGCGCGAGTAATAGCGCCAGCGGCCGTTTTCGAACCGGGCGAGATAGACTTCGCCGGCGTCGTCGAGAACAGCCGAAAACGGGATGTCGCCGGTCACTCCGGGCCACGGCTTGATGCGCGTGGCGAGGATGTCGCGGATCTTGGCGCGGTTCAGTCCGGCCACCTGGATGGCCCAGATCAGCATGTTCATGCCGTCGTAGGCGTGGGCGGCGTACGTGTCCGGCTCGTCGTTGAAGCGTTTCCTGAACCGCTCGCGGAACTCGGCATAGCGCGGATTCGGCGCATCGGGGTTCCAGGGGTAGCCGGCGATGACGCCCTCGGCGTGCTCGCCGGCGATCTGGAGGAATTCCTTCGTCACCGCACGGTCGGACGTGAGGAAGGGCTGCTTCATGCCGCGCTCGCGGATCTGCTTCAGGATGATGGCCGCCTCGCGCGCGTCGCCCCAGTGGACGATGACATCCGGCTTGACGTCGGCGATCCGGTCGATCTGCAGCGAGTAATCGTCCTGTCCCAGCTTGTACGCCATCTCGATGACCACCGGACGGCCAAGGCGGCGCGCGGAATCGCGGATCTCGCGCACGCCGAAGCGCCCGTAGCGGTTGGAGGCGCGGATGATGGCGATCCGCTTGTAATCCATCTTGCGGATCATGTAATCCACCATCAGGTAGCCCATCTGACGGTCGTCCCCGATGCAGCGCATCGTCCACGGGATGTTGGTCTCGATGTAGGTGGGATCGGTGTCGCCCGTGTTCATGACGACGATCTCGCCCTTCAGCGCCACGCGGATGGCGATGTGGGAGTTGGCCGAGTCGATGGTGCCGAGGATGGCCCAGACGGGGTTGCGGTACAGGAAGTTGGCCACTTCGTTCCCCGTGGAGCCCCAGAGGCCGTTGTCATTGGTGACAACCAGTTCGAAGGGGACTTTGCGGCGCAGGTAGCCGCCTTTCGCGTTGGCCTCCTCGATGGCCAGGCGCGCTCCCTGCAGCATCTTGATGCCGAGCGGCTCTTCGTGGCTCGCCCCGCCGGTGGCGATGCTGACCGTGCTCATGATGGGCCCGATGAAGCCGATCTTGACGGTCTTGACATCCTCCGGCTCCGGAATGGCGCGGCCCGGGCCGTTGTACTGCATCTGCTCGAGGAAATGTTCCTTGTAGGGCTTGATCTTGCCGAAGGGCTCGTAGTCGACGGGAGTCTTCGCATAGGAAGTCTCGCGGCGCAGCCGGATGTCGGGCACTTCATACGGGCCGACAGAATTGATTCGCCGCAGCACCTCCAGCGTGTGATCGTCCACTTCGATGCCGGGCGGCACGAGCGGCTCGCTCGAGGCCGGCTTCTTCGCCTCGTCCGAGGCCAGCAGGACGGCGCAGGCAAGGAAAGGCAGCAGCCGTTTCATTTCTCGTCCCTCCTGTTTTCGGCCAGCATGCGCGGCCTCTCGCGCAGGCCGGAATAGTAGCCTTCGCCGATGCCCCAGGCGAGCCCTTTCGCCGTCGCCACGAAGACGTCTTTGTCATCGACATCGATGGCGATGATGAAGTTGTGGGGCACGTTCAGGCCCATTTCGATGGTTTCGAGCACCGTCTTGTCGCGCATCACGACGGCCTTGCCTGAATCCGACTTCGGATCGCGCGTGTAGGCCACCCACGTGTTGGTTTCGGCGTCCATGATGGCGCCGAGCCCCTTGTCGGAAGCGAACCACGCCTCGCGCCCGCTGCGCGCCCGCAGGTTGTTGTTGAAGTCCGAGGGCAGGCCGGAGTCCATGTTGTAAAAGCCCCGCCAGTTGCGGCCGTCGTAGCGGCAGACGCCGAAATAGGACGACACCCAGAGCACGTTGTCGACATAGTTGGCGCCAGTGGTGATCACATGGACGATGCCGTCGTCGCGGTACAGGTCGATCTCCATTTCGCCGTCGGGATCGAGATAGTCCTTCCAGCGGTTGGTCTTGACGTCATACTCGAGCACGCCGGAGCCCCAGACGGCGAGATGGACCTTGCCGTCGCGGTAGTGGACGCCGTAGTTCCAGATCTCTTCCATCGGCGCGTTCTTCTCGGTGAAGATGGTCCACTCGCCGGTGACCGTGTTGTAGCGGGAAGCGCCCGCGGTGGTGGCGGCCCAGACGTTGTCATTCTCCACCGCCACGCCGTAGACAACGTCGTTCACAAGACCGGAATTCAGCTGGTGCCAGTGGTCGAACCGGCCGCCGCTGAGGCGCGCCAGCCCGCCGCCGAACAGCGCCAGCCAGACGTCTCCCGTCTTCGGGTCGACGTCGATGCCCGTGATTGAGGGCCACGGCAGGCCGTCCTTCTCCGTCCACACCCGGACCACTTTGGCCGTGCGCTTGTCGATCAGGGCAAGACCGTGATCCGTGCCCACCCAGATGCGGTGGCCGTCGCTTTTCACCGCGTAAATGTGATCGTCGGGCAGGCCGTCCTTGACCGTAAACTGCTTCCACTTCGTGTAGACAAAGGGGAGCTTTTCAGCGCCCGGCTCGGCAGCCAGGGCGGAACTCATCATCCCGATGGCGAGCAGAATGGCGGCAGGTTTCATAGCGTTTTCAGGAACTCGATCAGATCGTTCAGTTGATCCTTGGTCATGTCGTTCGTGTACCCGTGCCTGTCGTACGGGTTGTACACGGTCCAGATCTCTTCCAGCGTCTTCGCCATGCCGTTGTGGAGGTATGGCGCGGAATCATAGATGTTGTTCAGGTGCGGCACGTCGAACAGCCCGGTGCGGTCCAGCGCCTGCCGGGTGCCGACGTCGAAGCGGCGGCGGTTGGTGTAGTACGGCGGCGGATGGCAGAACACGCAGCGGCCCTCGGGCGGAATGATGCGCCCGTCATTGGTGCGCGTGCGCTCGAACAGCTCCTTGCCGCGGCGCTGCGCGGGGGTGTAACGCGTGCCGGGCGTGTAATAGCGGTTCGGCGGACGGCGGATGGTGGAGATGTAGTAGTCCACCGCGTTCAGCTCTTCGGGCGTGAAGGGGAGATTCCGGGTGAAGAACACCGAGAGCCGCGCGCCGCACTGCCGCTGCAGGGAAGGATTGGTTCCCTCCCACTTGAACGGCGCGGTGTCGCCAATGCCGCGCAGCGTGCGGTTGTCGACGGGCGAGACGCCGATGCCGTCGGGCTCGATGTCATACGTGATGCCGTCGACATGGCCGTCCGGATGGCAGGAATGGCACGAATACTGGTAGCGGAACGTGACGCGGGCGTTGTGGAAAAGCTTCTCGCCCCGGCGCTGTTTCGTGATCTCCTGCGGCCCCCCGAGCGGGATCTTCCCGGCGGGTTCGAAGCGGGTCAGGTCAATGATGCCGATGGAGTCGTCAAGGCAGTTGGCGACGTAAGCGCGCCTTCCGTCGGCCGAGATCAGCAGTCCGCGCGGGCTGTCTTCCGCCGGAATGGTCTTGACCAGGAACTCGGCGGCCTTGCCCAGGTGGTTGGGCAGGACGCGGCGGCGCTCTTCGTCCGTGGCGATCTCCAGCACGCGCAGCATCTTCCCGACGTCCAGCACGGCCACGCGGTTCGTGCCGGAGCTGGTGACCAGCGCGAAGCGGCCGTCGGGCGTGATCCTGACGTCGGTGGCGTCGGCGAAGCCAAGGCCGGGCTGATCGAGCAGCAGCTGGTCGATGCGGCCATCCGCCCAGATGATGGCGATGCCGTTGGTGATCGTCCAGCCCTGCAGCAGCCGCGTCATCGGCACCAGTCCCTTGGTGCGGTTCATCGTGGCCAGGGCGAAGCGGCCGGACGGATGCCAGTCGACGCCCATCATGAGATTGGTGCCCTCGACGAGCCAGCGTTCCTCGACGCGGGCCGAGGCGGCGTCGATCACGGTCAGCTCGCTCGCCAGCGGCTGGCGGAAACCTGTCAGGTTCGAGTACATGTTGGTGACGAACAGGCGCGTCCCGTCGGGGCTGAGCGCCAGCTCCCAGGGGCCGCGGCCGGCGGCGAGCTTCTTCTCGAAGGCGAGCGTCAGCGGGTGATAGACGTGAATGTCCCCGCTCGAGGTGTTGAGGACGAGGACGTGCCGGTCGCCCGGCGTGACAAGGACGCCATGCGGTTCATCGCCGGCGGGGAGCTTCTTCTCCACCCTGCGCGCGGCCGCATCGATGACGGCGACCGTGTCCTCTTCGCGGTTGGTGACGAAGGCGCGCCGGCCGTCGCTCGTGAAGGCGACCCCAGTCGCAGCGCCGCCGGTAGGGATCTCCGCGAGCACGCGGCGCGTGCGCAGGTCGATGACAGCCACGCCATCGGCGGCCTCAAGCGTCACCCACATCTCGCTCGTGCCTGGCCGGAACGCCATGCGGAGGGGGTTCTTGTACTTCACCTCGGCGGCGCGCGGCGGGAGCGTGGAGGGATGCGCAATCTTCTTCCACGCTTCGGCGGCGTTGAACGTCCTGCCGTGGGCCGGATTGTGGCAGCGGGCGCAGTCGTCGAGAGAGACGGGCCTCAGGCCGGCGGCGCGCGCGGCGGCCGGATCGCGCATGATGGCGTCCGTGGAATACTTCCTGCCCGCGCCGTGGCAGGCTTCGCAGCCGACGCCTTCATCCGCGTGCGGTCCCGGAGCGTGGCACTTCAGGCACGCCTGGCTCTGCTGCGGATCTCCGCTGACATTCATTTCGCGGGCCAGCTCGAGCGCGCGCGGCGTGGACAGCACGGCCCAGGCGCGCGCATGGGGACCGCGCCGCCAGACATCGTACTGATGGCCGTGATCGGGGCCGCGGTGGCAGGCGCCGCAGGCGGCCGCGCCGGTGAAATCGCCCGGATCGGACTCCTTCAGGCCGCCCATCTTCGACGGTTTCGGCAGCGGGTGGGCGATCTGTTTCCACGCCTCGTCGATGTTGACCGTGGGCTTGGGCAGGACGGCGATGTGCGAGCCTTTCTCGAGATGGCAGACGAGGCAATCGTCTTTTGTGGGCATGCGCAGGCCCGCCATCATGGCCGCCTTGCGGTCGCGCATCACGGCCTCCGTGGCGTACTCGCTCCCCGGTCCGTGGCAGCCCTCGCATTGCAGGCCGTCTTCGCGCCGGAACGTTTCGCGGTCCACTTCGCGCTCATCGGCGTTGAACGCCGTGGAATGGCAGCCCAGGCAGATGGCCGCCTCCCACGGGGCTTCGCGCAGGCCGCTGATCTTGGCGATCTCCCACGACTCGGGCCTGGAAAGCGCCGCGTAGGCCTGCGCATGCTTCGACAGCAGCCACTTGCTGTACTGGTGGCCCATGCCGGGGCCGTCATGGCAGGAGGCGCAGACCTTCGAGCCGACATACACAGGCTTGGCGGGCGCGCCGCGGGAAACGAACACGAGCGGCGCCAGCGCCGCCGCAGCCAGAATCCAAGCGAGCCTCTTCACTGCCCTTTCCTCCGCACTTCCGCCTTGTGACGGAGCGTAAGCACCTGGTTCGCCTTCACTCCAGGGAACTTCTCCACCGCGCCGTCCGGCCAGCGGATCTCGACATCGCACGTCTGCGCTCCGCCGAGGCCGAAATGAAGCCGCGGGTCGTTCTGGCCCAGATAGCCGCGCACGGGATTGACGTCCTCCACCATGCGCAGTCCGTTGGCCGTCACCGTGACGCGCGCGCCCACCGCGGTGCGCGAGCCGGCGGGGAAATCGAGCCGCGCGTCGACCATCAGCCACGGGCGCGCGTTGCCGCCTTCGTTGCGCAGCAGCACCGGCGTATCGTTCAGGTTGACGATCAGCAGGTCGACATCGCCGTCGTTGTCGATGTCGGCCCAGGCGGCGCCGCGGCCCACGCGCTTGGTATTGAAATACTCGCCGGCCTCGCGCGAGACATCCTCGAACGTCCCGTCCCCCTTGTTCCGCGTCAGGCTGTCTTCCTGGACGTACTCATGGTGCGCATGCCCGTGCACGGTGAACAGGTCGAGCCAGCCGTCGTGGTCCCAGTCGAACATGATCGGGCCCCATCCCGCGTACTGGCCCAGCAGCGGCGACAGCCCGGCGGCGTCGTTCAGGTTCTCGAAAAACTTCTTCTTCGGGTTGTAGACGAACAGCGAAACGTACTGCAGATTGGGCACGAACAGATCCAGCCAGCCGTCGCGGTTGACGTCGCCATAAAACGGGCCCATGGAAGCCACGCCCTGGCCGTGTTCGCTGAAAGCCAGCTCGAACTCGAGGCCGCTTTCCACGAACGTGCCGTCGCCCCGGTTCAGGAAGAAGTAGTTCTCCATCGCGTCGTTCGACGTGAACACGTCGATGAGGCCGTCGTTGTTGAAGTCGGCGGCGGTGACGCTCATGGCGCGCCCGCCCGGTTTCCACATGCCGGCTTCTTTGGTCACGTCGGTGAACGTGCCGTCGCCGTTATTGCGGTACAGGATGCTCGGCAGGCCCTGATAGCTCAGGGGTCCGGGATAGCCCTGGGCCGGGTAGAAATCGCGGAACTTGCCGTCGTCGTACAGCAGATAGTTGGCGACGTAAACGTCCAGCAGGCCGTCGTTGTTGTAATCGAACCACACGGCGTGGATCGACCAGCGCGCGTCGTCCAGGCCGGACTCCTTCGAGATGTCTGTAAACGTGCCGTCGCCGTTGTTCCGGTAGAAGCCATTCGGGCCGTAATTCAGGACGTACAGATCCACGTCCCCGTCGTTGTCGAAGTCGGCGGCCGAGCAGCCGGAGCCGAACACCTTGCTGGCCACGCCCGCTCTGCCGGTGACGTCCTCGAACCGGCCGTTGCCGAGGTTCCTGTACAGCCGGTTGGAGAGCTTGCCGCGCAGGTCGCGGCCGTCATTGTCGCTGACGCCTTTCGTCCAGACTCCGGTGACGAAGTAGATATCCTGCAGGCCGTCGTTGTCGTAGTCGAAGAAACAGGCGCCGGCGCCCGTGCCCTCGACGATGTTGTCGAGCTTGTGATCGCCGATGCTGTGCCGGAACGTGATGCCGGCCTGCTTCGTGATATCGGTGAACACCGGGCCGCGTGCGCCGGTCGCGGCGGCCAGCGCCAGCGCGGCCGCGGCGGCCGCGAGTCCGTTTCTCATCGCGAACCTCCGTTGGTGAGAATGGCGGGGGCGGCGAGCTTCACCGGCTTCTTGATCACGGCCTTCGCCTCGCGGTTTTCCGGCGTCAGTTCGGGGTCCTCGTGGCAGCCGATGCAGCCGCGGTTCTCCTTCGGCCGCGTGTAGACCCACGAGGACGCGCGGACCACCTTGCCGTCGCGGTTCACCAGCTCCATCTTCAGCGGCGTGTTCGGAGGCACGTCGAGATGGAACGAACCGTCATCCTCGATGCGCAGGTCGCCGATTTTCAGGGGATTCGACGGCGAGCCGGCATAGACGCGAAGCCGCCACGGCTGGCCGGGCCGGATGAGGTCAGGCCGGTCGGTGGTGAAGACGCTCAGGCAGTACAGGCGGCTCCAGCCGGCGTCCTCGTCGACCACCGACCCGCGCCCCTCGGGGACGCGCCGGGGAAACACGCCGCGCGGCTGCGTGGCCGAGACGCCCGGCTTCACGTACACGGGAACTCTCGTCCCGTTCGCCGGATTGAACCGGTAAATGCCGGCAGGCGAGGCAGAGTCCTTCTGCCACGCCACCAGAAGGCGCCCGTCCGGCAGCGGCGAGGGCGACGAATAGATGCCGTCGCCAGGCCTGGTCAGTGTGCGTTTCGTATACAGCGGGCGCACCAGATCGACGGATGCCAGCGCGCCATCCCCCTCGACGAAAACGAGCCTGCCGTCCAGCGTGGCAGCCGGCTCGCGCGGGCGGTCGCCCGGCACATACAGCGAGTAGTCCGTGCCGTCGAGGTTGACGGCCATCAGGTGCGTGCGCGAGCCCTGTTTCGAAGAGAACACCATCATGCCGTCGGGCAGCATCACGGGGCTGGACTCCTCCCACGGCGTGAAGGTGATCCGTTGCCGCAGCGTTCCATCGAACTTCACCGTGTAGAGCGCCCCGCCGGAAATGAAGGCTGCCTGCGGCCACGGATCAGGGATGTCCAGGCTGAAGATTTTCGATTGATAGGCAGGCTGCCGGCAGTCCGCGCTCATGCGCGTCAGCTGGCGGACGGCGCCGGTGGCCAGGGTCATCTCGTAAATCTGCCAGGGCTCGCCCGCGGTCTTCCTGCCGGCGAACAGAACGTGCTTCGCATCCCACGAAACCTGCGGGTCGGCGGCAGCGTAAAAACCCTGCGACAGAACGCGGGCGGCGCCGCCCGGAACGGCCAGAACCAGCCGCGGCTGCCCTCCGGCGGGCGTTTCCGTCAGGACAACCGGCGTCCGCGCCGCGGCGGTCCGGTCCGGCTGCGCGGACAGCCCCTGCAGACAGAGCAGACCCGTCAGAAACAAACAGGATCTGAAACTCCCCTTTGCATTCCGCACTGAGTGATAGTCTATGGGGAAAGCCCCGGGAATCCAATACGGGCGGGATGTTACTGCAAACCGATTAGAAAGACGTGCGCGGGATTGTGGAAACCCTCCGCAGGCCAGCCGCGCAAGGGCTCAGTAGGCGCCGCACTCCATCAGGGCGCGGACTTCCGCCGGATCGCTGGTCCTGCCCAGAATCAATGCCAGCCGGATGCGCGCCTTGGCGGCGTTCAGCGTGCCGGCGAACAGCACGCCGCGCTGCCGGAGATCGTGGCCGCTGCCTTTGTAGCCGTAGATGTCGAGCACCCGGCCATGCGCGCAACGGGTGGCGATGACGACGGGAATTCCGGCGTCAATGGCGCGCTGGATGGCGGGTACCGCCTGCGGCGTCACGTTGCCCCGGCCCGTTCCTTCCACGACGATGCCCCGCGCGCCGCTTTCGCGGGCGAAATCAATGAAGCGGCCGTCCGCTCCGGCGCACATCGTCACCAGATCCACCCGCGTTTCAATCCGCGGCGCCTCGATGACGATGCGGTCGATCAGGCGGCGGCCGAAGATGACCCGGTCCACGTCGACGAGGCCGAGCGGCCCGAAAACGGGGCTCTGGAACGTCTCGAGCTGCTGGGTGTCGGTCTTGGTGGCTTCGCTGGCGGCATGGATCATCTGGTTCAGGACGACGAAAACCCCCTGGCCGCAGGCCTGGGGGCTGAGCACGGTGCGGATGGCGGCGGAGAGGTTGGCGGGGCCGTCGAAGCCGGGTTCGCTGACCGTGCGCATGGCGCCAACCACCGCCACCGGCTTCGGCGAGGTATGGCGCAGATCGAGCAGGTAGGCGGTCTCTTCCAGCGTGTCGGTGCCATGCGTGGCCACGGCGCCGGCGATCTCCTCGCGGGCCAGCTCCCGCCGCAGGATTTCGCTCACTTCCCACATCCGCTCCAGCGTCATATGGGGGCCGGGGTACTGGCCGTATTCGAAGACTTCAAGCTCGGCCAGGGATTGCAGCGCCGGGTCGTGCTCCAGCAGCTCCCGCGCGCCGAGAGCCGGCACGGCGGCGCCGACAGCCGGGTCGTAGCGCATCCCGATGGTTCCTCCGGTGAACAGGACGAGCACGCGGGCCATGGCACCTCCCATTGTCCTCCTCCGGATGCGAGTGCGAAGAGTGAGAATCCTCGTGCCGTGGCGGCACTAAATGTGCGATGGCAGCTCCCCTCCGCATGGCGGAGCCTGAACCGCCGGGCTTGCTGGCGCGGCTGGCACGGGCCGCCTGCCCCGCCTGCGGCAGCCCGAGAGCGGTCCGCTCGCAGCGCAGGACGGCCGCGGATCACCTGCTGGGCGTGCTTGGCCTGAGGCCTTTTCGATGCCAGTCCTGCCGCTGGCGGTTCCATGCGTGGCCATCCCTGCGGCTGCTGGCTGGACCCTTGCCGGACGGCAGAAGCCGCGCCCGATACCCCCGATAAAAAATATCGATTTGTCTTGAGTCCAGACAGGCCGCATAATTCCTTCAAGTCTGGAACTCACCCCGCCTGAGCGGGACAACGTGCTTTAGTCCCGCATCCTCCGGACCTCAGCCCGCCTGGCCAGCAGTGTTGCCCGAACGGCGGGCGGCATCCCACTCCGAAATCAGAGGTACAACCGATGCGGCAGACGTGTGTCTTCCTGTTCTTTGTCTCCTGCTGCCTGCCGGCGCAGACACCCGCTCCCGAGCCAGCGGCCGGAACGGCGCAGCCGCCCAATGCTTTTGGCTGGAAGCGGCTCCAGTTCAGCGGCTACATCGACAGCTTCTACGATCTGAACTACAACCACCCGCCTTCGCGGACGTCGCAGCTCCAGGCATTCAACTTTACGGCGGACAAGTGGAGCCTGGCCAGCGCGACGGCGGTGATCCAGTCAGACCCCGCTCCTTTCGGATTCCGTGTGGACGTGGGCATGGGCCGGGTTTATGACGCATTCTGGCTGAGCGAGACGTCGCACGACGGCTGGTCGCGCCATCTGTTGAATGCCTATGTGAGCGTGAAACCAGCCGCCTGGCGCGGCGTGCAGCTGGATGCCGGCAAGTTCGTCACCAGCGCCGGCGCCGAGGTGACCGAGAGCCACCTGAACTGGAACTACTCGCGCAGCCTGCTGTTCGCCTTCGGACCCTACTATCACGCCGGGCTCCGCGCCTCCGTACCCGTGGGCGACCGCTGGACCGTGGGAGGCGCGCTGGTGACGGGCTGGAACACGGTCCGGGACAACAACACCGGCAAGACGTTCGGCTTCACGAGCACGGGCAATTTCGGCAAGGTGTCGATCGCGAACACCTATTACACGGGGCCGGAAAATACAGGCACAAACCAGGGCTGGCGGAACTTTTACGACTCGGTGGTGACGGTGAACCCCTCCAGCCGCGTCTCCATGTACTTCAACTTCGACGCGGGCAGCAACCGCGCCCCTTCCGCGCCCTCGTCGAAGTTCTGGGGCGTGGCGGGCGCCGGGCGGATCGCTCTGTCGCAGAACTTCGCGCTCGCGCCGCGGCTCGAGTATTACAGCGACCGCGACGGCTTCTGGACAGGCGCGCCCAACACGTTCCGGGAATTCACCCTCACGGCGGAATCGAAGCTGAACGACAACCTGATCTCGCGGCTTGAATTCCGCAAGGACTGGTCGAGCCAGCCTTTCTTTCAGAGGGAATCGACGCCGGCGCTGGCCCGTCACCAGAGCATGCTGGTCGCCGGCGTGATGATCGTGCTGACGCCGAGGCTGCTGGATTTCACCGGCGCAAAGAGCAAGTAGGGCGCCGAGCAGGTCCGGGTCCGGGCGGGCTAGACTCAGGAGAGAGGAATTCTTCTCATGAGCGGCCCATCGCCGGACCGGATTGCCGACCTGGAGCGCGAAATCGCGCAGCTCCAGATGAAGTCGACGGGCGACCAGGCCCGCCTGGCGGAGCTGCAGGAGCAGCTGCGTTCGCTCCGCGGCGAACAGGGCATCAATCTCGCATGGCAGCGCGTGAAGCTCGCGCGCCATCCCAAGCGCCCGCACTCGCTCGACTACATTCAGCGCATCATGCCGGACTTCACCGAGATCCACGGCGACCGCTGCTTCGGCGATGATCCGGCCATCGTCACCGGATTCGGCACGCTGCTGGGCGGCGGACCGGCCATGATCATCGGCCAGCAGAAGGGCCGGGACACGAAGCAGAAGCTGTACCGCAACTTCGGCATGCCGAAGCCGGAAGGCTACCGCAAGGCGATGCGCGCCATGGAACTGGCGGCCAAGTTCGGGCGGCCCATCATCACGTTCCTGGACACTCCGGGAGCGTACCCCGGCATCGACGCGGAAGAGCGCGGACAGGCGGAGGCGATCGCCTGGAACCTGCGCGAGATGTCGCGGCTGGGCTCGCCGGTGATTGTCGTGGTGATCGGCGAAGGCGGCTCCGGCGGCGCGCTGGCCCTCGGCATCGGCAACAAGGTGCTGATGCTCGAGAACGCCATCTACAGCGTCATCAGCCCGGAGAGCTGCGCGGCCATCATCTACCGCGACGCCAGCAAAGGCGAGCGGGCGGCGTCGGCGCTGCGGCTCACCGCGCCGGATCTGCTGAAGCTGGAACTCATCGACGGCATCATCCCGGAGCCCGGCGAGGGCGCCCACGAGGACTATGACCGGGCGGCGCAGAACCTGCTGCAGGCTGTGAACGCCTCGATCGCCGAGTTCAGCGCGATGACGCCGGAGCAGCTGATCGCCCAGCGCGTGGAGAAGTTCCGCCGCATGGGCAACTTCTTCACCGAGGCGACAGCGTGAATCCCCGGAAGCTGGCCCTCCTGGCGGTCTCCGGCTTCCTGCTGCTCGCCGGCATCATGACATGGATGATGCTGTCGGGCAGGAAGCACCGGGTCGAAGTCTGCATGGAGTACCGCGGCCAGACCGTGTGCCGCACGGCGGCGGGCGCGACGCGGGAAGAAGCGATCCGGACCGCCACGGACAACGCCTGCGCCCTCCTCGCCGGGGGCATGACCGATTCGATGCAGTGCGGCCGCACGCCGCCGAAGAGCGTGCGCGATCTGGAGTAGCGCCAGCCGCGCCACAGGCCAGACCGCTGTTTCGCCGCCTGCCGGCTGCTTTTGCCGGAAAGCGTCTCGCGGAAGCGTTGCGAGCCAATTCAGCGCCGCAAACAGTGACCGCGGTTACCCCGCCTGCGGGCAACTCCATCTCCCGCGTCCGCTGGTCCATTCCGCAATCGCACCGCGCTGTGCGCCGGATTCCGTGACGCCCGCGGGAGCTGCGGTGGCGGCAGGGTTGCGCCGCGGACGAATCCGGCCTTGACTGCGATCCATGCGTATGTTAACCGTAGACCCATACTCGCCGTGTAAGCGGGGATTCTCGACCACGGGGCAAGCCATGAACCGATTCTTCCTTCCCATGCTTCTGGTATCCGTGTGCGCAACGGCCCTTGCGCAGACCTCGACAACGCGCATCTCCGGAACCGTGCTGGACTCGAGCGGCGCAGTCGTGCCGCGGGCGTCCGTCACGCTCACCAACGACGCCACGGGCGTCAGCGAACGGCAGGAGACCACCGAAGCAGGCCTCTATTCGTTCCCATCCGTGCCCGTCGGCGCATACACCCTCAAAGTGGAGGCCCCGGGCTTCCGCACCGCCATCCGCGGCGGCGTGGTCCTCCAGGTGAACACCCCCGTCAACCTCGACGTCACGCTCGAGGTAGGCGCCCCGTCGGAGACGGTTGTCGTCAGCGCCAGCGCTGAGCTGCTCCAGACGTCGAGCGCCACGCTGGGCAACGTGGTGGAACAGCGCGCCATCGTCAACCTGCCGCTCAACGGGCGCAATCCGCTCACTCTGCTGATGTACGAGCGCGGCGTCACGCAGCGTTCCGGCAACACGGTCACCGTCAACGGCGCGCGCCCCACGGCCAACAACGTCACCATCGACGGCATTGAAGCCAACGAGTCTTCCTTCTCCAACCCCACCAACAACGTCTTCCGCCTCAACCCGGACAACGTGCAGGAATTCAAGGTCACAACGCTGAACCCCACGGCGGAAGAAGGCCGCAACTCCGGCGCAAACATCTCCATCGCCACGCGCTCCGGCACCAACGAGTTCCACGGCACCCTGTTTCACTACTTCCGCAACACGGCTCTCAACGCCCACGAGTTCTTCGCCAAGGCGCAGGGCGCTGCGAAGCCCGTCATCCAGCTCAATCAGTACGGCTTCGAGCTTGGCGGCCCGGTGCGGAAGAACCGGACGTTCTTCTTTGCCAGCTGGCAGGGGCAGAAGGTGAACTTCGCCGATCCCATCGACAAGGCGTTCGGCGAATCGGTCGATCTCTACTCGCCCTCGGCTCTCAACGGCATCTTCCGTTACTGGGTGGCCGACCCCGTGAGCCCGCTCGTGATCAACGGGCAGAGGATCGTCCAGAACGGTCCGCAGCTCGTGGATCCGGCGACGGGGCGTTACCGGGAAGGCGTGCGCGATTGCCAGGGCGCGGGCGACACCAACTGCATCGCCTCGTTCAACGTTTTCGCCGCCGACCCGCTGGGCCGCGGGATGGACTCGCTGGTCAAGTCGGTGCTGGGCCGGTATCCGGCGCCGAACACGTACTCGGCGGGCGACGGCCTGAACACCGGCATTTATGTCTGGAACACGCCCTTCCGCATCCGCGGTCCGCACTACCTGTTCCGCGTGGACCATCAGCTCTCCTCGAAGCACTCCCTGTTCGCCCGCTACCTCGGCGCCCGGCAGGAAACCCTCGGCGGCGACCCGTTGAACGGAAGGCCCGTCGTTCTGCCGGGTTTCCCGCCGCGCGGAGAGGTGTTCCGCCCGGCCAAGAACATCGCCGTCGGCCTGCGCAGCGTACTCTCGCCGCGCGTGGTCAATGAGCTGACGCTCGGCCTGGCCCGCTTCGAATTCCTTTTCACGCAGGGCGAAGCCAACCCCGAGTTTCCCAACCAGCCCCGCTTCACGTTCAACAACTCCGACGTCCATTACACGGCCAACCCGCGCACCTACCGGGCCGTGACTACGCCGCAGATTGTCGAGAACCTGAGCATTATCAGCGGGCGTCATGTGTACCGCTTCGGCGCCAACATCCGCATGTACCGCCACAACGACCAGCGCGGCGATGTCGGCGGCACCAGCCTCGTGCCCTCGATCTCGCTCTCCAGAACCACGCGGCCGCCCGCGGGCTTCACACTGCCCGCGGTCGCCAGCGCCACGCGTCCGGGCATCGCTGCAGCCGATCTGAACCGGCTCCAGGGCATGATCAACGATCTGCTCGGCATTCCCGCGGGTCTCACCCAGGTGTTTCTCGGCGATCTGAAGAGCGACGCCTTCCTGCCGTTTCAGACGGGAGAGAAGAGCGTGACGCTGTGGGTGCAGGGCCAGCGGCTGAAGCAGTACAACTTCTACGCGCAGGACGAGTGGAAGCTGCGGCCCAATCTCACCATGAACTACGGCGTGCGCTGGGAGATCAATCTGCCTCCAACGGAAGCCGGCGGCCGCGTGTTCGTGCCGGACCGGATGATCGACGGCCGTGACGGTCCGGTCACTTTCATCCGGGCGAAACGCTGGTACCAGAACAACAACCTGGGCGCGCTCGCGCCGCGCGTCAGTTTTGCCTGGTCGCCGGACCGCTTGCGCGGAACCGTGTTCCGCACCGGCTACAGCATGGCGTTCGATCCGATCGGATCGTTCATCGTTACCTCCGTGGCGACTTCCGTGCCTGGCCAGACGTTCCGGTGCAGCTCCCAGTTCTCCGGCAGCGGCGGCGCACTGGTGACCACGCCCGGCTGCGCTCCCGTGCCCAACGTGCGCCTGGGGGACGGCTTCCCGCGGGAGTTGCCGCCGCCGAGCGTCAAGCCGTCGTCTTTCCTCTCGCCCCCCGCGCAGGTCACCACCAATGCGCCTCCTGTGCGCGTCTTCGACCAGGGCCTGCAGATGCCCACCGTGCATATGTGGAATTTCGACATTCAGAGGGAGCTGCCGGGCGGATTCGTCGTCAGCGCCGCTTATGTCGGACGCCGCGGCACGCGTCTCTACCGCGCCTGGGACGCCAACCAGATCAACATCACGCCGATTCTGCCCTCGTTCCTCGCCATGCGGCACAACCTGCGCCTGGGCGGCGGCTGCCGTCCGGATGGCACGCTGGCCAGCGGAGCGCCCTGCCCCGGGGCCCAGTCCGTCCCCATCATCCAGCAGGGGCTGATCTCGGCCGCCTTCGCCAACAGCTCGCAGACGCAGTCCGAACTGGCCCAGAACGCGGCCGGCAGCTTCGGCAACCGCATCGAACAGAGCACGCTCAACGCCCGGTTGCGCATGAACCAGCAGTTCGCCCAGATCATGTATGTCGACAACGGCGGCGACTCGAACTATCACTCCGGCCAGTTCGCCGCCCGCCGGCGGTTCGACCGGGCAGGTTTGCTGCTGAACGCCGCCTATACCGTGGGCAAGTCCATCGACAATCTCTCGCTCGATCCCGTTGCGGCAACTGTGGGCGGCGGCCTGACGACGACGGCTGCCCGAACTCCTGCCGACGCCCGCAACTACAGGAACGAACGGGCGCGTTCCGATTATGACCAGCGCCACGTGCTCAATATCGCCGGCGTGTACGAACTGCCTTTCGGCCGCGGCAGGAGCTGGCTCGGCAACGCCTCGCGCGCCCTCGAACTTCTCGTGGGCGGATGGAGCATCTCCACGCTTTATACCTACCAGTCCGGCGAGCCCTTCACCGTCCGCTCCGGCGCGCTGACCCACAACGCCTCGGCGCAATCGCGCGCCGCTCTGGCTCCGGGGGCGTCGCTGCCCAAGGCGAAGCTCCAGGAAAAGCCGGGCGTCATCGGACCGGTGCTGTTCCCCGACGCCAGCGCCTTCACGTTCCCCGAGCCCGGCCAGCTCGGCCTCGGCCGGAACATCTTCCAGGGGCCGAGCTTCCACAACCTCGACGCCTCGGTATCCAAGCTCTTCGCCGCCACCGAGCGCGTCAAGGTCACGCTCCGCGCCGAGTTCTTCAACGCGCTCAACCACCCGAACTTCCGCAATCCGCGCGACGCCAGCGTCGGCTCGCCCGCCATCACGTCCACCGTCTTCGGCCAGACCTGCTGCGTCACGCTCTCGACGGCCAGTTCCGCGACGACGAATCAGAACGGCGAAAGCTGGCGCGTCATCCAGCTGGCCCTCCGCGTTTCCTTCTGAACCGCCGGCGCCCGGCGGGCCTCCCTCAGGGCCCGCCGGGTTCGCGGCGCGGCTGTCTGTCCAGCGCCCCCCTGCAAAAGCCCTCTTCTTCCTCCCAGGGGCAGCTTCTCCCGTCTAACAGGTCGCTGAAAAACTCCGGAACAAGACACCTCGGAAATGTTTGATGCGTCTTTCCTAGTGTAGGGACGCCATGAGAGGAGAAGACCGTCAGCAGCAAGAGATGTTCCTGTACGCGAGCCTGGAGGATCTGGTGCCGGCCGATCACCCGCTGCGGCCGATCCGGGCGATGGTGGACGAGGCGCTGCAGAGGCTGGACGACACCTTCGATGAGATTTACGGAGAAGTGGGGCGGCCGTCGATCGCGCCGGAGCGGCTGCTGCGGGCGCAGTTGCTGATGCTGCTGTACACAATCCGGAGCGAGAGGATGCTGGTCGAGCAGCTGCGCTACAACCTGCTGTTCCGGTGGTTCGTGGGTCTGGGGATGAGCGAGGAGGTCTGGCACGCGACGGTGTTCACGAAGAACCGGGACCGGCTGCTGGAAGGGGACGTAGCGCGGCAGTTCTTTGGCGAGATCGTGCGGCAGGCGAAGCAGCAGGGGCTGATGTCGAGCGAGCATTTTTCGGTGGACGGGACGATGGTGGAGGCGTGGGCGAGCCAGAAGAGCTTCCGGCCGAAACAGGAGAAGTCGGATGAGGACGAACCGAAACAGGGTGGGCGGAATCGGGAAGTGGACTTCCGGGGGCAGCAGCGGTCGAATGAGACGCACGAGTCGGTGACGGATCCGGAGGCGCGGCTGTGGCGGAAGAGTCAGACGGCGGAGGCGAAGCTGAGCTATCTGGGACACGTGCTGGGAGAGAACCGGCACGGGCTGATCGTGAACGTGCGGGTGACGAAAGCCTACGGGCGGGCGGAGCGGGAAGCGGCGGTGGAGATGGCGCGGGAGATTCCGGGAGGGACGAAGCGGGTGACGCTGGCCGGAGACAAGGGGTACGACACGCGGGAGTTTGTGGAGCAGATGAAGGATCTGAACGTGACGCCGCATGTGGCGCAGAACGTGAGCGGACGGCGCAGCGCGGTGGATGGGAGGACGACGCGGCATGAAGGCTACTGGATGAGCCAGAGGAGGCGGAAGCTGGTGGAGGAGTTCTTCGGATGGGCGAAGGTGGTGGCGGGGCTGAGGAAGGTGAAGCTGAGGGGGCGGGAGAAGGTGGGATGGCTGTTCACGCTGGCGGCAGCCGCATACAATCTGGTGAGGATGAGGAACCTGATGGCGGCGGCGACTGCCTGAGGAGCGCGGAAACAGCCTTCCGGCGGCCTTCCAATGGCCGCTGGAAGGCGAGTGGGCAGGGGGGCGATCCGTTCCCAGGGCTTCCTCTTGGGCGGAAATCGAAAAACAGAACAATTTTCGGCTCCGCGCGGGCGTTTTTTCAGCGACCTGCTAACTCCCTCCAGACCGGGGCAGTGGATCCGCCGATAGGGCTTTTACCCGGGCGAAAAAGGGCCGGGACTTTTCGTAATCTTGGACAGGGGGCCGGATGTCTGCGTTGAGGCAGAACGCCGCCAAAACCCTGACAGGGAGGAGGATCCTGTAGCGTATGTTGCGAACCGTTGTCATTCAGGCCGCTCTGGCCGCCTGTTTCGGCCACTCTGCGGCGGCGGCCGTGATCTATTCCAACAACAGCCCGTTGAATGACAGCTTCACCAATCCCACGAACGTCAATCAGGGGCAGGCCGTCGGTTCTACAGGCTGGTATTACAACAACGTCCGCAACAGCGGAACCGCCGGCATCAGCTCCTCGCTTCCATACGCGAGCAACGGTTCCGTTTACTTCCAGAGCCCGTCCGGCGCCGCGAAAGCCGACATCGAATACCTGCCCGGCGCCGTGAATGTGTCCGGCAACTATCTGTCCGGCGCCTCGCTGGGACTGTTTTCAGACCTCCAGAGCTTCTCCTACATGTGGTACCGCGACAGCTCAAGCACCGTGGCCCCCCATCTCCATCCCGTCCTTCGGGTTCTGCTGGACGCCGATGGAAACCTGGCCACCGTGGGCGATCGCGGCGGACTGGTTTTCGAGCGCGTGTACAACGGAGGCAGCGTGCCGGTGGACACGTGGGTGTCCGATACGGTCACGTCTTCCACCTACCTCTGGAATTTCGGCCTGGGCATTGGCTTCGCGGCCAATATCAACGCCACGCCTTATGCCTACGACGCGACGCTGGCCGAATGGCAGGCGTATTTCCCCAATGCCGTGATTCTCGGCTTCAGCGCCGGTGTCGGAAGCGGCTGGAACGGCGTGTTCTCGGGCGCCGTGGACTCCATCGCGTGGACGATCGGAGGACAGAGCTCGGCCTTCAACTTCGAGGTTGCTCCGGCGATGGCCGACGTCCCGGAGCCGGGCACGCTCCTGTTGACGGCGGCTGGAGCCGTCCTGCTTTTCCTCCGCCGCAGGGCCTGACCGAAGGTCATTCCCCTGCCGGCGGGACGTCCGTCCGGGCTGCGTCCCGCGCCGACCGTGCCGGATCGTCCGCAACCGTCTACGGCGGGCCAGGCCAGTACAGGTGCACGAAAGCCGCGGGCGTCCCGCCGGAAAACGGCTCTTCCGCCAGCAGCGTCTCAAACAGCGGCGGCTCGAAATAGTACGCTGTCAGCGGGGCGGCGGCCAGAATGGACAGGGTCACCGTCAGTCTGGCAATGACCCGGTTCTGAATCACCTCCCGCACCAGCAGGACTTCCTGATGCGCGCCGAAAGGCAGTCCGGCGGGATTGACGGACACCGTCACCAACGCCGGCGCCGACCCGGTGGTCTGGCTCAGCTGCACCCACGGGGCGCCGCCCTGCTTTTCCAACGCCCATGGCACATTCGAGCCCAGGAACTGCACCTGCTTCCCCGCCGGGAGCGAACCGCCCGTCAGGTACTGAAAGTCCAGGCCCGCGGGCGTCAGCGGGGGCGCTGCGCCGGTCACGTTCACCGTCACGGGCGCGTCCATCTGGGCGAGCGCCGCTTTCAGAACCGTCGCCGTGTTGCCGGCGTGGTCGCTGACTTCGACGAAGCGCACCTCCCACGCGCCGCTCTCCGAATACTGCGGAAAGACGCCATTGCAGGGCATCGCCGCCGCCGCAGTGCCTGCGGGCATCACCGCCGTCACGCAATCCACTCTCTGCTGTCCCGAGGGGCTGAACAGCGCCACCACAGCCTGCCGCACGCCCGTCCCCGCATCAGAGGCGGTGACGGTTCCGGTCACCGGCGCCGCCCCGGAGCCTGTGTTGATGGAGAGCGGCGAAAGCGAGAGGGCGCTCAGCACGGGCGGCGTGTTGTCGCTGACAGCGGCGACCGTCAGCGCCGTCGGCAGCCCCATGTCCGCCAGCGTCTGCGTCGTGATGTACTGCGTGTTGCCCACTCGGTCGCGCAGCTCGACAAACTGCACCCGCCACGATCCGGTCTCCATGCCCGGCGTGAACTGCCCGCTGCAGGAGTAGCTCCCGTTCAGCGGCGTCCCGGAAGGCGGATCTCCGGGCACGGCGTAGCAGTCCACGCGCTGCTGACCGGAGGGGCTGTAAAACGCGATGTTGGCGAAGTACAGTCCCGACAGATTGTCCGTGGCCGCAATGGTTCCTGTCACTGTCACGGGGGCACCGGAGAGGTTCACGGTGGAAGGAGAAAAGGAATAGGAAACCAGCGCGGGCGGCGCCGTGTCACTGGTTCCGGTGAGCGTCAGGGTGGTCGGGAATCCCATGGCGGCAAGCTGGTCTCTGACGTAGGTGGCCGTATTGCCCGCCTTGTCGGAGATGGAAAGGAACTGCAGCCGCCACTGCCCGGTTTCGATGTAGCGCGGGATTACGCCCATGCAGGTGAACGTTCCCGCCGTCAGCGTGCCGCTGTAGGAACCAAGGCTGCTGTGGCAATCCACCCGGCGGTTGCCGGAAGGACTGTAGAAAGCCAGAAACGCCGCCTGCAGCCCGGACAGGTTGTCCGTCGCCTGGATGCTGCCTGTCAGCAGAGTGTCGGATGAAGTGACATCCGCGGAGGCGGGAGCGAAGGAGTAGGTCACCAGCACGGGCGGGATCGTGTCCTGCGCCCGGGCGGCCAGCGCTGCTCCGAGGACGAGACACGCCACCCGGCAGAGAAATCCGCGGCGGAATCGCAGGCCGCGGGATGGGATCTGCCGCGACGTGCGCATTCCTGTTCACTAGTGCGCCGCAACCGGGAAAACTCTCACAAGAATGCGCCGGATGCATCAGCCGGCCAGGCCCGTTTTCGCGCGCCACACCGCCGCGCGCCCCTCCGCGCGGAACTCCCACCGGACGCCCGCCCCGGCCAGAACCGCCTCGCCGCGGCGAAGTTCCAGCCGCCGGGCGCCAGCCGTTGCCGCCCCCGCGCCTTCCATCACCAGCAGGATCTCCGGTCCGCGCGTCTCCCGCACGGCTGCCGCCCCCTCCAGCACGATCGAGCTCAGCTCGAAGTCCTCCGCCTCCGTGCGGTACACGCGTTCGTCCCCGCCGTCCGGTTCTCCCTCAAGCACCTCCACGGGCCCGTCTTCGAACCGCACCACCCGCAGCAGCTCGGCCACATCCACGTGCTTCGGCGTCAGCCCGCCCCGCAGGACATTGTCCGAGTTCGCCATCAGTTCGACGGTCGTTCCCTGCAGGTACGCGTGCAGCACTCCGGCGGGCTGATACGTCCCCTGCCCCGGCCGCAGCTGCACGAGGTTCAGAAGGAAAATGGAGAAAATCCCGCGGTCGCGCCGTCCGCCGGGCAGGGGAAACTCGCGCGCGGCGCGCAGGGCCCAGTGCTCGGGCGTTTCCGGGGGCCAGGGGCCTGTCTTTTCCAGCCGTTCGAGCAGCTGGTCGAGCAGCTCGTCGACCCGCTCCTGCGGCAGGTGCATGATGTGCGTGTACAGCTCGCGGAGCAGCGCGGCGCGGCGCTGCCGGTCATCCGCGGCTTCGCGCAGACGCGCGGGGAACTCCGGCATGACGCCGCGCGCTTCCGGCCTGCTCTCCATCCACGCGCTGATCTGTTCGAGCGGGCGGAAGCCGTGCAGCATCCAGAACCCGCTCTGCGCCGCGTGCACCTCCGGCTTGTGATTCCGGTCGCGGTAGTTGCGGTGCGGCGCGTGGATCGGAATCCCCAGGGCGTTCTCGCGCTCGAACCCCTCGCACGCCTGCTCGCGCGTCGGGTGCACCTGAATGGACAGCATCCGGCGCGCATCGAGAACCTTGAACAGGAAAGGCAGCGCCGAACCGAAGCGGCGCAGGGCAGCCTCGCCCAGCCAGCCTTGCGGGTCTTCCGCGATCAGCGCGTCCAGCGGGATTCCGCCCCGCTCCGTCTCCGCCAGCGACGGCGCCTTGAGGTGCGCGCCGTACCAGAGCTCGGCGAACGGTTTTCGATCCGGATTGCTCACGCCCAGCAGAGCGGGCAGCGCTTCCGTGCCGCCCCAGTCATAGTGCTGGACCGCCGGGCGGATCTTCACCAGGCGCGGCTCACTCATCAAGCTCCTTCTCCATCCGGCGCAGGATGCCGTCCGGCTCGCGCACGCCCAGCGCGGCAATGGCGTCGGCGCGCTGCTGCGTGTCCGCCACGGCGTAAATGCGGAACTCGTCGGCGTTGCCCGAGGGCCGCAGGTGCGCGATGTCGCCGTTGGAAAACCAGATCCGCAGCCCGTCGGTGGAATCCAGCTTCTCGATGGCGCCGAACCCGTCCTCGCTGCGGAAGAACCGCCCGAGCAACGCCATGACGCCCGGCACGTCGCTGCCATCGGTCGCCTGCGGCGTCAGCTTCTCCAGAATCCGCAGCGCCTTTTCGCGCGGAAACTCGCGAAGCAGCGCGGAGCGCCCGAATCTCTGCGGCAGCCGCTCGAACAGCGCTGCCGGAGAGACACCCTCGCGCGCCGCCGCGGCGAGCACCGTCAGGATCGGCAGAAACGCATCCCGCGTGGGCAGCGCGTCCAGCAGCGCTCCCCCGCGCTCGATCGGGCTGCCGGTGAGAAATCCGCCGTTCGCCTCCCAGCCCACCACGCGCCGCCGCCCTCCAGCCGCCGCGCGCTGCATGCCCGCGATGACATAGGGAGAGCCGATCCGGGTCTTTGGCTCGAGCGCCGCCGCCAGCGGCGAGCGGTCGATCGCGTCATTGGCGCTCACCGGCACCACGACTGCGTCCGCGCCCAGCTCCTGCGCCACGGCGAGCCCCAGCAGATCGCCGGGGTGGAACCGCGCGCGCCCGCCGCTGAAGCTCACGAACAGGGGACGGTCGCTGTCGCCGTCGGTGGAGACGATGGCGCAAACGGGTCCGCGCTGCGACTCGATTTCGCGCGCCGTTTCTTCGAGCCGCCCGAGCAGCTCGTCGCTGATGTTTTCCGTGTCGATGGGGACGAAGGTCTCGCTCCGCCCCGCCGGAATCGCCTCCGCTCCCAGGGCTTCCAGCACTTCCACCAGCAGGTCCCGGCCCACGGCGGAGTGCTGGTAGACCACCACCCGCTGCCCGCGCAGCGGCTGGCCGCGGAAGAAATCGAGATACCGCCGCCGGTACGCGCCCCGGGCCTCGTCCGCAATCTCGGGCAGCGGCAGCGGACCCTGCTTCAGCATGCCGTGTTCATTGAATGGCGACTGTTCGAAAGGCGCGTTGTACACTTCCGCGCGGATGCGCGCCACATGCTGCCCGATCGGGCCTTCGTGCTCTTTCAGCAGTTCGCCCGCGCTCGTGTTCAGCTTGTAGCCGTTCCGGTCGAACGGAATGTGGCTTCCCGTCACCATGATGCTGGCCCGGCGCCGGCCAAAACCGTAGTAGGCCAGGGCGGGCGTGGGGATGAACCCTTCAAACACCGGCGTGCAGCCCGCAGCCCGCACCGCCTCGCAGGCGGCCTGCAGGATCTCGCCGCGTCCGCCCTGTTCCGCTGCGAAACGAACCGAAGAAGGCCGCAGATCAGCGGCCAGAAACACGTCTTCGCCCGCTTCGATTCCGCCCTGCGCCTTCGGCAGCGTTTTGAGAAACTCCAGCTCCGCCCGCACGTTGATCCAGATCTCGAGCTGGGTCAGATCAATGACCCGCCCTCGCCTGCCCGACGTGCCGAACCGCAGCTCCACCGGCTCGTATGCGAGGCGTTCCCGCAATGTTTTCTTCATTCCATGCACCTCCGCCGTCCGCGCGGACAGACGGGCTCAGCCGCCCGTGCTGCGCGGACCGGTCCGCAGCCGCAGCCATGCGCCGGCCAGCACTGCGGGCGGAAACAGCAGCAGCAGGCTCCCGAAGTACCAAAACGGCAACGTGCCGAGACTGACGCCCGCCATGACGACGCCCATTGTTTCGCCCAGCATGATCAGGTACACGGCGTGCCGCCACGGCCGCTCCGGCGCCAGCCGTGCCGCCACCCAGCCGCCGAGCATCGTGAATATCACCGCGTAGGCCAGCCGCAGGCCCAGCATCCAGTCTGGCGCGGGCAGGCCCGACCCGTCCTGGACGGAAAACAGCCGCATCAGAATCGAGTCCGTAGCCAGAATCAGCAGCTGGATCACGAGCCATCCGCCAAAGACGGCCAGCAGACTGCGCACCATCAGGCTGAGTGTATCGCAACGGCCCGGCGTGGCGGCGTGACGGCCGGTGCGCCCGAACACGGGGAAGAATTGCCAGTCCCGCAGCCGCGGAGGGGCGGCGCATTCCGGGTCCCGGATGTCCGATTCCATCCGCCGTCTCCCCTGAAAACTGATATTCTTCCCGCGGATGCGGTTGCGGATTTTAGCTGCGCGTCTTCGGGACGCGCTGGCAGGACGCTTCATTCCCGCCGCCGACCTGCGCGCCGCCCTGCTGCTGGCCTGGCTCGCGCTCAGCGGCGCCGCGGGCGTTGCGGCGCTGGCCGCGCTGACGGCGCCGGAGCAGGCCGTGTTCGAAGCGGCGGCGCGGTGCGAGACGCCGGGAGGCCATCGCCAGGCCTGCGCGCTGTGCGGCATGACGCACGCGTTTCTCGCCTTGCGGAAAGGCGAATTCGGCGAGGCCAGGCAGGCCAACGCCGCCAGCCTCCTTCTGTTTCCGTCGCTGGCGCTGAACGAAGCGCTGGCGGGGATCGTACTGGTTTTCAGGATGAAGCGGGGCTGGCAGACGCGCGTCCGGCCTGCCATCGTCCGCAATCCGGGCTGATACCAATGACCGGTTTCCGGAGGCGCTGATGCTGGTGCTGAGTCTCGTATGGGGCATTCTGGCAGCCCTGGGCATGATCGTGGCCTTCTTTCCTTGCCTTGGCAGCCTGAACTGGCTGAACGTTCCCTTTTCCTTCGTCGGGCTGGTGATCAGCATTGTGGCCGTAGCCACGTCGAAACAGGAGCGGAAGGGCGCGGGCATCGCCGGGATTGTGCTCTGCGGCATGGGTGTGATTTTCGGGCTGATCCGGCTGGCGTTGGGCGGCGGCGTTCTGTAGATGCGCGCGGTGTCATCGCTCCAATGCTGGAAGTATCGCCCGCTGGGGGTGCGAGGGGACCGCTGGCTTTCGGCGGCAGAAGCAGCTTGCGATCATGGCATTGAATTGTCGCCGTGGCGGGATGCAGCCGCCGCCCAAGGGCGGCGGGAAACCCGCTGTGGGAGGGGGCGGCCGGGCACGGTTGGTGGGGCCGCTCGATTTCGCGGCCTGCGGCCGCTTCGCTCGTGGCTCAGAGCCCGCACAGAACCCGCCGCCGCGGTTTTCATTGATGCGGGCTGTGGAGCCGTGCCGGCGCCGGGCAGATCTGGAATCCGGGCGCGGGGCGGTGCATCATTCGAGGTATGGCCGAACTCAAGGAAGGATCGAAAGCACCCGACTTCACCCTGCTCGACGATGCCGGGCAGAAGGTCAAGCTGAGCGCGTTTGCGGACAAGACCGTGGTCTTGTACTTCTACCCCCGGGCGGACACGCCGGGCTGCACGAAGGAAGCCTGCAGTTTCCGCGACCACCACGCGGAGATCCTCTCGCGCGGGGCGGTGGTGCTGGGCGTCTCGCCGGACCAGCCTGCGGCGCTCGCGAAGTTCAAACAGAAATACTCGCTTCCGTTTCCGCTGCTCGCCGATCCTGATCACAAGACGGCCGAGAAATACGGCGTCTGGGTCGAGAAGAACATGTATGGCAAGAAGACCATGGGCATCGAGCGCAGCACGTTCATCATTCACCACGGAAAAATCGCGAAGATCTTCCGCAAGGTGAAAGTGGACGGCCACACGGAGGAAGTCCTGCAGGCATTGCAGTCTCTGCCGTCCTGAGCCGTGCTCAGCTTTCCTTGAGCTCGACGATCGTGGCGCCGGCGCCGCCCTCAGACGGCGAAGCCGGGTAGAACTTTTCCACGTGCGGGTGGGCGCGGCAGAGCTCCTGCACGGCGCGCTTCAGCACGCCCATTCCATGGCCGTGGATGACGCGCACGCGGGTGACGCCGGCCAGGAAGGCGTCGTCGAGGAACTTGTCCACCTCCTCGCGCGCCTCGTCGGCTGTCTTGCCGATCACGTTGATCTCGCGCGTCAGCGTGTCCCAGCGCGGACCGGCGCTGAGCGTGACTCCCGCGGGCAGCTTCGCGCCGCCGGGCGCCGGCGGCAGCACCTCCGTCACGTCCTCGCGCGCAGCCTGCATGCGCAGGAAGCCGACATCCACCTCGAGCCTTCCATCGGCGAGCACCTTGCGCACGTGCGCCGGCTGGCTGACGCCGCGCAGCCGCACGCGCGCGCCCTCGCGGATCTCGCCCTGGAGCGGCGCCTTTTTCGGTTCCGGTTCGCGCAAGGCCTGGACGCTGTCCTCGAACTCGCGCCGCACGCGCGCCGCCTGCCGCAGGGCTTTTTCCGCCTGGCGGCGCTGTTCGGGCGCGGAGAGAACGCTCGAGATCAGCTCCTGCGCTTCTTTTTCAAACCGTTTCCGCGCAGCCTCCGCGGCTTCCTCGATCTCGCGCAGCCGCGCCTTCTCGCGCCGCTCCATCTGTTCGAGCAGCCGCCGCTCGCGCTCTTCGAGTTCCGCTTTTCTGCGTTCGATCTCCGCGAGCCGCTCATTGGCTTCGGCGAGCCGCGCCTCCAGTTGCCGCAGCAGCTCGCCCATCTGCCGGTCGCGGTCGCTCATCGCCGCGCGCGCCCGTTCGATGAGGCGCGCGGGCAGTCCGAGCCGCGCGGCGATGTCGAGCCCGGCGGACTTGCCGGGCGCGCCTGTTGTCAGGACATAGGTCGGCTCCAGGGTCTGCTCGTCGAAGCCCATCGCCGCGTTCAGCACGCCGGAAGCCGTCGCGCCGAAGACCTTGAGCGCCGCCAGGTGCGTGGACGCGAGCGTGAACGCCCCGCGCCGGTGGAAGTCTTCGATCACCGCGACGCCAAGCGCGCCACCCTCTTCGGGGTCGGTGGCCCGGCCGAGTTCGTCGAGCAGAACGAGCGATCCCGAGGTGGCCAGCTCGATCATTTCCTTGAGCCGCTCGACATGGGCGCTGAAGCTCGACAGGCTCTGCTCGAGGCTCTGGTTGTCGCCGATATCGGCCAGCACGTCGTCGAACCAGGGAAGCACGGCGCGCGCCGCGGGCACGGGCACGGCGCTCTGCGCCATCAGCGCCAGAAGCCCGGCGCACTTGAGCGCCACGGTCTTGCCGCCCGTGTTCGGTCCGCTGATCAGAAGCGTGCGGGTCGAACCATCCAGCGCGAACGAGAGCGGCACCACGCGCCTCCTCTGCCGCCGCAGGATGTCCTCAAGCAGCGGGTGGCGCGCTTCTGCGAATTCGAACCGCGGCTCCTCGTCGGGCGAAAACTCCGGAATCGTGCCGTCGAAGTCGAGCGCAAAGCGGGCGCGGGCGAAGGCGAAATCGAGCGCGGCCAGCGCCTCCACGGCTTCATGCGCTTCGCCCGAGTGCCGGCGCAGTTCCGCCGTCAGCTCGCGCAGGATGCGGTGGATCTCGCGCTGCTCTTCCTCGGTCAGCCGGACAAGCTCGTTATTCTGCTCGATCGTCTCCAGCGGTTCGAGAAACAGCGTATGGCCGCTGCCGCTGGCCGCATGCACGACGCCGGGCAGCTTCCGCTTCGCGCCCGGCACGATGGGCACGACGAAGCGGTCGTTGCGGATGGTGACGAACTCCTCCTGCAACAGGCCGTCTTCATGATGCGTTCTGAGGAAGCGCTCGAGCGACTCCTGGATCAGGCGCCGCTGCCGCTCGATGTCGCGGCGGATGCGCTCGAGCTCGGGGCTCGCATCATCGGCGAGGGAGCCATCCGGAAGGATCTTGCCCTGCACGGCGCGAAGCGCCTGCCGGAAATCGGCGATGCGCGCGGCTCGCGCAGCCAGCCGGGGACACAGCGCGGCGGCGGGCGCCAGAGCCTGCCGGACGGCCGAGGCGCGTTCCAGCACGACGGCGAGAGCGTGGATTTCCAGCGGGTCGAGCACCGCGCCTTCGATGCGGAGTCTGGCCTCGGCGGCGGCGACATCCGGCAGCCCGTCGAAGCGCAGCGGCGCGGCCGCAAGGCGGCGCCCCTGCGCGGGCTTCTGCGATTCGCGCAGCCAGGACATCGCTTCCGCGGCCTCGGCCAGCGCGTCTTCCGCGGCGCGGCGGTCCGGGAGAGGCGCCATCTGATCGAGCAACCTGCGGCCTCCGGGAGAGGCGACGTAGCGGCCCAGCAGCTCCCGCAGCCTGCCGTATTCGAGCAGTTCCAGGCTGCGCTCGTTCACAGCTCCATCTCCTGCCAGATCGCGCGCGCCTTTTCGATGACGGGCGGCGTGCCGGGAGCGATCTGCAGGCCGTGCAGTTCTTCCAGCGGCACCCAGCGCGCATCCGCGACATCGCTGCCCCAGGCGAGCGCGCCTCCGGCGGGGCGGCACAGGTAATCAATGATCACGTAGTGGAACTCGGTGCGGCCTTCGGCATCGGGCATGATCCGCTCGAAGATGGCCGCCACGGTCAACGGTTCGACGACGAGACCCGTCTCTTCGAGCACTTCGCGGCGCAGCGCCTGGTCCAGCCGCTCTCCCGCTTCCACCAGGCCGCCGGGCAGGGTCCAGAAGCCTTTCAGCGGCTCCTGGCCGCGTTCAATCAGCAGCACGCTGCCGCCGTCGAAGACGACAGCGCCGACTCCCAGCAGCGGACGGGCGGGATAGCGGCGCGAGCTCATGGCTGGCGTTCCGCCTGCGCGCCGCGCGCGACCAGATAGACGGCCGTCTTCGCCGCGACATAGATCTCTCCCGTCGTCGGATGCACGGCCAGGTTGGCGGCACGCTCCGGCATCCGGATCTTCTCGATCAGGACGCCCTTCGGCGAGTGGATCTCAAGAAAATCTCCGGCGGCGATCAGCAGGTTGCCCTCCCTGTCCGTTCTGATGCCGAGCGGGATGCTGCCGGTCTTCGCAACCAGCACCCGGGGGTTGGACGCAGCTCCCGATCGCGCCACGTCGAACACCCGCACCAGCCGCTCATCGGCGAATGCCACGTACAGCGAGCGTCCGTCCGGCGACAGAGCGATGCCCGCGGGGCGGGACTCGCTCCGGTACACCGGCGACAACTCGCCTCGCGGCGGGAGGTGAAAGACGCCATGGAATGGAAGCTGGCGCTGATCCTGCGCCGAGCCGAACGCCGGATCCGTGAAATAAATGTGGTCGCCCGCACGGATGGCCAGATCGTTCGGGCCGTTCAGCGGCTTGCCCTCGAACTGATCGGCCAGCACCGTCAGCCTGCCGTCATCTTCAATGCGCGCCACGCGGCGGGCCTGCGATTCGCAGATCACCAGCCGGCTCTTTGAGTCGAAGGCCAGCCCGGCGGCGCCGCCTGACGGCCTGCGCGCAATCGACAGCGGCTTGCCGAACTCGATGCGGAGAATGCGGTCCTCCGGCGGATCGGCGACCAGCAGCGAGCCGGTCTGCTCGATGGCGATGCCGTCGGCGTAGCGGAAGCCGCCGGCCACGCGTTGAATAAGGTGCCTGCCGGACTCCTGGGCCAGAGCCGGAATCACGAACATCAGAGCCAGCGCGGCGCGCCTCACGCTCTCATTGTAGGGGTTCATCCGTACTCGAATCCGGCCAGCGCGAAGACGAACTCCGGCCGCTCTTCGATCGCTGGCCCGCGGCGCATCCGCATCAGCCGGCGCACGGGCTGGAAGCCAAGACTTTCGGCGAGTGCCAGAGCGGCGGGATTCGCTGCGGGCACGTCCCAGAAGCAGGGACCGGAGACGCCGCCATGGAGGATGGTTTCCCGCGCTTCATCCACCGTGCGCGCGGTGACCGGTCCAATGTAGGCCGCCACGCGCCCGGGCCGCGCGCAGCCCGTTTTTTCGAGCAGCCTGCGGCGATCCGCCCCGAAGGCCAGCCTGTCGAGTTCCCAGTCGAAGGAAGGCGGGCGCGGCTCGGCCGATGGCAAAGTGCCGCTCCGCCGCTGCACTTCGTACTCCTCCTCAAAGCCGAGTCTTGCGTAGACAGGCCGGCCCATTTCCGTCGCGTCGAGCTTCACGGTGCGGATGCCGCGCCCGCCACAGTAGTCGAGGCAGCGGCGCATCAGAAGCGTGGCATATCCGCGTCCGCGGTATTCCGGCAGCGTGAGCACCATGCCGATCCACGCCAGATCCTGCCCGTAGGTGATGACGGCGGCGGAGGCCACGATGCGGCCATCCGCGGCGATGCCGAAGCAGCCTTCGGGCTCGAGCCAGAGAAGGCGGCGCCAGTCGTCTTCCGTCTGGTTCCATCCGGCCGCCGTGGAGAGCCGCATCAGGTCCGGCAGGGCTGTTTCAGAGAGGGCTTGCAGCATTCCGGATTCTCTTCTTCCGGACTGATATTTCTGTTGACTCCCGCGGGCCGCTCCCTTAGTATAGGGACAACCGGGGCATGAGGTAGTCGCCACTCAGCTGAAGCACGAGGGGTCATGGGCTTCCCATGCCAACTCCGGCCGAACTTACAAAGACAACGAAGAGGGACATCCTGCGATGCAGCAGATGATCAATAGAGTGAGGGCCAGGCTGGGGGCTGCCCTGTTGGCAGCCATTCTGCTCTCCGTCGGCAGCCAGCCTGCCGCCTCGCAGATCCTTTACGGCTCGTTGACGGGCAACGTGACCGACCCGAGCGGCGCCGCGGTCGTGGGCGCCACGGTGACGATCACGCAAACGGCAACCAATCAGTCCCGCACGACCACGACGAACGATGCGGGCATCTACAACTTCCCGACGATCCCCGGCGGCACCTACGAACTGAGAGTGCAGGCGCAGGGCTTCCGCACACTGATCCGGAAAGACGTCACGGTGTCGACCAACGCCGTGGCGCGCGTGGACGCGCAGCTCGAGCTGGGCGCGGTGACGGAATCGATCCAGGTGACGGGAGAAGCGGCCCTGTTGCAGACCGACCGCGCCGAAGTGCGGCAGGAGCTTCCGACAGTGACGCTGCTCAACACGCCCATTCCGCCGGGGCGCAACTACCAGCAGCTGTTCAATCTCCTGCCCGGCTTCTCGCCGCCGCGCAACGCCCACTCGGTTCCTTCGAACCCCTCCCGCTCGCTTCAGTTCGAGGTCAACGGCACGGTCGCGGCTTCGAACAACATCCGTCTGGACGGCGCCACGCAGTACAACATCTGGCTGCCTCACATTACAGCCTACGTGCCCGCGCTGGAGTCGATCGAGACGGTCAACGTCGTGACCAACGCGTTTGACGCCGAGCAGGGCCTGGCTGGCGGCGCTGCCATCAACGTCCAGATCAAGAGCGGCACCAACGAGCTGCACGGCTCCGCCTTCTGGTACCACGATAACAACAAGACCAAGGCCCGGCCGTTCTTCCTGCCGTGGACGGAGGCGCGCATGCCCAAGCGCGTCTACAACCAGAACGGCGCCACGCTGGGCGGCCCTCTCAAGAAGGACAAGCTGTTCTACTTCGTCAGCTACGAGGGCACCTATGACCGCCAGTTCGCCGGCGGCATCAGCACCGTGCCTACGCCGAAGATGAAGCAGGGCGACATGAGCGAATCGCCGCGGCTCGTCTACGACCCGCTCACGGGGGACAATCAGGGCCGCAACCGCACGCCTTTCCCCAACCAGCTTGTGCCGCAGTCGCGATGGGATCCCATCGCCGTCAAGCTCGTGCCCCTGCTGCCGAATCCCACCGACGTGGGCACTTTCCCAAACAACTTCTATTCCCAGGGCAACTTCCTGTTCGACCGCCAGACCATCGACAGCAAGGTCAACTGGAACATCAACGACCGCATGACCTCGTACGTCCGGTTCAGCTGGCTGGACTATTCGATGACCGCGCCCACGCGGTTCGGCAGGGAGCTGCTCGGCTCGGCGCTGGCCGGCGGCAACCCGGGACAGGGGTATGGGAACACGTACAGCGTGACTGCGGCTTACACCTACACGGTCACGCCCACCTTCGTCATCGACACCAACTTCGGCTACACGCTGATGGACACCAACGTCGAGCAGTACGGCATCGAGCGCAACATCGGCCAGGAGCTCGGCATCCCCGGCACCAACGGCTCGCGCCGCATCGAAGGCGGCTGGCCCGGTTTCGGCATCAGCGGCTTCACCACGTTCGGCCTCGCCGACAATTACATGCCCTATTTCCGCAGCGACCCGCAGTACCAATGGATCGGCAACGGCAACTGGACCCGCGGCAAGCATAACATCCGCTTCGGCGCCGAGCTGAGCTGGCAGAACCTGAACCACTCGCAGCCTGAGTTCTACGGCGGTAGCTGGGGGGCCCCGGGCGGCTTTGCTTTTGGCGGCGGCCCCACGGCGCTCAACGGCGGCGCGGCGCCCAACCAGTGGAACGGCATGGCCACGTTCCTGCTGGGTCTGCCCACGCAGATCGGCAAGATCTATCAGTGGCCGGACGAGTACAACACGCGCACGTCGATGCAGAGCCTCTACGTCCGCGACCAGTGGCAGGTGAACCGCCGCCTGACGCTGAACTTCGGCACGCGCTGGAACTACTTCCCCATGCCCACGCGCGCCGACCGCGGCCTGGAGCGTTATTTCTTCCCTGGCGACCCGAACTATGCCGACAAGGTGATGGTCTGCGGGGTCGGCCAGACGCCGAAGAACTGCGGCGTCTCCGTCAGCAAGAGGCTCTTCGCGCCCACCATGGGCATCGCTTTCCGCCTGAACGACCGCACGGTGCTGCGCACGGGCTACGGCATCAACACCGATCCGTGGAACATCGCCCGCGCCATGCGCACCAACCACCCGCTGCTGACCGCGCAGACGGTGAACGCGCCCAACGCCTTCTGGTGGGCCGGCCTGCTGAAGGAAGGCATCCCGGTCATCAGCGCTCCCAATCTGGGCAACGGCATCGTGGATCTGCCGCGGAACGTCGTGTTCAATACGCTGGACAGCAACTTCGTCCGCGGCTACATCCAGAGCTGGAACTTCACGATCCAGCGCGAACTGCCGCTCAAGATGGTGGTCAGCGCCGGCTACGTGGCGACGCGCATGACGGGCTTCCTCGGCTACGAGGAGCGCAATTACGGCGTCATCGGCGGGGGGGCCGCGGGCCGCATTTACTTCCCGCAGACGCAGCGCAACGTCTCGCTGGCCGTGGTCAACCGGCTTGGCAACAGCGCCTACGATTCGCTGCAGATGACCCTTGACCGCCGCTTCAGCGAGGGCTTCCAGATCAACACCGCCTACACCTGGTCGAAGTGCATTTCGCTGGCCGGTTTCGGCAACAGCGGCGACCGCGTTTCGATCAAGATCCCCGAGTATTACCGCCTGAACCGCTCGCTGTGCGGCATCCACACGCCGCACCGCTTCACGGCCAATGGCATCTGGCAGCTTCCCTTCGGCCAGGGCAAGCGCTGGGCGCAGAACGGCGCCGCGGCGGCCATCCTCGGCGGCTGGCAGATCAATGGCGTGCTCATGCTCCAGAGCGGCAATCCGTTCACCGTCTCCTCTGATGGCGCTTCCCTCAACGCGCCGGAGAACTCGCAGCGCGCCGACTGGATCGGCGGCAATGAGAAGCCGCGCAAGCTCGGCGGCGTCGGCCCCGGCCAGGCCTTCTACGACTGGCGCCAGTGGGCGGCCGTGCGCGAGCCGCGCTTCGGCACCGCGGGCTTCAATACTCTGCTCGGCCCCGGCATTGTGAACCTCGACCTCGGCCTGTTCCGGCAGTTCCGGATCACCGAGAAAGTCAATCTCCAGTTCCGCGCCGAGGCTTTCAACGCCACCAACACGCCGAAGTTCGGCAACCCGAGCGGCAACATCGCCGGCCTGGTGACCGACTCAGCGGGCAACTTCGTCCGCGGGGTCTTCGAAGTCACCGGCGACCGCAACATCGGCCGCGAGGGCATCAACGAGCGGGTCTTCCGCTTCGGCCTGCGCCTCGGCTGGTAACCGGCAAACCCTCCTGAAGCGAAGGGCGGCCCCGCACGGGCCGCCCTTCGTGTCTGCACTCCCCGGGGCGGCAACGCTTCCCCCGCGGCGCGCGTCCATCGGACCGCCGGCTGGAGTCGTAGAATGAGGAGTTGCCACGCATGCGCAGGCGCCTTGCGGTTCTCTTTCTGACAGCGGCGGGGCTCTTTGCCGCCGCTCTTCCCCCCGAGCTGAAGAAGGCCCGGGACGCGCAGGATCGCGCCGCCCTGGACCGGATCGCCGCGGAGCTGGACGCCGCGGCGCAGTCCCGGCCGCAGGAGGCGCTGGCGCAATACAGCGCCGCCCTGGCGCAGCTCGTCCGCGCGGAGGTCGCCATGGAACAGCGCGACCGCAACGCCGCTCGCGCCGCAGCGGAAGCTGGCATCCGCGCGGCGGAGAAAGCCGTGGCCCTCAAGCCTTCGAGCGGCGAGTATCACCGCGTGCTCGGCGCCCTCTGCGCGCAGGTGATCCCCGCCAATCCGCTGCTCGGGCTCCGCTTCGGCAAGTGCGCGATGGAGGAGGTGAACCGCGCCGTGGAGCTCGAGCCGAAATCGGCCGACGCGTGGCTCAGCCGGGGCGTTGGCAACTTCTATCTGCCGGAGTCCTTCGGCGGCGGAGCGGAACTCGCCCTGAAGGACATCGACAAAGCCCTGCAGCTCGATCCCTCCCACGCGGACGCCTGGCTCTGGAAAGGCATCGTGCTGCGGAAACTCAACCGCAATGCCGAAGCGCGCCAGGCCATCGAGCGGAGCCTGAAACTGAATCCGGCGCGCGCCTGGGCCAGGCAGCAACTGGAGAAGACCCCCGCGCAGTGACCCTCCGCCGGGCCGCACTGGCCGCTCTCGCCCTGGCCGCCTTCACGCTGCTTGGATGGTTTGTCTTTCCCGGCCGCACCTGGCTTCAGTCCGACACCCAGATCTACGTGCCGATTCTCGAGCGGCAGTTTGATCCGACGCTATTTGCGCGCGACGAGATCGCGCTGCGGCCCCATGTGAAGTTCACCTTCTACGACGAGATCACGGTGGCGTTGCGGCGGTGGACGGGCTCGGAATTCCGCAGTGTGCTGGCCGCGCAACAACTGCTGTTCCGCGCCGCCGGAGTCACGGGCGCCTTCCTCGCCGCGCTCGCCCTTGGCCTGCCGGCGCCGGGCGCGCTGGCTGCGGCAGGACTGTTCGGCCTGGGCGCCGTGATCAACGGTCCTGCGGTGCTGACGCTCGAGTACGAACCCGTCCCGCGGGGCTTCGCCGTGCTGGCCCTCATGCTGGCCCTCGGACTGGCCATGCACCGCCGGTGGATGTGGGCGGGCTTCGTGGCGGTGATCGCCACGCTCTATCATCCGACAACATCCGCGCCGTTCTGGGTCTGCCTGCTGCTGCACTGGCGGTATGCGCACGACCGGCGCGAGGGCATCGCCCTCGAGTTGTCCGTGGCCGCCGCCGCAGCCGGACTGGCCGTGATTGCCCTGCTGCAGCCGTTTGGAGCGGACCGCCAGGTGATGCTGGGCCGCATTCCGCCGGAGCTCGAACAGATCCAGAAATACCGCGGCGCCTACAACTGGATCTCGCTGTGGCCGGCGGGCTGGTTGTGGCAATATCCGCTGTTGGCGGCGCTGGGGCTCGCGGCCTGGCGAAGGCTGCGCGGATGGATGCGGCCGGAAGCGAGATTTTTCTCCGCGGCTCTCATCGGCTACGGGCTGGCGATGATTCCCCTGCAGTGGCTTCTTCTGGATATCGGCAAATGGGTGCTGATGCCGCAGTTCCAGCCCGCGCGCGCCGTGCTGTGGGTGGCGGTGATGGCGGAGCTGCTGTCGATGGCCGCCGCCTGGAAAGCCGCCATGGAGAAGCGTTGGACGGAAGCCGCTGCATGGCTCCTGCTGGCGTTCCTGCTGCCGTCTGCGGGAGCGGCGCCGATTATCGAGTTATGGAAGCATCCTGAACGGCTCGCGGCGGCTGCCGCGGGCGCCGGACTGGCTTTCGCCGGCGCGCGCTGGCCCCGGCTGGCGGCCGCGGCGGCCATGGCCGCGTTTCTGGTGGTACCCCGAGTTGGACGGCTGGAGCTGTACCCGAAGCTGCACTCTCCGGAACTCGACGGCCTTGCCGCCTGGGCGCGGGCTTCGACTGCGAAGGACGACGTATTCCTGTTCGCCGACGCCGGCCGCAGGCTGGAGCCGGGCGTGTTCCGCGCCAGGGCCCTGCGGGCGCTGTACGTGGACTGGAAATCCGGCGGGCAGGCCAACCTGCTGCGGGACTATGGCTACGAATGGAAGCGGCGGTGGGAAGCCGTGCGCGAGGCGCGGCCGCCGCTCCTTGGGCTGGAAGAGTATGCGCGGCTCGGCATCGACTGGATCGTCGTCTCGCCGGACAATGCGCCCGCCGGGACGCCGCCCGCGTACCGCAACGCACGGTATGCGGTGTTCAGCACTGCGGCTGCTGCCCGAGAAACCGCCCGGTCTCTTCGCGGGAAGGAATCGACGCCTGCGCGCCCAGCCGGGTGACTGACAGCGCCGCGGCGGCGTTGGCGAAGCGCAGCGCTTCGGGGACCGTCCGCCCCTCGGCCAGAGCGACGGCCAGCGCCCCGTTGAAGGTATCGCCCGCCGCCGTGGAATCGACCGCCTGCACGGGGAAAGCGGCCGCGTGCCACTCGCCTTCCGGCCCGGAGTAGTAGCAGCCCTGGTCGCCGAGCTTCAGCAGCACCGCGCGCGGGCCCAGCCGCCGCAGGGCCGCCGCGAGCTCCGGCGCCTCTGCGGCCGTGATGCGTCCGGGCTGCCGGCCGGCCAGCAGGCAGGCCTCGGTTTCGTTCGGCGTCAGCAGATCGACGAGGGCCAGCATCTCCCCGGGCAGCGGCCGCGCCGGAGCGGGATCGAGAATCGACAGAGCGCCGCCCGCCCGGGCCAGGCGCAGTCCTGCGGCCACGGTCTCGAGCGGCGTCTCCAGCTGGAACAGCGCGCATGCCGCTGAAACAAAAGCCTGCCGTTCTGTTTCCAGATCCGCCGGCTCGAGCTCGTCGTTCGCCCCGGGCGCGATCACGATCGAGTTCTGCCCCGCGCGGTCCACCCAGATCAGCGCCACGCCCGTGGGCGCGCGCCGGCAGCCGTGAATGCGCGACGTGTCAACGCCCGCGGCGGCGAGGCTGGCCCGGAGGTGATCGGCGAATGCATCGTAGCCCACGCGCCCGATCATCAAGACGGGATTCGAGCGCGCCAGCCGCGCGGCCGCGCACGCCTGGTTGGCGCCTTTGCCGCCGGGGATCGTCTGGAAGTTCGATCCCCGCGCGGTTTCTCCCGGAGCGGGCAGGCGCTCCACCTGCACCACGAAGTCCATGTTCAGGGAACCGGTGACGATGATGGCGCGGCCCGACATCGCCTGTATCTTACAGGGAACGGGACCACACGGGAGGCGGCGTGCCATGGGCGAGCGGGGCTCGTCCTCGACTGCGCCTGCCAAGGCGGACGGGGAAAAACGGGAATTGTGTTCCTGTCCCCTTTTCTTGGGGGGTCAGGAGCGGCCGAGGTCGATGCCGTGGCTCTTGAGGGCTTCCGAGTAGTAGCGCTCCAGAAGGAGCTTCCACTCTTCGGTGCCTTCGATGATGTCGCGCTTGTGGCTGCGGATCTTGTCGCGCGCCTGGCGGTCGGCGCGCTCTTCCACCTGGAGGATGTCGGTGATCAGCCGCACGAGTTCCAGCCGGACATCATTGGGATTCTTCTTCAGCCGGCAACTGCGGGACCGGCGCAGGGCGTTGACGAGCTTGTGCGAGATCTCGGTGATCTTGTCCCGGCTGAGCTTCATGCCGTCGCCGGTTTCGCGCCCGCTGGCGCGCACGATCTTGCGCTGCTGGATCAGCTGGTTCTTGATGCGCCGGAACATCTCCGTGTAGCTGATGCCGTTGTTGGCCATGTACACGGAGTACTCTTCCAGAAGGTTGCGGACTTCCTCGTTCAGCTTGTCTTCGACGGCAAGCTCTTCCAGGAAGATGCTCTCCATCAGCCCGCTGACCGCGCCCGCGTCGATCACTTCCAGAAAGTTGGAGCCGATGCGGGCCGTGACCTGCCTGCAGAGGTACGAGACGAATTCCTTCGGAAGCAGCATTCCGGGCGGGGCTAAAGAACCCTCAATCTTCAGTCTAGGGACGGTCCGCCGGGGGTGTCAAATGAGAGCTGGCGCAGCGCGATAGATTGAATGGGCATGGAGTTGATCGAATACCTGAAGACCGTTGACACCCCGACGCTGTCCAACGCGATCGAATTGTTGAACATCCGGCGGCGGAGCGATGGTTTTGCGCCGCTCACGATCCGCTGCCTGTTCCCGGAACTGGGCCGGATGGCGGGCTACGCGGTGACCGCCCAGGTCGAGACAGTGACGCAAACGGAACGGGGCGGACCGCAAGGGCACCTTGAACTGTACCGGCTGCTTGAGGCGAGCCCGAAGCCGGCGGTGATTGTTCTGCAGGAGATCGGGGGGTTCGGAGACTTCGCCGCGCACTGTGGTGAAGTGATGGCGACGTTCTTCACCCGGCTGGGGGCAGTGGGCCTGGTATCTGATTGCGGGGTGCGGGACCTGCCTGAAGTGCGGGCGCTGGGATTCCGTTATTTCGCCCGCGGGGCATGCGCGTCACATGCTTACTTCCGGATCGTCCGGAGCGGTGTGCCGGTCACCATCTGCGGGATGCCCGTCCGTCCGGGAGAGCTGCTGCATGGAGACGAGAACGGCCTGATCACGGTTCCGGAGGTGGAACTGGAGCGCCTGAAGCAGGCAGTGGAAGAGATTCGTTCCAGCGAACGCAGGGTTCTGGATTTCGTCCGCAGCAGCGGTTTTACCCTGGACGGCTATGCGGCGATGATCGGGGGGAGTTACAGCAGCTGAAGCGCGCCGGGGGCGGCGAGTCCGGATGCTACAATTCGGAGAGCTTGACCCGCGCAACCGATGCCAGAGCCGGCAGGCGCCAGCGGCTGCTCGAGGCCCTTCGCGGGCTGCGGTGCGATGCGGCGGTGATTTCGCACCTGCCCAACGTCCGCTACCTGACGGGGTTCACGGGCAGCAACGGCATTCTGTTTCTGTCAGCGCCTCAGGCCATCCTGTTCACCGATCCCCGGTACGACCTGCAGGCGCATGAAGAGTGCGATTGCCGGGTCCGGATCGAGCGCGGGCCGACGTGGGACGCCGTGTGGAAATACGCCGCCCGCAGGAGCCGCAACATTGCGCTGGAGGCGGAGCATGTCAGCCATGCCGTCTGGGACCAGGCTGCGCAGCGGCTGGGCCGCGGGGTGAAGCTGAAGCCCCTCGGCGGCGCAGTGGAGCGGCTGCGCCGGGTGAAGGAGACGGAAGAAGTGGAAGCGATCGAGTCTTCCGCGCAGCTCTGCGCTGCGGCCTTCGCACAGGCCATGCGGCGGCTTCGCCCGGGCGTGACGGAGAACGACGCAGCCGCCGAGATCGAATTCCGCATGCGGCGGCTGGGGGCGGAAGGTCCCGCGTTCGAGACGATCGTTGCCGCCGGCGCGCGGGCTGCGCTGCCCCATGCCCGTCCCGGAAGCGCAAAGATCACGGCCGGCCAGCCGGTGCTGGTGGACATGGGCGCCAGCCTCGGCGGCTATATGAGCGACATGACAAGAATGGTGCATATGGGCGCCCCGCCGAAAGAGTTCGTGGACTGGTACAACGCCGTCCTCGAAGCGCAGCAGGCGGCGCTGGCGGCGGTCAGGGCGGGCGTGCCCGCCCGGCGCGTGGACGCGGCCGCCCGCAAGGCGTTGAAAGCCCGCGGGCTGGACCGGTATTTCACGCACTCGACGGGGCACGGCGTCGGGCTGGAGATCCATGAGGGGCCGCGCCTTGGGGCCAGGTCGGAGGATGTTCTCGAAGCGGGGATGGTGGTGACTGTGGAGCCGGGAATCTATCTGCCCGGCAAAACCGGCATCCGGATCGAAGACACGGTGCTGGTGACCGGAACCGGCGCCAGAATCCTGACGCCAGCGAGCAAGGAATTGATGGTACTGGAATCATGACGATTGAAGAAATCCGAGAATTGATCCATGTGGTCTGCTCGAGCGGCATCGCCGAGCTGGAGGTGCAGCGGGGAGAAAACCGCGTCTGGATCAAGAGAACAGCCGGGGCGGTCGTGACGGAGGTTCCCGTGATGGCAGCCCCTGCGGCGCCGGCGGTTCCGGTGACGCCGGCCATTGCGACGCCTCCCGAGAGTGTGACGGTGGCTGCCCCGCAGGCGGCGCCGCCGCCGGGAACGCCCGACCTGACCGATCCGACGCTTCAGCCGGTCAAGAGCCCCATCGTCGGCACGTTCTACGAGGCGCCCGCGCCGGGAGCGGAGCCGTTTGTGCGCGTGGGCGACGTGATCCAGCCTGGCAAGGTGCTGTGCATCATCGAATCGATGAAGCTCATGAACGAGATTGAAGCGGAAATCTCGGGCACGATCGTGAAACGCCTGGTGGAGAACGGACAGCCCGTCGAGTACGGCGAAGTCCTGTTCCTGGTAAAGCCGAGCTGAGCATGGCCTTCGAAAAGGTTCTGATCGCCAACCGGGGCGAGATTGCGGTCCGCGTGATCGCCGCGTGCAAGGATCTGGGCATCCGGACGGTGGCCGTCTATTCGGAAGCCGACCGCTACTCGCTGCATGTGCGGTTCGCAGACGAGGCGCTCTGCATCGGGCCGGCCCGGAGCACGCTGAGCTATCTGAACATCCCCGCGGTCATCAGCGCCGCGGAGATCACAAACGTGGACGCCATCCATCCGGGGTACGGCTTTCTCAGCGAGAACGCCGACTTCGCCGAGGTCTGCCGCGCATCCGAGATCAAGTTCATCGGCCCTCCGCCGGAAGTGATCCGGATGATGGGGCTGAAACAGCTTGCGCGGGAGAAGATGCAGGAGCACGGCGTGCCCATCCTGCCCGGCTCCCGCGGCGTGCTGAAGACGGTGGAAGAAGCCGTGGAGACGGCCGCGCAGATCGGCTACCCGGTGATGCTGAAGGCGTCGGCCGGCGGCGGCGGACGGGGCATGCGCGTCGTGCGCAGCCCGGAGGAGCTTCCTTCGCTGTTCGCGCAGGCGCGGCAGGAAGCCGAGAACGCCTTTTCCAACGGCGATCTCTACTGCGAGAAGTTCATCGAGAAGCCACGCCACATTGAATTCCAGATCCTGGCCGACGAGCACGGCCACGTGGAAGTGCTGGGCGAGCGCGAGTGCTCCATCCAGCGGCGGCACCAGAAGCTCATCGAGGAAGCGCCGAGCCCGGCGCTGACGCCGGAGCTTCGCGAAAGGGTCTCCAGCGCTCTCCGGGAGGCGTTCGCCGCCATCGGGTACACGAATGCCGGCACGGTTGAATTCCTGATGGATGAGACAGGGCAGCTGTACTTCATCGAGGTGAACGCCCGCATCCAGGTGGAGCACCCGGTGACGGAGATGATCACCGGCATCGATCTGGTCAAAGCCCAGATCCTGATTGCGCAGGGCGAACGGCTGGACCGGATTCTCGGCGGACCGCTGACGCTGCGCGGCCATGCCATCGAGTGCCGCATCAATGCCGAGCACCCGGTCACGTTCGCGCCTTCGCCCGGCAAGATCCAGTCTCTCTGCCTGCCGGGTTCGATCGGCGTGCGCGTGGACACGGCTGTGTATGCCGGCGGCGTGATTCCTCCGTATTACGATTCGCTCGTGGCCAAGCTGATCGCGCATGGCCGCGACCGCGAGGAGGCGATCCGCCGCATGCAGCGGGCGCTGGAGATGTTCATCGTGGACGGCATTCACACGTCGATTCCGCTGCACCAGTCGATTCTGGCCGACCCCGAGTTTCAGGCTGGCGCCATCGACACGCACTTCATCCAGCGGCATCTGGCCCGGCGCGGGTGACCATCGGACGCAGTCCGTGAGCGGCCTGCCCGGCCCGGGCTCCATCGGGGGCGCGCAGAGCCAGGCCGCGCTCTTCGACCGGATCTCCGCCGCTGCAGGCTGCGCCCTTTGCCCCCACTCCGGAGGGCTGGCCCAAGCCCATCCTTCCGGGCACTGCATCGGGCTTGAAATCGCGCGATTCGCAACGGTCTGGAAGTTCGACACCAACCCTCCGATGCGGCTTGCCTTGGCTGTGCCATGTTCCATCGGAGTGATCGCCGGCGCCCCCGGCCGGCGGGAGCGGCTGGGTCTGGTCTTCTTTCCTGCATGCATCTCCGGAGGTCACTCAGATACCAGCGCCTTCTGAACAAGAAAATCTTGAATTCGCTCCGCCCTCTGAATAGAAGAAAAATCATGCCGGGGAAGCGGAGGTTGTCCCCGGGCTTTTCCAGGAGGAGCTTTCCGATGCACAGATTTCCCTTGCTTCTCGCCGGCACGCTCGTGCTCTGCTGCATGAGCGCGAGTGGTGCCGTCTTCACTTTGACAAGCGCTTCCGGGTGGCTGCAGTCTCTGATGGGGGGGCAACCTGGTCTCCGGCTCAGGCGACGGCGACGTTGTACTCCCCGGGAGGGGTGTCCATGCCCGCCCTCTGGCCGACAGGCGTTGGAGATGGGACTCCCGTCCGGTATCGGCTGAGCTTCCCGCTGTCTGGCACTCCAGTCTCTGGAACCCTCTGGATCGCGCAGGACGATGACGGCACTTTCAAGGTGAACGGCTCGCTGGTGTTTGTTGACATGGAGAATGGCGCACACAATTATGGCCCATTCGACATCACACCGTACCTGCAATCCGGAAACAACCTTTTTGAAGCTTCCGTGTACAGCACGTGGTGCTGCGTCAGGGGATTTGCGGCGTATGCCGTGATCGAGACGCGGGAAGGTGATGTGGTTGTCCCTGAACCTTCCACCGTCGGGCTGATGCTCGGAGGGCTCGCCGTGTTCGCCTGGATTGGGCGCCGGCGGATTCTGGCCGGTTGAAACGCGGAATCTGGCAGTCTTCTCGGCGCCGGAGTGCTGGAGCTGGCAGAGGGAATCTGTTTACACTGTTGCGCTGGGGAGTCCCGACAGGCACGCGAACTTGCGCAGGTGCGCGCCCCAGCGGCCCGCGCCCAGCGCGAAATGGTGCGTGGGCGCTTCCTGGCACCAGTGGTTGACAAATTCCGCGGGGCCGCGCGGAAAGCGCACTCGGGTGTTCGTGTTGCCAATGCGCAACACCGGACCGGGGATGGATTCGCCCTCGGCCGTGATCAGTTTGAGCCGCCCTTCCGCGGTTTGCGTCACGGCAAGCAGCGTCACCGGACCGTGCTTCACGCTGAACTCCACGCTCACCCCGTGGCCGCGCTTGCCGTGATAGAGGCCGAGGCCGCGGAGAACGGGCTTCTGCGAGCAGAGCGCCAGGTGGCCTGGCCCGTCGTGGCCCACGAGCACGAACTGCTCGACGAAATCCATCGCGTAGAGTTCCGTGAACGCGCCGCCCGCGCCCAGCGAGTCCAGGATCTTCATGGCTACGCAGTTCTTCAGGTCCCCTTCGCCGCTGGCGGGAACGCCGCGCGCGGTCAGCAGCGAGTTGCCCAGAATCATCCCCGCCGCCAGCCGCTCGTAGTCGTTTCCGTCGAGGCCGCGGTAGTAATAGGCCAGCCCGTCGAGATCGTACCGGCGCGCCAGCCGCTCCAGCGCCGCCGCCACGCGCGCGGCCCACTGCAGATCTTCTTCCGGGCAGTCTTCCAGGATGAACGTTTCGCGCGTCATCCGCAGAATGTCTTCCGCCTCTTGCCCGGACGACTCGCGCAGGCAGCGGTCCAGGTCGCACATCTCGAGCACTTCGATATGAGCGCCTGTCTGGGCGCTGATCATCGTGAAATCCGAGTACATGTCGAGCATGCCCGGATACGTGTGGCCGAGAAAGCCGAGCCGCGCCGTGCGCAGCGCCCGCCACGCCCGCGCCGCAGCCAGCCATTCTTCGATTTCGCGCGCCGCGGCAGGATCGTCCCGCAACATGCCGCTGACCACCTGGAACGGCACGCGCGCCCGGGCGAAGGCGTTCGAGATCTCCGGCACGCAGCAGGCGGAGCAGTTGGCCAGCCATTCGCCCGTGTCGCAGGTCTCGTAGTCGAGCCGCGGGGATGGCTGGAGATTCAGCACGACCACCGGAACGCGGGCGCGCTGAACCACGGGCAGAACCTGGCTCGAGGTGGCGTAGGTCGCCGCGTGGCAGAAGATCAGATCGAGATCTGAAGACGCCAGCAGCGCGCCAGCCTCAGCCGCGCGCGGCGCCGTGTCCACCAGCCCCGCGCAGATCACCGTGTTGCCGGAGGATTGCAGCCGTTGTTCAATCTCGCGCAGATAGCCTTCGAGCCTCTCTTTCAGGCCGGGGAATTGGGCCCAGTAGGCCTCCAGGCCGATGGCGAACAGCCCGATCCGCGCCGGGCGCGGCGGTTTCAGCGGAGCAGGGAGGTTCATCGAAGGCAGTATAAACAAGCCCCGGCGCCCGTGCGGATCACCGGCGCGGATATAAACCGCCACGGCCGGCAGCAGGTTCTGCGCTGCGCACGAAGGACTCGCGAACGGCGGAATCAGAGGTCACCTGCAGGCAGACACCGTACCCGCCCCGGACACTCCCGAGGGAGCAGATGCGGCGCCGGCCTCGAATGACGCGAGCGTAGCGGCCGCTGTCAGAACGGCAGGATCTCTTCCCGCTGCGGATCGAAATTCAGCCGCCGCTTCTGCACGTAGCTGATGTTGCCGAGGTGCGAGGCCATGGCAGAGCGGTGCCCGTCATAGACGTCGCAGTTCGGGCGCTTGCGCGAAACGCAGCAGTCGAGGAAGTTCCGGACGTGATCGATGGTGAAATCGTACTTCGGCCCCTCGACGACGACCGGCTGGGCGCCCCTCTCGGCAGGCAGGTACTCGTAGCGCGCGCGGTCGATCATCAGCTTGCCCTTCGTACCGCAGAACTCGATGCCGTAGCCGCGGATGCCCGGCGCAAGCGTGGCCTCGAACGTGACCGTGTACTGGCCGCCGTACTCGAGCAGCACATTGATCGTGTCCGGCGCCGTGCGCCCGTCCTTGTAGTTGTAGACGCCGCCGGCCGCTACGCCGGAGGTGGGCGAGTCGTTGCCCATGAACATGTGGACGACGTCGATCCAGTGGGTGAACAGGTCCGTCACCTGCCCGCCGCCGAAATCGAGATAGGCGCGCCAGTTCCAGAATTGCTGGGGATCCCACTCGCGCCATGTCACCGGTCCGAGGAAGCGGGCCCAGTCGAGGTTGGAAGGCTTGGTGGCCAGCGAGGCGGGAGCGCGGCGCAGGTGGTACATGTTGCCGTGCCACCAGGTGCGGATGAGCGTGATCTTGCCCAGCGCTCCCGTGTCGAAATATTTCTGCTTGGCTTCGATGTAGTGGGCGCCGGAGCGCTGCTGCAGGCCTACCTGGCAGACGCGCTCGTTGACGCGCGCGGCCTTGACGATGGCCGGCCCTTCCTCGATCTTCAGCGTCAGCGGCTTTTCGACATAGACGTCCTTGCCGGCGTTGAGCGCGTCGATCGTCGTGGCGGCGTGCCAATGATCCGGCGTGCCGTTGAGGACAATGTCGACGTCCTTCTGCTCCAGCAGCTTTCTGTGGTCGTTGTAAGCGCGTGCTTCCGGAGCCATGGACTTGGCGCGGTCGATCATCTCCGCGTAGACGTCGCAGACGGCGGTGACCTGCACACGGCCGGTCTTGAGGAAGCTGCCCATGACGCCGCGGCCGCGCTCGCCCGCTCCGATGAGGCCGAGATTGAACCTCTCGTTCGCGCCGAGGATGCGCGAGTAGGACAGGGCGGTCCAGGCAACCGGCGCCTGGGCGGCGCCGCGCAACAGCGTGCGGCGGGACGGATGAGAAAGAGCCATGGAGGAATTATATCCGGTGAGAATTTCCGTGCGGGGCTCCCACTCTTCTGACAGAGAGGCGCGCTCCGCGGTTTGCCCCACACAGTCTCCTCCAGCTCGCCGCCGGGCGCGCCATGACGGCCGCCAGATCCTGAACAACCAGGCTTGCGGGGCGCATCGGGGACGCTGCAAGCGCTGCCATTGCGGAAGAACGGGCCTGGACCGTGCAGCGGCTTCAGCAAGCTCCGCGGCAGGCGCCCCGGGCTCTAGGCTCGCGCGAACACCATGTGCGCGGGCTCGATGCCGAGCGCGCGGCAGTGCTCGCGGTACAGCGAACCGTAGCTGAGCGTGATGTAGTCCTGCCGCGAGAAGCCCAGTTCCGCCGCAACGGAATCGATCCACTCCGGCGCCCCTTCCAGCTCCAGATAGCAGCCGATGGGCGTTTCGTCGAGATACGCGTGGCCCGCGGCACCGGCGCGCGCAAACGCCGTGCGGTATTTCTCGTAGCGGAAGACGACCCTGTAGCCCAGCGCTTCCAGCAGCGCCTGCATGGCGGCCGGGTCCTGCACGCGCGTTTCGATTTCGCGGCGTGTCTTGTGAGGCCCCGGCTCGGGCGGCCCCTTGTAGGTGAGCAGCGCTTCGCCGCGGAACTCGCGCAGCCGCAGGAGGCGGCCCGTCTGGATCAGCTCCAGAGTTGGCGTGTCCAGGACGGAGTTGGCTTCAAAGGCGCGTTCATGCAGCGGAGCGAAGCCGGCGCGCTGCAGGAGTCCGCGGCCCGCTTCGGCGGAAGAGACCGCCAGCTTGATCTCGACTTCGAGGGAACCGCCTTCTTTCTGCACAGAGGCCAGTATCGCATCTGGCTAGAGCGCGTGAAGCGGCTGCAGGCTGCGGGGAAGCCCGCTCCGCTGCGGAGCGCTCTGCTTTCTGCCGCTCTCTGCAAGCCAGCGGCGCATCACGGCTCGATGAAGCGCTTCACGCCGCCGCGCTTCTCGATGCGGAAGCTGTCGGCGAGCTCGCCGCGCGCCGTGCGCGCTTCGAAAGAAAGCACGTCTCCGTCGATGCGCACCACATGGAAGAACTGAGTCTTGTGGATCGATTTCGCGATGGCCGGGTTCGCCTTGCCGTCGTACATCTTCGCTCCGCTGACGGAAACAACGTAAACAGTGCCGCCCTCGGCGCCTCCGCTGGCGCGTATCATGCGCGTGCGCGCATACACATGGTCGTGCCCGTTCAGGACCAGATCCACGCCCCGGCGGTCGAAGACGGGCTGCCAGAGCTCGCGCACCTCTTTGTTGTCGCGCCCGCGCGCGCCGGAATAGACGGGGTGGTGGAAGAACACCACGGTCCAACGGTTCGGGTTGTTCTCGAGCAGCCGGTCGAGCCATGCAGCCTGCTCCTCGATCTTGTCATTCGAATTCAGCGCGACAAAGCGGACGCCCTGGAAATCCACGAAATAATTCGTCTCTTCGAGCCCCGCCACGCCGTTCAGCGGAAGCGTGAACTGCGGACGCCAGTTCACCGTGATGCGGCGGGCGCCGCTCGAATCGCGGCCGTATTCGTGATTGCCGGGAACAGGCAGGGCAGGAACCGCGCGGTGCAGGAACGTGCTGCCCTGATGCCACTCGCCCCACTGCTCGTCACGGTCGTGGTTGTTGATCAGGTCGCCCGCATGGATCACGAGCCGCGCCCTGGGCGCCGTTTCATACGCTTTCCGCACCACGCGCGACCACGCCGCGTGGATGCGCGTCTGCGCGTCGCCAAGGTACAGAAAGGCGAACGGCTCGGGGCGCGCGGACGCAGTCCGGAAAGGGATCCATTCGCTCCAGGCGCCCTTGCCGTCGCCGACGCGGTAGAGATATTCCGTTGCGGGCTTCAGCCCGCGGAAGGTGACGCTGTGGGCGCGGGCCGGGCCTTGCTTCGTTTCGTAGTTTTCGCCTGCAGCCTCCACGCGGCTGGCGGACTTCTCGAAATCGGGTCCGTCGCTGGCTTCCGCGATCTCGCCGTAGCCCTGCGGCACGGCTGTGCTGGTGCGCCAGGTCACGCTGAATGATGCCGCGGGCTCGGCTGTCCAGTTCGTCACGATGCGGTCCGGCAGAGCCGAAGGCGCATGCGCATCCGAACCGGATTGCCACGCCAGCAGCGACGCGGCCAGAAAGAGAATGGCGGCGCTCATCCACACACGGCGGGAGAAGCGTTTCTTGAGGACAGGGATCTGCATGGGAGGCTTCGCGTCCCCGCCGTCGGCGGGACCTCTTTCATGGTATCAGCAGCCGCTTGCGGTCAATATTTCAGCCATGTTGCAGCGATGTGCCGCGTGCTGTTGTCTTTCTGGAAGTAATACACGACGAGCACGCGCCTTCCGGGCAGCGCCACGGCCCAGGGATAGCCCAGGTCCGTGCCGCCGCCATCGTCGCGCAGGACGATTTCCGGCGCCGTGGCGAAGTCCGTGCACTCCGGATCGAGCAGGCGGGCGCGGATGCCGAACGGCTGGTGGCGGTAGCCGTAGACCAGGAGAACGCGGTTGTCCTCGAGCCGGACCGCATGGTGAGGATGCCCCTTCCATCCGGCGTCCTGCCATGGCTCGAAGGTCCGCCCGCCATCACGCGAGCGCGCAACCACGGTGTGATCGTCGAGCCCCGCCGTGCGCAGGAACGCCACGATATGGCCGGAAGGGGTCTCGCAGAGCGACGTCTCGTTGAACGTCGCCCGGCTGTCCGAGGCGATGACGCACTGATACCGCCATGTGCGACCGCCGTCCTGCGACATCATCAGATGGACGTCCGAGCCCGCCTCCCTTCCGGCGCCCTTCGGATAGGCCACGGCCCACAGCAGCCTGCCGTCGCGCGCCTGGCACATCGCGCCGCGGTTGTAGACGGGCAAGGGCTGGCCGTAGGCGTCGCGGGCGCCGCGCCCCGGCAACGGCGGCGGCGTGAATGGTCCCTGCCAGGTATGCCCGCCGTCCCAGGAACGCATCAGGTATCCGCCGTGAAAAGCATAGTCGCCGAGCCATCCCGTAGCTGGCACGGCCTGCCGGTCCGCGCCTCCCATCCAGATCCACAGATACGACGCGCACAACAGCGTGCCGTCGCGCAGCTCCAGAAGGCAGGGATCCTGCGAGCCGCCAAGCGGATGCGCATGGATCAGTTCCGGCTCGCGGCTCCACGTGCGCCCCTCGTCCCGCGACCGGACGCAGACCAGCTGGCTGTTGGGATCCGTGTGCGACACTCCTTTCGCGCCCAGCCGGCGGCGCTCGGGGGCGCGGCGGAAAGCCGCCAGCAGCTCTCCGCTGCGGCGCAGGCGCACGATGGACGGGAACGCCGAATAATAGCGTTCGTCGGAGTAGATCACGAGATCGCCGGTCTTGTGAATGCCTGCGGCCACCGCTGCGCTGGAGGCGAGAAAGGCTCTGCGGCTCAGGGATTCCATCGCCGCGATTCTACCCGGACTGCAACCGGAATGTGACAGTGCGGCGGGCGCGGGAGAGGCTACAATCGGTGGCATGCGCCGATCTGTTTTCCTCATTCTCGCCCTGTCGCTGGCCCTGCTGCCGGCCGCGGCCCAGAAACGGGCGAAGAACGTGATCGTGTTTCTCGCTGACGCCGGAGGCGTCTCGACCGTCAGCGCGGCCAGTCTCCATGGCTACGGCGAGCCTCTCAAGCTGTTCATCCAGAGCTGGCCGAACATGGGGCTGTCGGACACGACCACGGCCACGAACTACGTCAGCGACTCCGCCGCCGGCATGACAGCCATCGTCACCGGCGTGAAGACGCAGAACGGTGTCATCAGCATGGGGCCGGACGCCGAGCGCGGCAAGAAGGACGGCCGGATCCTGAAAACGCTTCTGGAGTACGCCGAAGAAAAAGGGCTGTCGACGGGCGTCGTCACCAACATGTCCATCGCCGATGCAACGCCCGCAGCCTGCTACGGCCATGCCAACGACCGCCGCAAGCAGGGCGAGCTCTTCCTGCAGATCTTCAGCCCGCGTTTCGGAGACGGGCCGGACGTCGTCATCGGCGCAGGCCGCAAGACGATCTGGGGCCAGGCCGGCGCGCAGATCGAGGAAGCCGCGCAGAAGGCCGGACGAAAGATCTACGATTCGCTCGGGGCCGTTCCGGCCACAGAGAAGCGCCCCATCGTCGTGGCCGAGACCGAGCCGGACGTCGCGGCGGCCTCGCTGCGCGCGCTCGAGCTGCTGTCCCAGAACCGCAAAGGCTACTTCCTGATGATCGAGTGGGACGCCCACACGGACAACGTCCGCAAAGGGCTCGACAACCTGGTGAACTTCGACAGGCTGATCCGTGAAATCGCCGCGAAAGTGAATCTCAACGACACGCTCCTCGTATTCACCGCCGATCATTCTTTCGAGCTCTGGATCACGGGCGGGCGGCGCGGCGTGCCGCTGCTGGCGGGTCTGGACGAGTGGCTGGCGAAAAACAGTCCGAAGGAGGAGACGCGCATTCCGGCGCTGCGCGTGGGCCACTCGCACACCGGCGAAGAAGTGCTGGTGACCGCAATCGGCGCGGGCGCGGAGCGGGTGCGCGGCTACATGCCGAACACGCGGATCTTCGACATCATCATGCAGGCGTGGGGCTGGCGTCCGGAGCCGCGCTGACCGGCAGGGAGGCGGGGCCGCTTCGATAGGATAAAAGCGGATGCTCTGGATCGGTCCGGCCGTTGTGCTGGGCGCGTTTCTGCTGTTTCTCGTCCAGCCGATGGCCGGCAAGCTGCTGCTGCCGCTGTATGGCGGATCGGCGGCGGTGTGGTCGGCCTGCCTTCTCTTCTTTCAGTCGGTTCTTCTGCTAGGGTACGTGTACGCGCATTTCCTGGCGCGCGCGCTGAAGCCGCGCGCGCAGGCTGCGGCGCATGGCGCCGTCGTGCTGGCGTGCGTGCTGCTGCCGCGGGCCGCGCCGCAGGAAGGCAGCGATGCGGCCCATGTCCTGCTGGCGCTGGCGGGGGCGGTGGGGCTCCCGTATTTCCTGCTTTCCACGACGTCCCCGCTGATGCAGCACTGGCTGGGGCTTCTGGATGCGCGTTCGCAGCCTTACCGGCTGTCTGCCTGGTCGAATGCCGCATGCGCGCTGGCGCTTCTCGCATTTCCTTTCCTGTTCGAACCGCGCATCGGACTCTCCCGGCTGCAGCAGTTCTGGAACGGCGCATTTCTGGTGCAGGCGGCGTTGCTGGCAGGCGCTGCGTGGCTGGTCTGGAGGCGGCGGCCTTTGGCGCCGGAACTTCCTCTGGCGGGCAACACGCCGTGGCGGGAGCGTTGCAGGTGGCTTGGCTGGGCGGCGCTCGGAACCGCGTTTCTTGTGGCCACGACCGCGCACATCACGCAGGTGGTCGCCCCGGCGCCGCTGCTGTGGGTGGCGCCGCTGCTTGTCTACCTGCTGACATACGCCGCCGCGTTCCTGTTCGATGCGCAGCCGGGGAGGCGCACGGCGTGGCAGGCGCTGCTCGGACTGCTCGCCATGGCCCTGGCCATTCTCTATCTGGACCTGCAGGCGGGTCTGGCGGCGAAAGTGGGCCTGTACTGCCTCGGCCTGTGGCTCGTCTGCCTGTTCGCGCACCGCGAGCTGGCGGCGTCCAAACCCGAAAGCGCCCGGCTGACCAGTTTCTGGACGCATGCGGCGGCAGGCGGGGCGCTGGGTTCGTTCTTTGCAGGAGTGCTGGCGCCGTCGCTGCTGAAGGGTTACTTCGAGCTGCCGCTGCTGATGGCGGGCACGGCTGTGCTCTGCCTGTGGCGGATGCGCGGCGCAGGACGCTGGCTGATGCAGGGGGCTTTGATGGCCGCGGTGCTGGTTGTGACGCCGTCGCTGGCGCTGATCCAGAACTATTACGCTGGCCTGGTGGAGGCAGGGCGGAATTTCTACGGCAGCCTCCGCGTGGTGGACGAGCCGGCTTCCGAGACGCGCCCCGCGCTGCGGAAGATGCTCCACGGCCTCGTCGTGCATGGGTCGCAGTTTCTCGATCCGGAAATGTCCCGCATGGCCACCGCGTATTACGGCCGCTCCAGCGCCGCCGGGCTTCTGCTGAGCCGGCCGGGAACCGGTCGGCGCATCGGAGTCGTCGGCCTCGGGGCTGGAGCGCTCGCCGTGTACGGGCGCCCGGGGGACGTCTTCCGCTTCTACGAAATCAACCCGATGGTGGTCGAGTTCAGCCGGCGGTGGTTTTCCTATCTGAGGCAGGCGGAGGCGCGGATCGAAATCGCCGAGGGCGACGCCCGGCTGACCCTCGCCCGGGAGGGACCGCAGAACTTCGATGTCCTCGTCATCGACGCTTTCAGCGGCGATTCGATCCCGGCGCACCTGCTGACGCGGGAGGCGCTCGCCCTGTACCGGAAGCACGTGGCGCCCGGCGGCGTGATGGCGTTCCACATTTCGAACCAGTACGCCGATCTCGCGCCCGTGGTGCTCGCTCTGGCTGCGGATGCGGGTTTCGCGTGCACCCGCATGACCAGCGGTCCGAGTCCCGCTCTGGCCGCCCTGGCGTCCACCTGGATGATCGTAGACACGGGCAGGCGCTGGCAGGGCGCGCCGCCGGAGCGCGGCCATCTGTGGACCGACGACGCCTACTCGATCCTGCCCGTGCTGAAGTGATCACTTGCGCGCCGGTTCGGGGCGCCCGGTCAGAGGCTGCACGGATCCGCGCCCGCACAGCGCCACGCCGTTCTGCGTCAGCCCGCGCAGCAGCGCCACGTAGACGCCGAACAGCGCTTTCTCGGTCACCGGCTGCCGTCCCGGCAGGCGGGCGTGGATCGGCAGTTCAGTCAGGATCTGCAGGCGGACGCCCCGCGGGTTGATCCGGCCGTGCGCGTCCGTCAGATTGGCCAGATAGAACGGCGTCTGCATCACCGCGCCGCTGCGGGCGTCCACATAGAACTGGCACCGCGCGAACCAGCCCGTGTTGGCGGCATCAGCGCCGTCGAACAGCAGCAGCGGCCCCTCGCGGTCCTGAGCTGCAAGGTCGAGCACGATGCTGCGCGGACGCGTCTCGGCCCTGCACGTGAAACCCGCTTCCTCAGCCGCCTGCCGCAGCAGGTCGGCGTCCAGTTCGAGTTGCACCAGCTGGCGGCCCCCCGCCTGAAGCACCTGCATCAATTCCAGTGTAGCCGCGGCTATCATGGGGGCGGATGGATCGATCTGACCGGCTCGTGCTGTTCGATATCGACGGAACCCTGCTGCGCCGCAGCGGTCCGGCGCACCGCCAGGCTCTGGAGCGAGCCGTGGAGCGGGTGACCGGGACCGCCGTCTCCATCGACGGCATCCCCGTGGCGGGCATGCTGGACCGCGACATTCTGCTGGAGATGATGGCCAGGGCCGGAGTGCGGGGCCGGCCTGCGGAACGGCTTCTGGAAGAGGCCGGCCGCGCTGCGCAGAACATTTTCGTCCGGAATTGTCCTGATCTTTCCCGGAAGGTATGCCCCGGGGTCCGGCCGCTGCTGCGCGCGCTGCAGCGGCTGGGCGCGCCCTGCGGGCTGGTGACGGGGAATCTCGAGCGGATCGCCTGGACCAAGATGCGCCGCGCCGGACTGCGGGAATTCTTTTCGGTGGGCGCCTTCTCCGGCGACGGCCCGACCCGCGGCGCGCTCATCCGGCTCGCCATCGAACGCGCGCGCCGTGCGGGGCTCATCAGACCGGGCGCAGTGACGATCTATGTCGGCGACCACCCGAACGACGTAAAGGCCGCCCGCGAAGCGGGCGTGCGGATCGTGGCCGTGGGCACGGGCGTTGTGAGCGGCCCGGATCTGGTCGTTCACGCGCCGGACCGTTACGTCGAGGACCTCCGGGCGCTGCGGGTGCGCGATCTGCTCGCGTAGCCGGATCAGCCTTCCGTCTTCATCTCGAGCAGCTGCTCCACCTTGCAGATCTTGTCTTCCATCGTCTGGGGCTTGTCAGTGCGCGTGCCGATGCGGATGTTGGTGGAGATGCGCACGACGCCCATGGCGTGAAGCGCTTCATGGCAGCGTTTCACCGCGGCCACGACGTCGTCCCATTCGCCCTCGATGTTGGTGCCGTAGGCGTGCAGTTTTGTTTTCAGCCCCGATTCGCGCAGGATGCGCTCGCACTCGGCGACTTCTTTCGAGACGCTGGCTCCCACGCCCAGCGGGATGATGCAGACATCAGCGATGGCTTTCATCGGACGGTCTCCGAGCTTATTTTCGCGCGCCTGGCTGCGGGGCCGGGATCAGGCAAGCCCGCGGAGCATGAGCTCGAAGTAGACGGGCTTCAGAACGTGGCGCTTCAGAATCCAGCCGGCGCGGTGTTCGCGGCCCGGATCGAGCCAGGGCAGGGTAGGACGGGGCTGCTTCGTATAGTCGAACTCGGCCATCAGGACTTTGCCGTATTCCGTAATGAAGGGGCACGCGGCGTACCCGTCGTAACGCGCCTCCGGCCGCCTGCCCTCGATGGCGGCGATCACGTTGGCAGCCACAACGGGCGCCTGCATGCGGATGGCGGCTGCCGTCTTGCTGGTCGGAATTCCGGCGGCGTCGCCGGCCACGAAGATGTTCGAATACCGTTTGTGCGCCAGGGTGAACCTGTCGGCCGGAACCCAGTCCTCGCGCCGGCCTGTCTCCGGATCCTCAGTAAGCCCGGAGTCGACCACGAACCGCGGCGCCGACATGGGCGGCACGATATGGAGGAAGTCATAGTCCACAGTGACCGTCTCGACGCGGGGTTCGAGCCCGCCCGAGACCGGACGGATCCGCTTCTCCAGCACGACGCGGCGTGCGTGCGTGTCGACGGAGCGCACGCGATGCTCGAGTTCAACGGGGATGGAGCGCTCCCTGCAGATCTCCTCCAGCCGCCGCCGGAACGGCTCGACGTCATAGAGGTGGTCGGCGGCGGTATAGAAGCGGAACTCGGCCCGCTGGCGCGCGCCGCGCCGCCGGCAGTAATCCTCGGTGATGAAGCAGATCTTCTTGGGCACGCCTCCGCACTTGACCCTGGTCCACGTGTCGGTGAAGACCGCGCGTCCGCCCGTGGCGGCAAACTGGCGGATGGCCTCCCAGCATCGCCGGGCGCTCCTGAAATCGTAAGCGCAGTGGACGTTTCCCTCCCCCAGCCGTTCTCGGGAGATGCCCTCAATCGCCTCGAAGTGCATTTCCAGGCCAGGGGCGAGCACGAGGCAGTCGTAAGGGATTCGTGCGCCGCCGGCAGGAATGACGAGGTTCTTCGGCGCGTCAACGAAAACTGCCCGGTCCTGAACCACGCGGACACCGTCCGGGATCAGCCGCTCCTGGCGGCGCCGGATCTCGTGCGGCTGGAAGATCCCGGCCGCCATCAACGTGTAGCCCGGCTGATAGTCATGCCACCCGGCAGGATCAATCAGCGTGATATCGGGCTTCTCCAGGGCGCGCGCCAGACGGGCGGCGATGCTGAGACCGGCGGCTCCTCCCCCGATGACAACGATCCTGGCCCTCGCCGAACTGACGGGTTGCGACCAGACGTAGATTCCTGCGGCGGCAGCGGCGCCGGCCGCCAGCGACGCCTGGAGTAACCGGCGGCGGGACACTGAGGGAAGGGAATCCGGAGAACCCATGGCGATCGCCTGCGTGGAGGAAGGGCCGCCTGTCCATCAACCAGGGAATGCGCCGTGGATGGCGCCGCGAAGGCGGGGCCCGGCCCCACGCTTCAGTATATCAGACTCGTTTGTCCGCAATTATGAGCTGCTGCAGAGATCATGGAAGCCAATCCGGCTGCGGGCCATGACCGGCGGGACATGGGAGCTGAGCGGACAAGGAAAGGGCGGCCTCGCGGGGAGGCCGCCCGGGATGGATACGGCTGATTGGAGATCAGGCCTGGGAGGGCGCGCCCTCGAGGGCCTTGAGCCGCTTGTGCAGGCGGCTCTTGTAGCGGGAGGCGGTGTTGTCTTTGATGATGCCCCACTTGGCGGCGCGGTCGATCAGCGAGAACGTCTTCGGCATGAGCTGCGCGGCGGCGGCGAGATCCTTCTTTTCGAGCGCCCGGCGCAGCGCGCGGATGGCGTGGCGCATGCGGGACTTGCGGATCTTGTTGATGGCCGTGCGCCGCTTCGTGATGCGCACGCGCTTCAGAGATGAAACATGGTTGGCCATGGGTGTTTAAAGGCAGTACTCTTCCATTGGTACCAGACTTCTTTCACTATAGCCTATTGTGAGGCGTCGGTCAAAACCGGCCGCACACCGGAGCGCTGAGGCCTGACGCCATATAATGAGTCAGGATTCCTCATGGCGCGAAGCGGCAACATTGCAGGGCCGGCACGGATCGAGCAGCTCCGCATCAGAAACTACAGGGCTCTCCGGGAGGTCGAAGTCAGGTTCACACCCCTGACAATTCTCATCGGCCCCAACGGTAGCGGGAAGTCAACTCTGTTTGACGTTTTCAACTTCCTGTCAGAGTGTTTCCGACTCGGCTTGCGTCATGCCTGGGATCGGCGCGGGAAGGCGAAAGAGCTGCGAACCAGGGGCTCGCAAGGGCCAATCGAATTCGAGTTGAAGTACCGCGAGACGCCCACCAGTCCTCTCATTACTTATCGCCTTGCCATTGACGAGGATTTGCGGGGGCCCTTCGTGGCCGAGGAATGGCTGCAGTGGCGGCGAGGCGCTCATGGTAAGCCCTTCCGTTTTCTGGACTACCGGTCTGGGCAAGGAGAGGCTGTCAGCGGAGAAGACCCGGACGAGAACGCACGTCGTGTCTCCATCCCGCTCCAATCAAGAGAATTGATTGCGGTAAATGCCTTGGGACAGTTCGCTGAACATCCGAGAGTGGCAGCGTTGCGTAGTTTCATCAGTGACTGGTACGTTTCCTACCTATCCGTTGACGAAACGAGAAGTCAGCCTGAGGCTGGTCCGCAAGAAAGACTCAGCAAGACCGGGGACAACCTCGCCAATGTATTGCAGTTCCTTGCCGAGTCGCATCCGGACCGACTGGAGAAGATCTTCGCAGTGCTGCGGGAGCGAGTTCCACGAATTGAGAAAGTCCTGGCAGAGACAATGCCCGACGGGCGTCTGCTGCTTCAGATCAAGGATGCTCCCTTCGATCAGCCGGTCCTTGCCAGGTTCGCATCTGATGGGACGCTCAAGATGTTGGCCTACCTGGTGGTTTTATATGACCCTGACCCGCCGCAGTTTATCGGAATTGAGGAACCGGAGAATTTCCTCCATCCGCCGCTGCTTCCCAAACTGGCCGAGGAATGCAGAATGGCGACACAAAGATCCCAGTTGCTCGTGACAACCCATTCTCCTCATTTCATCGATGGAGCGCGGCTGGAGGAAGTGCGCATTCTTGTAAGGGATCAAGGGGGCCACACGCGGATTTCCGAGCCCGACTCGAAGTTGAAAGCTCTCGTAGATGAAGGTGCCAGCTTGGGCTATTTGTGGCTCAGCGGCCACTTCAACGTCGACTGGCCGCTGCTGGAATCGGGCGCTCGCTGACCTCCATTTCGATGCCTGTGGAAACCACATCGCTCCGGATTCTCTTCGAGGAACCGTCAGCCACCGAAGCAGGGAGAATTCTGGTCCCGAAAGTGCTCGGACCAAATCACCCCCCTGTGTATTACATCCAGCACCAATGCAAGGCTGACTTGCTCAAGAGATTGCCGGGGCTCCTGCGTGGCTACAGCAGGACCCTGAACCCCGGTGACAAGGTTGTCGTCCTGCTTGACAAGGACCGCGAGGACTGCAAAGAGCTCAAAGTACGGCTGGAGGAGTTCGTCAGGGAGGCTGGTTTTCTCTCAGCAGCGGGGCGAACTGGCGCGCGCCGGGTTTTTGTTCGCATTGCAGTGGAAGAGTTGGAAGCATGGTACTTTGGCGATTGGGCAGCCGTTTGCCAGGCTTTCCCCAATGTTCCTCAGACGATCCCGTCCAAGAGCAGGTATAGGGACCCGGATGACATTCGGGGCGGCACCAAGGAGGCTTTTGAGCGAATTCTCCAGCGGGCCGGCTATTACCGCACGGGTGTGCCACGAATCGAAGTGGCCCGGCGAATCGCACAGTTCATGGATCCCGCACAGAACACCTCCAGAAGCTTCCAGCTGTTCCGCGATACGCTGCAGAAACTTGTGAGTTGAACTTGCCCTCGCGGACCCTTCCCCTGGTCATTTCCGGCCAGCAACGGGACCTGAGAGAAGACAGACTGAGAGCTTTCGCTCCCGCCGGCTACTTTGTACACTGAGGATTCGCCCCGTCAGCTTGCTGCGGGTCCGTTTCTGGTATACTGTAAAAAATTACACACTGGAGCGTGGTCATGCCCCTCGACGAGAAGGAAAAACAGCGTCTGTTGGCGGTGACGCTTGGCAACATCGAGAAGCAGTACGGCAAGGGGATCATCCAGCGGCTGGGCTCTCACGAAGCCGTGGTGCCCGTCAGCGTGATTCCTTCCGGCTCGGTGTCGCTCGACTACGCGCTGGGCGTCGGGGGCTTTCCCCGGGGGCGCATCATCGAGATCTTCGGTCCGGAGTCTTCCGGCAAGACCACGATCGCACTCCAGGTGGTGGCGCAGGCGCAGAAGAACGGCGGCATGGCGGCGTTTGTCGACGTCGAGCATGCTCTCGACCCCGTCTATGCGAAAAAGCTCGGCGTGGACGTCGACAACCTGCTGGTGTCGCAGCCGGACTATGCCGAGCAGGCGCTGGAAATCACCGCGGCGCTGATCAACTCGAACGCCATTGACGTGGTGGTGGTGGACTCTGTGGCGGCGCTGGTGCCCAAAGCCGAGCTCGACGGCGAGATGGGCGACTCCTTCGTCGGCGTGCAGGCGCGGCTGATGTCCCAGGCGATGCGCAAGCTGACGGGCATCGTGGCCAAGTCGAATACGTGCCTGATCTTCATCAACCAGATCCGCGAAAAGATCGGCGTCATGTTCGGCAACCCGGAGACAACCACGGGCGGGCGCGCGCTCAAGTTTTATTCGAGCGTGCGGCTTGACATCCGCCGCATTGCGGCGATCAAGGACGGCGAGAACGTTACCGGCAACCGCACCAAGGTGAAGGTGGTGAAGAACAAGCTCGCCCCGCCGTTCCGCGAAGCCGAGTTCGACATCATGTACGGCGAAGGCGTCAGCATCACGGGCGATCTGCTGGACACCGCCGTGGCGCACAACATCGTCGACAAGAGCGGCTCCTGGTACAGCTACAATGGCGAGCGCATCGGCCAGGGGCGCGAGAACGCCAAGCAGTTCCTGAAGGACCACCCGGAAGTGCTGGCGCAGATCGACGCGCAGGTCCGGGCCGCGCTGGGGCTCGTGGCGCCTCAGCCCAAGGCCGAGCCCGCGCCCGCTGCCGAGCCGGCCAAAGCCACCGGGGCACGCGCCAGCCGCGCCTGAGCCGCGCGATCAATCCGCCGGACAGGCCGCTTCGATGGAACCGGCCGGAGCGAGCCAGGCTTCGTACTCCACTGAAACTTGCGTTCGCGCCGGAATCCAACGGTATCCCTTCACGCCGAACAACCCGCCACGGTCGATCATCGCCCGGCGGCTCTCCGGAAACGGAGACACGCCGAACTCCATGCCGCGCGTCAGCGTCACGCCATTCCACGGCGGCGCCGTGCGCGAGTGGTTCTCCTCCCAGATGCCGAGCCAGGGGAAGTCGGCCTGCCGCCAGACGTAGCCGATGGCGAGCCGCAGATCCGGATGCCAGGCGGCGAACCACGCCCGCTCCTGCGCCGGGTCCATCAGGTGCGTGGAGAATGCGCCAGAGACGTCGCGGTTGGTGAACACCCGCATGTCCTCCACCGATCCGCCGACGCATGGAACAAACGGCCAGTCGAACTCCGCACCGATCTTCATGGAGCCCTTGCCGCCCGTGAAGTCATGCTCGATCACTTTCGAGCGTGTGGCCGTGGCGCGGAATTGCGTTTTGCCTTTTTCGAGAAACGGCGGGCCCAGCGTCACGTGCTGCGTCCATGCCACCGGCCTGTCCCAGCAGGATAGGTTCTCCACCGTTTCCGCAATCTGGATGCGCCGCGAGCCGGCGGCGAGCCGGATCATGCGCCCGAACCGCAATTGCGATGCGGGCAGCACGGCCGACTGCAGGAGCGTGTCCCCCTCGACGCGGATCTGATGCGGAATGACGCCCGCCTCGCCGTGCACCACCATTCCGGCGGCAGCTTCTTCTTCGCTGGGTCCGCCGAACAGATCCAGGCAGAGATTGTGCCCGAGGATGCCCGCCAGCAGGCGGCTCTCCGCGTTGTTGCCGTATTCGGGATGCCTGGCCGGATCGTAGGCCGAGGGTTCGATGGACGGCCAGGGGGGAGTCCACAGCGGATTGACGCCGGACGCGAGGTCCCGGATGGCGGCGATGTGCCCGCCTTCAGCAGTGACGATCACTTCCAGGTGTTCGTTGGAGAGGGAAAAGGCTTTCCGGCCGAGATATGCTATTGCGCTCATGACTGACTCGCCGTTTCACTCTACTCAAGCCTTCCGTGGAAGAAAAGCGGCGGCGGATCGCGGGGAGCGTCCGCCGCCGGGCCGTCAGACCGAAAGGGAGTCAGGCTTTGACGATGTAGACGCGAGTATCGTAAAAGACCGCGCTGCCGCCCACGACGTCGCTGAGCGGAGAGCGGATGTAGGGATCGACGTCCATGGCGGCATTGGCGTGGATGCCGCGGCCGCGGCGCTCGTCGGCGGGAACCGCCTGTCCGTCGATCACCTGAACCGATGAACCATAGGCCCAGTGCCCCCAGCCCAGTTCGAAGGTCACCACGCCGGGCCGGATCCGGCTCGTGAGGCGCACCTTGCCGCGCAGGGGCTTCGTCTGCCCGTGCCCGAGATTCCACTCCGCGTCCGGGTTGGACGCGGACAGTACGAAGACTTCATCTCCGTCTTTCAGTCCGAGCTGCTGCGCGTCGCGCGGGCTCATTTCGATGAAATTCTCGGGTTTGATGTCGGTGAGCCAGTAGTTGGAAATCGTGCGGCTCTTCGTCTGCAGCATGTTCCGGTTGGTGATCAGGTGCAGGGGCGCACCCCGGTGGTCGAGCGGACGTCCGAGCGAATCCACGATGGGCCGGTATGTGGCGATGCCGGGCAGCGGCTTGCCCGTCATCGAATCGCGCAGCAGGGCCACCTTTTCCAGATACAGGTTGATGAGCTTCCCGTATCTGTTGGTGACCTGCTCGCCCGTCCACGCCTGCGCGTAAGGCTGCCATCGGCCTCCGCGGTTGAGCACGTAGACAACCTTCCTCCACCAGTCCGGACCGACGATCTGCTGCCACTTCTCGGGGTCGAACATCGTCTTCGGCAGGTGTTTGCGCGCGTTGAGGAAGATGTTCATCTCCTCGTCGGAGGCGTCCGGGCAGATTTCGGCGCTGGATTGGCCGTAGGCGACATTGGCCACCATGCGGAGGTAGAAGTCCTCAGGCCGCCTGAGATCGCCCTGGCCTGCAAACGCGCCTGGACCGAAGCCCGGCAGATTGAGCCGCTCCGCGATGGCGAGGAACACGGCCTCCATCGAGATCGGCATCTCCTCGCCGAACACGCGCACCGTCTCGTTCGGCGACGGGATCACAGGCTGCCGGACCGGCGACACGCGGTGGGCGATCGAGGGGTGCGTCCGGTGGAATTCCCAGCGTTCCAGGTAGCTCAGGTCCGGGAAGATGTAGTCGGCGTACATTGTGGTCTCGCCGATCACGATGTCGCTGGCAATGAACAGCGGAATCTTGTCCGTGTCCTTGAGAATGGGGATCAGCGAGTGGCCGGCAGGCAGCGCGTAGACGGGCGATCCCATGTACAGCATGAGAATCTTCACCGGATACGGGTAGGCATCGCCCGCCGAAGGGATCACTTCCTGGTAAACGTCGCTGGCCAGGGGATACCACGGGCGCTTGGCCGGGTAGCCGTTGAAAACCGTGCTCTGTTCGTAGACCGCTCCGCCGCGGATGATATCGAGGCCGAACGGGGCGAGCGGCGCAGGATGATGAGAGAGCTGGAACGGGCGCCCCGTGCCGCCCATCTCTCCGTAGCTGCCGCCGCCGTAAATCAGTCCGCCTTTCCAGTCGAGGTTGCCGATGAGCGTATTCAGCGCACCCAGCGTCGCCAGAGAGTTGTAGAAGCCGTTGGTATGCTGCGACACGCCGCGGTGAATCTCCACCACCGCCCTCTTGCCGTGCGAGGTGAATTCCCGGGCGAGCGCGATGATGTCGGTGGCGCTGACGCCGGCGACCGCAGCCCAGCCGTGAATGCTCCTCTTCATCGCCTCTTCGCGCAGAAGCTGCAGGCTGCTCTTGACCCGGATGCCGTTGATCACCGTGTCCACGAACAGGTCGCCTTCTGCGGCATTCGCCGTGTCTCCGCTCTTGAACGCCACGGGCCTGTCATCCCGCCACGCCACGAACGTGTCGGCATCGCCGCCCAGCCCGATCTCGGACGCCCGCAGAAATGCGCCTGGCGTGCCGTCTGCATGGATCTTCACCAGCCACGCCGCGTTCGACCACGTCGGCTCGCCGTCGGCCGTGGCGGCGGCGCGATTGCAGTTTTCCAGGTAACGGCGGTCGTAGCGCTCGTTCTCAATGATCCACTGGATCATCGCCATGGCGATGGCCGCATCTTCGCCGGGCTTCACCGGAAGCCAGCGCCACGCCTTGGCCGCCAGTTTCGTGTGCCGCGGATCGATCACGGCCACTTTCAGGCGGCCGCTGGCCAGGCCGTTCATGATCTTCGGGATCTTCAGCGACGGGCCGTAGCCGCCTTCCAGCACGTTCGCGCCCCAATAGATGATGAACTCGGCGTGCGTCGTGTCCGCCATCCAGTACCACTTCGAGCCTCCGCTCCAGCCGCCGCCGCTGGGTCCGTCCGAGATGGCCATGCCCGCAAAATAGATCGAGCCCTGGCAGACGGTGGTGTGGCCATGGGCGTTCACTGAGCCGAAGCTCGTCTGCACGAAACGGCGGAAGAAGTCGCCCCGGCCGGCCTTCAGCCGCCCCCAGTTGAAGACGAACTGGTTGTTCTTCGGGCCGAAATCCGGATGGTCCGGATCGATCAGCTTGTCGAGATGATCCTTGTATTTTTCCTTGAACTGCGCCACCGTCATCTGTCTGCGGCGGATGCGTGTCACGTCGGCAGACATATCCAGGAAAAGCTGCCGCTCCCGCAGTGCGTACAGAGCCCTGAAGCCGTCCACGCGCTTGCCGCCATCCTGCGGAAACAGCACGCCGCCCTCGACGATTTCGGTGATCGCCTGATCGAACGGAATCGTCACCCACTTGCCCTCGCCTCGCGCTCCGGCGCGCTTGAGGACTTTTGTAATGCGGTACGGATCGTATGCGGTCTGAATGCCTGCCTGACCCTTGGGACAGAAGTGCGCGTTGATCCGCGCCGCCTGGGCCACCGGCGTGTTCCAGTCGATGTGAGGATCCATGGGCCGCGGCGCGTACGGGCTGCCCTCGATCTTCACGGCTATGCCGTCCTGAATGCGGACCTTGATCTCGCATCCCGTGTTGCACTGCAGACAGGTCGTGTAGATGTATTCGGAAGGATCCACGGGTTTCAGCGCCCCCGGGGAGCCCTCTGCCGCCTGCGCCTGCTCGGCGCGGGCCAGCAGCGCGCCGCCCAGCAGCGCCCCGGCCAGCATTTCCCGGCGGCCCGTCTTCTGCTCATGCTCAGGTTGCGGGTTCTGGCTGATCTTGCCGTCCTTCATGGCATCCTCCTGTTTACCGCCCATGGCAGGCGTTGCAATCCACATGGACAGCCCCGGGCATCGATTCCTCGAAATAGATCACGCGCGGCTTCACGCCCAGATCCTCGTGACCCTTGAACACCCGCCGTCCCTGCGTAATCTGATACACGAGCGAGGACCGGTCGCTCATATCGCCGAAATACATCGCTCCGCCAACGCAGGTGGTCACGCAGGCGGGCAGGACGCCTCGTTCGAGCCGGTGCGCACAGAACGTGCACTTGCGCGCCCGCTCGAACAGGTTGTCGAAAATCCCCAGGCGGCGGTATTCGCGGCCGTACTCCTCGAATCGGCGGTTTTCATACGCCTGCAGCTGCGGCGTGTCCTGGGTGTAAGCCTGACGCTGGTCGATGTGGATCAGATTCCAGGGACAGGCCTGCGCAGCGGCGCGGGCGTACGGGCCGGAAAGCTGTGCATGATTGAATTCCACAATGCCGTCCGCCCGCTTGCGGATCATTCCCGCCGGCACCGCTTTCGCGCACGGCGGATCGTCGCATTGCAGGCAGTTCACCGGCTTGAACACCGCATACGGCCGCGGCCCGATGGGCAGTTCCTTCTGGATTACCCTCCGGCAGAATCCCCCGGGGCCCGTCGGCACTTCCGCCTTGCACGCCACTGTGCAGGCGTCGCACCCCACGCACTTCCGCGTGTCCACCACCATGATCCAGGACGGAGTCCGCCCGCTCGTCATGGCGCGCTCCAGATCCTGCTGCATGCGGAGAAGAGCCGCTCCCGTCGACTCTGCCAGGGGCGGCGGAGGTTCGGCCGCCCCGGCGCGGCCGGGCCCGGTAATATGGAAACCGGCTCCAGCCATCGCGGCGCCCGCTCCGGCGCCGGTCAATGCCTGAAGAAAAGCGCGCCTGCGGTTCGAAATCCCGCTGCCCTGCTTGTCCCGTCGTTCTTCATCCATAGCCTTGCTCCCCGTTGTGAAACGACACAGTCTCCTGCGGGGTTGACTGGCGAGGCCAACCCGGCGGAGAGTTCTTGGCAACTTCCTATCCAGTCCGCACTGCGGCTGTCGGCGAGCCTCGGCAGGCGCGCCATGATTCTACAATCACAGAAATTCAGACCTTTTTAGCTTACTACAGGGACGTCGGGAGCCCAAACCTCGACTGCCCGCCGGCAGTGATGCGCAGTGTCAAATTACACACTTGTCGGTGGTGGCGCGCAGAGCTGGGTGACGTCACCCAGCGGGGTTTCTCTGCCGCGGCCGCAGCACTGCGCGTAGAGAAAGGTGACGACTTCGCGCAGCGTGTCCACATCGGCCGTATAGCGCAGGAACGTACCGCTGCGGCGGACACGGACCAGTTTCTCGCTTTTCAGCTTGTCCAGGTGGTGGGACAGGGTGGAGGCGGGAATCCCAAGGGCGCTCTGGATCTCGCCGGCGAACAGCCCCTGTGGGTGGGCTGCCAGGAGGACGCGGATGATTCTCAGCCGGGCTTCTGTACCGAGTGCGGCGAAGACGTCGGCGTACCGGGGAACCGGATCTTCCTCGGGGGGCATGGTCATGGCAATTGCTCGCTCATTCGGCGGACTTCCAGGAGCTCTGACGGGCGAGAGAGCCCCGGGTATCTTCTTTCGAGCCTGACCGCACAGCTTGGCCCGCCTCGAATTGAGATTATCCGGTTTGATAACCCTTTGGGAAGGGCCCTCTTCACGGACGGCTGAGGCTCCGGACAAAAAAGTCAGGACCCGAGGCCGGACGCGGTTGGCAACATGGAGGAAAAGGGCGGGTGCCATTCAGACACCGATGCGGAAGAGCCGGCGCGCGGCAAAGCAGGGACAAGGGGGCTCGCCCCCGCCTTGAGAACCGGCGCGGAATCGTCAGGGTCAGAAGGAAGCTCGAGTGAACCTTCCCGGCTTTCTGCAAAGACTTTTGACCGGCAATCCCTGCGCGTAAAGCGCGCTTCGAACCTCTGACTTGACGCTGGGAGAAGAGCTGTGTGGAGTGGTGGGCGCGACAGGACTCGAACCTATGACCTCCTGCGTGTGAAGCAGGCGCTCTAACCAGCTGAGCTACGCGCCCTTTACATGAAATGGTAGCACAGGGACCAGCTCCGGGTGGCCACTCAGAGACGGAAGGTCACAGTCAGCGCTCGTCCGGGATAACTGTTCGGTCCTGTCGCCACCGAAACGACAGAGACGCTGATGATCGCCCCTTCCCGAAGGGGCGCGCGATCAAAACAGGTGACCGGCACGGCTTCCATCTGGCCGGGCGGAATCTGAAGCTCCGCGTAAGGCTCTCCGTCAACCATGGCCCTGATCAGGACTGGTGATCCCTGCGGCGCCCGTTCAACCCGTGCCAGGATGTCGCGCACAGCCCGTGTCGCTTCGACAACCAGCGGCGGGCAGATGCTCTCCATGACGGCCAGCTCGCCATCGTACTGGAACGTGTACTGGCCTCCGGCCATGGTCCTCAGCCCCCCGTCTTCTGTCATCGTGAATGCGGCGAAAGCCGTGGGGCTGGCCCCGCGGTCGTTCGTGACGTAGAATTCGGCAGCGGCGATCCGCGCATTCGGCAACTCGATCCTCCGGCTGTAGCTCCCGCTCGCGGGACTCCCGAAAAGCCCTTTCGAGAATGCCATTACGGAAGTCAGCCGGCGCAGGGGATAGACCCGTGTCGATGGTGCGTGAGATTCGTCGGCTGTTTCATGAATGCCGCGGTCCACCAGCAGCTCAAGACCGCCGTCCCGCACTTCCAGGACTCTCACCAGTTCGCGCTCGATCTGCAGCAGGTCTCCCTGCTGGACCGGCGCGGAACTATTGAGCCGCGCAATCATGCTCCCTTCCGCCAGCTCCTCGGCCAGGCGCCAGGGGCACGGGCTTTCCAGCTCGTCCCAGTAGTGCACCGTCAGCGTTCCCGTCCGGATCGTCCTCGTATTTGTCAGCGACGGAAACCCGATCCCGCTCAAGACGAATGACCCTTGTCCCGGCGCAGACAGTCCGAAACTCGGCATCGGAGGAACGTCGGAGTCTCCCGCCCCCGACATGCCAAGCTCGTGCCGCCCGACGAGCGCCTCGCTCTCCGGGCTCTCGGTTCCCCTGCTGCTGACCGCCGTCCCGAGGACCTGTATCGCGCTCCCGTACCCGGCGGGGACAATGAATCGGATCTCGTCCGATCTTGTGATGCCAGCCGGTTTCCACGCGCTTTCCGCAACAGAAAACACACTCGACGAATCCGGCGGCACGCGCCAGGGCGGAGCGACATGGATCGTTGTCGCTGAGTGTTCAACAATGGTGCGCTCCTGCCCGGCGCCTTTGCCCTGCACGATTCTCACTGCAGCGCCCTTGAACTCATTGGGCTGGAGTCCGAGGTTCACGCTCCCAATCACGCCCGCACCATGGACATCCGCCGCAGTCGGCGGGACGTATTCGAACCGCCACTGGAACCGGGCATGGTCAAAGTTTGGATCCGGAAGGGGAATGACGCTCGCCTCAAGACCCTCGTCAACGAACTTCCCCTGCACGGGAAGCCCCTCCGCGATTCTGCGCAAACGGGACGGACTTTCACCCCGGTAGACGCGCATCCCAGCCGCATCCGGGCTTAGCCGGATTCCGGTGAGCCCAACCCGGTACGGGTTCGCTCCTCCGGGCAGCCGCGCCTCGACCACGAATGAGCTTGCAGATTCGCTGCCATCGCTGCCCACTGCGGTCAGTGCATAGTACAGCGTACGCCCTCCCGTCAGATTGCCCTCGCCGCTCTGGATTTCAGGAATCAGACTCACCACCGGCGGGGGCGGGGAGGAGAGTCCGGGTTTCGCTGGCGGTGTGAACCGAGCCGCGATTTCCAGTCCGCTTTCACCCGCTCCGCCAACCTCCTCGATCCCGTACTCTTCCATTCCGCCCGTCACTCTCACTCCCGCCAGGGAGTGCGGGATTCCGCCATTCCTCAGCCCGCCCCTTTCCTCTGAGGGCTTTTCGCCTGCCGCTCTTTCGTACCAGGCGTCTTCGTGCCTCTGCGCCGTGATCCGCGCGCTTTCAAAATTCAGCCCCGCGGCAATCTTGAGCACCCGGAACAGTGTCCTGCTGAAACCCTCTTTCCTGTGCGTGATGGCGATAATGTCACCCGGCCGCAAACCGAACGCCTGCACGCTGGTCTCAAATTCCACATACTGGTTGCCGCGAATATTCTTTTCCAGTTGAAGGCGCAGAATGCGCGCAGCCTGATCAAAATGAGGCAGCCCCAGGGCGCCGGATGAAGCCGACACCTCGCAGCCCTGAAGACGGGCATCGTCGAAATCGACGAGGGAAAGGACGTCAGGCGCATGGTCCCGGAACGCATCAGCGAATTCCGCTGTCAGCCTGTTCGGCAATTCTGCTGCGCTCTTGCGGAAAAGCCGAAACGAGGAATCTCCATTGCGCCGTCTCAGAATGCCCGAGACCCCGTTTGTCCCGTCCCCGAACTCGTAGGCCGGCCACCCGTCGCTCACAGGCTCGGCAGCATTGCTGTAAGGACCTTTCTGCGCGTGCTGACGGCGGATCGTGGTCTCGGGCCGCAGATGCAATCTGCCCGTTGCGTCCAGGCTGATCATCAGCCCCGCAGCCGTCCGGATCCCCCTCACCACTTCACTCAGACTGCGCCTGCGGGCAAGCGCCAGATTGATTTCATATCGGGGTCCCTCTACCTGCTCTCCTCCCGGCCCCGTCAGCGTGATGAACTCGTCGCAGTACTGCGCGGTCTCGAAGAAGCTCTTCAGGTCGATTTCGTTCAACCGCCAGCCGGCTGAACGGAAGAGATCAAGCAGAATCCATGCCGGGTTCCGCGTGAATGCCTCGTCCGCCAGCGCGCCTTCCGCGTCGTATCGCGGCAGCCTCAGGCCGTCCACCAGAATCTCGACTTTCGGCAGCCGCCCCCGCTCGACGATCTGGTTCGGCACGACCAGCGCCAGGCACGCCAGACTCCCGTGCGGATCCCCGAGCGGCGCCTGCTGGCTGTCCGCAAAGTCCATGTTGAACGCACCCCGCCGCTCCCCTTTGCTGAGCACGCGGTACCAGCCGGTTCCCGTCATGTCCTTCCCGTCGGAGGCCAGCGGAATTTCGACGCCATTTGCGATCACTTTCCGCACCCCCTCGATCGGTCCGAGACCGGCCAGCACTTCGCAGTGCGTCAGGTTGCCGTCGTTTCTCGCGAAGATGACAGGCGCCTCGATCCAGGCCGTCCCGTACACCACGGGCACCGCGTCATTCTGCCGGGCTCGCCCGTCAAGTGGCTCTGACCACTGGCTTTCGCGCGCTCCGTGCGCCCGCACGAGGAGCCCGGAAGGAAGAAACGCAAACCCCCCGAACCGGGCCGTCGGCCTTCCTTCGGCGTCCCTGTCGAACATCCCTCGCTGCTGGCAGTCCTCGCGCGTGTAGCCGCACGACTGGAACGGCTCGTCCCCGTTCAGGTTGCCGCAGCCGCCTTCGACGTCGGGCGAATAGCCGCAACGGTAGAAAGGCGAATACCTCCCCGATTCTCCGCCTTCGACCGCCTCCTCGCGCTCTTCCTGATTCGCGGGAAACCGCCACGGACACCGGCTTTGGATCCGCAGCTGCGGCATCTGGAGCCGCGACAGGCTCAGCCGGTTCACAAAACTGAGCCGTGCATCTTTCTCGGTCAGCTCCTCGATCGGGTTCGCGATCCCGGAGAATACCGCCGTCACGTCGCTCGCCGGGCTTCCGTCCGCGAGGTCGAAAAACCCGAACCGCACCAGCAGCCGCGCTCCCCGCCATCCCGTAGCCTTGTCGATCTGCGAAATTCGGCCGTCCACGTTGGCCAGAGTCAATGTCAGCCGGCTCCCGTGATCCAGCCCTTCTTCGGCGCCCAGCCGGAATTCGAACCCCGAATGCGCCAGCACGCGCGGTTCATATTCCTTCCCCTCTGCAGTGACTCGATGCGTGCACCACCTTTCCTCCGTCCCGTCCGGCAGACGGCACTCGAACAGCAGAAGGGGCGTCTGGGTCGCCTCCTGCCCCTTCAGGTCAGCGATCTGCATGGCTAATCCACCTCCCCGGGACTCTCAAGCTGAACCTCCAACTGGTTCTCGTCCGGTGCGACGCTGATGATCCTGAGGCCGCCCTCCGCGAATCTCGTATTCGGATAAATCCCGCCCCGCTCAAACGTCCCCTGGTATTGCGACGGAACACGCTGGATCTCCGCCTGGATCCGCCGGACTCGAACCGACATCCCCGCCTCCAGCTCCAGTTCGACACGCTGCGGTCCGCCGCTGCTCTCCGCAGCGACAGACGTCTGCGCCCAGCTCTCTCCAGCCATGATCCACGCCTCCCTCTCTCCCAGCCTCAGCTTCAGCGCGCCCCCCTTTGCCTCGCAGGAAAAACACAGATCCGCCCCCGGCGCCACGTCCACTTCCTGCCAGATTCGTCCCGGTGATGCGCCCGTGTTCACGATCAGAAACTCGGCTGGCTGCCCTGCGGTGCCTTCGGTTGCTGTGATTGTCAGCCAGGGGCTCCTGACCCACGCCTCCTGCCGGATGTCCTCGCTCCAACGCAGAAGGTTCGACATTGGATCGGCGAAACTGAACGTCCTCCATCCGCCCCTGCACCATTCGTACAGCGACACGAGCGCCCGGGCTTCGGCATCCGTGAGCCCCTCGAATCGCAGCACCCACCGCCGTACCAGAGCGGTCTCCGCGGCGCCTCTCCACAGGTGGCCTCCCGGACTCTTCGCCTCCGCGTGGTAGGACTCGAGAAACTTTGCAGCCGGATACTGCGCCTGCGCTTTGCTGTTGAGCACGGGAAAGTACATGTCACACCTCGCTCTCGATCACCAGCAGCCTCAGACGCCGCTTCATCGGGCCCTCAGCGGCGCTTCCGAATTGTTTCCCTGCGAGGAAACACGGCCAGTGCTCGGTTCCCGTCAGCGGGTCCGTAAACCGGAAAGGCTCTGCCGTTTCGAAGTGCCTCCGCGCAAACTCTTCCACCGCCCACGCTTCTTCTTCATCGAGCATTTCCAGATGCAGGGTCCACCGCATCCGCGCTTTGGTGGCGGGAAATCGCTGCTGCCGCCCGTCCAGAAACGTGAAAACCCTTGCTTCCGCCAGGACCTCCCGGGTGAGCGGATATTGCCCTTTGACGCCGGTTTTCAACGCGGGAAATTCGAGCACGGCCTATTCCCTCCAGTTGGCCAGAAAATTCTGCATTCCCTCGGATTCCAGCAAAGCCCTCTTCAGCGCCTCCGCGATTTCCGGGGTTCTTTCCATGAAAGAACGGCTGTCCATCGCCTCCACCTGCACCACGACGGTCGGAGCAACCGTCGGCCCAGCGGCCCGGGGAGCGCCGCTCGCGTCCCTGTCAATGAAAAAGTAGTTGCTCTCTCCGCCCCCGATGCCGAGTTCATATCTCGCGGGACCAGGCCGCGGCGCCGCTGTCAGCTCCCGCGGCGCCTTTTCGCTCCCGCCGCCGAACAGCCGGAGAATCCCGCCAAGTAGAGGATTCAGGTTGGACAGCAGCCCTCCGCGGCTCAGCCCGGCTGACCCGATTCCCGGCGTCAGCAGGCCGGACACCGCTTTCGGAATCATGTCGCTCCAGCCTCCCGCCGTGCTCCGGCTCAGCGCCGTCTCCGGAGCGCCAGCCCCCGTCGAGCCTGGCATGCCCTGCAGGAGGGAGCTGAATGCTGCCGGAATCGTTGCCAAGCCCGCAGCCAGCGATCCCTCGCTGCGCCGTCCGCCAAGCGCGGCCTCGACGCCTCTGTCAGGGCTTCCGCCCGCCAGAAGGCCCGTAGCGAGGCCGATCGCCTCCTCGAGCTTCCGCTCAATCTCCCGCTCGTCGCGCTTCATCGCTCATCCTTTCCCATTCCTGTTCGAGGAACGCCATCGCCTCCAGATCCTTTGCGCTCCAGTCGGACAGCGAGCCCCTCCCCGTAAGCCGCCACACCGCCCACTGATCCAGCCACGCCACGCTCTCGGCCGTGATCTCCGTCTTCGGACAGCGGTGCGCCACCGATCCGTGCCTGGCCCAGACCGCGCTCGCCCCCATCTGCGCCTTCCCGCTCCATCCGCACCGCCGGCTTTCCTCCAGGCCGCGCTTCCGGCAATCCTCGCACCTCCACCCGGCGGTGCCTCCGGCGAAGTAATGGAGGGCGAGTCTCAGTTTTTTCGTTCTTCCTCGGCCAGCCGGCATTCCCTGCGGATGGCTTCGGCGATTTCCTTCCCCAGCTCCTCCGGCCCGCGCTCGATCAGCGTCTGAACGTCGCAGTCCCTGCCGTCCACTGCCAGCCCTTCGATGCGCTCCAGTCCCCACTCCAGGTACAGCCGGTCGATGCGGCTTTCCAGCTCTGCCGCCGCAAGCCGGTCTTCCAGGCTTTCGCCGGCCGCTCTGTACTCGAGCTCTGCCAGCAGGTCCCTCACGCGCCTTGTGATGTCGGCCCGCCGTTGCAGGGATGGCCTCCGGATGATGTATCGCACGCCGGGATGCCGGGCCGATTCCACCGTCTTTGTGCTCCAGTACTCCATCGCCGCAGCCTCCTCAGCCGAACGCGATGAACAGCTCGTCTTCGCCCGTTCCCTGGGCCATCGATCCGCGCAGCCTCCAGCGGAGACGTTCTTCTCCATCCAGAAATTCAGGAGGCGCCGGAATAAAATTCGGAATATAAATGGCGCACATTCCTCCCGGAACTGCACCCATCTGAACCATGAGCGGAATCGGCTCGCGCCGGATTGCACTGGCATAGATCGCCTCGCACACTTCGGAAGAATTTCCGTAGATGTCCAGATCCACCGTGACTTCCCTGTCTCCGGGGACTGCGCATTTGGGCTCCGTCAGCCCGAAATCTCTCCATCGCAGTTCCGCGTTGTTCCTGACGCGGATCCTCGCCTCTGCAACCGTCTCCAGGGGCCACGGCCCCGTCCCGGCCCACGCCTGCCCCAGGTGCCCGGGCACGGGCATCTCGGCCAGAGGCTGCACCGCAGGCTCCGCCGGGAAAATCGCCAGCCCTCCCTGTTGCGGTTCGAAGGTCCGGTTGTCGATCACGCCCGCCGCCGCGCCCCGGAACGTGAGCTCGTGAAAATCACCGTTCAGCTCCACGCTCATCTCGTCCACCACGCAGCCGTTCAGGAGCCTCTGCACAGCCTCCGCTGGCGTCCAGTACTCATACAGGCTGATGCTCGGCAGTTTCAGGGACAGCCCGTAGCTCGCAGCGCCTTCCGTTGCTGCGGGCGACGGTCCCCTCACAGGCGCGCTGATCCACGCCGTCGTTGCGTCCGGGCATGCCGTCACGATTCTCAGGTTGCCGCCCAGGCTGATTGCATCGCCCGGCTGCAGACCGTGCGCCGCGCTGAACACCACCGCCGCCCCCTGAATTTCAGCGACGGGCAGCCCCCCGTTGTGCACTCGCGGCGCCGCCCCGAGCGCGCCTTCCACCAGCGCTCCGCATCGGGGCCGGATGGACCCGGAGTCCCTCGCGTAGAGATAAGTGCTCAGTTCAAAAAACGTGCGTTTCCTCGGCTGCCCTGCGATCCCCAGGTGAGTCCGTGTCCCCGTCTTGTCCCGCCGCCGGATTTCTTCCCGCCTCTGCTGAACCCGGAACTGCAATCCGCTGAATCGGTTCGCCGCCGTCACCGGAGCCGCCTGTCCGAAGGCCGTCTCAACCGCCGCGTAATACCGGCTGTTTCTCGTCGAAATGTAGCAACTCATTGTCTGTCTGCTCCGCTCATTCCCGGTTCACAATCACCGTGCACGTCACTCTGCTTGATTGCAGGTAGAAACTTCCGCCCTTCCTGACCGGGTCGATCTGCACGGCCGTCTCCTCGCTCAGGTACAGTCCGGACCCGATGCACCCGCGGTTTCTTTCCAGAACGTCCCGGACCGCGTCGCTGTAGTAATGCAGCTTCTCGGTGATTCCCTCCAGCCGGTCCTGCGACACCCGCACCTCCACCGAGACCTGCACCTCCCCCGAGAACCGCCTCAGCTTCTCCGTCGGCCGGCTCCGCACCCTTTCGCACGACAGGCTCACCGCCGGATACCGGCTGCCCAGCGCTTTGTCCACGTGTTCTGGCGCGGCTTTCAGGATCCTCACTCCCGCGGGCCACGCCTGCTCCGAACCCATTCCGTACATGCCTCGGATCTGTTCGAGACTGTCCCGCAGGCCGTTCTCTTCCTCCAGAATTCCGGCCACCCGCTCGAGCACTTCCTGAATCGTGAACGTCACGTCTACCCCCGCAACAGGATCGATCCGCCCGCCCTCACGACTTCGTCAGCGCCGGGTCCCTCGCCCGCCGGGCGCCCGTTCCGCACACCCGTCAGCGGCAGGATCCATTCTTCTTCCACGCCCAGCGGCGCCGCATTCTGCAGCCCCGGAGGCCCGTCGTTCGTGCTGACGAAGATGTTCCACCCTGCAGCTCCTTCGGGAGCGAACAACAGTCTGGCTGAGAGCGAGTGCGGCAGCGGCGAGCCCGCCACCTGCACCGGGCACGGCGCGCTCTCCCGTCCCAGGGAGTCCACGACGGTCGCCTGAATCCGGTAACTCGCCGGCGCCAGGGCGCCGTCCTCGATCCGCACCTCCACCCCGGGCGGCCGGCGCAACGGCGCCAGCGCAATCCCCACTCCAGCGGCGAAATAACGCTCCGCCTGCCGCTCCGCGAGTTCAAGGTAGTGCTTCCATTTGGCCCCGTACCGGTCGTTCAGCTGGTTGAAGTAGGCATCCCGGTACAGCGCTTCCAGCGTCTTCAGCGCATGCCAGTGCTTCAGCCCGCGGTCAATCACCACCTGCCCGAGCGCGCCTCTCTCCTGATCCCGCAGGAACCTCTCGATCTCTTCCTCGACTTCCGCCTGCGCCCGCCTCAGCTTCGTCTTCAGGTCGATCCCCTCGCCGTGCGCCACATCGAGGACTCCGCTGTCCCACTCTTTCAGGTCGTCCAGGCTGTTGACGTCTCCATCCACCAGCAGCGCCATGTCGGCCTCCTAGCTCCTGCCCTCGCTCTTCCCGCTCCGCCCCGGCTTCGGTTCGGCCACCACCTGCACCTGAATCTTGCGTGCAAATTCCTGGCTCGCAATCTCCGCCCGTTTCCGTTCTTCTTCCTGCTCGTATCTCTCCGCCTCTTCCGCCGTCGCCAGCCGCGCCTTCCCTTCCACAATCAGCCGGCATCCGATCGCTTTCGGCACGTGCGTGATGACTCCCGCCCTGCCGCCGTCGGCCGTGTCCAGGCTCACCACGTAAATGTCTTTCCCCTCGATCTCCGCTTCCTTCTTCCGGAGCTCCTGATAGTAACGCCTCAGATCCATTTCTCCCTCTCCCTTGACGCCTGCCTGTGTCTCGCGGGGGCGGCCCTGCGCCGCCCCCGCCTCTTGGTCCGCCTGCGCCTGCTAGCTGCGCACCTGCACGCCGTGGGTGTTCCGCAGCACCCCGACGCCGTACAGGATGTCCACCGTGAACTGCTGCGCCAGCGTGTTCGGCTGATAGCTCATCACCACGCGGATGCCGAAGTTGCCCACTTCGGCGTACTCCGCAATGGCGCCCGTGCCCGGCAGCGGCTTCGGCAGACGCCGGATCGCCAGACCGATCGCGTTCTTCGCGAACGCAATGTTGTGCGTCGTCACCGGCGACGAGCCCGTCTTCTTCACGAACTGCGACCGGAACACATAGAAGTCCTTCAGCCGCCCGATGCTGCCGTCCACAAGCGCCCTCAGCCCGGCCTCGCCCGCCGTCTGATACTCGCTGAACCGCGGAATCTGCCGCAGCTGCGAGTACGCCGTCCCGTCCACCACCAGATACTTCTGCTCGCTGGCCGGAACCTTGGCGTTGAAGAGCGCCGTCTCCGCGGCGTCCACCACCGCTTCCGTCAGGGCCGTCCCGCCCGTGCCCAGCGGCGTGTTCGCCGTGAACTGGCTGTACAGCCCCAGCAGGTCGCTCTCCACCTTCTCGGCCAGGGCGATCATCGCCGGCTCCATGTACAGCCGCAGCAGATCCGGCACCGCGATCACTTTCGTCACGTCCGGAATCTGGAACGTCGCCTCGGCGTGCGTGTTCAGCACGATCTGCGCCGTCTCCACGTTCGGATTCTGCGTCTGAACCGTCCCGCCTTCGGCGATGTTGTTCGCCACCATCGTCGGCGGAATCGGGACATTCACCGTGTCGCCGGCCTGAGCCAGCTGCGGCTCGAAGTCCCGGTTCACCAGATTGCCCATCACCAGGTGGCCCATCAGCGCGGGAAGCGCGTCCACCGCCACCAGTTTCACGATCGCATTGGCCAGGTTGGCCGATGTGATTGCTGCCATCCTCTTCTTCCTTTCTTGTTTCTTTCCTGACTTCGCCTCGCGGCGGCTGCCGCCTTCCGCGCTATTCGCCTCTCAGGCTTTGCAGCGCCACCCGGCTGATCTGCTCCCGGATCCGCTGCAGCTCCTCCCGGCTCATGCCGGGCCGGATCTTGTCCAGATCCACGCTCGATGCCTGCGCGGGCCCGCGGCCCGGACTCACCACTCCGCTGCCGCCGGCGATACGCGCAGGCAAAAACTCGGGATTTTCCTGCACAAATTGCGACAGGTATTCCCGGAAATTCTTCTCCCCTTCCGGCGTCTTCGCGATCAGCGACCCGTCCGTCCCGCGCACGATCTCGTCTTTCACGATCTTGAACGCCAGCTCCACCTTCGACACCCCCAGCCGCTGCAGTTCGCTCTTGATCTGCGCGTGCCGGTCGCTCTCCTCCGCCATCTGCCGGCTCCGTTTGTTCTCCTCCACCAGCTCGTTCAGCCGCCGTTCCAGCTGTTCCCGCTTCCTCCTCTCTTCCTGAAGCTCCGCCTTGTACGCCGGCTCGCTTTCCTGCTTCTGCAGATCGAGATATTCCTCGATCACGCTGCGGATCACCGTCCGGATTTCGTCCGGCTGCGCCCCTTTGGACGCACTCATTTCCTCGTGCTTTCCCTGCTCCATCCGTGGTCCTCGCTCCTGGTTTTGCCGGTCTTACTGCCCGGCGTCGATCTCGCGCGCGATCCGGTCTTTCATCTCCTGGCTCGCGTCGCAGAGGTACTTCATCGCGAGCTTCTTCTGGATCTCCGCCCGCAGCGTCGCCGATGGGATTCCCATCCGCAGCAGCCGCTCCGCGTCCTCCAGCTCGCTGGAAAACTCTCCGATGTCGAACTCGTCCATCCCCGCCACGCTGATCAGGATCTCGTCCCGCCTCGCGTCCGCCAGCGTCCTCAGCAGCCGCTTCATCATGTCTTTCACGCGGTCGCCCATCCCCCGCAGCACTTCCTGCGTCACCAGGTAGTCCCGCTGCTTGCTCACGCCTGTCAGCGCCGCGTTTTTCGACATCGCCCCGCCCGCCTGGTGCAGCATGTAGCACACCCGGTAGATCTCCTCTTTCAGCCGGTCGATGTTTTCAAGCGCAATCCGGTAAACATGGCCTTCCGGTTCCGTCCACCCGAACCGGTCTTCCTTGCCCAGCTTCACGTAGTAGCTCTCGCCCACCACCTGCTTGAACTCGCTGTCGCTGTAGATCACCGGCATCGCGAACAGCCCCATCGTCAGCGCCCACGCCAGCGCGTTCGACTTGTTGAAGTGCTCCAGCTGCAGCGACGCCGCCCGGTTCATCAGCCACATCCCCTCGCCCAGCGTGAATTCGAACACCGGAACCTTCCCGAGCCCCGCCAGCCCGTGCAGCCCTTCTTCCACCATCTGCGGCGCCGCCGCCTTGCCGCGGCTCTCCACCTGCCGCCAGATCTCATAGCGGCAGCGGTCGTATCTCACCCACTCCCGCAGCGTCTGCTTGTCCCCGTTCTCCTCCTCCAGTTCCCGCTCGGTCCGCAGCACCACCCATTCGTACTCGCCCCGCTCGTCTTTCTGCCAGTGAATGACGCTCTCCGCCGGGTACTCGCTGAAATACCCCCGCGACAAGCCCAGCGCGTCTTCCTCCGCGCGGCTCCCCGCCGGCCTCGGTCCTTTCGGAAAATCGATCGCGATGTAGCTCCGCCCGGTCACCATCGCCTCGATCACCTGCCGGCGGAAAAAGTCGCTCAGCGTCGAGCCGCGCCGGTCGCAGTCCTCCGCCAGCTCGTTGTAGTACCGCCGCGCAGGCTCGTCCCGGCCGTCGAACGTCAGAATCGGCTCCCGCCGGAACAGCGTCGCCGCATACCAGTCGATGATCGAGCCCGCGTAGTTCTCGTAAAACGCCCGCGCCACCCGCTCCCGGTAAACCGCCGCCGGCTCCTTCTGTCGCGGAATCAGATAACGGTCCGCATTCGCCGTAAACTGTTCCCCGCCTGCGTACAGGTCCCTGTACCTCGGCCACACGCTCTTCCACGCCGTGTATTCCGGATGTTCCCGGTTGATGTCTCGCATCGTTCCTCGCCTCACCAGTACAGCCTTTGGTCCCGTTCACCGGCCGTCGGCGCAGCCTGCCGCCGCTCCCACAGCAGGTACCCCAGTGCGTCGCTCAGATGCGTCCGCCGCGGGTCTTTCGCCTTGTCGATCTCGCTGCTGTTCTCCGCCCATTGCACCCGCTCGAAGTCCAGGATCAGCTCCTTGCACTTCGGGTCCACCAGCAGCCCCACCTCGCCCGCCGCATTCTTCAGCCGCGCGTTGACCAGTGCCGCCCGCTCCCGCACCGACGGGTTCTTGCGCGGAATCCGGTACGAAGGCTTCTCTCCCCGCTCGGCGAAGTAGCTCTCGATGATCTCCCGGTCCGTCGTCCCGCTCGTCTGCAGGCGGCTCGCGCACGCATCCCCGTAGATCACCAGCCCCGCTTCCCAGCCTCCGTACCGCCGCGTGAATTCCTCGCACGCGTCCCGCGTGCTCGCGCGCCGCAGCACGATCTCATCCACCACGTGGATCCGCCCCTCCACCTCCTGCACCACCACGCTCGACATCGGATCCACGTTGAAGTCCAGCGCCCACAGCAGCTCCAGCCTCCGGTCCGCCTCCAGCTTCTGCACATGCACCTTCCGGTCGAACGCGTGGTACACCAGCCCCTGCGACGGATTCAGGTACTCGCCCAGCACCTCCTGCGCGTAAAACGCCTCGTCGTAGCTGTGCTTCAGCCGTTCGTAAAAATCAGGAACCCGCTCCAGCAGGTGCCGGTTCTCGAACGGCGCCGCCTGCACGCACTCGTACCCTTCCACCGGATCGTGGATGAACCGCTCCCACACCCAGTCGTAGCCCTTCGGCGTCCATACCCCGAACCCGCAAAGCCTGCTCGCCCGCGGGTCCCTCAGCCTGCCCTCGAGCCTCACCCAGGCTTCCTCGCTCGCGTAGGTCAGCTCGTCCACTCCGAACCACGCCAGATTCGTGCCCCTCAGCCGCTCGTATTCGTCCAGCGACCGGAACAGGATGCGCGATTCCGTGTCCAGCAGCAACGCCTGGTTCTCCGCCTTGTTGAACTCGAACGGAATCCCGCTCTCCCGCATCACCTCGAACAGCGCCGCCTGCGTCGCGTCGCGCAGCATTGGATACGTCGGCGCTCCGATCAGTCCCGTCCTCCCCGGATTCAGATAAGCCAGCTTCAGCGCCTCGTGGCACAGCGCCTGGCTCTTCCCGCTGCCGATTGGACCGGAAAACCCTTTGAACCGCGCCGTCGACTCGTGGAATCTGCGCTGCGAAGGCAGCGGCGAATACGGGATGGTCCTCCGGATCTTCATGCCGCCTTCGGCTCCACCCATTCCACTTTCACCGCGCTCGGCTTCTCCAGCCCCAGCGCCTCACGCAGCTGAATCAGCCGCACTCCCTCGCTCGTGGTGATCTTGCACTCCCCCTCCTCCACCTGCTCCGCAAGCTGCAGCAGCATCCGGTCCACCATCTCGCCCAGCTTCTTCTTGTCCAGCTTGGGAGTCGGTTTCTTCGCCGCTGGCTTTTTCTTCGGTTCCGCAGTCTCTCCTGTGCCCGCTGCAGCCGCGGTCTTTTTCGCTGCCCGCGGATTCTTCCCTGTCTCTTTGCCCGGTGCCTTCGCCGGCCGCGTCGTCTTTCGCGTCGCTTTTTTCTTCGCCTGCTTCGTTGCCATGCCCGTGCGTTCCCCCGCCGCCATGAAGCATCCCCGCCTCTCTGCATCGCCCTGCCCCGCTTCCGCTCCATCTCCTCGAAAACAAAAAAGAAATTTTTTGTCCTTCTCTTGTGACAGGCCCCCTTCCCTCCCCCCTTCTGCATCGGATACCGTAAAAGGGGATCAGCCCCGTATGCTGAGAGCCGCGTTCCTCTTCCTCTCCCGCCGCCGCCTGCTCCGTCGCTGGATGGAAACCTCGCCCGTCGCGGCCGGGCTGACGCGCCGCTTCATCGCCGGCCAGCGCCTCGAAGACGTCATCGCCGTCGCCCGCCGTCTTCAGCAGGAGAACATCCTCTCCACCCTCGACCACCTCGGCGAAAACGTCACTTCAGCCGATGAAGCCGCTGCCGCCCGCGTCTGCATTGAAGAGGCCCTCGACGCCATTGCGGCCGCCGGACTCCCCGCCACCGTCTCCATCAAGCTCACTCAGTTCGGCCTCGACATCTCCGACTCGCTCTGCCGTTCCAATGTCGAAGCAGTGCTTCTGAAAGCCCGCTCCATCGGCTCCCGCGTGGAGATCGACATGGAATCCAGCGAGTACGTCACCCGCACCCTCCAGATCGTCGAGGATCTCCACTCCGCGCACAACGGCCTCCGGGCCGTCCTGCAGGCCTACCTCTACCGCACTGCCGGCGACCTTCGCCGTCTCAACGCCCTGCGCGTCCCCGTGCGCCTCTGCAAAGGCGCCTACAACGAGCCCCCCTCCGTCGCCTGGCCCCGCAAGCACGAGGTCAACTCCAGCTACGCCCGCCTCGCCCGCATCCTCCTCGACGAGGGCGAGGACCCCGCCTTCGCCACCCACGATCCCCGCATGATCGATCTCATCCTCGAGCACGCTGCCCGCAACAGCCGCCCAACTTCCTCCTTCGAGTTCCAGATGCTCTATGGCGTCCGCCGCGACCTCCAGCGCATGCTTGTCTCTCACGGCTACCGCCTCCGCCTTTACGTCCCCTACGGCGACGCCTGGTATCCCTATTTCATGCGCCGCCTCGCCGAGCGCCCCGCCAACGCCATCTTCATCCTGAAAAACCTCTTCCGCCACTGACCGTAACTTCAGGAACCCTCCCCTCTGCCGCAGCGTCTAAAACAGATGAAGGCGCGGGCGATGAAATATTGGGGCTTCCTCCTCGCCAAGCTCCTCGCCGTTTTCGCGGTGCTGCGCCTCCTTTGGCTCCTCATCGAAACCCTCCTCCCCGAGCCGGAAATCTTCCTCTACACCCGTCTCCCGCGCTTCCCCAACGACCTGCCCTGGACCGCCGCCATTCTGCTCTTCTGGCTTCTGTCTCTCGGTCTCATCGCCCTCGTCATCTGGGATCAGCGCACCCGTTGCCGCACCTGCCTGCGCCGCCTCCGCATGCCCGTCGAAAGCGGAAGCTGGAGCCGCGCCACTCTGTTCGCCCCGCCCCGCAAGTCTCTCATCTGCCCCTATGGCCACGGCACTCTGGATGAACCCGTCGCGCATGTCTCCGCTCAGCCTCCCACGGAGTGGCACGCCCACGGCGACATCTGGAAAGAACTCGAAGCCCTCGACAGGGACCGCCAATAGCCTCATGCCACAATAGAAAGTGACCCTTAAGGGAGACCTCTGTGTCCGCCAAGTCCGGCAAGAAACCCGAACGCCGCCTCTTCCGCAGCGCGTTCCTCAAAATCGGCGTCGCGATTCTTTCCTTCTTCTTCGTTCTTCTCTCCGTCTCCTTCGCCGCCGTCTGGATCCACTACTCCCGCCTCGTCGACGAAAAGCTGCAGAAGGGACCTTTCACGCAGACCGCCCAGCTCTATGCGGCGCCTGAGCCCGTCAGCGTCGGCGACTCGCTCTCCCAGGACGAACTCGTCGAGGCGCTCCGCCGCCGCGGCTACACCACTGACCGCTCCAACCGCGTCGGCTGGTACCACCTGCGCTCCGGCGGAGTCGAAATCTTCCCCGGCGTCGACGCCTATCCCCATTCCGAACCCGGCGTCATCTTTCTCGAGAACAACACCGTCGTCCGCATTGTCTCCAGCCGCGACCATACCGAACGCCCCCGCTACTTCCTCGACCCCGAACTCGTCACCAACCTCCATGACCGCCGCCGCGAAAAGCGGCGCCTCGTCCGTTTCAACGACATCCCCAAAGTCCTCGTCCACGCCGTCATCTCCGCCGAAGACAAGCGCTTCTTCGATCACGCCGGCTTCGATCCCATCCGCATCATCCGCACCGCCTGGGTCGACGTCACCCAGAACCGCCGCTACGGCGCTTCCACCATCTCCATGCAGCTCGCGCGCCTCCTCTGGCTCTCCCGCGACAAGACCTGGAAGCGCAAGGCGCTCGAAGCCCTCATCACTCTCCAGCTCGAGCAGAAGCTGACCAAGGAACAGATCTTCGAGTACTACGCCAACCAGGTCGACCTCGGCCAGCGCAAGAGCTTCGCCATCCACGGCTTCGGCGAAGCCGCCCAGGTCTACTTCGGCAAGGACATCCGGGACCTGCGCGTCGAGGAGGCCGCGCTCCTCGCCGGCCTCATCCAGCGCCCCAACTATCTCAACCCCTACCGCCACCCGGAACGCGCCATCCAGCGCCGCAACGTCGTTCTCGGCCTCATGCGCGACAACGGCTTCATCACCGAACTCCAGTACCTTGAAGCCGTCAAGGCCCCGCTCAGGCTCGCCGAAGGCGGCGAAGAGTCCACCGACGCCCCCTACTTCGTCGACCTCGCCTACGACGAACTCCAGGAGAACTTCGCCGACCTCGACTTCCAGGCCAACTCCTACCGCATCTACACGACCCTCGACATGAAGCTCCAGCGCGACGCCCTCGAGGCCGTCCGCATCGGCATCCAGGAGGTCGACGCCCAGTTGGCCAAAATGCGCCGCAAGTACCCCGAGCCCCAGGTCGCCCTCGTCTGCCTCGATCCTTACACCGCCGAGGTCAAGGCCCTCATCGGCGGCCGCAGCTACGCCGCCAGCCAGCTCAACCGCGCCCTCGCCCGCCGTCAGCCCGGCTCCGCCTTCAAGCCCTTTGTCTACGCCGCCGCCCTCAACACCGCCCTCGAAGGCCGCGAACCCGTCATCACCCCGGTCACGCACGTCGTCGACGAGCCCACGACGTTCTACTACGACGACAGGGAATACACTCCCAACAACTTCCGCCAGCAGTTCAACGGCCCCGTCACCCTGCGTTTCGCGCTCTCGAAATCCCTCAACATCCCCACCGTCAAGTTCGCTGAAATGGCCGGTTACCAGGCCGTCGCAGACCTCGCGGAAGCCGCTGGACTCAAAGGCGTCAAGCCCACTCCCGCCCTCGCTCTCGGCGCCTATGAGGTGACCCCGCTCGACATCGCCGGCGCCTACACCGTGTTTGCCAATCAGGGCACCTGGGTGCAGCGGAACCTCATCCGGGAGATCCGCTCCGCAGACGGCAACCTCATCCACCAGTACCAGCCTGTCACCCGCCAGGTTCTCGATCCCCGCATCGCGTACATGGTCGTCAACCTCATGGAAGAGGTTCTCCGCTCCGGCACCGGAGCCGGCGTCCGCTCCCGCGGCTTCCTCCTGCCCGCCGCCGGAAAGACCGGCACCTCCCACGACGCCTGGTTTGCCGGCTTCACCTCCAAGCTCCTCTGCGTCGTCTGGGTCGGCTTCGATGACAACCAGGAGCTCCCCCTCGAAGGCGCGAAGGCTGCCCTGCCTGTTTGGGCTGAGTTCATGAAGCGCGCCCACCGTCACCGCGAATACCGCGGCGTCCAGCCTTTCTCTCCTCCCGATGGCATCGCCATCGTCGACGTCGATCCCCTCAGCGGCCAGCTCGCCACTGCCTCCTGCCCGAAGGCCATCCAGGAAGTCTTCCTCGCCGGCACCCAGCCCGTCGAACTCTGCCGCCTCCACGGCGGCGGCCAGACCTGGATCAGCAGTTGGGACTCCGACTCCGCATCACCCTCTTCATCCTCTCCCGCCACGGCCCGCGTCCAGCCGCCTCCGCAGCGTCAGACCCCCGTCAGAACGGAATCTCCTCAGCCCACCGCGTCGCCTCAGCCGCCCGCCCCGGCCGGGGAACCAAAACGCGGTTTTTGGAACCGGATTCGGGCTATATTTAGGTAGGCCCCGGGGCCAGGAGGTTCTTATGCGAACCTGGATTGCCATCCTTTTCTTCTCCGCCTCCCTGCCGGCTGCTCAGGCCCCCCAGCCGGCTTCTGCGGAATCAGTTCAGCCGCCTCAGGAAGCCGAGGCCCCCAAGCCTCAGATCACCCCGGAGATGCGCGGCGATATCTACATGGCCCGCCGCATGTACCGCGAGGCCATCGATGTCTACCGCTCCATCCAGCCCCCCACCGCAGTCATCCTCAACAAAATCGGAATTGCCTACCAGCAGCTCGGCGATCTGGAATCGGCAAGGAAAATGTACGAGCGCGCCATCAAGCTCAACCGGAAATACGCCGAGGCCATTAACAATCTCGGAACGGTTCACTACGCCCGCAAAAGCTACCGCAGGGCCATCTCCCAGTACAGAAAGGCCCTGTCCCTCAACCCGGACTCCGCTTCCATCTACTCCAACCTCGGCACCGCTTACTTCGCCCGGAAAGATTATCGGCGCGCCATCGAATGCTACGAAAAAGCCCTCGCGATCGACCCCGACGTCTTCGAGCGCCGCGGCACGTCCGGCGTCCTCCTGCAGGAACGCAGCGTCGAGGAGCGCGCGAAATTCCACTATCATCTCGCCAAGGTCTACGCCAAGAACGGCCGCAATGATCTCGCCCTCTTCTACATCCGGAAATCCCTTGAAGAAGGATTCAAAGAGAAGCGGCGCTATCTGGAAGAAAGCGAGTTCGCCGAGCTGCGCAAGCTTCCGGAATTCGAAGAGCTGATGAAAATCGAACCCCGTGTCCTGTAAACCTGGTATTTTTCTCGCCGCCGCGCTCGCCTCGGCCCTCCTTCATCCCGCCTGTTCCCGCAGCGGACAGCCCTCTCCGCAACTCCGCCGCCTTGCCGTGCTCCCAGTCGACGATCAGTCGCCTTCCGGCTCTCACGCCTGGCTCGCCCGGCTTCTCTCCTTCGCCCTCGTCCGCCAGATCGAAGGCGCTCCGCGACTGCTCGCCGCCGAAGTCCGCAACGCCGCCGACTTCTCCGGCGCCACGCATCAGCTTGCCGGCTTCCTCTCTCTCCGCGGCGGCAACCTCGAAGCCCACCTCTTCCTTTACGAACTCCCCTCTCACAAGCTCGTCCGGCACGAGGTGATCGCGCGCCCCTCGGCTGACTGGTTGTCCCTCCTCTCCGGCGCCGCGCGTTTCGTCGCCTCCGCGCTCGAGCCTTCCGCCTCTCTCCAGCCCATCTCCGTCAAAAAGGAATCCGCCGCCCGCAGCCTCGCCGAAGCCCTTTCCGCCTCCACGCCTGAGCAGTCCCAGGCTGCCTTCCGCGCCGCCGCCGAAGACGACCCCTCCTGCGGCTGGTGCTGGCTCGGCTGGGCTGAAACCGCCCTGCGCCGCGGGCTGCGCGAGGAGGCTCTCCAGGCGGTGGGCGCCTCCAGCCTCGATGGCAGGCAGATCGATCCCCTCTCCCGCAGCCGCCTGGATCTCATCGCCGCGCAACTTCGTTCCGACCCCCGTGCAATCGCCGCAGCCCAGCGGGCGATCGCCGCCGCTGCTCCCGGCGACCCCGTCGCGCAGGGGCGCCTCGCCGAAGTCCTCGTCGCCAGCCGCCAGTTCGATCAGGCTGCCGCCGCTCTCCAGCGCGCCATCTCCATCGATCCCCAGAACGGCCTCTACTGGAACTCTCTCGCCTACGCCCGCGCCTATTCTGGCCGCTTCGATGAAGCCCTCAAAGCCGCCGCCCGCTACGCCGAGCTCGACTCCTCCCCGAACCCCGCCGACAGCCGCGGCGAGATCCTCATGATGGCCGGGCGCTTCACCGAAGCCTATCAGGCGTTCGAAGAAAGCTATCGCAGGGACCGCAACTTCAACAGCGGCGCCGCCATGGAAAAAGCCGCCCTCTGCTGGATGCTCCACGGAGACCCCCGCCGCGCCTCCGAAGCCATCGCCCGCTTCCTTCAGGACCGCGCCCAAACCGGCGACCGCCTCATCGAGCTCCGCCGGGCGCGCTGGGAGTTCCTCATTGGCCAGTCCGCCCTCGCCCGCCAGCGGTGGACCAGCCTCGCCGGAGACGCCACAAGCCCCATCCATCTCCTGGCCATTTCCATGCTCGCCCTGCGCCAGGCGTTCGCCGATCCCGCCTCCGCCGCCTCCATCCTCCGTTCCCGTCCGCCCGCCCGCGACCCGATGAACGAACTCTTCCTCGCATACGCTGCCGCCGCTTCCGATCCCTCCTTCCCGGACCAGATCCGGGACGAGCGCCTGAAACTCGAGCTCCGCGCCCTCTCCCTCACCGCCCGCCGGGATTGGTCGCGCGCCGCCGATGCCTGGAAAACGGTCATCGACCGCTCCCCGGGAGGAACGGACAGCCCATACCGTGAACTCCGCGCTTTCTGCCTCGTCCAGACGGGCAACACCCGGCAGGCTTCCGAAGCCCTCGGCAACTCGTGGCCGCTCCTCAGCCAGGGCCAGTGGGAGTTCTACGATTTCCTCGTCTACCCGAACGCGCTCTTCACCCGCGCCGAAATCGCCCGCGCCGCAGGAAAGACCGATGAAGCCCGCCGCCTCTACGACATCTTCCTCCAGTTCGCGGGCGACCGCCCGGATCTCGCCCCGCAGATCGCCCGCGCCCGCTCCGCCGCCCGCCTCTGATCCCTTCCTGGAAGCCTCGCCACGGCCAGGCTTTGCATTCCAGCGGCACCCCCCGCCAGTCCTTGTGACAGGTTTCCCGCCGCGGCCCGCGCTTCCCCTGCCGTGCTATGTTCTCATCCAGGGGCCTGGGTGCGAGACAGCCTGCGGAAACTCGAGCACGACATCGTTCACTGCCGGCGCTGCCCCCGTCTTCTCGCCTGGTGCGCCCAGGTCGCGCGTGAAAAGCGCCGTGCGTACAGGGACTGGGACTACTGGGGCCGCCCCGTCCCCGGTTTCGGCGATCCTGAGGCCCGCGTCTACATCCTCGGTCTCGCCCCGGGCGCTCACGGCGCCAACCGCACCGGCCGCGTCTTCACCGGCGACAGTTCCGGCGACTGGCTCTACCGCGCCCTCTGGGAAACCGGCTTCGCCAATCAGCCCGAAAGCACCCGCCCCGGCGACGGCCTCGCTCTCTCCGGCGCATGGATCGGCGCCAGCGTCCGCTGCGCCCCGCCAGCTAACAAACCGCTCCCGGAAGAATTCGCCCGCTGCCGCGAATATGTCGCGCGCGAACTCGCCCTGCTGAAATCCGTCCGGGTCGTCGTCGCCCTCGGCCGCCTCGCCCACGACAACTTCGTCGCCCTGCAAGGCCTGCCCCGCAACGCCTTCCGCTTCTCCCACGGCGCCGTGCACGAGGCCGGGTCTCTCATCCTGCTCGACTCATACCACCCCAGCCGCCAGAACACCCAGACTGGAAAGCTCACCCGCGAGATGTTGCGCGGCATCTTCCGCGATGCAAGGAGACTCTCCCGATGAAACGCATTCTTCTTCTTCTGTTCCTGTCCGCCGTTTCCCTCGCCGCGCAGCCCGGCGGCTTTGCCGCCGAATGCCGCCGTCACGCCGATCCCGTCTGGCGGAAAACCGTGGACCATCCTTTCCTCAGAGCCCTGTCCGATGGCACTCTGCCCCGCGAGAAATTCCGTTTCTATCTCGAACAGGATCTCCTGTACCTGCGCGAGTTCTCCCGCCTCCTGCTCGAGCTCGCCGCCAAAGCTCCGCATCCCGATCAGGCGCGCACGCTCGCGCGCCATGCCTCCGAGGCCATCGCTGAAGAAGCAACCCTTCACGCCTCCATCCTCGGGCTGCAGGAGCAACACCGGCAGTCCGGCGAGTTTTCCTTCTCCATCGCCCCGTCCAATGCGGCTTACATCAACCATCTCCGCGCCGCTGTCGGACGCGGCTCGTTCCTCGAGGGCATGGCCGCCATGCTTCCCTGCTACTGGATCTACATGGACGCCGGAAAAGCCCTGGCCGGAAAAGGCTCCCCCGTCCCCGAATACCAGCAGTGGATTCGCCAGTATTCCAGCCCGGATTACGAAAAAAGCGTGTCGGAAGCCATCGCCATCTTCAATGCCGCCGCCGCCGGCGCTTCTCCAGACATCCGCGCCCGCGCCCTCTCGGCCTTCGAGCGCAGCGCCCGCTACGAGTGGATGTTCTGGGACATGGCCTGGCGCATGGAGAAATGGCCCCCTGAGTGACCATTGACAACGAAAATCCCCGCGCGTTCCATGCGGGTTCCGCGCCGCGAGCCAAGGGCGCGAAGCGCCCGGGAGCGAGCGGTCCCAGCTGTGCCCCGCGGCGCCCTCTCCTGCGGGTTTCCCCTCGCGCTTGCGCGAGGGCTGCATCCCAACCGTGCCCCACGCGCGGCCCCCCGGGTTTCCCCTCGCGCTTGCGCGAGGGCTGCATCCCAACCGTGCCCCACTCGCCCCCTCCCGGGTTTCCCCTCGCGCTTGCGCGAGGGCTGCATCCCAACCGTGCCCCACTCGCCCCCCCCGGGTTTCCCCTCGCGCTTGCGCGAGGGCTGCATCCCAACTGTGCCCCACTCGCGGCCTCCCGGGTTTCCCCTCGCGCTTGCGCGAGGGCTGCATCCCAACTGTGCCCCACTCGCCCCCTCCCGGGTTTCCCCTCGGCCTTAGCCGAGGGCTGCATCCCAACCGTGCCCCACTCGCCCCCTCCCGGGTTTCCCCTCGGCCTTAGCCGAGGGCTGCATCCCAACTGTGCCCCCCTCGCGCTCTCCTGCGGGTTTCCCCTCGCGCTTGCGCGAGGGCTGCATCCCAACTGTGCCCCCCTCGCGCTCTCCTGCGGGTTTCCCCTCGCGCTTGCGCGAGGGCTGCATCCCAACTGTGCCCCCACTCGCGGCCCCCCCGGGGTTTCCACTCGCGCTTGCGCGAGGGCTGCATCCCAACTGTGCCCCACTCGCGGCCCCTCGGATTTCCCCTCGGCCTTGGCCGAGGGCTGCATCCCAACCGTGCCCCACTCGCCCCCCCCGGGTTTCCCCTCGGCCTTGGCCGAGGGCTGCATCCCAACCGTGCCCCACTCGCCCCCTCCCGGGTTTCCCCTCGCGCTTGCGCGAGGGCTGCATCCCAACCGTGCCCCACTCGCCCCCCCGGGTTTCCCCTCGCGCTTGCGCGAGGGCTGCATCCCAACTGTGCCCCCACTCGCGGCCCCCCGGGTTTCCCCTCGCGCTTGCGCGAGGGCTGCATCCCAACCGTGCCCCACTCGTCCCCTCCCGGGTTTCCCCTCGCGCTTGCGCGAGGGCTGCATCCCAACTGTGCCCCCACTCGCGGCCCCCCCGGGGTTTCCCCTCGCGCTTGCGCGAGGGCTGCATCCCAACCGTGCCCCCACTCGCGGCCCCCCCGGGGTTTCCCCTCGCGCTTGCGCGAGGGCTGCATCCCAACTGTGCCCCCCTCGCGCTCTCCTGCGGGTTTCCACTCGCGCTTGCGCGAGGGCTGCATCCCAACTGTGCCCCACTCGCGGCCCCTCGGATTTCCCCTCGGCCTTGGCCGAGGGCTGCATCCCAACCGTGTCGGACAGAGCGCCACAGCGGACACCCCCTTTACTGCCCCCTGAGCGCGCGATTCCCGTGGCAGCAGACCGCAGCGTCTTAAAATGAAAGTATGGCACGCGGCTGGGAAAGCAAGTCCGTGGAGTCGCAAATCGAAGATGCGGCTGCACGGCGCGCCAGAGCCGGGGCCGCTCCCCAGAAACAGGCCGACACTCTCCAGCAGGCCAGACGCCGCGCTCTCGAACTCGACCTCGTGCGCGTGCGCGGGGAGCTGAGCCGTTGCTCCAACGCGCGCTTTCGCGCCCTGCTGGAAGCCGAGCTCCGCCACCTCGAGGCCGAGCTGCGCAAGTACTCCTGCTGACGCGCCGCAGCCGGCCTGCCGCCCTTCAGGGGGGATTCTGTATCCTGTCAGGGAAATGCGCGCCGCGCTCGAATCCTATTTCCAGTTCCGTGAGTTGGGCACAAACTGGCGCACCGAGGTGCTGGCCGGGTGCACGACGTTCGTCGCCATGGCCTACATCATCTTCGTCAATCCTTCCATCCTCGGCGAAGCCGGAATGCCCCAGCAGGCTGTCACCGCTGCCACCTGCCTCGCCTCCGCCATCGGCTGCTTCCTCATGGGCGCGCTCGCCCGCTATCCCATCGCCCTCGCCCCCGGCATGGGCCTCAACGCCTATTTCACCTACACCGTCTGCCTCGGCCTCGGCGTCCCCTGGCAGACGGCGCTCGGCGCGGTGTTCATCAGCGGGATCATCTTTCTTCTCCTCGTCGCCGCCGGCATCCGCCAGCTGATTCTCGAGTCCATCCCCCGCGAGCTCTACAGCGCCGTCGCCGTCGGCATCGGCCTCTTCATCGCCCTTATCGGCATGCGCAACGCCGGCATCATCCAGGCGAGCCCCGCCACCATGGTCAGCCTCGGCAACCTCCGCGATCCGAAAACCCTGCTCGCTCTTGGCGGCCTCCTGCTGATCTGCGCCCTGCTCGTGCGCGGCGTCCGCGCCGCCATGCTCATCGGCATTCTCGCTACGGCAGGCGCCGGAGCGGCCCTTGGATTTTTCGACTGGACCCCTCAGGCCTATTCGCCGAAAGCCCTCGGCGCCACCTGGCTCGCCATGGACGTCCGCGGAGCTCTTCAGCTCGGCCTGCTTGAGATCATCTTCGTCTTCCTCTTCGTCGACGTGTTCGACAACGTCGGCACCCTCGTCGCCGTGGGCACCCGCGCCGGGCTCATCGGTCCGGATGGACGCATCCCGCGCGTCAACCGCATCCTCGCCTCCGCCGCCGCAGCCTCCTCCATCGGCGCCGCCTGCGGCACCTCCACCGTCGTCAGCTACATCGAAAGCGCCGCCGGCGTGGTCGCCGGAGGACGCACCGGCGTCGCCGCCATCGTGTGCGGCATTCTTTTCCTCGTCGCGCTCGTCATCGCCCCGCTGTTCGGCGCAGTCCCGGCCCAGGCCACCGCCCCCGCGCTCATCGTCGTCGGCGCGCTCATGCTCGTCCACACGGAGGAAATCGAGTGGACGAAGCCCGCCACCTCCATCCCCGCTTTCCTCACGCTCGCCGCCATCCCCATGACCTTCAGCATCGCCAACGGCCTCGCCTTCGGCTTCACCGCCCACACGATGCTGCGCGTGCTCTCGGGAGAGTGGCGCCGCGTCCACTGGCTCGTCTACCTCCTCACGGCCCTGTTCCTGTTACGCTTTTTCTATCTGGGCCAGGGCTGACCCGCCATGCAGAGAAGAACATTTCTTGCCAGCTTTGTTTCTCTCGCCGCCCCGGCCCGCCCTTCTGGGCCGCTTCTCGTCCAGGGCGCCGTCGATGGCGAGCTCGGCCCCCTGCTTGACGCCCTGCGCCCGCGCGCCCGCGAGTCCCGCATTGGCGGCTGGAGCTTCTGGCGCGGCCGCATCGGCCGGCTCGACGTCGTCGTCAGCCGCACCGGCGTCGGTCCCGTCAACGCCGCCGCTTCCACCGCTCTCGCCATCCGCGAGTTCCGCCCGTGGGCTGTCATCAATCAGGGCACCGCCGGCGGCCACAACCGCATCCTCAAGCTCTGGGACATCGTCCTTGGCGAGAAAACCACCGACTACTCCGCCTTCGAGTCCCCCCACGGCGATGACGGCGCCGGCATCGACGTCAGCGCGTGGAAGCCCAAGCCGCACGTCATCCGTCTGCCCGATGGCCAGCCCGTGACCTGCCCCTCATTTCCGGGCGACGCCGAACTTCTTCGCGCCGCCGAAAAAATCCCCAACCCCCGCGGCCGGGTCCTCCGCGGCAACATCGGCTCCGCCTTCCAGTACAACCGCCAGCTCGATTACATCTCGTGGCTCCACCGCGCCTACGGCACCGACACCGAGGACATGGAGAGCGCCTTCTCTCACGGCGCCGCCATCGGCCTCGGCGTCCGCTTCCTCGCCATCCGCATGGTCTCAGACACCGAGTGGGAGCACCCCACGTTCGAGCGCATCGCCGGCCGCTATTGCGCCGAGTTCGTCCTCGAGCTCGTCCGCAGCCTCTGAACCGCCTCGGCTACGAGCGGTCGATCACCAGATTGTTCGTCACCGAAAACACGCCCTTCACGCCGTTGGCCCGGATGCCGGCGATGTTGCGGTCGCCCTCGTTGGCCACGTTGCCTTCCAGCGTCACATGCCCGTTCTTCACAATGATGTGAATCGGAGGCACGGCCCGCAGGGCGTACCGGTTCAGCGCCGGATGCCGGTAGATCGCGTTGAACACCGCCAGGCGGATCCGGTCGTCGTTGGGCGACAGGGGCAGCACTTCGATCTGGTTGGTCACGTTCTCCACGCCTTCGATCGCGCGGACCACGTTCTCCGCCTCCGACTTCAGGTTCGGACGCGTCACATACCCGGTCAGTGTGACGTTGTAGCCGTCCAGCCTGAACTGGAGCAGGTCGAAGACCCCGTACCACGGCAGCGTGATCAGCTCGCGCCGGATCTCCCGTTCCAGCCGTTCGCGCGCTCGTTTGGGAATGGCCTGCTGGCCCTGTGCCATCGTCATGCCGCCTGCACAGCATCCGGCGAGCAGCATGCCTCTGCGCGACCACTTGTCTTTCATTTCCACCTCCTTTCCCTTGAGATGAAAGCCGCGCCTCCAGGCGACCAACAGTTGGCGGTCACTCGATTGCCGCCACCTCGTAATCCTTCACGGCGGGCACGGTGAATTCCACCACCCTTCCCCTTTGCGAAAACCGCAACGCCTGCCCGCTGCGCAGCGCGGTCACGCGCCGCACTTTCACTTCCCGAGGCAGCTCAAAGCGCACCCGCTGCGCACCCACCGGCGAATGCCGCAGGTACACGCCGCGGTGCGCCTGCGGGTTGTTGTAGTTCAGCAGGTGCAGCGCGAATCCCGCCTCCGTCTCCCACGCAAACAGCTCCAGCAGCCCCTCGCCTTCCACCCGCACGGCTCGCCGCCCGCCCAGCGCCCACTCGACAGTGTTGAGCATCAGCCGGAGCGGATCGGGATGAAACGAGCGCCAGAACGTCCGCCCGACGTCGCCCGCGAAATACGCGCAGCGCCCGCCGCCCGCCTCGCGCAGCGCCAGCGCCGCCTCGTCCGTCCGCGGCGTCTCCGTGAACACAGCCTCGGTCGGATATCCAGGGTACGGGGGCGCCACCGTCAGCACCGGCGCGGTCTCCGACCGCACCGGCACGCGCCACTCCGCGCCCGCCAGCCACCGCGTGTTCCGGAATCCGCGCAGCGCCTCATGGTCCGCGTTCTCGATGCGCGCGTAGAACGAGTTGTAGAAACCGCGCACCCCTGTCCTCTCGCCCGTCTTGCGGATCCCGAACAGCCTCGCGAGCCCGAAGTCCGCCCGCGCCCGCCCCCGCTCGTCGTACACGCTCGTCTCGAAGTCTGCAATCACCGCCCCGCCCTGCGCCGCAAACGCCTCCACCCTGCGGCACTGTTCATCGCTCAGCCACGCCGCATTCGGAAGAATCAGCAGCCGGTAAGGCGCAAGCGTGTCGCCGCTCAGGCCGTCCTCGTGAACAAACCCGAACAGATGCCGCCCCTCGAGCAGCGCCGCATACCAGCCCTGCACGTGCTCGCCCGCGTCGCCCTCGCCAGGGTTCGCGTAAAACGTCTGCGTCCGCTGCGGCAGCAGCAGCGCAATCTCCGCCAGATGCCGCCGGTTCACGAAGTGGGCGTTGTGCTTCGCGTGCCACTGCAGAAAGCGCCGCCCGTGCTCCTGCCAGCGCCGGTCTTCGCCCAGCCCTGTCTGTGCGCCCAGCCAGTGGTACCACACGGCCATCCCGCTCGCCGCCGTCTGCGCCATCCAGATCTCGGCTTCAGCCGCGCTCTTGGCCGCGTTCCGCCACATCGGCGACCCCGTCGACCACGCGCCCGTGACGTTCGTCATCGTGCGCCCCTTCATCACCGCCAGCGCCACGCGCCCCTGCTGCGCCGCGCCCCACACCGGCGCCGCCCCCGTCCGCCCCTGATTGTCCGCGTTGAACCAGAAGCAGTGCGGCGCCAGCCGGTGCAGGTCCACGCCCGTCCGGAACCCGCCCCCCAGATTGCCAAAGAACAGATTCTCCGCGCTCTTCTCCTTCGCAATCCGGTCGTACAGCGTCCACAGCTCGATCACCCGGTCCATGAACGCCTCGCGGAACTCCGGCGTCCCCCGCGGCGGCAGCCGCCGGCAGGCCTCGCACCAGCACTCCGGCAGGTTCCAGTTCGGCCAGCCGTTGGCGTAGAACGCGTCGACATCGTAGCGCGCGTTCACCTCCCGCAGAATCGCCGGCGTCTGCTCGCTGAAATACGTCGAAAACATGCACGTCTGGTACAGGCCGGGCGTGCGGCTGAACGGCGGCACAGGCCGGCCCTCCCGGTCGCGCACGAACCACTCCGGATGCGCCTCCAGCGCATCCTCCCACTGCAGGTCCGGACTCAGTCGCCCGATCACGCGCATCCCGCGCTTCTTCGCCGCCCGGACGCATTCCCCGAAGAAGTCCCGCCCGCCCAGCCACCGGCTGCGCTTGTGAAACGGAACCTCGGTCGGATAGAACGCGATCATCCCGGTGACGTTGATCTGCACCGCGTCCACCCGGCACGAAGCCCAGTAGTCAGCCCACTCCTCGACATCGGCTTCCGCAACGTCCCTTTCACTGAAATTCACCTGCCCCACCCGCCGCACCCGCTGATGCCATTCCTCCGCCGCCTTCGATGCAGCAGCCGCCATCGATGCTGCCGCCAGAAACTCCCGCCGCGTCCATTCCATCCGGTTCGCCTCCCGGTTCGCCCCTCATTCTAGAGCAAGTCTGCCCGCCATCCCCGCCCGCCAGGGCTCCCGCCGCCGCTCTCTCTGCCCGGGCGCATGCCGCGGGGCATCCAGACCGGCTTCCGGGTTCTGGTACCAGAAGCGGCCGATCATGCCCAGCTCCATCCGCTTGTGTTCAACGGAAGCCGGATTCGGCCCTTTGTGTTCAATCTCTTGCTCTTGCCCCGCCGGTCAGTCCCGCCGCCCCCTCCGTTTCGGAACTGGAACTATCCGGCCCTGCGCCCCGCGGTTGTAGTACACGCCCGCAGAAACGGTTCATGGTTCCGATCAGGGGCCGGCGCGATTCTTGGGTCAGACGCAGTTTTTCACAAGGGAGGAGCAATGTCGTCTCTCCGTCTTTGGGTCTTGACCCTTTCACTCTGTCTTGCCGCTGCAGCAGCGGCATCTGCCACGCCGGTGTATGGAACTCCCGTTCTCCCGGCCGACTGGACCGGGCAACGCACGCTCCTGGCTGACAACAGCGGCGGCCTGAACTCCCTCGGCGAAGGCAACAATCCTTTCCAGCCCGGCACAGGCATCTCTTGGGTCATCTCTTTCAACAACGTCACCAACCTGTACACCTACTCGTATTCGTTCTTCGAGCCCTCCGGAAAGGACGGCGAGAAGTCCTTGGCAATGTCCCACTTCATCCTCGAACTGAGCCCCGGCTGCATCATCGAAGGCCAGTCGGACTGCATCTCCGGATTCGGGGGGAAGACCGAATTCCGCCCGGACTGGGCGGATGACGATGACTTCGGCAAGTCCAACCCCGGGCTGCCCGGCTCTATCTACGGAGTCAAGTTCGACGAGGGGCTCTCTACCTACACCTTCGTGTCCGACCGCAACCCCGTCTGGGGCAACTTCTATGCGAAAAAGGCCAATGACGGCCTCTGGAACCTCGGGCTTGAGACTGAGTTCAGCGGATCCAGCAACACCCTGTATTTCATCCCGCGCCCGGATACGGACTCCCCCGCCGGCCAGATCCCTGAGCCCGGCACTCTCTTTCTCCTTGGCGCCGGACTGGTCGCCCTCGGCCTCATCCGCCGCCGCGCCTGAGCCAGGCTTCTCCACATGACCAACGGGCCGGCTGTCCGCCGGCCCGTTCTGTTTTCTCTGGCAACAGGCAGTCTCTCAGATCTGCAACGCGCTATTTCTTAGGCTTTCCCGCCTCCCGGATCGCTTTCCCCATCTCGTCCGCCACGCGCTTCGCCGTCCGGTCCAGCTCGTCCGGCATGGTCCGCTTCGGGCGCTCGTAAATCGACCACACCACCGCCCGCGATCCGCGGTGCACCAGGAAAATCGTCCCCTTGCCCCGTCCGAACGAGCTCGCCCGGTCCATCGGCGTTACTTTCAGATCCATCAGCGTTGAAGCTGGCTTGTCCGCCTCTTCCTCTTCTTTCGCCGGCTTCTCCTCCACAGGCTTCGGATGAGGATACAGCTCCTCCAGCTTGTCCTCGAACGCCTTGCCGATGCGGTCCGTCAGGATCGCATCCGCCTTCGATGGGTCCGCCACCACCTGCACCAGCCCCTGCCGTGTCAGATGATTCGCCAGATACTGGTCGAACCCGTTGGCCATCGGCAGCAGATACACATGCCGGATCTGCAGCAGTTCGCTTCCCGCGGGCTGGCCAGGTCCCGCGTCCTGCGCGCCCGCCGCCGCCATCATCGCCATCATCAACAGGGCTTGCCTCATCGCTTTGCTCGCTCCCGGGTTCTGCAACTATACAATAGACGGTTTCGGGAGCCGGAAAGACGGGCGCTTGTACAAAGACCACAAGATCACTGTCGTCATCCCCTGCCTGAACGAGGAACAGGGCATCGCCGAGGTGCTGCGCCGCATGCCCCCGTTCGTCGACGAGGTCATCGTCGTCGACAACGCCTCCACGGACCGCACCGCCGAGGTCGCCCGCAGCCTCGGCGCCATGGTCATCCGCGAGGATGTCCGCGGCTACGGACGCAGCTACAAGAAAGGCTTCAGCATGGCCACCGGCGACATCATCGTCACCCTCGACGGCGACCACAGCTACCCGCCCGACGCCATCAGCTACCTGCTCGAAGCCTTCTTCCACCTGGAAGCCGACTTCCTCAACGCCAGCCGCTTCCCCGTCCGCGACCGCCGCGCCATGAGCTTCAAGCACAAGGTCGGCAACCTCATCCTCAGCCTCGCCATGTCCCTGCTCTTCTTCCGCTGGGTCCGCGACTCGCAGAGCGGCATGTGGGTCTTCCGCCGTTCCATCCTCCAGAACATGAAACTCGAAAGCGACGGCATGGCGTTCTCCGAGGAAATCAAGATCGAAGCCCTTCTCCAGCCCGGTCTCCGCTTCGAGGAAATCTCCATCCTCTATTCCTCCCGCCTCGGCGAGATCAAGCTCAACCCCTGGCGCGACGGCTTCTACAATCTCTGGTTCCTCCTGAAAAAGCGCTTTGCCCGCCGCTGATCCGGTGCTAGACTGAAATTTCCCGCCTCTGTTCCCTCTTTCCTCCAGGCTGCCGCGGCCATTTTGTCTGTGAACGTGGAGCAGGTCACCGCCATCATTCCGAACTGGAACCGCGCCGCTCTGCTCGGCCGCGCCCTGCAGTCCCTCCGGCGCCAGTCCGTCCCCTGCGCGCGCCTGCTCGTCGTCGACAACGGCAGCACGGACTCCAGCCGCGACGTCGCCGCAGCGGCGGAGGCCGACCTCCTGCCCCTGCCCTCCAACCTCGGCTTTGCCGCCGCCGTCAACCGCGGCGTCCGCGCCTCCTCCACCCGCTGGATCTGGATCGTCAACAACGATGTCGAGCTCCACCCCGGCTGCCTCGAGAGCCTTCTCGATGCAGTCCTCTCCGCCGGCGCCGCCTTCGCCGCTCCCCGCGTCCGCCAGCTCACGAACCCCTCCCGCCTGGACGCCTCCTACGATCTGCTCGCCCGCAGCGGCTGCGCCTGGCGCGCCGGCGCCGGTCTCCCCGACGGACCCCTGTTTGCCCAGCCCCGCGCCATCCGCTTCGCCCCGATGACCGCCGTTCTCATCCGCCGCGATGTCTTCGACAGCGCCGGCCCCCTCGATGAGTTCTTCGGCTCCTATCTCGAAGACGTCGAGTTCTTCCTCCGCGCCTCGCTCCAGGGCTTCCAGGGCGTCTACGTTCCCTCCGCCATCGCCTACCACCACGGCAGCGCCACGCTGGGCTCCTGGAGCCCGGCGATGACGGAGCTCCTGGCCCGCAATCAGCTCCTTCTCGCCGCAAAGCACTTCCCCGCCGCCTGGTGGTGGCGCGTCCTCGCCGGACAGCTCCTCTGGGGGCTCCTCGCCGCGCGCCGTGGCCGCCTCCTGGCCTGGCTCCGCGGAAAATGGCGCGGACTCCGCGACGCGCCCCGCGCGCGCCGCTCCTCCCCCCGCGCCCCGCGCGCCTTGCTCGAGCCCATCCTCGCCGGGTGCGAAAACGAAATCCTCCGCCTCCAGCAGGCAACCCGTCCCGAGCCCTACTGGAAGCTCTACTTTGCGGTGGCGCGATGAACCTGGCAGCCCTCGTCATCACCCACAACTCCGCCGGCTGCCTGGCCGCCTGCCTCGAGTCCTGCCTCCGCTTCGCGGATCAGTTTCCCTCCGGCATCCTCGTCATCGACAACGCCAGCACCGATGCGAGCCGCTCCATCGCCCGCCAGTTTCCGCAGGTCCGGCTCATCGCCAACGAGGACAACCGCGGCTTCGCCGGCGCGGTCAATCAGGGCTTCCGCGCTCTTCCGGATGCCGATGCCGTTCTCATCCTCAACCCCGACGTCGAGCTGCTCTCGCCTCCCGCCGCTCTCGCCGAAGCTCTCCTCTCTAGCCCGAGAGCCGGCGCCGCAGGCGGCCTGCTCCTCGGCCGCGGCGGGCAGCCCCAGCGCGGCTTCTTCGCCCGCCGCCTGCCCACCCCCGCCGCCCTCTGCTTCGAGATCCTCGGCCTCAACCGCCTCTGGCCCTCCAACCCCGTCAACCGCCGCTACCGCGCCCTCGATCTGCCCCTGGACCGCCCCGCTTCGGGCCTTCAGCCCGCCGGCGCCTGCCTGCTCGTCCGCCGCGCCGCCTGGGCTGCGGTCGGCGGCTTCTGCGAGTCCTTCCACCCCGTCTGGTTCGAGGATGTCGATTTCATCGCCCGCCTCCTCGCCGCAGGCTGGCAGTCCGTCTTCTGGCCTTCCTTCCGCGCCGCCCACGCCGGCGGCCACTCGGTCTCCCGTCTGGATTGGGTTCCCAGACAGTGGAACTGGTATAGTAATCTACTAGAATACGTTTCAAGGCACTTCCAAACACTCGGCCGTGTCCTGGTTGGCTTGTCTCTCATCGTAGGAGTCGTGCCGAGAATCGTTGCGGGGATGATCTGGAAGCGATCTCTTGGCCCCCTTGGCTTGTATGCTAGATTGGTTCGGCTGGCGGTTCACGCGGCGGTCCGCTCCCACGCTCCGTCCGCGGCGCCCCGGCTGGAGGAGAACCTGCATGGTCCGGTGCGCGCACCGGGCCGACCCGGCATTTGATTCAGGCTGCTCTTTCCCATGGCTTCACACGACTTCGTCTCGGTGACCATCGTCACCTACAACAGCGGGCGCTACATCAAACGCTGCCTCGAATCAGTGCTGGCCCAAAAGGGGCCCCAGTTTGAAGTCATCGTCGTCGACAACAACTCCACCGACGGCACCCGCGACATCCTCGAGCGCTACGAAGACCGCTGCACCATCATCTACAACGACCGCAACGTCGGCTTCGCCGCCGCCCAGAACCAGGCCATCCGCCGCGCCCGCGGCAACTGGGTCCTCACCCTCAATCCCGACGTCCTGCTCATGCCCTACTTCATCCAGGCGCTGCTCGAAGCCGGCAGGCTCGACAACCGCATCGGCACCGTCTGCGGCAAGCTCCTCGTCATGAGCCCCGACTTCAACATCGACGCCAAACCCCGCGTCGATTCCACCGGCATCTACTTCACCCCCTACCTCCGCCACCTCGACCGCGGCAGCCGCCAGATCGACAACGGCCACTACCTCAAGCGCGAGTACGTCTTCGGCGCCACCGCGGCAGCCGCCCTCTACCGCCGCGAGATGATCGACGACATCTCCATCGACGGCGAGTTCTTCGACTCCGATTTCTTCGTCTACCGCGAAGACGCCGATGTCGCCTGGCGCGCCCAGCTGATGGGCTGGCGATGCCTCTACACGCCTTACGCCCGCGGCTACCACGTCCGCGCCGTGCTGCCCGGCAACCGCCGCGCCCTGCCCAAAGAGATCAACATGCACTCGGTGAAGAACCGCTTCCTCATGCGGATCAAAAACATCACCGGCGATCTCTACCGGCGCTACTGGCTCCCCATCACCTTCCGCGATCTCGTCGTCATCGGCTGCTGCCTGCTCTACGAGCACTACTCCCTCAAAGCCTTCTGGCACATCCTCCGCTCCTGGCCCCGCCTCCTCGCCAAGCGCCGCTGGATCATGGCCCGCAAGCGCGTCAGCGACGACTACATGGCCGCCTGGTTCCACTACCACCCGGTCAGCCAGCCCGCGCCCAAAAAGGCCGTCAGCTCTCTCAGCCCCGCCCGTTCCCAGGCTCAGACCGCCGGAGGCTGAACCGCTCCATGTGGCGCCCCAACCGCCGGGAACTGCTTCCCGCCGTGGGCGGAGCCCTCTCCCTCCGCGCCCGCACTCCTTCAGACGATCTGCGCCTGCTCTGGACCCGCGCCCCTCAGGACAACCTCTACATGCCGCGCACCCGCTGGTGGTGGCCCGGCAGCCGCGTCACGCGCGAGGGCATCACGCGCCAGCTTGAACAGATGCGCGCCTCGGGCATCGGCGGCGCCGAAATCGTTCACACCTTCCGCCTCCACCGCCACGGCAACCTCTCCTTCCTCTCTCCAGAGCGCATCGAGCTGCTCCGCCACGCCATCAGCGAGGCCGCCCGCCTCGACATGAAGATCGCCCTCACTCCCTCGCCCGGCTGGGATTTCGGCGGCCCCTGGGTTCCTCCAGAACACCGCAGCAAGTGCCTCGCCCCCGCCTGGCTCGACCTCCAGGGACCTTTCCAGTACGAAGGCCCCCTGCCCGTCTTCCGCGACTTCGGCACCCCAACGACCGGCCTGTTCGAGTTCCTCTCGCCCGTGGAAGGCAACCCGCCCGATCATCTGCGCGTCCTCGCCGTCGTCGGCGCGCGCATGCTCTCCGAAACGCAGATCGACGGCAGCTCCCTTACGGATCTCACAGACGAATTCCGCGGCGAAGCCGGACGCTGGCGCGTGGAAGACGGCCGCTGGCGCCTGTTCGCCTTCCGCCTCGTCTACACCGGACAGCGAACCGCCGCCCAGAACGACGAAGAGCCGAGCTGGGTCGTCGATCACCTTGACCGCAACGCGTTCTCCCGGTGCGTGCGCCACATCACCCGCGCATATCAGCTCGCCTTCGGCCCCGCCCTCGGCCGCACGGTCGACTCCATCTTCGCTGACAGCTTCGAGGTCGTTCCTCTCGCCAACACGCTGCTGTGGAGCTCCGGCACGCTCGACGAATTCCGGCGCCGCAAAGGCTATGACCTCCGCCGCTGGCTCCCCGCGCTCTGGTTCGACATCGGCCCCGACACGCCCCGCATCCGCTACGATGTCAACGAATTCCTCCACCAGATCGCCCTCGAATTCGTCTTCGAGCCCTTCCTCGAGGCTTGCCGCGCCATCGGCGTCCGCGCCCGCATGCAGCCCCACTACCGCTTCAACGCAGAGATCATCCAGGGCGCCGGCATGGCCCACGCACCGGAAACAGAAGTCACCCGGACTGTTTTCGACACCGTCGCCGATCCCCGCAAGGCCGCCGTCAGCGGCGCACGCTTCTACGGCCGCGAAGTCGTCTCCGCCGAGGCCTTCACCTTCATCCACCGCCAGCGCTACCGCTCCACGCCCGAAGAACTCAAACGCGCCACCGACAGCTTCCTCCGCGACGGCGTCACCCGCTTCTACAACCACGGCTGGGTTTACTCGGAGGCGGGTCAGCTCGACCCCGCCCTCGACGTCATGTTCGCTGCCGAGCGCATCCAGCCCTGGGCCCCCTGGTGGCCTTTCTACAAAGACCTCGCCTCCTATACCGCCCGCTGCTGCGCCCTCCTCCGCCAGGGGCGCTTCGCCGCGGACGTGCTGCTCTACTCGCCGCAGGCGCAGGTCTGGCGCGAAACCGCCCTGTTCGGCGTCGCCCAGCGCGTCATGCGCTACGGCGATGTCCCCCGGACCCTCCTCGCCAACGGCTACGACTACGACCTCGTCAACGACCATCTCCTTCAGACCCGCGCCCGCATGGAAAACGGCGCGCTCGGCATCAACGGCTGCCGCTACCGCGCCATCATCCTCACGCCCCGCGATTTCGTCCCCGAACCCAGCCGCGCCGCGCTTGCGCGCTTCGCCGAATCCGGCGGCCATCTGATCGCTCTGGACCGCGCGCCCGCAGGGCTCCCTGCGCAGGTCATTGAATACGGCTTCGTTCCGGATCAGTTCTCGCCTCAGGAACGCCTCTACGAGAAAACCCCGCCGCTGCGCGAAGGCCAGCGGCGCCTGCTCGACGCCCTGCGCCGCGCCGCTCCGCCGCAATTCATCATCGCCGGGGGACGCCAGAGCGACGGCCTCACGTTCCACCAGCGAGAACTCGACGGCGGCATCACGCTCTTCTTCGTCACCAACCTCCAGCCGGAGCCGGAAAAAACAGCCGTTGCATTCCGCGTTTCAAACAAGTCGCCGGAAATCTGGGATCCCCTCACAGGCGCCATCCGCCCTGCTCCTGCCTGGCGCGAAACCCCCGCGGGTGTTCAGGTCGATCTGGAGCTCGAGCCCTGGCACTCCTGTTTCGTGCTCTTCCATCCCGGCCGCCGCAGGCCGCCCCGCCCGCCGAAGCCCCGCCCCGTGCGCCAGGTGATCCAGATCGGTCACGGCTGGTCCCGTCCCCTCGGCGACGCCCGCCAGGCGGGCGTGCTCGACTATGCGGTCGAATTCTCCTGCCCGCAGCGCGACGCCGTGCTCGATCTCGGCCAGGTCGGCTGCGCCTGCGAAGCCTGGCTCAACGGCCAGCCCCTCGGCCCTCGCTGGCTGCCGCCCTTCCGCTACCAGATCCCCGCGCGCCTGCTGCGCCGCGGCGCCAACCGCCTCGAGATCCGCGTCGCCACCACGCTGATGCCCGCCCTCCAGCAATGGGACCAGTACCCGATGCGCCCGGAGCTGCTCGACCCGCCTCCGCGGCAGCTCACCGACGCCTTCGAGCGCGACCGCAAGTACAGTCCCTGGCCCTTCTCCGGACTTGGCGGCCCCGTGCGTCTTTCGCTTTACTGAAATTCAGGCCTCATGCGCATCGCCATTCTCGGCACCCGCGGCATCCCGGCCGCCTATGGCGGTTTCGAAACCTTCGCCGAAGAACTCTCCACCCGCCTCGCCCGCCGCGGACACGAAGTCACCGTCTACTGCCGCTCCCCCCATCCCGAGCCCGTCTGGCGCGGCGTCCGCCTCCGCTACATCCCCCCCGTCCGCCACAAGTATCTCGAAACCGTCGCCCACACCTTCTTCTCCACGCTCGACCTGATGCGCCATCCTCCCGATGCCGCTCTCTACTGCAACGCCGCCAACGCCCTCTTCACCCCGCTCGCCCGCCGCGCCGGCGCCCGCGTCGCTCTCAACGTCGACGGTCTCGAGCGGAAACGGAAAAAATGGAACGCGCTCGCCCGCCTCTGGTATCACGTCTCCGAAGGACTTTCCACGTTTTGTCCTGATGTCATCGTCACGGACGCGGCAGAAATTCAGCGCTATTACCGGGAAAATTACGGGGCCGATTCCGTCTTTATTCCCTACGGGGCCGAAACCGGCAAGGCGCCGTCGCAGGCCGCTCTCGACGAGCTTGGCCTCGAGCCCGGCCGCTACTTCCTCTACGTCACCCGCTTCGAGCCCGAAAACAACCCCCTCATGGTCCGCCGCGCCTTCGAGCGCGTCGAAACGGATCTCCGCCTCGTCCTCGTCGGCGATGCGCCCTACGCACAGGACTACATCCGGCAGGTGAAAGACACGCGCGATGCGCGCATCCTCTTCCCCGGCGCCATTTACGGGCAGGGCTACCGCGAACTCCAGTCCCACTGCTTCGCTTACATCCACGCCACCGAAGTCGGCGGCACGCATCCCGCCCTCATCGAGGCCATGGGCCGCGGCGCCCTCGTCCTCTATCTCTCCACGCCGGAAAACGAGGAAGTCGCCGGCGGCGTCGCTCTGCCGTTTCATGACGAATCGTCCCTCGCCGCGCGTCTGCGCGAAGTCCTCGCCATGCCCGCGGCGGAACGCCACCGCCTCGGCCAGGCCGCGCAGCAGCGCGTCGAACAGCGATACAGTTGGGAGGCCGTCACCGGCGCCTATGAACAGCTCTTCGAACGATTGCTCTCCCGCGCTCCGCACCTGGGCTGAAATCTCGCTCGAGCAGATCCGCGCCAACTGGCGCGAGCTTCGCCGCGCCGCCCGCGGCGCAGAGGTCTGCGCCGTCGTCAAGGCCAATGCCTACGGCCACGGCGCCGTCCCCGTCTCGCGCGCCCTCGAAAACGAGGGCGCCCGTTGGTTCGCCGTCAGCAACGCGGCCGAAGGCGCCGAACTCCGCCGCGCCGGCATCCAGGGCCGCATCCTCGTCATGGGCGGCTTCATTCCCCCGGAAATGGACGTCTTCTTCGAGCATTCCCTCACGCCCGCCGTCCACTCCATCGAGTCCCTCCTCGCGCTCGAACAGCGCGCCGCGGCGCTCGCCCGCCCGCTCGGCGTGCACATCAAGCTCGACTCCGGCATGGGCCGCCTCGGCTCCCGCGAGCCCGCCGCGGACATCGCCCGCGCCACCGCCGGCCTGCGCTTCCTCCAGATCGAAGGCCTCATGTCCCACCTCGCCTCCGCCTCGGACTTCGAATGCGGCCAGAACGAGGAACAGTTCGCCGCGTTCGAACAGGCGATCGAGGCTCTGAGCGCCGCAGGCCTCCGCCCCGCCATCATCCATCTGGCCAGCAGCGCCCCCGTCTGCTACGGTCTCGCCCGCGCCTTCCACCATCTGGTGCGTACCGGGCTCGCCCTCTATGGATACGCGCCAGAGCCCCGCGGCGATGCGCCGCCCCTGCAGGCCGACCTCCGCCCCGCCCTCGCCTGGAAAGCCCGCATCGTCGAGGTGAAGGACATCCCCGCCGGCGCCCCGGTCGGCTACAACGCCCGATGGCGCGCCCCTCGCGATTCCCGCATCGCCGTCGTGGCTGCCGGCTATGCCGATGGCGTCCCCCACACCCTCGCCGGACGCGGCCACGTTCTCGCCGCCGGACGCCTCGCCCCCATCGTCGGCGCCGTCTCCATGGACGTCATCACCGTCGATGTCACCGGATGCTCATTCCTCCGCTGCGGCGACCCGGTCACCCTCATTGGAGAGGAGGGCCGCGCCCGCCACGACGCCGCCGACTTCGCCCGCGAAGCCGGCGTCATCCCCTATGTCATCCTCTGCGCCATCGGCAACCGCGTCGTCCGATGCTATCGATAGTTATTGTTTTCGCCCCGGACTGCATAGGATGTTGCTAACTTCGGTTATGTTTTTTTTGATTTAGTACGAAAATCGTTGTGCTGTCTACACTTTGTGGGTCCTTTCTAGGGAGAATTGAGGTATTCTGACACGGGAACTAAGTAAGATGCCCGGGTCCTTCGGGCAGGGAAATGCGCTATTCTGTGCCCGTGACTGAATGACCTCTCGCGAGGCTCGGAGGAAGAGATGAGACTACGTACGCTCTTTTGGCTGCCGGTCGCCCTGGCCGTTCCGCTCATGGCCGGCACTGTCGGCAGGCTCGTTCCGATGCGCGGCGCCATCTCCGACATCGCCCTCGATGAACGCCGCCAGGTTCTCTATGCCGCCAACTTCACGGCCAACCGCATCGAGATCATGTCTCTTGCGGACCTGACCGTCAAAGGGTCGCTGCCGATGTCGGAAACCCCGTATGTGCTGGCGCTCTCCCAGGACCAGCGCTTCCTGGTGGCCGGCCACTTCCTCGGAGGACTCACCGTCTTCGACCTCGACGCCAACCAGCGCGCTGAGCAGACGCTGCAGCAGCAGGTGGTTTCCGTCGTCTTCGGAGCCGGCTCCGAAGCTCTTGTCGTGACCAAGAGCGGCTTCTACCTTTTGAACCCTCTCACCAACGTCCTCACGGCTTTGCCGATCACCGGCAGTGTCGGCTCCTGCAACATCAATGTGAATCCCGGCACGAAACCCATTGATATCGTCGGGGCTACGGCGGGCGTCTCTGGCGACGGCCAGACCGTCTACATTCTGGCCCGCGTGACGAATATCGAGCCTCCCGAGTGCAAGCCCGCAGAACCCGACGACTTTTATCTGCTCGAGTACCGCCCGCTCGCCACAAGCGTCGTCATCACTGGCGCCTCCTCGAAACCTCCCCTCGGGCCCCGCGTGGTCAGCGTCGACCGCGAGGGCAACAACCTCCTGGCTGGCTGGGCGCTCTACAGCAAGGATCCCGCCACCGGCTACCGCTTCCTCCGCGCCCAGTTCCCCAACATCCGCGGCGCTTGGGCGCTCGGCGGCCACGCCTACGACTTCCGCCGCAACGTCATCTATGCGCAGGTGCCCATCCTCAACAACACCGCCACCAGCGCGCCGCCGGTTCTCCACCTGCTTGATACCGACAACCTCACCGTCCGCAAGATCGTCAACCTGCCCAATCCCATTGCCGGCCGCAGCGTCTTCAGCGCGGATCTGAACTACCTCTTCGCCGTCGCCGAGAGCGGCGTCCTCGTGCTTCATCTGGAAGATCTCGATACCTCCCCGCAGATCGAAGCCGACCGCGAAGATCTGCTCTTCCAGTCCAACTCCTGCGACCGCACGATCCGCCGCCAGACCTTCCAGATCCTCGACCCCTCCGGCCGCGGGGCTGATTTCACCATCAAGGTTCCTGAGGGCGTGCGTGGCGTCCGCGTCTTCCCCGCTTCCGGCACCGCCCCCGCCACCGTCACCGTGGAAGTCGACCCTATCGCCTTCCAGAGCCAGCAGGGCACCGTCGCCGTCAACCTCTCCATCGCCACTTCGGCGGGGATCAATGTTCCCTGGCCCGTGCGCGTGCTCGTCAACACGCGCGACTTCGACCAGCGCGGCACCATCGTCAACGTGCCCGGCAAGATCGTCGACGTTGTCGCCGACCCCTACCGGCCCCGCGTCTACGTCCTGCGCCAGGACCGCAATCGCGTCATCGTGCTCGACGCCAACACCTACGAACAGCTGGCCTGGCTGCGCACCGCCAACACCCCGGTGCAGATGGCCATTACTCTCGACGGCAAGTACCTGATCACGACGGCTGACAACAGCCAGATCCTGACCGTCCACGACCTCGATACCTTCGAGCAGCTCCCGCCCGTCATTGCCGATCCCGGCCGGTACACGCGCTCGATCACGGTCACGCAGAACGAAATCTGGGCCACCGCCCGCCTCGCGTTCCAGAAGGAAGCCTGCAGCGGAGGCGGCTCGCATGAACTGCTGCGCGTGGACCTGTACAACCGCCGCGCCACCCCGCCGGCCCGCCTCGGCCTCTACGCCAACTGCATCAGCGAGAACGCGATGCTCTCCGCCACGCCGTCGGCAGCCCTCGCGCTCCTCGCCCAGCCCAACGGCTCGGTCCTGCTTTATGAGTCCAGCGCCAATACGTGGGTCGTGGGACGCAAGGATTTCGATTCGCTCAGCGGCGCCGTCGGCGCCTTCAACGACAACGTCTTCGTCGTCCGCGACAACGTCCTCGACACGGCCCTCTTCCCCGTGGAGCGGAGACCTTTGCAGGGCACTCCGTCAGGCCTCGGCGCCGTGCCCGGCGCATTCTACCTCCGCACCGCCGCCACTCCCCAGGGCCCGGGCTTCATCGAGAAGATCGATGTCGTCCAGTATCCGGCCAGCCGCTTCTCCAGGCTGGTCGAGTCCCCGCTGGTCCCGGTCACGGCCCAGCCCGTCAACCTGATCGGCGAGACCATCCTGCCGTTCACCCGCACGCTCGCGATCGCCTTCAACCCGGGCAGGATCTTCTCCGCTTCCACCTCCGGCCTGACGGCCCTGGATTTCGCCTATGACGCGCCGGTTCCGATGCCGGCCATCTCTTCGGTGCTCAACGTTGCTGACAACACGCAGGCCGTCGGGCCCGGCAGCCTCGTCCTGATCCGCGGCACGGGCCTCGCCACCGCCGCAGAGACCGGCGGCACGCCGTGGCCCTCTTCGCTCGATCAGGCCTGCGTCCTGCTCAACGGCAATCCGCTGCCGCTCGGCCGGGTCAGCAGCACGGAAATCCTGGTCCACATCCCCTTCTCCGCCGCCAGCGGCCAGCTGGTCGTGCGCTCGGCTGGCGGTGTCAGCGCCGCCTTCCCGCTCACGGTCGAGCCCGCCGCCCCCGCCATCTTCCGCGACGGCGCCGCCGGGCCCCTGCGCGGCCTCGCCACGCTCGTCCGCCAGGCCAACAACGAGCTGGTCACCTTCGCCAACCCGATTCAGCCCGGCGACCGCATCTCCATCTACCTTACCGGCATGGGCCGCGTCTTCCCGGATCCCGGCGCTGGCGTTCCCGCTCCGGCTGAGCCGGTCTCGTCCGTGGTCCTCAGACCCACGGTCACCATCGGCGACACGCCGCTCACCGTCGATTTCGCCGGCCTCGAGCCCGGCCGCATCGGCGTGTACCGCATCGATGCCACTGTGCCCTGGTGGGTCCGCAACGGACAGTCCCTGCCGCTCACCATCCGCCAGGGAACGTTCGAAACCAGCGTCGAAGTGCGCGTCGTGCCTAAACCTTAAGCGCCTGACCGCCGATTCTACGTAGTAGGATCACATCATGCGTACCAACATTCTGCCCAGCGCTCTCCTGCTCGCCCTGCCCTTCGCGGCATCGGCACAGCAGTGGGAAATCGGCGGCGTCGGCGGCTTCGCTGCCCAACGCGGCGTCTCCGTGGAATCCGGCAGCGTCTCTGGCAAGGTGGGCTTCAAGGACGCCCCGGTCGCCGGCGCCTACTTCGGTGAAACCCGCGGGCGCTGGGGCGGAGAGGTGCGCTACCTCTACCGCTGGGGCGACGCAAAGGTCGAGGTGGGAGGCGAGTCCGCCTCCCTCAAGGCCCGCCAGCAGATCGTCACCGGGGACCTCCTTTTCCACTTCTCCGGCGAAAAAGCCGCTGTCCGGCCCTTCATCGTCTTCGGCGGCGGCATCCGCTACATCGAGGGCACCGGCCAGCAGCGCGCGTTCCACCCGGGCAGCCAGTACGCCGCCCTGGCCCAGACCAGCGAAACCCTGCCGGTCGGCCACTTCGGCGCGGGCATCAAGGCCCAGGCTGGAAAGCATGCCCTCTTCCGCCTGGAGTTCCGCGATTACCTTGGGCCCCGCACCGATAACGTGATCGCCGCCGCCCCTGGATCGAAGCTCAAGGGGCTCATGCACGATCTGGTCTTCACCGCCGGCATCGCCTGGGTCTTCTGACCCGGGCGGTCCGCTCCACCCCCGTCCCCAAAGAAAGGGCCGCCCGCGCTCCCCGGCACCGGCGGCCCTTCGTTTCCCCGCTCAGACGTCCAGGTTCCGGACGTCCAGCGCGTTCTCCTCGATGAACTTCCGCCGGGCCTCGACGTCTTCGCCCATGAGCGTCGTGAAGATCTCTTCGCACTCCACCGCGTCTTCCAGCCGCACTTCGAGCAGCGTCCGCGTCTCGGCGTTCATCGTGGTTTCCCACAACTGCTCCGGGTTCATCTCGCCCAGCCCTTTGTAGCGCTGGACCGTGCAGTCGCGCGTGCCCTCCCCCTTCAGGTGCTGGATCAGCTCCCGCCACGTCTCGATCCGCTCCCGCCGGCTGTCTTTCACCACCGTGAACGGGGGCTTGTTGTACTTCTGCGTGCTGCGCGCCAGGGCGCGCAGCCGCTTGTATTCAGGCTGCTGCGCCAGCTCCACGCCGATGGTCCGGTCCCCGTGCGCCTCGTCGTGATACACGATGTTCCAGGCGGAGTGCTCTTCGTCGAACTCGAGCCGGGTGGCGATCTTGCCCCCCTCGCTCATCGCCCGAGCCGCGCGTTCGACTTCCTCCCTGTTGGTGAAGTCCGCCTTCGTGTCCAGGGCGAACGACGGGTCGGCCAGCACCTCCACCACGCGCGGCTCCCGCAGCCGCTTTTCCAGTCGCGTGAAGATCTGCTGCAGCTCGTCCAGCGACATCAGGAAGCTGCGCAGCTCTCCCCCTTCCAGCTTTCCGTGCTGCCCGTTTTCGCCCACCTCCACCTGCACGTTCTCCGTCGCGCGCCGCAGGATCTCGCGGACGAACTCCTGGTCGTTCTTGATGTACTTCTCGCTCTTGCCCTTCTTGATCCGGTACAGCGGCGGCTGCGCCACAAAGACGTGGCCCCGCGTGATCAGCTCCTGCATGTGGCGGAAGAAGAACGTCAGCAGAAGCGTGCGGATATGGCTGCCGTCGACATCGGCGTCCGTCATCAGGATGATCTTGTGGTAGCGGAGCTTGGTGATGTCGAAATCGTCCTTGCCGATGCCCGTGCCGATGGCCGTGATCATGGCCCGGATCTCGTCATGGCTGAGCATCTTGTCGTAGCGCGCCTTCTCGACGTTCAGGATCTTGCCCTTCAGCGGCAGGATCGCCTGATAGCGCCGGTCGCGCCCGCTTTTCGCCGTGCCTCCCGCGCTCTCGCCCTCCACCAGGAACAGCTCGCAGAGCGACGGGTCCTTTTCCTGGCAGTCGGCCAGCTTGCCCGGCAGCCCGCCCGAGTCCAGCGCGCCCTTGCGCCGCGTCAGCTCGCGCGCCTTCCGCGCCGCTTCGCGCGCCCGGGCGGCTTCCACGGCTTTGCTGATGATCCGCTTCATCACCGCCGGGTTCTTGTCGAAATACTCGGTCAGCTTCTCGTTCACCACCTGCGTCACATAGCCGCCGATGTCCGAGTTCAGCTTGCCCTTGGTCTGGCCTTCGAACTGCGGCTGCGGCAGCTTGACGCTCACCACCGCCGTCAGCCCTTCGATCACGTCATCGCCGGACAGGTTGTTGTCCTTGATGTCCTTCAGCAGCCCCGCCGCGCGCGCGCAGGCGTTCAGCGTGCGCGTCAGCGCTGTGCGGAAGCCGGTCAGGTGGGTGCCGCCGTCGCGCGTGTTGATGTTGTTGGCGAAGCTGAAGATCTGGTCGCTGTAGCTGTCGTTCCACTGCAGCGCGATCTCGATGTAGAGAACCCCTCCGCCGGGCAGCTCGCGCTCGCCCTCGATCACGATGGGCTTCTCATGCAGCACGTTCTTGCCGCGGTTCAGGTGCTTGATGAACTCGGCGATGCCGCCCGAATAGTAAAACTCGTGGCTCTTGGGCGGATCCGTCCGCTCGTCGGTCAGCGTGATGCGCAGTCCCTTGTTCAGGAACGCAAGCTCGCGCAGGCGCGTGGCCAGCGTGTCGAAGTTGAACCGCGTCACCTCCATGATCGTGCCGTCGGGCTTGAAGGTGATCTTGGTCCCGGTCTTGCGGCCGGCCTTGCCTGTCCTCGCCAGCGGTGCCTTCGGCACGCCGCGCTCGTAGTCCTGCTCCCAGGTGTAGCCGTCGCGCCAGATCTCGAGATGAAGCCACTCTGACAGGGCGTTGACGCAGCTCACGCCCACTCCATGCAGGCCGCCCGACACCTTGTAGGTGTTCGAGTCGAACTTGCCGCCCGCGTGGAGCTTCGTCATCACCACCTCGGCTGCCGACACCCCTTCCGTCGGGTGCATATCCACGGGGATGCCGCGCCCGTTGTCGACGACTGTCACGGAGTCGTCGATGTGGATGACGACCTTGATGTCCGTGCAGTAGCCGGCCATCGCCTCGTCCACCGAGTTGTCCACCACCTCGTAGACCAGGTGATGCAGCCCCGCGTCGCCGGTCGACCCGATGTACATGGCCGGGCGCAGGCGCACGGCTTCCAGGCCCTCGAGCACCTTGATGCTCGATCCGTCGTACGTTTCCGCGTGATTCAAAGGCTTCTCGTCCTCTTCGGCTTTGTCCATGGAAGGGATGACTCTCAGATGCGCATCGGCATCACCACATACCGGTACCGGTACCCGCTTTCGCCATCGGATGGCGTCAGCTCGCCTGCGCTTTGCGCATCCTTGAAGTGGAACTGCACCGCCTGCTCCTGTGTCGCCCGCAGAAACTCCAGAAGATACGTCGCGTTGAACCCGATCTCCGTCGTGGGACCGGAATAATCGACCGGCAGGCTCTCCTCCGACTCGCCGCTCTCCGACAGCGACGAGTGGATCACTGCTTCTCCGTCGCCGAACCGGATCTTCACCGCGCGCGAACGCTCGTCGGAAAACTGCGACACGCGTTCGATCGCCGAACGGAAGTCCTCCCGCGGCAGCGTGACCGTGTGCGCATGCGACCGGGGCAGCACCCGTTCATAATCCGGAAAATTGCCCGTCAGCTTCCGGCTGGCCAGCAGCCGCGAGCCGATCCGGAAAAACAGGTGGTTGTCATCCATCGCAAACTCGATCTGCGCTTCCTCGCCCGCGTCGGCGGCGAGCCGCGCCAGCTCCATCATGGCTTTCCGCGGGATCAGGGCGCGGTGTTCTTTCTCCACGGGAGACGGGTTGGCGTACTCGACCAGCGCCAGACGGTGCCCGTCCGTGGAAACCATCGTCAGGTTCTCGGGTCTCAGCACCAGCAGCGCCCCGTTCAGCGTGAAGCGGGACTCTTCAGCTGCAATCGCAAACACGGTCCGCGCGATCATCGCCGAAACCAGGCCAGCCGGCAGCTCCGCGATCGGCTCGGGCATGGGCGGCATCTCGGGGTACGTGTCCTTGGCCATGCCGGCGATCCGCGTCTTCGATCTGCCGCACGTCAGCGTCGCCCAGTTCGTGTCGCTGAACTTGATCCGGATCTCCGCATCCGGGAGAAGGCGCACATAATCGAGTAGCTTCTTGGCGGGCAGCGTGCCGCCTCCCTGCCCGGTCACCTGCGCAGGCGCCTGGCAGCGGATGCTCAGCTCCAGATCCGTCGCCGAGATGCTCAGTGTGTCGTCAGCGGCCTCCAGCAGCACATTCGACAGCACGGGCAGGGTGGCCTTCTTCTCGACAACCCCTTGCGAAAGGCCCAGCTCGCGCACGAGGTCGGCCTTGCTGACGGTGAACTCCATACGTCCAGTCCTCTCGTCCCAAACGCGCTTCAGGCGCGCTGCTTCCGGATACTGTCTGTTTTTCCCTTTCCTGATTCTGACTCTATCGGGTTCGTAGGGCCTGTGAGAATGTCAGTATCCATCCTAAATTATACAAAAATCTGACCGTTCCAGTTTCATCGTCCTGTGGTTTCCAGTGCGGCTGACTGTGGCTGCCGCCGGGAGCTCACCCCTGGCCCACAGCTTCCGCAGGTTCTACAATGGCCCGGGTGTGGAAAACCACAGATCCTCACTGAAATGAGTCGATTATACTGTGAATCAGCCTGTTGATCTCCGGATCGTGCTGCCGCAGCTCTTCCACTTTCCGGATGGCGTGCAGCACGGTTGTGTGATGCTTGCCTCCAAAGTGGCGCCCGATCTCGGGCAGCGAGGCGCCCGTGAGCTCGCGCGACAGGTACATGGCGATCTGCCGGGGGCGGCTGATCTCGTGCGCGTTGGTCCGCTGCTTGAGCTGCGCCGGCTGAAGCCCGAAACGCTCGGCAACCGCGCGCACGACCGCCTCGATGGAGATGCGGCGCTCGTTCGTGTGAAGAAGGTGCCGCAGCGCCTGCTGCGCCATCGAGGCGCTGATCGGCGCTCCCGTGACGGAGGAATAGGCGAGCAGCTTCGTAAACGCTCCTTCCAGTTCGCGGACGCTTGAGCGGACCTTCGTCGCCAGCAGGATACGCACGTCTTCCGGCAGCCGGACGCCCTCCGCCTCGGCCTTCTTGTCCAGGATGGCCATCTTCGTCTCCAGGTCGGGCGGCTGCACGTCCACCATCAGACCCCACTCGAACCGCGTGCGGAGCCGCTCCACCAGACCCGGGATGTTCTTGGGCATCTCGTCGCTCGAGATCACAATCTGCTTCTGGTGGTCGTAAAGCGAGTTGAACGTGTGGAAAAACTCCTCCTGTGTTCGCTCTTTCCCGCCGAGAATGTGGATGTCGTCGATCAGCAGCGCGTCCGCGCTCCGGTAGTGCTGCTGGAACGCGGGCATGCGTCCGGCGCGCAGGCTCTGGATCATTTCGTTCATGAATTGTTCGCCCGTCGTGTACACCACGCGCATCCGCGGGTGCCTCTCCAGCAGCGCCCGCCCCGTCGCGTGCAGAAGGTGCGTCTTGCCCATGCCGCTGCCGCCGTAGATGAACAGCGGGTTGTAGCGCACCGCAGGCTGCCTGGCGACGGCAAAAGCCGCCGCATGGGCGAACTGGTTGCACGAGCCCACCACGAACGTCTCGAACGTGAAGCGCGGATTCAGCTGGCTTGCCGCATCCAGGAATGCCGGCGTCTCCCGCCCGCCCGCCGGGGAACTCTCCCGGGACAGCGGCGGCGCGGCGCTCTCGGTGGAGAGGGCGATGTAGCGGATCTGCAGGTGCGGAACCCCGGCGCCTCGCCGCGCCTGTTCCACCGCTGGCGCGAGCTGCTTCTCCAACCATGTCCTCGCGTGGTCGTCCGGAACCGCCACTCGCAGCTCGTCTCCCGACTCCTCAAGCAATTCCGTCCTCGAGACCCAGTTCTCGAACGCCTCCCCGGGAAGGATCTGTGCCAGCTGTTCCTTGATGCTGTCCCAACTGTTCTTCGCTGCTGTCAACACCGCTCAATCTCCACAAGTTACGCACAAGATTTCCACAGCGCGGAAACCGGGAGTCGAATCCTGTGCCTGATCCGGCTGGACTCCTCACGAAGCGGGGCATGCCGAAGGGAAGCGCCCTTCCCGGCGCCCTGCAGTCCGTACCGGCGTTGTTCAGAATATCACACTTGATCCACAGCGGACGCGAAACCGAAATCATTTTGTAACAGACTGAAATACAATGAATTACTACAAAAAACGTGCCTTACGGAAGCACTGTCATTTCGGCCAGGATTTGTTCTGGCCCGGGATGCAAAAGTCTGACTGGCAATGCTGTATCGGCGTCCGTCTGAGACTCGTTCCAGACCCCATTTGACATGCCGCCCGGCCTGCGCCAAAATGAAATTGAACTCCCGGGCGGGAGTAACTCAGCTGGTAGAGTGCAACCTTGCCAAGGTTGATGTCGCGGGTTCGAATCCCGTCTCCCGCTCCATTCCCTTTCGTTCCCATTCCCCCCTCCGTTGACCAGACCGCACGTTCTGGGGCTTTGCATCCGGCTCTGAGACCATCGGCCAATGAATTCACGGCTGGGACTGCTTGTGCTCCTCCCGTGCCTGCTGCCGGGGGAGGAGATTGTGCAGGAAGCAAAACTCGTCTTTCGGGATGCCAGCCGGATCCGTGTCGCAGGCGGCCTCGGGCAGCCCGTTCAGCGCCGCCTCAGGCGGTTCAGCAGTCTGCGCCTTCTGGATTCGGCAAGCCGCACCTGGCGCTCGTCCATTCCGAAGTAATGAGCCACTTCGTGCCAGATGGTCTCGCGCACCAGCCGTCGCAGGTCCTCTTCGTTGCGCGCCAGCCGCTCGTGCGGCCCCTGATAGATCACGATGCGGTCCGGCATCCGCACGGGTTCGGCCACGCTGCGCTCGGTCAGCGGCCGTCCCTCGTAGAGCCCGAGCAGCCCGGGGCGCGGCGGCTCCGCCTCGACCACGAACACCAGGTTGCGCAACAGCCTGCGGAAGCGCGCCGGGATGACGTCCATGCACTCTTCCACCAGCAGGTCAAATTCCCTCGGCGACATCGGCGCGCCCCTGTGTTCAGTTAACCTTGAAAGTGATGGGTGACGCAAAGCTCGAGGCCAAAGCGGCCGCTCTCGGCATCGGCTCGCTGCGCCGCCATATCTTCCTGTGCGCAGACCAGAGCGAACCGAAGTGCTGCACGCGCGAAGAGGGACTGCGCGCCTGGGAGTATCTCAAGAAGCGGTTGCGCACCGAGCCGGGTATCTTCCGCACCAAGGCCAACTGCCTGCGGCTGTGCGAACAGGGGCCGATTGCAGTCGTCTATCCCGATGGCATCTGGTACCGCGGCGCCACCGCGGAAGTGCTTGAGCGCATTGTCGAAGAGCACCTGATCGGCGGGCGCCCGGTGGAAGAGCACGTCCTTGCGCGCGACTCTCTGCAGGGCGCCGGAGAGCTTCCGGAGCCGCGCTAGACTGAGAGAAACATCACGTTGGGCAAGACAATTACCATCGCCATCGACGGGCCTGCTGGCGCGGGCAAGAGCACTCTGGCCCGCCGGCTGGCGGCGCGTCTCGGCTTCCTCTACATCGACACGGGCGCCATGTACCGCGCCGTCGCTCTGTGGGCGCGCCGCCTTGGCGTCGAATGGGACGATGCGGCGCGCCTGGAGCAGCTGGCCCGCGAGTCCCGCATCGAGCTGGCGCCCGGCGGCGCCGTGCTGCTGAACGGCGAAGACGTCAGTGAAGCCATCCGCGATCCGGAGATCTCCGAAGGCGCGTCGCGCGTCTCCGCGATTCCGGGCGTGCGCCGCGCGCTGGTGGAGAAGCAGCAGCAGATGGGCCGCGAGGCTTCCGTCGTGATGGAGGGCCGAGACATCGGCACGGTGGTCTTCCCCGACGCGGAAGTGAAAATCTATCTCGACGCCACCCCGGAAGAACGCACCCGGCGGCGGCTCAAGGACCTTGCCGCACGCGGCATCCAGGCTGAATTCGGACAGGTGCTCAGCGAGATCCAGAGGCGCGACCAGCGGGATTCCACGCGCGCCGATTCGCCCCTGCGCCAGGCACCCGACGCCATCTACGTCGATTCCACTTCCATGTCGGAAGAGCAAGTCGAGGAAGCGCTTCTCAAGATCGTGCGCGACCGCACCAGCAACGGAAAGGAAGTCACCAGTTGAAGGACCTGCTCGTGATGAAATTCGGCGGAACCAGCATGGGTTCCGCCGAGCGCATCCGCTCCGCCGCCTCGTTGTGCGAAGAGGCATGGCGGCAGCGCCCCGTCGTCGTGATCGTGTCGGCGATGGCCAAGGTCACCGACATGCTGCTGGAGGCCTTGCGCCACGCCGAAGGCGGCGATGAAGCCGGGCTCGACCGCCTGCTCAGGCTGCTCGACGACAAGCACCGGCAGTGCTGCACCGAGCTGCTCGAGGGAGCGAAGCGCGAAGAGACGCAGCGCATTCTGGACGGCATCCTGGAGGAGTTCGCCCGGATCGCCCGCGGCGTGCTGATGCTGGGCGAGCGTCCGCCGCGCTCCGTGGATGAGGCCGTCGCCGCCGGCGAGCGGCTGAGCGCTGCGCTGATGGCAGCCTGCCTGCAGAGCCGCGGCGTCGATGCGATGGCCGTCAACGGCTGGGACGTGATCGTCACCGACGCCGTGTTCGGCAACGCCAGCCCCCTGCTGCCGCAGACCCGCGAGAAGGCCTCCGCCCTGCTTCTTCCCGCTCTCGAGCAGCGCCGCCTGCCCGTCGTCACCGGCTTCAACGGCGCCACGCTCGACGGCCGTCCGACCACGCTCGGGCGCGGCGGCAGCGACTTCTCCGCCTCGATCCTCGCTTCCGTGCTGGACGCTTCCGAACTCTGGATCTGGAGCGACGTCGACGGCATCCTTTCGGCCGACCCGCGCCTCGTTCCCGACGCGCGCGTGCTCGAAGAGATCACCTACCGGGAAGCCGCCGAACTGGCCTACAACGGCGCCAAGGTGCTTCACCCGCGCACGCTCGCGCCGCTGATGGAGAAAGGCATCCCCGTCTGGAGCCGCAACAGCTTCAATCCGTCCTTCCCCGGGACCAAGATCGTCCCGGAGACCAAAGACGGCCCCATCGGACCGCGCGCCGTCACGTCGATGACCAACGTGGCTCTCGTGAGCGTGGATCCCGCCAGCGCCGTGCTGAGCGGCACCAAGATCATGGCCCGCAGCCTCGAAGCTCTGGCCGCCGCCAACGCCGAAGTTCTCGCCCTCACCAGCTCGAGCTACCGCCAGAACTTCTGCTTTCTGATCCGCACGGCTGAACTGCCCGCCGTGATCGAAAAGCTTGAGGAAGCCTTCTCGCTTGAACTGGCCCACGGGTATCTGCACCCCATCGATGTCGATCTCGACGTCGGCTTGCTTGCAATCGTGGGCGAGGGAATGCGCGGCCATCCGGGTCTCGCAGGGCGGATTTTCACCGCGATTTCGCGCGAGATGGTCAACATCATCGCCATCGCCCAGGGTTCGAGCGAGCTGACCATCGCCATCGTCGTCCGCAAGGATGGCGTGGAGAAGGCGGTCCGCGCCGTCCACGCCGAGTGCGGCCTCGGCCGGTAAGCGGCTCCCCGGCGCTATAATGGTGGTTTCGCCGATTTTCAGGAGTTCCCCCCATGTTTGATCTCTTCCGCAGCCGGGAGCGGACTGTGCGCTATCTGCTGGGCGCCCTGCTCCTTCTTGTCGCCGCCTCGATGGTGATCACCCTCGTGCCCGGATACGGCACCGGTTGGGCGAGCGGCCCGGACCCGACGCTGCTGGCCGAAGTCGGCGACCACCGCATCACCGTTCAGGAAGTCCGCAGGGTGATCCAGCGGGAGATGAAGGGCAACATGCCGGAAGGCATGGCCTCCGTCTATGTGCCGACCGTCGTGCAGCAGCTGGTGGGGCTGCGCGCCAGCGCCCTTTACGCTGAACAGCTCGGCTTCCGGGTGACGGATGAAGAGATGGCCCGGACCCTGCGCCAGCTGATTCCCCAGCTCTGGCCAGGCGGAACGTTCGCCGGCAAGGAAGCCTACTCGCAGTTCGTCGCCCAGCAGAACATGACCATCCCCGAGTTCGAGGCCTCCCTGCGCAGCCAGATCCTGCTGACGCGCCTGGAGACGCTGTCGCTGGAAGGCACCATCGTCACGCCGCAGGAGGTGGAAGAAGAATTCCGCCGTCGCAACGAGGCGGTCAAGGTGCAGACGCTGGCTGTCAGCCCTGCCAACGTCCGCCACCTGGTCAAGCTCTCTGACGACGAGCTGGCTGCCTATTTCGAGAAGAACAAGGCTGCCTACCGCGTTCCAGAGAAGCGCTCGTTCCTGATCTTCGCCTTGGACGAGGACGGAGTCGGAGCCACGGTCCAGGTGAGCGAGGATCAGCTCCGCCAGATGTACGACCAGCAGCTGGAACGCTTCCGCGTGCCCGAGCGGGCGCACGTGCGGCACATCCTGATCAAGACCGTGGATCGTCCCGCCTCCGAGGTTCCTTCGCTCCAGAAGAAAGCCGAAGAGCTGCTGGCGAAGCTCAAAGGCGGCGCCGATTTCGCCGAGCTGGCGAAGAAGAACTCGGAAGACCCCGGTTCCGCTGAAAAAGGCGGCGATCTGGGCTGGATCACCCGCGGCCAGACCGTGCCGGAGTTCGAGAAGGCGGCCTTCAGCCTGAACCTGAAGGAACTCAGCGGCCTCATCAAGACCGAGTACGGCTTCCACATCATCCAGGTGCTGGAGCGGGAGCAGGCGCGCGTGCGCCCGTTCTCCGAAGTCCGCTCCGAGCTGGCCTCCGAAGCCAAACGCGCCCAGGTGTATGACAAGATGCAGCGCGTGGCGGATCAGATCCGCGTGGCCCTCGTGCGTTCGCGGGAAGAGGCGGAAAAGATCGCCCGCGAGAACGGGGTCTCGGTCGTCCGCTCCGAGAATGTCGGCCCCGGCGATCCGGTGCAGGAGATCGGCGTCAACGAGCAGTTCAACGGCGCCGTGCAGGGTCTGCCGGTCAACGGCGTGACGCCGGTGGTGCAGGTCTCGCCGTCAAAGCTGGTTGTCGCCCAGGTCACGGCCGTCACGCCCGCGCGCCAGGCCGAACTGAAGGAAGTCATCAACCAGGTCCGGGCCGCGGCCACCGCAGCCAGGGCGGGCGAACTCTCGCAGAAGATCAGCTCCGAACTCGAAGCGCGCGTGAAAGCCGGCGTGAAGGATCTGGCGCAGCTCGCCAAAGAATTCGGCCTGGAAGTCAAGACCTCCGATTTCGTTACGCGCAACATGAGCGTTGAAGGGATCGGGCCCGCGGAACTGATCGAAGACGCTTTCCGCGCCGAGCCCGGCGCTTTCCTCGGGCCGATCAAAGCCTCCGGCGTCACCGTCTGCGTGAAGGTTCTCGAAAAACGGCCCGCCGACATGACGCAGCTTGCGGCGCAGCGGTCCTCCATCCTCGAGGAACTGAAGAGCCAGCGCGCCCGCCTGCGCAGCGAACTGCTGCGCGCCGGCATCGTGGAAGAGCTCACGCGCAGGAAGAAGGTCAAGATCTACGAGGAAAACGTCAAGCGCCTCGTGGCGGCCTACTCGAGCTGAGCCGTTCCTGGCTGCCGCCCGCCCCCGGCGCAGGCTCGCCCGCGCCTGAGCCTGCCTTCTGTCCCGCGGCCTGGGATAGACTCCATGGCGATGGAGTTGCGTGGCGCCGTGGTTGTCGCCGGCGGGGACGGGACGCTGTTCCATCTCCTCTGCCGCCTGCCGCCGCCCTGGCCTTCCGTCGTGCTCGTCCCCAACGGGCGGGGCAACGCCCTGGCGCGCGACATCGGACGGGGCCGCGAAGCCTGCATCGACGCCATGCGCGTCCGCGCCGCGCGCGCCGCAGGCGGCATGATGGAGTGTTTCGCCTTCTCCTCCGTCGGTCTCGGTTACCCGGCCGATGTGACCCGCCGCGCCATGCCGCTGCGATGGATGCGGCGGCTGAGCTACGCTTGCGCCTCTGTCTTCACGCGGCCGCGGTGGAGCGAGTACGGGATCTCGCTCGACGGAGAGCCGCCCCGGCGCGTCCGGCTCCGCGGCGTGCTGGTGAACAATACGCGCTACACCGGCGGCTTCGAGGCGCTGCCCCGGGCTTCAAGCTCCGACGGCGAAGTGGAGTGCCTGGAACTGACCGCCGGATACGTCCCTCAGATGGCGCACAATCTTTCGGCGATCAGCGGCCTGCACTGCTACGCGCCCGTGCGCGTGCGCCGGATCCGCCGCGCCCGCATCCAGCCGGCTGCGCCCATGCAGCTGATGATCGATGGCGAGGTGCTCGAGGAGGTCGAGCGGCTCGAACTCGAGGTCGTGCCCCGCGCCCTGAAGATCCGGATCGCCGGAGCGCTGCGGGATGAAGGGCTATCTGCCGCGGTCCGCTGACTCGAGCGCGAATGCCACGATCGTCTGTCCCGACACGCCGGTCGCGCGCTCCGCTTCCTCAAGGGCCAGAGCCTCGACGCCGTCCGGATCGAAGTCCACCTGGCAGGCCTCGATCTGCTCCGGCGTAGCGCCCTGATAGCAGAGCTCGCAGTGGCCAAGCACGTCGCCCGCAGCACGGACGGCGGGGCCGAACACGCGGCAGGTGATCGGGCGGGAGTCATAGAGGTCGCAGGCGCCTGTCTCCGGGTCGAGCGCGGGACACGGATCATCGCCGACGCGGTCGTGGAAGCGCTCTTCTGCGGCTTCGTCTCCCGAAAACAGGCCGCTGTCCGGATCGCCCGGGAAAACGGGGCGGTAACGCTCCGCCGCCTGGCGGGCGCGCTCCAGCACGCGCGCGGCGCGCTCCGGGTCGGATGCATTCAGGCGTTTCCAGCCCTCGCGGAGCCGGATCGCATCCAGCTGCGTGATGGAGAACGTGCCGATGCAGCACTGCGTGCAGCCGATCCGGCAGGCGAGCCAGGAGCCGCTGCGCCGCGCCGCCTCCGCCATCGCCTGATCGACGATGCGGACGAGCGTGCGGTCCGCGGCGCGGAGTCTCTCCAGTGCGTCCTTCATTGCGCCGCCTTCCTGCGCAGGGCTTCGCGGTAGGCTTCGACGAGCCTCTCCGCCATCGCGCGCGCGTCGTGGTTCCGCTCGACGTGTTCGCGGGCGCGCCGGGCCATCGCCGCTGCATCTTCGGGACGCCGGAACAATTCAACGATCTTCTGTGCGAACTCCTCCGGACGGTCCGCCAGCCGGCAGACCTGGCCGTCTTCGCTGGCGAGTCCCTCCGCGCCCAGGCGCGTCGAGACGCAGGGAATGCCTGCCGCGAACGCCTCGAGCAGTTTCACGCGGACTCCCGATCCGCTGAGAATGGGGCAGGCGAAGACGGCGTAGCGCCCGAGCGGCTCGCGCACGTCCTCCACGAATCCGACCACGCGCACGGCCCCGCCCAGATCCGGCAGCGTGTGATCCTCCGGGGCTCCGGCGCCAACGACGTAGAGCCGCGCGCGGGGCTCTGCGCGGAGCACCGCCGGCATGACATGGCGGATCAGCCAGTCCAGCGCCTCCACGTTCGGACGGTGCCGGAAACTTCCGAGAAACAGGACGCTGAAAGGGTCGCGCCCGTCCGGGCGGAAATCGTAGGCGGAGGCGTCGATGCCGGCGCGCAGGTCATGCCGGATGCGCCCGTTCAGACCCGGCAGGAACGAAAGCAGATAACGGGTGTTCTCCTCCGTGCAGGTCTGGATCAGGTCCAGCTGCGGCAGCGCCTGGAGCTCCCAGCGCAGCGCGCGGAGATACTCGAATCCGGCTCTGGCGCGCCCGAACATGCCCATGCCCTTCATCGCGCGGGCGATGGACTGGAAATACACGTCATGCTCGAACAGCGCCCAGACCAGCCGACGGCACGGTCCGGCGTACTGCGCCATCTGCGTGTATTCCAGCTGCACGACGTCGATCGAGTGCAGGAGCACTTCGCGATGCAGGAGCCATTCGAGTTCGGGATCGGCGAACTCGCGCACGGCGAACGGCGTGATCGAACCCGCCCCGCGCGTCTTGCCCTGCCGGCGGACGAGGAATTCCAGCGATTCCACCTGTTCGCGCAGAGGCTCGTGCGCCGCCCGTTCGTGCTCGCCATCGAGCATGACAAGCAGATGCAGCGGCGCAAGGCGCCGGAGCTGCTCGACAGCCTGCTGCATGAACACGCCGCCGCCATGAATGGGCGGCAGGATCGCGTAAGGCGAGACCATCAGCACGCGCGGCGGATCATGCGGGGGGTTCTCGTCGAACCGGTCGCGGAACCACGCCCCCATCGGGCGGCGGAAAGCCTCCGTGTCGCTCACTTCGGCTTCGCTCCGCGCCTGCCAGCGCGCGCGCATGGCGTCGGGCAGCCGCAGGAACGCGCCCCAGAGCGCGGGCAGGCTCGCCCGCTCGAGAGACTCGCCGCCGAACCAGCTTGCCAGAGCGCCTGTCCATGCGTGCAGGAAATGGCCGGCGAGGCGGCCGGGCTCGTGGATGTTCTTCCACGCGAAAAGGACGAAGTTCCGGCGGATGACGTTCTCGATATACGCGCGGCCGAAGGTCTTGCCGATGGTGCCGCGATGCTCGTGCCAGACATGGCTGGCGGGTTGATACAGAACGCGCCAGCCGCGCTTCCACGCGCGGTAGCCGAGGTCGGTGTCTTCCAGATAGAAGGGCTTCAGCAGCTCGTCGAAGCCGCCGAGCTCGAGAAACTTCCGCCGGTCGAAGGCGCAGGAGCCGCCGCCGCCGTAGAAACAGGGGAACAGGCGGTCCACTCTGCCGTCCTCCCGGTGGCGCACCCGGAGCATTCCATGCGACCACCAGCCCTGCGTGAGCCCGGTCTCCTCGCGGCGTTTGCCCGGATCGCTGAAAAAGATCTGGCAGCTGACGGCGAAGACATCCGGATGCGTGAAGCCCCGGAGCAGCGGCGCAAGGAAGTCCTCCGCCACGCGCATGTCGCTGTTCAGCAGGACGACGATGTCGTTCTTCGCCGCGCGGAAGCCCGCGTTGGAGCCGCCGCCGAAGCCGAGGTTCTGCGGCAGAGCCAGCAGGCGCACCTCCGGGAAGCGCTCGCGGACGAATTCGGCGCTGCCGTCGGTGGAGCCGTTGTCGACGACGATGATCTCGTTGTCCGGATGGCCCTGCATGGCGCGGATGAGCGGCGGCAGGTATTTTTCCAGCAGATCGCGGCCGTTCCAGTTGGGGATCACCACGCTCGCGCAGTCCGTGCGGGGCAGGGAATCGCGCCGCGGACGCGCGCGGCCGAACGCTTTCCAGGCGGCGTCCGTCAGCGCGAGCGCGAGCCAGGAGAGAGGCAGGAAAAGCGCGGAGAGCAGCGCGAGAGGGGCTTGCAGGATCAGGCGCGCGGCGGTGTTTCGCATGAACTACTCAACGTGAGGGCCAACGCCCAGCTTGCGCCCAAGCCGCACCCACCGCGACGCCTGGAGCAGCGCCAGCCTGCGGTCGAGTTCCTGCAGGCGGGCGTCCAGCTCCTGCGCCCACTTCGTCCGCTCGATGACGCGGGCTTCGGCTTCGTCCAGAAGCTGCACGCAGCGGGCGAGCTCTTCGTTCCTGGAGGCGAGAGCGCGTTCAAGATCCTGCGCCCAGCGCGTGCGCTCGGCGACGCGCGCTTCCGCTTCGTCCAGCAGCTTCACGCAGCGCTCGAGTTCTTCAACGTTGGCCTGATGATTCGCCGCCAGCGTCTCCAGCGTGGACTGCAGTTCGTCGATCTGCCGCTGGGCGGTGCGGTGGAGGTCTTCGAGCTCGTTCTGCAGTTCGACGATGCGCTGCTGCGCCTGCCGGAGTTCGCCCTCCGTGCGCAGCGCCCATTCATTCTGGCGCCGCAGTTCGGAAAGGGTGGACTCGTGCTCCGCCTGCAGGCGGGCGTGAGCGTCCTTCAGCTCTTCGAGCCAGGCGTCTTTCTGGGCGAGCTCGCCTTCAAGCTTGCGGATGTGGCTCTCGCGCTCGCGCAGAACATTGGAAGACGACGGGATGTAAACGTAAAAGGGCGCGCCGGTCTGCGGAGCCGCGGCGCAGACGGCGACGAAGAAATGGCTCGAGTGCGGATCCGGAGCCCCCGCTCCCGGGGCGAGTTCGGCGGCGGCGGGCCCGGCGGCGGAGAGCGGCGAAAACGTAATCGCCCCGGAATGGTTTTGCAGGTAGATGGCCGTAGAGGGGAAGAACTCCTCGAGGGCGGCCCGGAATTCTTCGTAATCGAACTCGTGAGCGTGAAAGGGGTTGGGGCCGGCGGTGGCGCGCGTTTCGGCGTAGTAATGACGGTTGGGCGTGGAGACGATGAACTGGCCGCCGGGGGCGAGAAGCCGCCGGGCCTCGCCGAGGAGCGCGCGCCAGTCGTCGAGATGCTCGATGACTTCGAATGCGACGATGAGGTCGAAGGCCTCGTCGCGGAACGGCATCTGCTCGGCCCGGGAGACGAGGAACTCAAGGTTCGGCCGGGCGTAGCAGCGGCGGGCCGCTTCGATCGCCTCCAGGGAGATGTCGAGCGCGGCGACAAAACTGGCCTGCGCCGCCAGCGCCGCGCTGCCGTAGCCCGTCCCGCAGGCGGCGTCGAGCACCCGCTTGTGCCGCGCCAGCCGGCAGGCGAAGGCGTAGCGCGCCATGTGCTCGTGGAAGAGATCCGGCTCGACCTGGCCCGGAACGATGCGCTCGCCCGTGAACTCGAGCAGAGGATCAGGCACGTTGCGCCTCCTGGGGCGAGGGTTTCGTGAGGCGGCTGTTCAGTTCCACCTTGCACGGCAGATGGAGGTAGCCGTAGACGGGGCCCTCCGCATGAGCCATCTGGAGAGTCACGGCGTTGTCGATCCAGTCGCACATGCGGTAGGAGATCAGGTCGCCGTCGGCGATGGCGGGCGAGAAAGAAAAGGATGCCGGGTAGAGAACCGGCAGCTGCCAGTGGAAATCGACCGTATAGATGTCGCCGGGCGCCATGGGCGGCAGAGCGAAACCCTCGCGCGTGGAGTTCGTGCCCGCGAAATCCATGCCCAGGTGGTTGCGGAACATGAATCCCACGTTCGGCTGCGCCAGATGATCATGGGCCTTGACGGAGATCCGCACGACGATCGGCTCGCCCGGCTGCAGCAGACCGAGCTTGCGGCCGTAAGGGTCGAGCACGGCGATGCCCAGCACTTCGGCGCGGCCGTCGCCGTAGCGGTGATCGATGTTGGGGATTTCGGTGACGATTTCCGGCGCGGTGACCGCGTAATCGCGCTTCGGCGCCTCCTGCTGGCGCAGGCGCAGATAGGCCGTGTCCTTCTCCACCATGGCAGCCAGATACTGGGCGACGACGTGATCGGTTTCGCCGATGGCGCGGATGCGGCCCGCGTCCAGCCACATTGTGCGGTCGCCGAGGGCTTTGACGTCGCCGGCGGCGTGCGAAACGAACAGGATGGTGATGCCCCGCTGACGCAGCTCGTGCACCTTGCGCATGCACCGCTGGCGGAAGTAGATGTCGCCGACCGCGAGCGCTTCATCCACGATCAGGATTTCCGGCTCCGTGTGGATGGCGACGGAAAAAGCAAGGCGCACCAGCATGCCGCTGGAATACGTCTTGACGGGCTGATCGATGAAGTGGCCGATCTCGGCGAATGCCTCGATCTGGGGGAAGATGCGGTCGATCTCGGGGGTCGAGAAGCCGAGAATGGCGGCGTTCAGGTAGACGTTGTCCCGCCCCGTGAACTCCGGGTTGAAGCCGGAACCGAGCTCGAGTAGCGCGGAGACGCGGCCGCGCACCTCCACCTGTCCCTGCGTGGGAGCGAGAATGCCCGCCACGATCTGCAGCAGCGTGCTCTTGCCTGAACCGTTCTCGCCCACGATGCAGAAAGTCTCGCCGCGCTCGACGTCGAAAGTGATGTCTCGCAGCGCCCAGAAATCTTCATGGTAGCGGCGGCGGTGAAAAGTGAGCAGTTCCTTCAGGCGGTCGCGCGGCGAGGCGTAGATCGGGTAGCTCTTCGAAACGCCCTGAAAAGAGATGATGCTCACAGCCAAGTGGGGGCGCGCCGGCAGGAGGTGCGCACATCTCTGACTGTAACGCAAATCGCCGGCCGGGAGGGCGGAGAGTCGAAGGCTGGCCGCAGCCTCCAGGGCCGGGCGCCCCTTTGCCGGGTCGCAGCGTGTCAATCGACATGCGCGGGGTTGTGCAGTGCAGCTGCGCTCCCTGCCTCGTCCAATGCTGCGGCGCCGAATGAATCCGGTTTCTCCACGTTCATCCCGCCGGACCGCACAACATCCCCGCCGTCCTGCTGCCTTCAGAGCGGAGGCGCCCTGTCCTGCAGTCCGGTTTCCGCTGGAAACTCCGGTCAGAGACGCGTGTCCATGCCCGGAGAGGAGTACATGGGGAAGCAGGTGCGAACGGATCAGGGAAGAGATTCAGGGGAGACTCTGTGACGGGAGACCTTTTGCGGCCAGGAACCGGTGCTGACGGTGTTCGCTGCAGGGTAGGAGTTTCTGTAAGTTATTGTAAATAAAATGGATAAGCAACAAAACGGAAGGCGTGTGCGGCGGAGGGGAAGGATCCGGAGAGCACAGAGAAACGAAGGGCGGCCGCCAGATCCTGTCCCGCCGGTCACCGGCCGTGCCGGATCAACCTCTCGGGTCGTGCGCGTTGAACCTCGTTCCTCAGCGGTGCAGGTACCGCGCGCCTGAGCTCCATACTGCGAGCCCCATGGACGCTGGAGGCGCACGCACGGGCGGGTCAGCTACCTGGTAGCCGCCCTGTCCTGTGGTCTACTTCGATGATGGAACCTCCTCGGTGAACCCGGCCGCCAGGCCGGGCGAATTCCACAGGCCGCGAACCCGAAGGCTCGCGCCGGGCGAGTCCGGCTTCCGAAGAAGCCTTTCTCTGCCTCAAATATGCACCTGACAGGATCCGGAGTCAAGCGTCTTTTTCAACCGCGTGACGGCGCAGGCCTGCCGCGCGTTGACAGAGTGCGAGGCGAGCCCATAATCTGAAAGAAGAGTGCCGGTGTAGCTCAGTGGTTAGAGCGACGGTCTCATAATCCGTAGGTCGTAGGTTCAAATCCTACCGCCGGCACCACCCCCGCAAGGCCGCAACACAGCCCCGATCATTCCCTGACAATCAGATCGTAGATGCGGGCCAGGTCTTCCTGCGAATAGTATTCGATCTCGATGCGTCCCCGCTGATCGTCGCGCGGGACAATCCGGACCCGGGTTCCCAGCACCCGCTCAAGCTGATCGATCGCGGCGCGGACGTTGGGGTCGCGGTCCAGGGCAGGCGGTTCGGCGGGTCCGCCGGGCGGCGCCGAGAGGGTCTTCTGAACGGCGCGCTCCACCTGCCGGACGGACATCGCCCCATCTGCGGCTTTATTGGCCAGAGCCACCTGCTGCTCGGCGGACTCGAGGCTCAGGAGCGCGCGGGCGTGACCCATCGAGAGTCGCTGTTCGGCCACCAGCTGCTGCACTTCCAGCGGAAGCCGGAGCAGGCGCAGCATGTTCGTGATGGTCGAGCGGTCCTTGCCGGTGCGCTGCGCGATCTGCTCGTGCGAGAGGCGGAACTCGCGGTGGAGCCGCTCGAAGGCGTGCGCGACTTCGATCGGGTTCAGATCCTCCCGCTGGATGTTCTCAATCAGGGTGATCTCCATCAGCCGGTCGTCGGCGAACTCCTGCACGACGACGGGAACCTCGTGAAGGCCGGCAATGCGGGCGGCGCGCAGGCGGCGCTCGCCGGCGACGAGCTGGTAGCCGTCGCGGGTGCGGCGCACGACAAGAGGCTGGATGATGCCGTTCTCACGGATCGATTGAGCCAGTTCCTGCAGTCCCTCCGGCGAGAACGTCGACCGGGGTTGGAGCGGGTTGGGGTGGATCGATTCGATAGGGACGCGCAGGGGGCCCGGCGCCGGAGGCTCCTGCACGGCGGCGGGAGCGGCGGCGGGTGGAGCGGTCGTGCGGTTGGCCGGGATGAGCGAGGAGAGGCCCCGGCCGAGGGCCTTACGCGACGGTTCCTTGCTGTTGGTCATGGGCTAGGATTTCCTTGGCAAGCTTGATGTAGCTTTCGGCGCCGCGGGAGCGGACATCATAGGCGAGGATCGGCTTGCCGAAGCTGGGGGCTTCGGCAAGCCGGATGCTGCGCGGAATGACGGTCTCGAACACCTCGCCCTGGAAGAATTCCTTCAGGTCCGCCGCCACCTGGCGCGTGAGGTTCGTCCGGTCGTCGTACATCGTGAGAAGCACGCCCTGGAGGCGGAGGGAGGGCTGGAACGAGTCGCGGATCCGGTCGATCGTGTCCATCAGCTGGCTGATCCCCTCCAGGGCAAAGAACTCGCACTGGATGGGAACCAGGACGGAGTCCGCGGCGACGAGGGCATTCAGAGTCAGCAGATCCAGCGCAGGGGGACAGTCGATCAGGATGTAGGCGAATTCGTTCCGGATGGGCTCGATGGCTTCGCGGAGGCGGAACTCGCGCCGCGGCAGGTCGACGAGCTCGAGGTTGGCGGCGACGAGGTTCCGATCCGAAGGCAGGATCGAGAGGCCGTCAAATTCTGTCGGACGGATAGCGGCATGGATTGGGGTCTCACCGAGAAGGACCGAATATGTCGTGGTCAGGTCGTCCGTCTTCGGAATTCCCACGCCAGTGGTGCAGTTGCCCTGCGGATCCATGTCGATGAGAAGCACACGGAGGTCGTTGGCGGCGAGGGAGGCGGCGAGATTGATGGCGGTTGTGGTCTTGCCCACACCGCCCTTCTGATTGGCGACGGCGATGACTTTGCCCATGGGGCGTGTCCCTGATGTGTAGTGGGTGGGAAACGATTATCGTATCACGGAAGGTTTTCAGGGAGCCTGAGTGCAGAGGTTTCACGTGGAACGTGGATGACTGCAGGCTGCAAGGATCCGGAAAAAGGTTTCACGTGGAACGGGCCTGGTTCCGGTCAATCCCGAGATTCTGAAGGCACACCCGAAAGTCGCCTGATCCAGAGCTTCCCCCTGCCGTCCGGCAGGTCCGCCGAGTCCCATTCTTCCGAGCTTTCCTCCGCCGGCAGCTCCGTCCCCACCAGCATCACCCGGTCGGCGCTTCGCCGGGCGAACTCCAGCACGTCCTCCGCCCGGACAGCCCGGGAGACGGCCAGATCCCAGCGCCCCTCGACTTCGCTGCTCCTGCGGGCCAGGACGTGCACATTCGGGGCGAAATCGCTGGCCTCCCGCAGAAAGGCGGCCTTGCGCTGATCCGACTCCAGAAGCGTCACCTGCAGCTCAGGCCGGGCCACGGCCAGCACGAAGCCGGGGAACCCCGCGCCGCTTCCCACGTCCACGACACTCTGGACCTCCGGTGGAACCCGGGTCGCCACGAACAGGGACTCGGCATAGTGGAAGCGGACGGCCGCTTCAAGCTCGATCACCCGCGTGAGGTTGATACGGGCGTTCCAGCGCCGCAGCAGCTCGTAGTGTTGCCACAGAGCCCGGATCTGCGCTTCGCTGCACGCCGCAAAGGAGGCGAACTGCTGCAGGCGCCGTTCAAAGTCATCGCGGTTCATGGCCGTCCCGCGCCCAGGCTCAGGTAACAATCCAGAACCGCAACGGCTGCCGGCGTCACCCCGGGGATGCGGGAAGCCTGCCCGAGAGTCTCCGGGCGGACACGCTCCAGCTTCTCCCGGATCTCCCGGCTCAGCCCGGGAACCGTCGCATAATCAAAGTCGCCAGGGATGCGGCGGCTCTCCGCCGCCCGCAGACGCTCGACCATCCGTTCCTGCTGCCGCAGATAGCCGTCATACTTCACTTCCGTCTCGACAGTCATCAGTATGGCTGCGGGAAGCGGTTCGCCGAGCTCGTTCTCCAGCTCGGCGCGGATGGCCTCGATCCGGGATTCGGGTTTGCGAAGCCACGCCTGGCGTTTGGGATTCAGAATCCTCAGCAGGCGCTCCTTCTGCGCGAGCTTTGTCTCAAGCAGCTCCCAGCGGCGGCCGCAGACCAGGCCAACACGCCTTCCGTGCGGCGTCAGCCTCTCGTCGGCATTGTCGATCCGCAGCTGCAGCCGGTACTCGGCGCGGGACGTGAACATGCGGTACGGCTCGTCGGCGCCTTTCGTCACCAGGTCGTCCACCATGATGCCGATGTAGCCGTCCGTGCGGGACAGCACCAGCGGCTCCTGCCCTTTCACCTTGCAGGCCGCATTGATCCCGGCAAGCAGCCCTTGCCCCGCCGCCTCTTCATACCCGGAGGTGCCGTTGATCTGCCCGGCAAGGAAGAGTCCATCGATGGACTTCACTTCCAGAGTGTGGCTCAGCTCCCGCGGATCGATGGCGTCGTACTCGATCGCATATCCGGGACGGATCATCTCGGCGTTCTCGAGCCCGGGGATTGACGCGATCATCGCCTCCTGCACGTCGACGGGCATCGAGGTCGACATCTCGTTCACATACACCTCGTAGGTGTCCAGACCCTCCGGCTCCAGAAAGATCTGGTGCCGCATCTTGTCCGGGAACTTGACGATCTTGTCTTCGATCGAGGGGCAGTAGCGGGGTCCGATGCCCTCGATCTGGCCGCTGTAGAGCGGCGAGCGCGGAATGGCCTCGCGGAGAATCCGGTGCGTCTCCTCGGTGGTATACGCAATGTAGCACGGCACCTGATCGCGTTCGATCCGCGCTGTGAGAAAAGAGAACGGGGTCGGCTCCGGATCTCCGTCCTGGCGCTCGAACCGGCTCCAGTCGATGGTGCGTCCATCCAGGCGGGGCGGCGTCCCCGTCTTCAATCGGGTCCATGCGAGACCGAGCGTCCGGAGGTGGTTGCCCAGCAGATTCGCGGGCGGCTCGCCGCTGCGCCCGCAGGCGTACTTCGACTCGCCCACATGGGCGATGCCGTTCAGAAAAGTGCCGGTCGTGACAACAACCGCCTCCGCCCCATACCTGCGCCCGTCGGACAGCAGAACCCCCCGCACGCGCCTCCGTCCATCGCCGAGCGGCTCGTATTCGAGTCCGGCGACCTCAGCCTGCAGGATGCGGAGGTTCTCGACCCCTTCCAGCGTCTGGCGCATCCGGACGCGGTACTGCTTCTTGTCCATCTGCGCACGGGGACTCCAGACCGCCGGCCCGCGGCTCGTATTCAGCAGCCGGAACTGAATCCCGACCGCATCCGCCACCAGCCCCATGATTCCGCCCAGAGCGTCGATCTCCCGCACAAGGTGTCCCTTGGCAATCCCGCCAATGGCGGGATTGCAGGACATCTGGGCGATCAGATCGAGGTTCATGGTGACCATGGCGGTCTTCAGCCCCATGCGGGCGCAGGCGTGAGCCGCCTCGCAGCCGGCATGCCCCGCCCCGATCACAATCACGTCATAGTGGACTGTCCGCATTGCCAGAAGGGAAAGAAGCTCGATATGCTATTGATTCTACCCGGCAGGAGATCGAACCGTGAAAGTCCTGGTTCTCGGCGGCGGCGGACGGGAGCATGCCATGGCCTGGCGGCTGCGGCTGTCACCCTCTGTCTCGGACGTCTTTGTGGCCCCCGGCAACCCCGGCTGCGCCGAGGTCGCCACATGCCTCCCTTTACAAAGTACTACTCCTGTAGATTTTCTGGAAGCAGCCCGGCGCTGCGGTGCGGATCTCGTGCTCTCCGGCCCGGAGGCGCCGCTCGTGAACGGTGTGGCCGATCTTTTTGAAAAAGAAGGAATCGCGTTCTTTGGGCCGACCCAGGCAGCCGCCAGGCTCGAGGGGAGCAAGATCTTCGCCAAGCAGTTCATGGAGCGGGCTGGAATCCCCACGGCGCGGTTTGCGGCCACCGGGTCTCTCGCGGACGCTCTCCAGGCCCTCGATTCTTTTACGTATCCTGTAGTAGTCAAGGCCGACGGGCTTGCAGCCGGAAAAGGCGTGGTGATCTGCGCGGACCGAACCGAAGCGGAACAGACGCTGCAAGCGATGTTTGCCGGGCAATTGGTCGGTTCCGCCGGATCCCGCGTGGTTCTGGAAGAATACCTGACCGGCGAAGAGGTCAGTTTCATCGGCGTGAGCGACGGAGAGCGGATCGTGTCGCTCGAGCCGTCGCAGGACCACAAGCGGATCTTCGACAATGACGAAGGTCCGAACACGGGCGGCATGGGCGCCTACTCGGACTCGCGCATCCTCATGGCGGAAGACCGGGCGCGGATTGAGAGGGACATCATGCAGCGCACCATCGACTGCATGCGGGAGGAAGGGACGGAGTTCCGCGGATTCCTCTATGCGGGTTTGATGATGACCGCGCGGGGACCGATGGTGCTGGAGTACAACGTCAGGCTGGGAGATCCGGAGACGCAGGCGCTGCTGCACCGGATGGAGGGCGACTTCGGAGCCCTGGTGCGGTCGGCGGCGGAAGGACGGGTGGACGCGGCTCACCTCCGCTTCCGCCCGGATCCGAGCGTCTGCGTCGTGCTGGCTGCGGCGGGCTATCCGGGCAAGGTCCGCACCGGCGACGAAATCACCGGCCTCGACGAAGCCGGGCGGCGGGGCGCTGTCGTCTTTCACGCGGGCACGAAGATGGATGGCGGCCGCCTCGTGACGGCGGGGGGGCGCGTCCTCGGGGTGACGCACAGCGGCCCCACTCTGCAGGAGGCCATCCGGCGCGCCTATCAGGCGTGCGAAGCCATCCGTTTCGAAGGCATGCAATACCGGCGGGACATCGGCCGCAAAGGTCTGCGCCGGTGGGAATCGGAAGCTGCGCTCTGAATCGCGCCCGCGGGGAGTACAATACGAAAAGGCGTGGGGAAGTAGCTCAGCAGGATAGAGCGTCCGCCTCCTAAGCGGAAGGTCGGCAGTTCGAATCTGCCCTTCCCTACCACCCATCCTCCCGTGCCCGAAAAGCCGTTCGTCCATCTCCACTGTCATACCGACTACTCGCTGCTGGATGGCGCGTGCGAGATCTCGCGCCTCATGAAGCTGGTGCAGCGCCTCGGCCAGCCGGCGGTGGCGATCACCGATCATGGCAATCTCTTCGGAGCGGCGGAGTTCTTCTTCGCGGCGCAGGAGCACGGCGTCCATCCGGTGATCGGCTGCGAGGTCTACGTCGCGCGCCAGGACTGCCGGATCAAGGACGAGACCAACCGCGGCTACAACCACCTGACGCTGCTCGCGGAAACTCAGGAAGGCTACCGGAACCTCGTGAAGCTCGCGACGACGGCAAGCCTCGAGGGCTTCTATTACAAGCCGCGCATCGACAAAACGCTGCTCGCCCAGCACAGCAAAGGACTGATCGCCCTCTCGGGCTGCCTCAAAGGCGACATCAGCGAGTCCCTCGAAGCCGACCATTACGAGGAAGCGCGCCGCCTCGCGTACGAATACGCGGACATCTTCGGACGGCAGAATTTCTTCCTTGAAATCCAGCATCACGACATGGACAAGGACCAGAAGGTGATGCCGCTTACGGTCCGGCTGGCTGCCGAAACAGGCATTCCGCTGGTGGCGACCAACGACGCGCATTACCTTGAGAAGTCCGACCACCGCGCGCAGGACATTCTCACCTGCATCAACTCCGGCGCGAAAGTCAGCGACTCGAACCGTCTCAGTTTCCCCACGCAGGAGTTCTATCTCAAGTCGCGGGACGAAATGCTGGCCATCTTCCGCGAGGTGGAAGACGCGCTCGACCGCACGTGGGAGATCGCCCGGCGCTGCCAGGTCAAGCTGGAAAAAGTCAGGGACAGCTTTCCGAAATTCGACGTGCCGCCGGAGCACTCGACGGACACGTACTTCGAGTACGTGACGCGCCAGGGATGGGAGAGGCGGCGCGTCCGGCTCGAGCGGCTGGCGGCGGCGGGCAGGCTGCGGCATCCGATCCCGGAATACGAAGAGCGGCTTGAGCGCGAGATCCGCCTGATCCAGCAGATGAAGTTCTCCGGCTACTTCCTGATCGTCTGGGACTTCATCCGCTATGCGAAATCGAAAGGAATTCCCGTCGGTCCGGGGCGCGGTTCGGCTGCGGGTTCGCTGGCGGGCTACTGTCTCGGCATCACGGACATCGACCCCCTCGAGTACGGACTGCTGTTCGAGCGCTTCCTGAACCCGGAGCGCATCAGCATGCCGGACATCGACATCGACTTCTGCACGAACCGCCGCGGCGAAGTCATCCAGTACGTGACCGAGAAATACGGCCGCGACCATGTCGCACAGATCATCACGTTCGGCTCGCTGGCTGCGAAGGCGGCCATCAAGGACGTCGGGCGGGTGCTCGATCTGAGCTTCGCCGAAACGGACCGCATCTCGAAGCTCGTGCCGGCGGATCCGAAGATGACCATCGAAAAGGCGCTCGCCCAGGAGCCGGATCTCGCCGAAATGGCCCGCACGGATCCGCGCGTGGCCGACGTCCTCGACATCGCCAGGCGCATCGAGGGCATGGCGCGCAACGTCGGCGTGCATGCGGCCGGCGTGGTCATCTCGCCCGTCCCGCTGGTCGAGCTGGTGCCCCTGCACCGCACGGCGAAGAACGAAATCGTCACGCAGTTCGACATGGACCGCCTCGAGAAGCTCGGGCTTCTCAAGATGGACTTCCTCGGGCTGACGACCCTGACGATCATCCACGACACGCTCGAGCTGATCCGGCGCAACCGGGGAGAAGAGATCCGCGTCGAGGACCTCCCGCTGGACGACGCGGAAACCTACGAGCGGATCTTCGCGCGCGGACTGACCGATGGCGTGTTCCAGTTCGAATCGCCCGGCATGAAAGACATGCTGCGGCGGGCGCGCCCGGAGCGGATCGAGGACCTGATCGCGCTGAACGCCCTCTACCGCCCGGGTCCGATGCAGTTCATCGACGACTACGTCGACCGCAAGCACGGCAAGAAGCCGGTCACGTACGACATCCCGCAGCTCGAGCCGATTCTGAAAGAGACCTTCGGCCTGCCGATTTACCAGGAGCAGGTGATGCAGATCGCCCAGGCTGTGGCCGGCTACTCCCTCGGCGAGGCCGACATCCTGCGCCGCGCGATGGGCAAGAAGAAGAAGGAGGAGATGGACAGGCAGCGCGCGCGGTTCCTCGCCGGAGCGAAAGAGCGCGGCATCAGCGAACGCAAGGCTTCGGCGCTGTTCGACACGCTGGCGCGCTTCGCCGAATACGGCTTCAACAAGTCGCACTCGGCCGCCTACAGCTACCTGGCCTACATCACGGGGTACCTGAAGGCGCATTACTCCGTGGAATTCATGGCCGCGCTGCTGACATCGGAAACCGGCAACACCGACAAGGTCGTGAAGTACATCAACGAGTGCCGCGAACTCGGCATTGAAGTGCTTCCGCCGGACGTGAATCAGTCGGACTACCATTTCACGCCCGTCGGGCGCGACCGCATGCGCTTCGGACTGGGCGCGGTGCGGAACGTCGGCCAGTCGGCGGTGGAAGCGATCGTGGCGGCGCGCCGCGAAGGCGGACCGTTCACGTCGCTCGATGATTTCTGCGAGAGAGTGGATCTCGGCGCGGTGAACCGGCGCGTCATCGAAAGCCTGATCCGCGCGGGCGCGATGGACTCTCTGCCAGGCACGCGGGCGCAGCTGATGGCGGTTGTCGAAGACTGCATCGAGTCCGGCCAGCGCGCGCAGAAGGACCGGCTGAGCGGGCAGGCGGGATTGTTCGGCGGTTTCGACGGACCGGCTGTGGGCGTGGCGCCCGCGCGCGCCCTGCCCCGGGTGGACGACTGGACGCCGCAGGAAAAGCTGCGTGGAGAGAAAGAAACCATCGGCTTCTACGTCAGCGGGCATCCGCTCGACGAGTTCGGCTGGAAAGTGCGAGAATTGACCACGCTGGACACCGCCAGCCTCGCCGGTCTCGAAAGAGGCGCCGAGATCGCGCTCTGCGGCATCGTCAGCAACCTGCAGCGGCGGCGGAACAAAGAGTTGAAGCCCTGGGCCTCGTTCCAGCTGGAAGACCGCCTCGGGTCTGTCGAAGTGCTCGTGTTCTCCAACCGCTATGAGGCGTTGCAGAAGGAGCTCGAGCCGGACCGCGCGGTGCTCGTGCGCGGCAAAGCGATGCCGGAAGAGGACGGCTCCGTGCGCATCAACGCTCAGGACATCATCCCGCTGGACAGGGCGCGCGTGGACTTTCCTTCGCTCGTGCAGATCCGTGTCAGGCTGAACGGGGACTTCGAGCAGCGCGCCAGGCAGTTGAGCGAGCTGGTGAAGCGCAAACCGGGCGCGACGAGCGTGCGTCTGCGGCTGGAGAATCCGCGGGACTTCGTCGTCTTCATCGACATCAGCGAGAAGGTGACTCCCGACCGGGAATTCCGCGAAGAGCTTGAGCGGCTGTGCGGGCGGGACGCATACGAGCCGCTCGGCTGACCCCAGTCTGCTGCGCCGGCCCTGCGGAACATCACCAGGCATCCCCGCGGCCTGACAACGGGTTCAGTGCCGCGACCGAAGCGGCTGCAGGCCGCGAAGCGGGCGGTCCCGTCGAGGTCCCCGGCTCAAAGGGCGATTTCCGGGCGGGCAGTCGCCTACCGTCCCCGCCGCACCCCCCAGACAGGTTTCCAGCCGCCTTTGGGCGGCTGCATCCTCGCCGTGTTTGCCTGAGCCGCGAGATCGGGCGATCCCCGGCCCGGCCTCCGCTCAGCACGCCATCTGCACGGGAAAAGGGTTCTGGGCCGAATTTTCAGCAAGAACAGGAATAGTTCAAGTTGTTCAGAGAGAAAAAACAAACCTTCCGATTCTGCTGACCCGCCCCTCTTTTCTCTCCCACTGGCAATTTGGAAAGCCGGGTTTCCGTCTACCTGTCCTGCCATCCAGCCGGTGGCTCTGGGCGCTGCCGCGCAAACTCCTCCGGCGTGCCGAATCCCGGACTGCGCGCGCGGCCTCTCGCTGTTGGACTCCTTTCTCCAAGCCTCGATCTTCTTCCTCGCCTCGGCCAGGTTCGCAAACCAGTTCGCATTCAGGCACTCGCCCCTCAGCCGGCCGTGGAAGCTCCCCAGATCGCCGCGCTCGGTCGGCCGCCCCGGCTGAATGGGGACGACCTCGATGCGCGGGTCTCCCGCACCAGTCCAGAAAACGCCGGCTAGTGAATTCCTGTCCGTTGCCGCACCGCAGCCGCTTCGGCGTTCCCCGCCGGGCGATCATCCGCTCCAGCGCCCGCGTCACTCTCCGGCTGCCGATGCTCGAGCCCGCTTCGATCCCCGGACACTGCCGCGTGTACCTGTCCAGCACCGTCAGAATGCGGATCCGCCCGCCGCCAGCCACCGAAGTCCACCGCCCACCCTTCGTTCGCCGCCTGCAACGGCAACCCCGCCCGCGCCGGCTGCCCTGCCTCCCTCTGCTGGACGGCCTCGATCATCGGCCCTTGAAGTGTATCGGCTTCGCCTCATGCATTGCTCCTCTCCGCTCTGCATTCAAGGGCTCTCCGAATTCTCGCTGGCTGAGTTTTCGGGGATCGGCTCAACTGCGAGCAAAGCTGCCACCGGCCAGCGATACGCACGGGGCCGCTCAGGAAGAAGCGAAAGGCATGCAGTCAGGCGGGCGCTCAGGCAGATCCTGACTGGCGGGAATGGAGACAACCCCCCAGGGCCGACTCCCCCACTGAGCGGCGCGGCGCCTTCACCCTCCGCCGCTCCCACTCACGGGATCGCCGGCCCGGGCGCAGGAGTCGGCGATCTTGCGTAATCAGAGACGCCAGGGTCTTCCGCTGCCCGCATCTGCTGGAGCGATGGCAGTCACTCCACCCAACCATGCACCACCTCCGGCCGGATCATGAATTTTCGGATCTTCCGGCACAACCCGGGCCGGAACTGATACTCCGGCACGATGGCCCGCACCGCTGCCGGCACCCGTTCGATGTCGTCCGGCAGATTTTCGGTGGCCACGCTCAACCTTGGCCGGAAGCGCTGCAACGTCGTCCGCGCCCCCTGCAGCGCCTCCACTTCGGCGCCTTCCACGTCCATCTTGATGAAATCCACCCGTTCCAGCCCGAGCTCCGCCACCACCGTGTCGATGCGTGTCACTGGCAACTTGACCAGACGCGGCTTCTCCTGCGTCTCTGGCCGCTCCGGCATCGCCGCCGTGCTCCAGTTCGAGTTCGAATACACCTGAACTTCGACCGTCCCCTCGCGGCTCCACACACCCTGCGCGACGACCACGACACGGCCCTCGGCTGCCTCTTTCTGGAAATTCCGCCGCAGGCACTCCGCATTTCGGGGATCAATTTCGAACGCCACCACCTTTGACGCGCCCGCTTCCAGCGCGGTCCGCGTAAACGTCCCCACATTCGCTCCACAATCCAGCACCACATCTCCTGCCCTCACCCCCTCAGCCTCGCCCCCGTAGGCTTCCACCGCCATCTCGCCGAGGTTGTAGTACAGAATGTTGCCCGCTGGCGACCAAAACATCCCCCGCGGCGTCTGGTGCAGCTCATAGCCCTCCCCGTCCCGTTGCACGACGGCACTCGCCTTCGCCAGTCGCATCCCTTCCTGAACAATCCGGGGCTCAATTTCGTCCAGGCATTCCCTCAGCCCGCACCCCCGTCCATTGCCCGTCGCCCAGATCAGGAAGCGCGTCGCGGCCGGCCAATACACAACCATTGCCCCCACAGCGACCATCCCGACCAGTCCGATCTCAATCCATCTCTTTTTCTGCATCGCTCGCTTCCGCCTTGTGGGACTGCTGCAGCCCGCTTTGACTTTCCTCCTGTGGCTAGCTCCCCCTGAGGTGGCCCCCGAAGCTTGGACGCTGTTTGCCCGATCCTCAGTGGGTCGCGGCGGGTTGGGAGGGCGGCACTGCGGCGGCCCCGTCAGTCTGGGCCTCACGAGACGCTCGGGTCGTATCCCTGCATCGCTCTGTCTCCCCGCGAGGCTCTTCCAGTGTACGGCAGCCCGCCTGTTTTTCAAACATCCGGGCAGCCAGTCCGGCCGAAAGCGGTGAACCCCCGGGTTTGGGGCGGAACCCCGATCTCGGACCTTCATGACGGGCGCCGCCGGCAAGCCGAACACTGCGGCTTGCGTGCGACAGGCCGAGCGCCTGGTGCGGCCGGCTGCGGTTGTAGAACCGGAAGCAGCCGTCCAGAGCCACCCCCAGTTGCCGACCGTCGGCGAAATCGCCCGGATCAATCAGCCCGTCCTTCGCCGACCGCCACAGCCCCTCGATGAAGACGTTCTCCAGCCAGCGGCCGCGGCCGTCCATGCTGATCTGGATCTGGTGCTGCCGCAGCATATGAGGTGAACTCGGGCGCCGTGAACTGCGCCCCCTGACCGCTGTCGAAAATGTCCGGCCGGCCCGCCTGCGCGGCAGCCCGCGATTACCAGCCGGCGCCGCGGACTCTGGTCCGCACGCGGCAGAGATACATGTCCGCCGTGATGTAAAGGGTCGAGCCGTCGTCGCCCCACGCGACGTTTGCGGTCGCCTCTCCCGTGTCCAGGCGGCCGAGCCGTTTTCCATCGGGGGCATAGATGTGCACGCCGCCCGGACCCGTGGCCCAGAGGTTGCCGCGGGCGTCGACTTTCAGACCGTCGGGCAGACCGGGCAGCTCCCGGCTGACCATCGCGGTGACGTCGGCAAACACGCGGCCCGGGCCGACCGTCCCATCTTCCTTCACCGGGTACGCCATCCAGATGGCGCGCTTCGGGTCGCTGTTGGCCACGTAAAGGATCCTTTCATCCGGCGAGAAGGCGATGCCGTTCGGACGGCTGAGCTCGGAAGTCAGCAGGGTCAGCGTGCCGTTGGACCATCGGTAGACGCCGCAGAAGTCGAGCTCCCGGCGCGGGTCGTTCCACTGTTTGGGCAACCCGTAAGGAGGATCCGTGAAGTAGAGATCGCCGTTCGACTTGAGAGCCCCGTCGTTGGGGCTGTTCAGACGCTTGCCCTGATACCGGTCCGCAAGCGTGACTTTTCCGCCGTCCGGATCCATGCGCGCAACCCGGCGGTCGCCGTGTTCCATCAGAATCAGCCTGCCCTGCGGATCGATGACAAGCCCGTTGCTGCCCGGCTCGCGCCCGTATTCAGCAGCGCCGGTATAGCCGGACGGCTTGAGGAAAAGTTCGATGCCGCGCTCGTGCGTCCATTTGTAAATCGAGTTGCGCGGAATGTCGCTGAACAGCAGATATCCGCCCTTGCGGTCCCAAACCGGGCCTTCGGCCCACTCAAAACCGGTGGCCAGAACCTCGATGCGGGCGTCGGGCGGCAGGAGTTCGTCCAGGCGCGGATCTTCCCGGACAACCTTTCCAAGCACGGGGTAAGAGCGCGGCGGCTGGCTCCAGGCAACCGCGGCCAGAAGGGTCAGAAGCAGTGGAATCATGCGGATCCTTGGCATGGCGCCCTCCATTCTACTGGCGTTGGAACGCAGGAGCCAGCCCTGCCGGACCGCGCCAGCACGAACGCCCGCCTCGCCGAATTTTCCCATCGCAGTCAAATTTTGCTTCCCAAGGCTTGACTCGTCTGGTATGCTGAAGGCGTATTTTGATCGTCCGCGTCTGTTAGGATCGAGTCTGGCCTCCGTGGTTTCCCCCCTGTCCGAACTCCCCTGATCGCACGGCCGCATCCGAAATACGAAGGAGTGTCTGAGTGAAGAATATTTTCGTTGGAAACCTGAGTTTCAACTCGAGCGAAGATGCCGTTCGGGGGTTGTTTGAGAATTACGGGACCGTGGATCGCGTCAGCATCATCACGGACCGGGAGACTGGCCGCAGCCGCGGGTTCGCCTTCGTCGAGATGTCGAATGACGAGGAAGCCGATCGTGCGATCAATGCGCTGAACGGGATGGACTTCGGCGGTCGCAAGATCAACGTGAACGAGGCTCGTCCGCGCGAAGAGCGTCCCTTTGGCGGCGGTGGCCGCAGCGACCGCGGCGGCTACGGCGGCGGCGGACGCCGGCGCGAGCCGCGCTGGTAGTTCCCTCGCGGTCAGATTTGACTCCGGGCCGGTGCGCCTTTGCGCGCCGGCCCGCCCTCGATCTTTTCCATCCCTCCGGACAGGTTCCTGCCCGCTCTGATTCCCTCCACCTCCCGCCTTGCAGGAAATCTCTGTCTTTCCACGGTCCCGCTGATTACAGCTCCACTGCCTGCCACCGCGTATGCCCCTCGGCACTCTTCGCCGCCTCAAGGCCGGCAGCCGCGCAGACAGCATCCGCCCGGCGGTTGAAAACAGGGCGGGTCAGAAATGGTGGGCCCTGCAGGACTCGAACCTGCAACCAACGGATTATGAGTCCGCTGCACTAACCATTGTGCTAAGGGCCCGATGGGCGGGCTGAATCCCCTCATCCGCTACTATACCGCCCCAGTCAAGCCGGTGCTGCCGCGCGCCGTACAATGAGAGCATGGACACGCCCTTCACCATAGCCGGACGCACGTTCCGCTCCCGCCTGATGATCGGTACCGGCAAGTACCGCAGCTTCGACGAGATGGTGCGGTGCCACGAAGCGTCCGGAGCGGAAGTGGTCACGGTGGCGGTGCGCCGCGTGAATCTGACCGACCGGTCGAAGGAGTCGATGCTCGATTACATCGACCGCTCGAAATACTTCATCCTTCCGAACACGGCTGGCTGCTACAACGTCGATGACGCGGTGCGCACGGCGCTGCTGGCGCGCGAGGTGGGGCTGTCGAACTGGATCAAGCTGGAAGTGATCGGCGACGAGAAGACGCTGTTCCCCGACGTCTTCGGACTCGTGGAAGCGACGAAGCTCCTCGTGAAGGAAGGCTTCGTCGTGCTGCCGTACACCAACGACGATCTGATCACGGCCCGCCGCCTGATCGACGCGGGCGCGGCTGCAGTGATGCCGCTGGCGGCGCCCATCGGAAGCGGTCTGGGCATCCAGAACTTCGCCACGCTCCGCATTCTGCGCGAGCAGATCACCGAGGTGCCGCTGATCGTGGACGCCGGCGTGGGCACCGCCTCGGACGCCTGCATCGCCATGGAAATGGGCTTCGACGGCGTGCTGCTGAACACGGCTGTCGCCGCCGCGCAGAACAGCGTGGCCATGGCGGCGGCGATGAAGCACGCCGTGGAGGCTGGGCGGCTCGCGTTTCTCGCCGGACGGATGGAGCGGCGGCTGTATGCAAGCGCCAGCTCGCCGCTCACTGGCGTGATCCGCTGATCAGAACGTCAGTCCGAAAAGCAGGTCCAGCTGGTTTTCCCTGGTGCGCAACGTTCCGGCGGGAGCGTTGACGTCCAGCCCGCGCCCCTCCCCGTAGCGGCTGTACCGCAACCCGAGGGAAAAGCGCACGAGTCCCGCCCCGAAGCGCACGCCCGTGCCCAAGGCAAGCCCTTTCGTGGCGTTGCCCTCGATCCGGGGCAGGTTGCCGAGGGAGCGGAACGACGGTCCCGCCTCGATGAAATAGCGCGGCCCGTCGCCCGGCAGGTAGTACTTGACCAGCAGCGGCACGGTCCACGAGTTGGCCGTGTTCGAGCGCGGATCCTGATACTCGAGCCGGCGGTACAGCAGATCCGCGCCGGCGGCGAAACCGAAAGGCAGGCTCACTTCCGCCGTTGGGCCCAGAGTCCAGTTTTTGGAAGCCGCGCGGAGATTGCCGCGCGAATCGATGACATCCTGGAAGGCGAAGCCGCCGCGCAGGCCGAAGTGAAACGGCTGGGCGGCGGCGGAAGCGGCAATCAAAAACAGAAAAGCTCGGAGATGTTTCATGACACCGTGACAAGGTCCTCGGCCAGCCTCACGGTGCGGCCCAGATCCATGGCGATGTTGGCCAGATGCGGACCGGCGACGGCGCGCTGGGCGATCTCCACGGTGCAGCTGGGCTGCTGGCGGGTCTTGAGGCAGTCGAGGAAGTTCTGGATGTGGGTTTCGATGGGAACCGGCGCTTTTTCCTCGAGGATGGGCGTGCGGTTGTCCTTCCAGGGCTCTTTCCAGACCGTGACGCCCGCGTCGTTGAGCAGCATGGTGCCCTGATCCCCCATGAAGAGAATCGACCAGCTGTCATCGAAATCGTTGCAGTAGTTCAGCTCCCAGCAGGTGAGGAAACTGCCGTAATCGAACGTGGCGCTGAACACTTCGGGGTGCTCGGCGCCCTCGTTTTTCGCCACAAAGCCCATCGCCATGGCGGCGCGGGGCGGAGGCGAGTTGGTGAACCACTGCACGACGTCCATCAGATGGGTGCCCTGGTCGGTCATGTTGCCGCCCGCGTAATCGCGGAACCAGCGCCAATAACGCAGACGCCGCGGCTCCATGGGGCGTTTCGGCGCGGGGCCGAGAAACCGGTCCCAGTCCACTTTTCCGGGGAAGGGCGAGTTGTTCAGCGGGCGCGCGGTGTTCCAGTGCCACTTCGCCTTGACCATCGTGATCCGGCCGAGGATGCCGTCGTCGACCAGCTTCTTGGCCTTGATCAGCGAGGGGGCGCTGCGCCGCTGCATGCCCACCTGCACGACTTTGCCGCTGCGTCGCACGGCCTCCACCATCACAACGCTCTCCTGAAGTGTTTTGGAGAGCGGCTTTTCGGTGTAGACGTCCTTGCCGGCGTTGAGCGAGTCGACGAGGTGCTGCAGGTGCCAGTGGTCCGGACCGGCGCAGACGGTGAAGTCGATGCCCTTCTGCGCGAGAAGTTCCTCGTGGTGGTAATACGTCTTCGCCTGAGGAAAGTCTTTCAGGGCCTCCTGCAGGCAGTCTTCGCGGACATCGCAGACGGCCACGCACTGGGCGCCGAGTTTCGCGAAGTAGCGGGCGAGATAGCGGCCCCGTCCGCCGGCGGCGATCACGCCGAAAGCGGGCCTGTCGTTGGCGGCGGTGGAGGATGGCGAGCCGTGGAGAATGGCGGGGGCGGCGGCTGCTGCGGAGCCGGCCAGGAATGCGCGGCGGTTGGTGGTCATGGCGGGAGTCCTTTCACGCCTACTCTAACGCAGCGCGGCCTTGCGCGTCTTGTATTTCGGAGGCGTTTGGTATAATGGGGGTGACCTCGCTGGGAGGTCGTCTAATGGTAAGACTGCAGACTCTGGATCTGCGTATCGGGGTTCGAGTCCCTGCCTCCCAGCCACTCCCCGCAAACTGATTCCCGCAATGAACATTCACACTTTCATCCTTGCCAGTCTGTCTCTGGCCCTCGGTTCCGCCGCCGGACAGGCGACCGGGGGCGCAGGCTTCAACCGGCCGCCGGCCGGCGTCGATGAAGCTCTGCGGGAGAAGATCCTCGAGTTCTACAAGCTCGAACAGGCGGGACGCTTCCGCCAGGCCGAGGGGCTGGTCTGCGACGACAGCAAGGACCGCTACTACGACATGGAGAAGCGGCGCTGGACGAGCGTGGAGATCATCCAGACGCAGTACGAGGAAGGCTTCACCCGCGCCCGGGCCACCGTGGCGCTGGGGACAACGCTGACAACGCTCGGGCAGCCTCTGCCCGTCAAAGCTCCCCTGACGAGTCTCTGGAATTTCGAAAAAGGCGCATGGTGCCGTTACATTCCTGAGCCTTCGAAGGACGGGATCGCGACTCCTTTCGGAACCATGAAGCCGGCTTCCGGCGAGAACGATCCGGCGAATCCTTTCGGAGGCGGTGCGCCGGTCATGCCCACCAGTCCGGAACAGGTGGAGGCGCTCGTGAAGATCTCCCGGACGCTCGTCTCGCTGCCGGTGACCGGCGGGACGGAAAAAGTCGAAATCTTCAACGGCATGCCCGGCAGCGTGGAGATCAAGGTGTTCTGTCCGGGCATCATCGGGCTGGAGTGCGAAGCGCCTGAAGCCCAAATCCCCAAGGGGGGCAAGGGGGAGCTGGTTCTCAAGTTCACTCCGCATCCGGACAAGTTCCGTCCCCCGGTGGCGGATGTCCGGCTGGTGGCTGAGCCGATCGGCGTGACGAAAATCGTCCGGATCCAGTTCCGGTAAGAGTGGGCTGCCTGCGCCGCGTGGGGCGGCTCGACTGGCCTGCGGATTGCATCGGCCCCTGCATGAGCGTCGCCCCTTCCCAATCCAGAAATTCTTCGCTGGCGTCCTGGTTCGAATCCGCCGGCAATCTGCCGGCCCGGTCCTCCTCCCAGACGCAGGACGCGAACGCCTTTGTTTCCAAGCTTCACGAGGCGGTCGGGAGCATTCAGCCGGGGGAACAGGGCGAAACCGTCCCGGGACTGGCGAGCGTGTTCTCCACCGGGCCGGCGGGGCGCACGGAACCCGATTCGGAACAGCAGGCGTCCCAGAGCGGAACCGCAGGTTCAGGATGGCACGGACCGGAGGTGGCGAATTCCTCCAACGACAAAGCCGGGGGCATCTTCCGGGACGTGCCGGAAGACTCCATCGTGCCAGATAATGCAATCCTGTTCTGGCGCCGTCCGGCGGATCCGCCCCCCATTGCGCAGCAGAGCAAGCAGGTTCTTGCGGAGGCGATTCGCAGGGCTGGATATGATCCCAAAGATTTCGCCGTGTCCTACTGGGAGACGAAAGGCGAATGGCCCGGAGGAATGACGATTGTCCGCGAGCTGACTCTCGTGGCGCCGGATGGCCGCAAGATCGACATGAGCGCAGACATGATCGTGGGATGTCCCGATGCGGCTGTGGCCGACGTGCAGCGGCTGATGGGTTGGCGTCCGCCCGCTCCGGCGGGTCAGGCGACCTGAACCGGGGAAAACGCCAGGGCTGATCCCCCGCGTTGCGTGCCCGGCGGATTGCGCCACGGTGGATATGGCGCGGCGCAATCACGAGTAGCCGCCGTCCTGAGGGAAACCGATCCCTGGCCACGCGCGGACTGTCTCCGACAGGGCTGAATCCATGGCCCGGCGCCGGAGGCAGGGCAGGAAATCGCCGGAGATCGCCGGGCTGATCAGCGCGTCCCCTGGGGCTTTCCGGCTGCATTGCACGACAGCAGAATCCGGGCCGGATCTCCTGAGACCGCCGGAGGGCGCGCCACGCGCGGCTTTCGTGCTGCGCCCGGCCGGGCGCGAAGACGGAGGAAGGGAAGGTGCGGCGGGTTCGGCGCAGGGTTGGCCGCCGTGCGGTCACGGGTGGCCCGCACGGCGGCCAACAGGGCTTCGAGCTCCCCCCTGCAGGAGCCCGGAGATGATCCATCCCCCGGAGCGCTGCGCCCGCCGCTGACAGGAGGACCGGAGAATCTGCCTGTCAGGCGGGGAGATTCACGTTGAGCTTGCGGGCGATGGCCCGCAGCAGCTCCCTGTCGCCCGCAGTGAATCCGGTGACCTCCTGATTGTCGAAGTTCTTGTTGCGGACGAGGACGATGCCCCCGAAGCCGAACTCGAGCTCCTCGTCGGGATGAAGCTCGCGGCACGGCACGGGCACGTCGGGCAGTCCGCTGGAAGGCTCGTTAGCCGCCTTCTTGTACGGGATGTTGACGGTCGAGGCCTCGGCTTTCGGCAACGCCAGCGGTTCGAAATAGGGCCTGCCGTTCTCGTCGCGCTTCGGGTTGCCGCGCTCGTCGATCGCCAGAGCGCGCTCGTAGACGATGACGCGCCGGCTCGATTTGGCCGCCTCGGGATCGAACCAGTACTGGGCCGGCCGGGTTGGATCAAAGGGCGGCGGTTCCTGACCTGTCGCCGCCTGGTAGTCCGCCCGGGTCTGATAGACCGGGAAAAGATGCAAATGCTGGAGCCCGTATCTGGGCTGTGGCAGAGCTGCCATGGCAATACCTCCGGCCCGTTGATGGCAGCTCCCGGCCGCGCCGCCTGCGGCAGACGGCAGAAACCTCTGACGCGCAAGGCGAAATATTGCCGGACCGGGCGTGACGCCGCTCTGGTCCGGCGCAGGAATCGCGCCGGGATCAGACGCTGACGCGCCAGGAGATCAGCTTGATCTCTGTCATCTCCTCGATGGCGAAGCGCGGACCTTCGCGCCCCGTGCCGCTGAGCTTCACGCCGCCATAGGGCATCTGATCCACCCGCAGCTGCGGCACGTCGTTGATGAGAAATCCGCCGACGTGGACGCGGCGGGCGGCGCGGAAGGCTTTTTCGATATCGCGGGTGAAGATGGAAGCCTGCAGCCCGTAGGGCGAATCGTTGACGGCGGCGATGGCCTCGTCGAGGCTGGCGAAACGGTTGATGCCGGCCACGGGGCCGAACGCCTCCTGGGCGAACAGGCGCGCCTGCGGGGGAACATCCGACAGCACGGCAGGCTGCACCGTCGCGCGCTGCCGTCCGCCGCCGCAGACGAGCCGCGCGCCCTGCTCGATCGCCTCGCCGATCCAGGATACGACGCGCTGCGCCTCGGCTTCCGTGATCAGCGAAGTCACCGCGGCGTTTTCGTCCAGCGGGTGGCCAACAGGCAGCTGGGAGGCTTTTTCCGAAAAGCGTTCGACGAACTCTTCGTGGACGGGCTCTTCAGCGAAGATCCTCTGGACGGAAATGCAGACCTGCCCGGAGTTGGCGTAGGCGCCCGGAACGCAGAGAGCAACAGCGTCATCGAGGTTCGCGTCGGCGCAGACGATGACCGCGGAGTTGTTGCCGAGCTCCAGCGTCACGCGCTTCATGCCCGCCCGGGAGCGGATGCGAAGGCCGACTTCGGCGCTGCCGGTGAAGGTGACCATCCGCACGCCGGGGTGTTCGACGAGATAGTCCCCGATGGCGCCGCCCGGTCCGGTGACCACGTTGAGCGCTCCGGTCGGCAGTCCGGCGTCGAGGAACAGCCGGGCGAGCAGCAACGCCGTGACCGGCGTGGCGGAGGCGGGCTTGTGAACGACGGTATTGCCTGCCGCCAGCGCGGGACCGATCTTGTGCATCGACAGATTGAGAGGAAAGTTGAACGGGGTGATGGCGGCGATGACGCCGAGGGGTTCGCGGATGAACATCGCCATGCGTCCCGCGCCGGCGGGCGCTGCGTCCATCGGGACTTCCTCGCCGGCGAGGCGATGGGCTTCTTCGGCGGAGAAGAAAAGCGTGTTCAGGGCGCGCTCCACTTCCGTGCGCGCCTCGCGCAGCGGCTTGCCGCTTTCGCTGGCGATGGTGCGGGCGAACAGGTCCTTGCGTTTTTCGAGCAGCGCGTGCGCCCGGAGAAGGATGGTTGCGCGCTGCGCGCGCGTCATCTCCCGCATGACAGGCGCAGCCTTCTCGGCAGCTTCGACAGCCAGCGCCAGATGCCGTTCCTGGGCGGCATAGACAGTGGCGAAAGGCTGGCCGTCAAAGGGCGTGCGCACGATGATGGGCGATTCCGAGCGGTGCTCCAGACCGCCAATCAGCATCGGGTATTCGGGCACGGACATGGCAGAGAGAGCGGACATCCACACGATACACCCTTTCAGAGAACCGGGACTGCGATCCGGCCGGCGGCAAGACGGAAAGCACGCATCCGGAGGCGACCTGCCGCCTGTACGAGTGCGCCAGGAGACGAACCTCCGGGCAGCCGCAGCAACCGCGAACGGAACTCGACACCCGCTGGAATCCGGCGCCGCCGCAGCGTGTCTCCGTTGTCGCGGGACTGGCCGGGAGAAGAGCGCCATTCAGGGGCGCGCCGTCACGGAAGGCCCGCGGCCCCGCGATAGAATCAAGAAGTCCAGAGGGGCCGCATGTCAGAACAGAATCTGAGAGACCACGAAAAGAGCCTGTTCCCGGAACCGGAGCCCAGTGCGCGGCGCGGGTTCATCGTCACCAGCCTTACGGCGGGTTTTGCACTGGCCGTGCGGCCCGTCTCCGCGCAGACGATCACGACCGACACGCAGGGTCTGGAAGCGGGCGAAGTGAAGATCCCCGCCGAGGGAGGGCTGATGCCCGCCTACCGGGCGATGCCGGCGCGGGGCTCGAATCTGCCTGTCGTGCTGGTGGTGCACGAGATTTTCGGCGTGCACGAGTACATCAAAGACGTCTGCCGGCGGCTGGCGAAGGCTGGCTATCTGGCCGTCGCGCCGGATCTGTATGCGCGGCAGGGGCGCGTGGACAACCTGGAGAATTTCGAAGAGATCCGCAAGGTGGTGGGGCGGGTGCCGGACGCGCAGGTGATGGCGGATTTGGATGCCGCCGCGAAGTGGGCTGCGCAGAACGGAGGCAGCGCGGACAAGCTCGCGGTCACTGGCTTCTGCTGGGGCGGGCGCATCGTATGGCTGTATGCGGCGCATCAGCCGAAGCTGAAAGCCGGGGCGGCCTGGTACGGGCAGCTGGTGCCGAGGCAGGCTTCCGAGCTTCAGCCGAAGGCGCCGATTGAGGCGGCCGCGGATCTGAAAGCCCCGGTGCTCGGCCTGTACGGAGAGGCTGATCAGGGGATTCCCGTCGAGCATGTGGAGCGGATGCGCGCGGCGCTGAAACAGGCCGGCAAGACCGGCGAAATCATCGTCTACCCGGCGGCGCCGCACGGCTTCCACGCCGATTACCGGCCCAGCTACCGGAAGGAAGCGGCGGAAGACGGCTGGAAACGGATGCTTGCATGGTTCAGACAACACGGCGCCGGCTGATTCCGGCACTCGCGCTTCTCTGGGCGCTGCCTGCGGGAGCGCAGCGCGTCGTGGTCGTCAGTTTCGACGGCCTGGGCGCGGAAACATTTTTTGAAGATCCTGTGGCCGCGGAACTGACCGTCCTGAAGGAGACGGCGCGGCGCGGAGCGGCGTCGCGCGGAGTGCAGCCGGCGTTCCCTTCGACGACGGCGAACTCGCACGCGGCGCTGTGGACGGGCTGCTACGGGGACGTGAACCACATCACGGCCAACTCGCCTCCGGTGCTGCCGCGGAGCGAGCACACGTTCCTCGAGCGCGGCAACGGCTTCCGGGCGGAACAATTGGCCGCGGAAACGTTCTGGGCGGCGGCGGCGCGGGCGGGCATTCCGGCGGTGGCGCATCAGCCGACGCAGGGCTATCCGTTCACGCGGTTCAACTCGGCGCCGGGCGCGGTGGTGGTGAACGGTTACCAGACCCGGCTCCTCGCGCCGCATGCGTTGTGGACGCCCGCGGCGGGCAGGCGGATGCCGGACGGGTCTTACCTGTTCGAACACGGACCGGCGTCGTTCCGCGTCATTCCGGGCAAGAAATCGGTGCGGGTTGCGCTGACCTCCGGCAGACAGGCGGTGGACGTTGCGTATGCGCCCGCGGAGTCCGAGCCGCCGCGGAAACGCGATCTGGCGCGGCGGTTCAGCGCGCCGCTGCTGCTGGAGTCGCCTGCGCCGGCGGCGATCTTTTTCCGGCTGTTCGAATCGGGCGAGAACGGGTTCCGCCTGTATGTGACACCGTGGCAGGAACTCGGTTCGTCCGTGCCGCTCGAGAGGATCTTCCGCGAAGCGGGCGGGTTCATCGGCAACGGACCCACGGCGCTGCTCGAAAAGGGGCTCATTTCGCCGGCCGAGTATCTGGAGGCGATGGAGCTGGTGATCCGGCAGATGACGCGGCACGCCACATGGCTCCAGAAGAAGTTTCAGCCGCGGCTGATGCAGAGCTACCTGCCGTTCCCTGACGAGATCGACCATATGTGGCTGCCGGCGGCGCGCTCCGGAGATGGGCAGGCGCGCGAGTGGCGGCGCTGGGGCTACATCGCGATCGACCGCGGAGCGGCGGAGTTCGCCAGGCTCGCCGGAGACCGGAACAAGGACCATCTGCTCTGGGTGTCCGATCACGGCATGGCGGCGGTGTCGAAGTTCGTCCCCGTTTCCGATGTGCTCAAACAGGCGGGGCTCGACTCGAAAGCGGCGTACCTGTATCACTCGATTCTCGTGAACACGACGGACTGGAAGCAGGGCGCCGTGCCGCTGTCCGAGCGGGCGGACATCGTCGAGAAGGCGCGGCGCGCGCTGTCGGGGGCGGAGGGCATCACATCGTTCTTCACGCCGGAGCAGGACGGGGAGCGGTTCGGCATCGGCGGGCCGGCGGGCGGCGATCTGTATTTCGACTTTGCGCCGGGCTACGGTCCCGCGGCGCGCGCTGGCGGGAGAGAGGCGAAGGCGCGCGGCATGCACGGCTTCCTGCCCACGCGGCGCGACATGCAGGCCATCTGCATCGCAGCCGGGCCACGCATTCTGCGGGGCGTGCTGTGGCCGGAGTTCCGGATCATCGACATCGCGCCAATGATCGCCGAGCTCGCCGGCTTTCCGGCGCCGGCGACGTTCCGCGGCCGTTCTCCGCTTGCGATAGCATCGAAGCCATGAACCGCCGAACGTTCCTCGCTGCAGCCGCGGGAGTGCCCGCCGGTCTTGCCTCCGCCCAGCCGCAGGAAGCACTGCCGAAGAAGGCAAGACTCAAGCCGGCGCTGTGCGCGTATTCGTTCCGTCAGGATCTGCAGTCGAAAGCGCGCAGTTATGAAGATCTGGTCCGTTCGTGCGTCGAGTGGGACGTGGACGGTCTCGACATGACAGTGTATTGGGTGCCGTCCACCGAACGCGCGTGGCTGCATTCCCTGCGAAGGCTGGCTTACCGCTGCGGCATCTCGATTTACTCGATCGCCATCCGGACGGAACTGACGCGTGCGGAACAGAAGGAGCGCGACGCCGAGGTGGAGAACATCCGCCGCTGGGTGGACGCCGCCGCGGCGCTTGGCGCGGGTCACATCCGCGTGTTCGGAGGATATCTGCGCAACGGGATCACGGAAGAGCAGGCCGTGCCGTGGGTGGTGGAGTGCCTGCAGCGGGGCGCGGAGATTGCGGGCGCGCAGGGCGTGATTCTCGGGCTGGAGAATCACGGAGGCATCACGACGCGCGCAGAGCGAATCCTGGAGATCGTGCGGAAGGTGAATTCGCCGTGGGTGGGCGTCAACCTGGACACCGGCAATTTTCCGCAGGATCCGTGGCGGCAGATGGAGATGTGCCTGCCGTACGCCGTGAACGTGCAGGTGAAGTCCGAGATGGTCCACGAAGACGGCAGGCGCGGACCGCAGGACTGGGACCGCGTGGTGAAGCTGGTAGCGTCGGGCGGCTACAAAGGGTATCTGTCGCTGGAATACGAGGCGAAAGAGCCGGCGGCGACGGCGGTGCCGCGGCTTCTGGGCGAGCTGCGCGGACTTTGCCGGAAATACTCGGCGTAGCGTCTGCGCGTTTCCGCGCTGCGATCCGGCATCCGCGCACGTCCGCGCCCGGGGAAGGGTGCTGAGCGGCAGGACGACGCGGGCTTTTCCGCGAAATCCACTGCAGAGGGGGAGGGCAGAATTGCGAGCCTGCGGCGGGGCGGGTTTCGGTTCGTTTCGCAAAATCGCTTTTTCGGGTTTTGGCAGGTTTTGCGGGGCAAGGGTTTGCGGGGCGGGAGGGGGCACGGGTGGGATGCAGCTGCTGGCCGAGTGAGAGGTTGAACCGGGCACAGTTGGGATGCAGCCCTCGCGCGAGCGCGAGGGGAAACCCGTTTGGGAGGGCGGCGGACTGGTCGCGCCTTCGGCGCGATGGGGGGTGTTGGAAGGTTGGGGAGGTTGTGTTTGAACCGCTTGGTCGCAGCCCTTCGGGCTGCTCCCGCGCGGCTCTGTTTGGGCGGGGCGGGTTTCGGTTCGTTTCGAAAAATCGCTTTTTCGGGTTTTGGCGGAGGTTGCGGGGCAATGGTTTGCAGAGGGGGAGGGGGCGCAGTTGGGATGCAGCCCTCGCGCGAGCGCGAGGGGAAACCCGCTGGGGAGGGCGCGGGCGGCACGGGTGGGATGCAGCCATCGCGCAAGCGCGATGGGAAACCCGCTGCGGAGGGAGCGGGAAACCCGGGAGGGAAGGGCGGCGGAGTGGTCGCGCGCTGCGCGCGCGATGAGGAAGGGGCGAAGGGTTGGGGAGGTTGGGTTACCGCTTTGAAACCAGGGGTTGCGGTGACAGAAAAGGCGCCCCGTTTGGGGGCGCCTTTTCCGAGGAGGCTGAGCGAAGCTCAGAAGAAGAAGCTGAGCTGGAGGCGGGCCGTTCGAGGACCCTGGAAAGCGCTGGCCAGACCGTAGAGGGGGCTGATGCGGAGGCCCTGCTCCTTCATCAGTCTGAGGGTGTTGAAGCCCTTGAAGATGTCGGTCTCGTGTTCGAACTGGATCTGGCTGTCGTCGGGGTGGAGCAGCACCTGATCCTTGTTGGTGACGATGCTCGAGTTGAACAGGTTGAAGACCGTGAACTCGAAGCGGACCTTCATGCTCTCGCGAGCGGCGAAGGGCGTGAAGTCATGCATGAGGTTGAGGTCGAAGTTGTAGAACACCGGGGTCCGGCCCATGTCGCCGCGGTTGTAGGGGTAGATGGGCGTGGACGAGATGGCGTTCAGCTCGGTGGTGAGGGGCGTGCCGGAGTAGAGGGCGACGTTGGGCGACAGCGTCGTGGAACCGATGCGGCTGCGATACGTGTAGCCGCCGAAGAACTTCAGGGTGTGCGGACGGTCGGTCGCCAGACGGCCTTCCGACATGACGCCCTGTTCGGTGTAAGCCAGCCAGGGGACGTCGAAGTAGCGGTTGACGTTGGGGCTGGTGCGGCCATTCTCGTCGGAACTGGCGAGCCCGGAGTAGTTGCCATAAAGGCGCGACCAGGTGTAGCTGAAGGCGTACTGGTAATTGCGCGAGAAGCGCTTGTCGAGACGGAACTCGATCGCGTCGTAATCGCGGCGCGCCTTGGGCGTCGTGGGGAAACCTGCGGCCCAGAAGTTCCGGTCGGCGGTGATGCCGTAGCCGGGGTTGGCGATGAAGTAGACCTCGCCGCCCTCGCCGAGGATGCCGACGTCCTCGATGGTGCGGATGAGGCGGCGGTTGGTGTAGCGGATGCTGGCGACGAGAGTGGGATCGAGGCTGTAGTCGAAGCCGACGTCGAACATGCGCTGCTTCATCGGCTTGAGGTTCGGCTCGATGGTCTGGCCGGTGCAGGGCAGGTGGTTCTTTTCGCAGGAATTCGGATCGTTGGAGGGGATGCGCCAATCAACGAGTTCAAAGAACTGGCCGGGAAGCTTGCGCGGGTCGGCGGGATAGCCGTAGGTGCGCATCTGGGTGAAGACGTTGGGATCGTCGAGGGCGTGATAGGAAGTGAGATAGATGTCGCCGCCGAAGCTGCCGCGCGGCATCTCATACTTCATCATGTCGTAGAAGTAGCCCCACGAGGCGTAGAAGCGCATCTTGCCGTCGCCCTTCGGGTCGAACGCGCCGCCGATGCGCGGGCTGAGCTTGTCGCCCCAGGTGAACTTGATGGGAGGAGCGGCAGCGATGCCCTGCTTCTCATAGCTCGGCAGATACTCGCGCTCGGTGCGGAGGCCGAGGTTCAGCGAGAGGCGCCTGTTCACGCGCCAGTTGTCCTGGAAGAAGATGGCGTGGTTGTTGCTGGAGGCGTAGCCGAAGGTGCCGAAGGTCAGCCAGCGGTAATATCCGTAGGCGCCGCGGACGCGATTGGTGCCCGGAACCCTGTACTGCGCCGGCACGCTGTCGCACTGATTGGTGATGCAGGGCCAGGACTGGTTCCAGTAGAACCTGTAGTAGCCCGTGGGGTAAGTGAGCGTCTTGACGTCGTTCTCGAGCTTGTTGTATTGCCAGCCGGCCTTGATATTGTGCTGGCCGCCGAGGTTGAGCAGGTAGCTGCCGTCGGCGTTGAGGTTCGTCCGCCGGTAGATGTCGTAGTCGGTGCTCGATGTGCCCTGCTGCACCCACCCGGTGCTGGTGAGCCGCACAGCGGGAGGCAGGTCGGGATACATCAGGTTGGATGTGCTGTAGATGAACGTCGTTTTCGACAGCGCGTAGTTGTTGGTGTAGTTGGTGAACTGATAGCCGCCGCGGAAGCTGAGGATGAGCTTGCTGGTGGCGAGGAAGTCGGCCTGGCCGGAGAGGATCTGCCCGGCGCGGTAGTTGCCCAGCCCGGCCCAATCCCGATTGGGAGAATCGGTACCCTGCCGAGCCGGCAGGAAGCCCCGCGTATAGTTGGGATTCCAGACCCAGCTCATGTTCATGCGCAGCTTGCTGAACGGAGCAAAGTCGAGCTTGTTGGCCGCGTAGTGCTGGCGGTACTTGGAAGTGTAGTCGCCCGTCTGATTGTTGGACAGGAAGGTGACGCGGCGGTTTGTCGTGGTGAGCGAGGGCATGAAGCCGCCGAAGTAGAAGAGCTTGTTCTTGAGGACCGGGCCGCCGATGTTGAACACGGGGTTCCAGGTGGAGTAGTCGTCCAATTTGTTCTGGAAGTAGCGGACGCGCGTGCGCGAGTCATCGGTCGGATCCATCTCCAGAGTGGGGCGCAGACGCGCCGAGAGGGTATCGTTGTCGAAATAGAAACCGGCCTGGCCGTGCCATTCGTTGGTGCCGCTGCGGACGACGGCGTTGACAACGCCGCCCATGGCGCCGCCGTACTGGGCGTCCATGACGCCGTTCTTCACCTGCACCTGCTGAACCATTTCCACGGGGACGCGGTTCTGGCCGGAGAGCACGCCGGTCTGGATGTTGGTGACCTCCATGCCATCGAGGAAGTAGGCATTTTCCGAACCGGAAGCGCCGTCCACCTGGAAGCCGCCGGCCTTGCCTTCGCTACGGGCGCCGGGGGCGATGTTGATGAGGTCGTAGAAGCTGCGGCCCTTGGGGATGAGGTCGAAGAACGTCTTGTCGACGTTCACCGCGGAACTGGAGGAGGTGGTATCGACCATCACGGCCTCTGCGCTGACGACCACGCTTTCGGTGACCTTGCCGACTTCCAAGCGGAAGTCGACGCGGGTGGCGCGGCCGAGCACGACGGGCGTGTCGGTCTTGCGGACGGTGGAGAAGCCCTGCGCCGAAACCGTGACCGTGTACATGCCGACCGGCAACTGCTGTTGCAGGAACTGGCCCGCGCCGTCGGTCTGGAGGGTGATCGGACGCGGGAGCGGACCGCCGCTGATTTCAACGGTCGCGTTTGGAACCGCGGCGCCGCTGGGATCCGTCACCTGGCCCTGGATGCCGCCGGTGGTTTCCTGGGCGGCAACGAACGTAGTGCACAGTACGAGAAGAGCCACGAACGCCAGCCAGCGTCCTGTGGCACCCCTGAGCTGGATGCGAGATTCATAGTCACAAATCCCTCCCTGGGAGATTGGAATGCATGTGAAGAGCCCGCAGCAGGCGCGGGGCCGTCAGAGGCGGGCGGAAGCGCCCGAGCAACGGAGCAAGAGCGCCTCTGCTGCTGGGGTGGTGAGTGGACGAGATACTACGCGCGAAAGGATGCCTGGCTGGAGCGCGGCCGGCGGGCAGTGGCGATACACTCACCTTCCGGGGGGCGGAACGAGCGCTGTGACCAACAGATGAAAGGCCCGTACAACCCTCCTCAGGTTCACACTCGATGCCTGTGATTCCTGAGGCCGACGCCAACATGTTGAAAGAGCAACCTCCCTCGCGGCACGCGGGGATAACGCTGTGACAATCGTAACATGATGTTGAAGAATGAAGTCAAGGGGGTATTGAGTCCTGAAGATCCGCCAGGGCGCGGACTTTCCTGAACATTCAAAGCCGCCTATGATGGGAGGCGCAGGCTGAAGCGATGCCGGTGAGCCAGCGATTCCGATTCTCGGCGGGACTGATCGCACTGTCCGTGCTGCTGGCGCTGGTGGTGTGGCAGGGCTCATTCACGGTAGGGGATTATGGGCCGGAGACGCCGGAGCAGACGTACGTGTTCTGGGCGCTGTCGAGCCTGATCTTCCTGCTGACGGTGCTGCTGGCGTTCATGCTGTTCCGGGACGCGGTGAAGCTGTATTTCGCGCGGCGGGCCGGGGTGGAAGGGACGCGGATCCGGACGAAGATCCTGGTCGGGGCGCTGGGGCTGACGCTGCTGCCGTCGGTGTTCCTGTTCCTGTGGAGCTTCGAGGTGCTGAACCGGAATCTGGACAAGTGGTTCAGCCGGCCGGCGGAGCGGATCAAGCTGAACCTGTCCGAGATCGGGGAGGCGATGGACGCCGAGGCGCAGCGGCGGGCGGAGGTGGCGGCGCGGTGGCTGGCGGACAGCGCGCTGTTCCGGGAGTTTCTGACCGGGAGCGGGACGCCGGCGGAGTTTTTCTCGACGGCGTGCGAAATCGCGCGCGCCGAGGAGATCCACTTCGTGCGGCCGGACGGCGGACATCTGACGGTGTGCCAGAGCGCGGAGAAAGAGGAGGGCGGAACGGAACACACGGCGCGGGCGCCGGTGGCGGGCGGCGAGATCGTCGTGCGGTTGAAGACGCCCGTGGATCTGGCGGCGCGGGAGCGGGAGATTCAACAGCAGGTGCGGGACTACGACCGGCTGGCGGCGAGCCGGAAGGAGACGCGGCGGTTCTATCTGCAGCTGCTGTTTCTGATCACGTTGTTCGTCCTGTTTGTGGCGGTGTGGGTGGCGCTGTTTCTGGCGCGGCAGATCACGGCGCCGGTGACGGCGCTGCTGGAGGCGGCGCGGGCGGTGCGGTCGGGGGACCTGTCGTGGCGCGTGCAGGTGGCGGCGACGGACGAGCTGGCGACGCTGGTGCGGGCGTTCAACGAGATGACGCAGGACCTGCAGGCGAACCGGGACGAGCTGGAGCGGCGGCGGCGGTTCATCGAGGCGGTGCTCGAGAGCATACCGTCGGGGGTGATCAGCCTGGGGCACGACATGACGGTGCTGCTGGTGAACAGCGCGATGCGGAGCATCCTGCCGGAGCAGCGGATCGAGGCGGGGATGCGGCTGACGGACCTGATTCCCGGAGCGAGGGCTGGGGAGTTCCTGCGGCTGCTGAAGAGGGCGCGGCGGACGGGGGCGGCGTCGAGGCAGTTTGAAGTGGAGACGCCGCAGGGGACGCGGCATCTGTCGCTGACGGTGGCGGCGCTGGAGGCGTCGACGACGTCGGGGTTCGTGCTGGTGGTGGAGGACACGACGGACATTCTGCGCGCGCAGCGGGCGGCGGCGTGGCACGAGGTGGCGCGGCGGATCGCGCACGAGCTGAAGAACCCGATCACGCCGATTTCGCTGAGCGCGGAGCGGATTCTGAGGCAGATGGAGAAGGCGCCGCCCGCGCCGGAGGTGCAGCGGATCATCACGGAGTGCTGCGCGACGATTCAGCGGGAGGTGGACAGCGTGAAGAACCTGGTGGATGCGTTCGCGCAGTTCGCGCGGTTTCCGGAAGCGCATCTGGCGCCGGGGGACGTGAATGCGGTGGTGGAGGAGGCGCTGGCGGTGTTCGAGGGGCGGCTGGAAGGGATCACGGTGCGGCGGCGGCTGGAGCGGGAGCTGCCGGCGGTGGCGCTCGACCGGGAGCAGCTGAAGCGGGCGCTGGTGAACCTGATCGACAACGCGGCGGAGGCGATGAGCGAATCGCCTGTGCGCGAGCTGCTGGTGGAGACGCGGGCGGTGGCGGGGGACGCGGTGGAGGTGGAGGTGGCGGACACGGGGTGCGGGATCTCGACTGAGGACAAGGAGAAGCTGTTCCTGCCGTACTTCAGCACGAAGAAGCGGGGCACCGGGCTGGGGTTGGCGATTGTGAGCCATATCGTGGGCGAGCATCACGGGCAGATCCGGGTGGAGGACAATGTGCCGGCGGGCGCGCGGTTTATCATCGAATTGCCGGCCGCGCCGGTGCCGGATGCGAGCATGAGGTTGGCGGAAGCGCAACCATGAGCAGCGCACGGATTCTGATTGTGGACGACGAACCGGGCATCCGGGAATCGCTGGCGGGGATTCTGCAGGACGAGGGATTCGCGGCGGAAGCGGTGGGGACGGGCGAGGAGTGCCTGGAGAAGCTGGCCGCGGACTGTTTCGATGCCGTGCTGCTGGACGTGTGGCTGCCGGGGATGGACGGGCTGGCGGTGCTCGAAAGAGTGCGGGAGGCGCCGCCGGCGGGCGCGCCGGTGTTCATCATGATCAGCGGGCACGGGAGCATCGAGAGCGCGGTGCGGGCGACGAAGCTGGGGGCGTTCGATTTTCTGGAGAAGCCGCTGACGATCGAACGGGTGCTGCTGGTGCTGAGGAACGCGCTCGAGCACCGGAGGCTGCAGCTTGAAGTGGCGGAACTGCGGCAGGCGGCGCGGCCGAAGCCGGAGATCATCGGCGAGAGCGTGCCGATCAAGGCGCTGCGGCAGCAGATCGCGCTGATGGCGGCGACGAACGGGCGGGTGCTGATTTACGGGGAAAGCGGGACGGGCAAGGAGCTGGTGGCGCATGCGATTCACGCGCAGAGCGGGCGCGCGGAGGGACCGTTCGTGGAGGTCAACTGCGCGGCGCTGCCGGACGATCTGATCGAGGCGGAGCTGTTCGGACAGCGGCCCGGGGCGCCGGGAGTGACGGCGGCCAAGATCGGCAAATTCGAGAAGGCGGACGGGGGCACGCTGTTTCTGGACGAAGTCGGGGACATGAGCCTGCGGGTGCAGGCGAAGCTGCTGCGGGTGCTGGACGAACAGAGGATCGAGCCGGTGGGGGCCTCGCAGCCGGTGCAGGTGGACGTGCGGGTGATCGCGTCGACGAACAAGAACCTGGAGGAAGAGATCGAGCGGGGGAATTTCCGGGAGGACCTGTTCTACCGGCTGAACGTGATTCCGTTCGAAGTGCCGCCGCTGCGGGAGAGGGTGGAGGACATTCCGCTGCTGGCGGAGCATTTCCTGGAGGAGTTTGCGGCGGCGTACGGGCGGAAGCGGAAAGAGCTGACGCCGGAGGCGGTGCGGGTGCTGCAGCAGTACCCGTGGCCGGGCAACGTGCGGGAGCTGAAGAACCTGATGGAGCGGATCGTGATCATGTATCCCCAGACGCGGATCGACGCGCGCCACATTCCGCTGCCGGCAGGGAGGAGGGCGGCGGAGCGGGCGCAGGAAAGGCCGGTGAGCCTGCAGGAAGTGCGGCAGGAGGCGGAGCGGCGCTACATCCTGAAGAAGCTGGAAGAGACGGGCGGCAACATCACGCGGACGGCGGAGCTGCTGGGGCTGGAGCGGAGCAATTTGTACAAGAAGATGCGCGCGCTGGGGATTCTGGCGCGGGACTGAGAGCGGCGGGCAGGCCCGATTCGGACTCTCAACTCCATTTCTGTGCTCATTGGGATAGAATGGCAGCTTGACCGGACAGCCGTTATGGATCACCTGCTCTCGCTCATCCTGTGCGTGCCCCTCGCCGGGCTGCTGGTTCTGTTCTTCCTGCCTTCGACGAACGCACGGCTGATCAAGCTTTGGGCGAACCTTGTGTTTCTGGCGGGATTCCTGGTCTCGCTGCCGCTGTGGTTTCAGTTTGATCCGGCGGGACCGGTGTTCCAGTTTGTGGAGAAGGCGCCGTGGATTCCGGCGATCGGAGCGTCGTGGCACCTGGGGGTGGACGGTTACGCGGCGCTGCTGATCCTGCTGACGGCGCTGGTGGGCGCGGTGGCGATCCTGTGCTCGTGGTCGGCGATTACGGAGCGGCTGAAGGAATACTACGGGCACTTCATGCTGCTGCAGTTCGGGATGCTGGGGGTGTTCGCGGCGCGGGACTTCCTGCTGTTTTTCGTGTTCTGGGAACTGACGCTGATCCCGATGTATTTCATCATTGCGATCTGGGGCGGGGAGCGGCGGGGCTATTCGGCGATCAAGTTCGTGCTGTATACGCTGATCGGGTCGATGTTCCTGCTGCTGGGCATGCTGGCGTTCTACTGGCAGCACTACGTGCAGTTCAGGACGCTGACGTGGGACCTGAACGAGCTGATGCGGACGCAGATGCCGCCGGAATATGCATGGTGGGTGTTCTGGGCGTTCTTCCTGGGTTTTGCGGTGAAGGTGCCGATGTGGCCGCTGCACACGTGGCTTCCGGACGCGCACACGGAGGCGCCGACGGCAGGGTCGGTGATTCTGGCGGGCATTCTGCTGAAGATGGGGACGTACGGGTTCCTGCGGTTTTCGCTGCCGATGCTGCCGGAGACGAGCCGGGACGCGAAGGTCGTGGGCATCATGGCGGGGCTTTCGATCATCGCGATCATCTACGGGGCGCTGGTGTGCCTGATGCAGACGGACTGGAAGAAGCTGATCGCGTATTCGTCGGTGAGCCACATGGGGTTCTGCACGCTGGGCATCTTCGCGCTGAACGAGGCGGGCATCGCGGGATCGATCATCCAGCAGATCAACCACGGCGTGTCGACGAGCATGCTGTTTCTGATCGTGGGAGTGGTGTACGAGCGGCGGCATACGCGGCTGATCGCGGAGTACGGGGGGCTGTTCCGGGCGATGCCGGTGTTCACGGCGGTGTTTCTGATTGCGGCGCTGAGCTCGATGGGGATGCCGCCGCTGAACGGGTTCATCGGCGAGATCACGATCATCCGCGGCGCGTACGAGGTCAGCTTCTGGTGGGCGCTGGCGTGCGGCGCCGGGATTGCGCTGGGCGCGGCGTATCTGCTGTGGCTTTTCCAGCGGACGATGCTCGGGGAGATGACGAACGAGAAGAACGCGGGGCTGAAGGACCTGAACTGGCGGGAGATGGCGTACTTTTCGCCGCTGCTGGCGCTGGTGTTCTGGATCGGACTGTATCCGGCGCCGTTCTTCCGGATGCTGGAAGGGAGCGTGGGGGCGATGCTGGAAGCGGTGCAACGCTAAGCGTCATTTCTGTTTGAAACAAATTTTGGTGGATTTGTTTAATTTGGCGGAGAGAAACCTCCGCGCGCGGCCACTATGAACAGGTGGACATGTCCGGACGCGCGACGGCGGAGCGGGAAGCCGCATTGTGGTACGTGGTGGCGGAGGGCGCTGGGGCGCTGCCGCCGTGGCCGAAGGAGAGGGACCGGTTCATCTTTCTGGCGCTGCTGCGGCGGCGGCTGCGGGAACGGGGCGCGGCGTGCGAGGGCTACTGCCTGACGGGCCGGGAAGCGCGGCTGCTGATCAGGGCGGACGGGGAAAGCCTGCGCGCGGCGGCGGGGGCGGCGGCGCGGGACTTCGCGCGGTACTGGCATGAATGGCATGCGCCGCGGCGGAAGGTGTTCCGGCCGTTGCGGGCGGCAGCCGTGCCGGGCGAGCTGCGCTGGGACGCGCTGGCGCACGTGGAGACGGCGCCGGTGCGGGCGGGGCTTTGCGCGAGGGCGGAGAGCTACCGCTGGTCGAGCGCGGCGGCGCACGCGTGCTGGGGGCCGGCCTATCTGCCGCTGGAGATGGAGCGGTGGCGGGCGGAATGGACGTGCGCCGGGTGGCGGGAGCGGCTGGAGGCGTGGGACAGGGATCTGAGGCGGGTGAAAGCGGTGGTGCGGCTGCTGGAGGGGGCGCGTCCGCTCAGGGCTCTCGGCGCGCCGGCTGAGGAGGCGGCGCCGCCGCTGCTGGCGATGGCGGCAGGATCTGCACGAGCGGCTGCGGCGCGGGCCTGACGGGCGTGTCGAGGAGGCGTCCGCCGAAGAGGCGGCGGCTCCAGCGCTCGACCCGGGGGAGGAGGGCGCGGACCACACGGCCGTGGAGCAGGAGGCTGCCAGCCGCGAGCACCGGGTGCGGAATGGCCGTGCAGCAGCGGGCGCAGATGCCGATCTCGCCGGCGCGGCGCTGCGCATGGAGGCGCCGCATGCGCCGCATGGGTTCGCCGTTGAAGATTTCGGGGAGGCTCTGGCGGGCGAGGTTGCCGACGGGCTCGCCGTCGAGCATGTAGCTCTGGCAGCAGGGGTAGACGTCGCCGTTGTGCTTGACGTAAAGGGCTCCGCGCCAGAGGTAGTGGCAGCGGCGGCCGCTGGAGCGGGCGGCGGCGGGGCCGGCGAGGACGTTGGTTTCGTCGTCCTTGACGCGGATGAGGTCCACGCCGGGCACGCTCTGCCAGAAGCGGCGGAAGGCCTCTTCCTCATGGCGGTTGCCGTCCATGCGGACCATCTGGACGGTGATCTGGAGCGGCGAGCGGCGCTCGTGCTTCATGCGGCAGAAGCGGACGAAGTTGTCGCGGACGCGCTCGAACTTGGCGCCTTTGCGGTAGAACTCGAACGTCTCTTTGCTGTAGCCGTCGAAGCTGAGGGTGATGTGGCTGAGCGGCGAGTCGAGCAGGCGGGCGGCGGCTTTTTCGTCGAGGAGAGTGCCGTTGGTGGAAATGAGCGCGGAGATGCCGTGCTCGGCGCAATGGTGGATGCGGTCGAAGATGCGGCGGTCGAGGAGGGGCTCGCCGAGGCCGATGAGCATCATGTGCTCTGCCGTGCCGGCGCTTTCCGAGACGAGCTTGCGGAAGACGGCCTCGTCCATGTCCTCCTTGGGCTGGGGGTGGGTCTCGCGCGGGCACATGGGGCAGTAGATGTTGCATTTGGCCGTCGTTTCGACGATGTACTCGACGGGCAGGGCGCGGACGTCGTCGCGGCCGAGCAGATAGGCCCACAGGAGTTTCCACCGGTTCCAGGCGCTCATGGAGGGGCGGGTGTACCTTTATTGTAGCGGCGGCGAAGCCCGATTCATCCGAAAGCATGGTGAAAGAGAGGATCCGGCAACTGAACAGCGCTCCGGTGCGGCCGGACGGAGAGTACGTGATGTACTGGGCCGGGGCCAACCGCCGGGTGGAGTCGAACCACGGGCTGCTGCGGGCGGCGGAGATCGCCAACGAGCTGGGGCTGCCGGTGCTGTACTACGAGGGCGTGACGTGCGCCCATCCGCACGCCAACGACCGGCTGCACACGTTCCTGCTGGAGGGCGTGCCGGACACGGCGCGGCGGCTGAAGCGGCTGGGGATCGGCTACTGCTTCACGCTGCGGAGGCGGATGGCGGACCCGGACGGCGTGTTTTTCCGGGTGGCCGCAAAGGCAGCCTGCGTGGTGGCGGACGATTACCCGACCTACTGGCCGGCGCATGTGAACGCGACCGTGCCGGCGAAGCTGAATGTGCGGTACGAGGCGGTGGACTCTTCCTGCATCGTGCCGATGAACGTGCTGGACAAGCGCGAATACGCGGCGTACACGATCCGTCCGAAGATCCACCGGCTGCTGGAGAAGTATCTCGCGCCCTGCCCGGAGCCGCGGGTGAAGAGGAGATGGGAGGGACCGCCGCCGGAGTTTCACTTCGAGTTCAGGGAAGAGCAGATTCCGGCGATCGTGGCTTCGTGCGAGATCGATCATTCGGTGCCGCCGTCGATCTGTTTCCGGGGTTCGCGGGCGGAGGCGGAAGCGCGGCTTGCGCAGTTTCTCGAAAAGAATCTGCACCGGTATGCGAAGGAGCGGAACCAGCCGGCGGCGCACGCCACGTCGAGGATGAGCCCGTATCTGCATTTCGGGCGGATTTCAGCGCTGGAGATCGCGCTGGCGGTGCGTGAGTACGCCCGCGAGCACCGGCTGATCGCCGAAGAGTATCTGGAAGAGCTGATCGTGAGGCGGGAGCTGGCGTTCAACTTCGCGCGGCACTCGAAGAACCCGGAGTCGCTGTCGAACCTGCCGGACTGGGCGCGGGCGACGCTGGTGGCGCATGCGAGAGACCCGCGGACGCCATGCTACACGCGGGCGCAGTTCGAGCAGGCGCAGACGCACGACGCGCTGTGGAACGCCTGCCAGAAGGAGATGCTGCTGCGGGGGGTGATCCACGGCTACTACCGGATGTACTGGGGCAAGAAGATCATCGAGTGGTCGCCGACGTGCCAGGACGCGCTGGAGACGATGATCCGCATTCACGACCGCTGGGCGCTGGACGGGCGGGATCCGAACACGTACACGAACATCCTGTGGTGCTTCGGACTGCACGACCGGCCGTGGCAGGAGCGGGCGGTGTTCGGGATGGTGCGGTACATGTCGCTGGACGGGATGAAGCGGAAGACGAACGTGGACGCGTATTTGCGGGAGATCGCGTGGCTGGAGCAGACTGGAAGTGATCCCTTTGTTTCGTTGACAGGACAACCATGCGCATCACGATGACCGGTGCAACGGGTTTCATCGGCTCGCGGGTGCGGGCGAGGCTGGAAGCCGCGGGCCGCGAGGTGCGGGCGGTGAGCCGGCGGGAGCGGGCGGGATTCCATGCGTGGGCGGGGCCGGAGGCGCCGTTCCCGGAGGGCGCTCTCGAGGGGAGCGACGCCGTGATCCACCTGGCCGGGGAGACGGTGGCGCAGCGGTGGACGGAGGCGGTGAAGCGGCGGATCCGGGAGAGCCGGGTGGAGGGGACGAAGAGGCTGGTGGAGGCGCTGGAAAAAGCCGGGAAGAGGCCCGGGGTGCTGATCTGCGCCTCGGCCACCGGCTACTACGGGAACCGCGGCGAGGAGGTGCTCGACGAGACGTCGGGTCCCGGGGAAGGTTTTCTGGCCGAGACGTGCGTGGAATGGGAGCGCGCGGCGGCGCGGGCGGCGGAGCTGGGGCTGCGGGTGGTGCATCTGCGGTTCGGGATGGTGCTGGGGCGGGAGGGGGGCGCGCTGGCGAAGATGCTGCCGGCATTCCGGCTGTGCCTCGGGGGCAAGCTGGGAACGGGGCAGCAGTGGATGCCGTGGATCCATATCGAGGACGCCGTGGAGATGATGGTGTGGGCGCTGCAGGAGCCGGGATTGAGCGGCGCCTGCAACGCGGTGGCGCCGGCTCCGGTGAGGAATGCGGACTTCACGCGGGCGCTGGAGGGGATCCTCGGAAGACCGGCGATGTGGACCGTGCCGGAGTGGGCGCTGCGGGCGGCGCTGGGAGAGGGAGCGGAGATCGCCCTGGCGAGCCAGCGGGTGATGCCGCGGGTGGCGGCGAATGCGGGTTTCCGGTTCCGGCACCCGCATGTGGCGGACGCGCTGAGGTCTTTGTTATCCTGAGAATGTTATGGGCATCCCGAATGTGCGTCGTTTCCGGATCACGTCGCCCGAGGGGAAAGTGGCCACGCTGATGGCTGTCGTCCCCAAGGGCACGGATATCGACGCCTACCTGGCTGAGGCGTCGAAGAGGTTTGACTGGAAGGCGTGGGAAGAAATGCAGCAGAAGCAGTTCAAGGTCCGCGTCGGCCAGCAGAAGCAGAAGAAGGCGAAGTAACGCCAGACCAGAGATTTCCGGCAGAGGCAGGCAGCTCCGGCTGCCTGCCTTTTGCATTTTCAAAGCCGGCTGCGGAGGATGCGGAGGGCGCGGAGGGCTTCGCGGGCGACCTCGGCGTCCTGATCGCGGGAGAGCTTCTCGAGGAAGGGGATGGAGTCCTCGCCGCCGCTGGTGGCGAGAGCCTGGGCGATGCCGGTTTTTTCGTCGCGGGTGGCGGTGTCTCCGGCGAGGACGTAAAGGGAGTTGCGCACGGCGCGGTCGAGAGCGAGTTCGCTGAGGTAGGGAAGGGCGATGCCGCGCCAGGCGCGCTGATTGAGGTTGTTGACCAGGTAGGAGAGGGGGCTGAAGCTGCCGGTTTCGCGGTTGCCGAGGCGGACTTTGGCGAAGGCGAGGGCGAGGCGGGCGAGGATTCTGCGCTCGGCGCTCCAGGCCTTGTCGATGGCGGCGGCGTCCTGGGGGTTGGCGAGGCGGCCCAGTCCCTCGGCGGCGGCGGCGCGGATGCTGTCATCGGGGTCGGAGAGGAGAGACAGGAACTGGTTGCGGGACTCGGGGGGAGCGATCTGGGCGAGGGCGAGGACGGCGGCGCGGCGGACCTGTTTGTTGCGTGGGGAGTCCAGAACGCGGAGCAGCTGAGGGACGGATTCTTTCGAGCCCAGCAGACCGGCGGTCTCGATGGCCGCGAGCTGGACCTTCTCGTCGAGGTCGCGGACGAGGAAGGCGACGCGATCGGCGACGCTGCGGTCGCGGATCTTCTGGATCGAGATGAGGGCCTCGTAGATCAGGCGGCTTTCTTTGGAGCGGAGGGCCTCGACGAGCACGGGCAGGGCGCTGCGCGCGCGGAGGATGCCGAGGGCGCGCAGGGCGTTGGCGCGGGCGTCCTGGGAGGCGCCGCTTTCGGCGACGCGGGAGATCGCCTCGATGATTTCGCGGCGGACCGGGGTGTCCGGTTCGACGACTTCGTCGCCGGGGCTGTCGGTCCAGCGGCCGGTGATGAGGTTGCCGGCGCGGCGGAGGGTGGCGGAGAAGCCGCGGGCGACGTAACCGGGCAGGTAGAAGTTGACGATGCCGTCGATGGCGCGGATCTGGACCTCAGGGTCGGAGTCGCGGCAGGCCTCGACGAGCGGATCGAGGCTGCGGACCGTGCCGATCTGGACGAGGGCGCGGACGGCCTCGCGGCGGACTTCGGGATCGGTGTCGCGAAGGTAAGGGGCGATGCGGTCGATGGCGGCGGAGCCCTGACGGCCGAGTTCGCGCAGCTGGCGGACTTTCTGTTTCGAGTCTTCCTGCGCGGGGAGAGCGCCGGCGGCGAGCAACGCCAGCAGCAGCGCCAGGCAACGGGCCATGGGGATCCGCCTAACGGACAAACTCCACTTCCACTCGCTTCGGGATCAATCCTGCTTCGTAGCCCAGGTCGAGCAGCTTCTGCGCGGCCTGAGGCAGGACTTCGCCGGCATCGACGGTGAAATGGTTCACATACATTCCGACGAATTTTTCAGCCAGCACGGGTTCCATGTCGCGTGCGAACTGCAGGGCGTAATTGAGGGCCTCTTCGTGGTTTTCGAGGGCGTAGAGGATGCTTTCGCGCATCATGCGGCAGCACTCGCTGCGGATTTCTTCAGGCAGCGAGCGGAGCAGCGCGTTGGCTCCCAGCGGGAGAGGGAGATTGTAGGCGGACTTGAACCATCGCCCGAGGTCGACGACCTGGTGGAAGCCGCCCTTGGCGTACGTCAGCTGCACTTCATGGATGACGAGTCCTGCATCGACCGTCCGGTCCCGGAGCGCGTCGGGGATACGGTCGAACGGAACAATGACGGGCTCGAAGTCCGGCTCCATGATTTTCAGAGCCAGATAGGCGGTGGTGAGCTTGCCGGGAACGGCGATGCGCTTGCCTTTCAGCTCCTGGACTTCGAGCGGGGCATTGGCGACCACCATCGGACCGTAACCGTCGCCCACGCTGGAACCGCTGGCCAGCAGGACGTACTTGTCGGCGACGTAGGGGTAGGCGTGATAGGAAATCGCGGTCAGTTCGTATTCGCCCGCCATGGCTTTCTGGTTCAGCGTCTCGATGTCGCTGAGAACATGGCGGAAAGAGACAAGCCGGCTGCGCAATTTCTTCGTCGCCAGCGCATAGAACATGAACGCATCGTCGCTATCAGGACTGTGGGCGCAGACAATTTCCATGGGTGACGATGGCTGCATACAGAGAGGAAGTAATACTATAGCAAACCAGGGTTGAAGGCCGTCTTTCAGCCGTTTTCGGCGAGCCGGCGGAGTTCCGGCAGGGCTTCGGAGAGATGAGCCCGCAGGGCTTCCAGCCGCGGGGCGGCGGCGATCAGGTCGGCGCGGCGGGCTTCAAGTTCCAGCTGCCAGGCGGCTTCGCGGGCCGCATCGGCGCAGAACTGGGCCAGCAGTCCTTTCAGCTGATGGGCGGCGTTCTGGACGGCAGCGGCATCGCCGGCGGCGAGCGCGGACTCGGCCTCCCGCAGGAGGCGCGGCCCTTCCTCGCAGAACAGGCCGGCGAGCTCGGCCAGAAGGGCCCGGTCGCCGCCGAGCCTTTCCAGAGCTCCCTCCACGTTGATGTGCTTCACGGCAAACTCCTGCATTTCCTTTCCGGGTTGCGGATGGCCGCTCCCGGGAGCGTTCCCGCCTGGGGATGCGGCCGCTTCAGGCAGATGCCTGGCGATGGCGTCCAGCAGATCCGCCATGCGGACGGGCTTGGTGAGATAGCCGTCCATGCCCGCGGCAATGCACGCCGCGGCGTCTTCCTCGAGAGCGCGGGCGGTCATGGCAAGGATGGGAATGCGCCGGCCTGGCGGCTCCTGGGCGCGGATGGCTCGGGCGGCCTGCCAGCCGTCGAGGCCGGGCATCTGGACATCCATGAGCACAAGATCGTAGCCGCCAGCGAGCGCTTCCTCCACTGCCGATCCGCCATCGGAGACGAGCGTGACAGAGATTCCGTGCTTTTCCAGAAGCCCGCGGATCACATGCTGGTTGACAGGATTGTCCTCGGCGACGAGGATCCGTCCCTTGCGGGACGGCGGGCCATCCGCGCGTGCCCAGGACGGGGATTCCCCAGCATCAGGCTGCAGAGCCGCTTCCACGAGCGGGATGGAGAATGCGAACTGCGAGCCCTCCCCGGGCTGGCTGGTGACGTACAGCCTTCCGCCCATCAGGTCGACCAGGCTGGCGGAGATGGTGAGGCCGAGACCCGTGCCGCCATCGGGATCCCTGTGCAGGCGGACGAACGGCTCGAAGATGCCGGCCCAGTGCTCGGGCGGGATTCCGCAGCCGGTGTCGCGGACGACAAAGCGAAGGCGGGGAGAGGAAGGCGGGCCGATCCGGCTGACTTCCAGCTCGACGGCGCCTTCGCGCGTGTACTTAAGCGAGTTGCCGACCAGGTTGCCGATGACCTGGCGGAGGCGCGCGCCGTCGGCGAGAATTGAATCCGGGACGTCCCCGTCGACGCGCCACCGCACATGCAGCCCCCGGGCGGCGCCACGGTGCACCATGAGCCGCATGACGCCGTTCAGCGTTTCGCGCAGCCGGATCGGGACGGGCGTGCAGCTCAGACGTCCTGACTCCGCCTTGGCGACGTCGAGCAGATCATCCACGAGACCGAGCAGGGACTCTGCGGACTCGCGGGCCATCTCCAGGTTCTGGCGCTGGGACTCGCTGAGGGGCGACGCGAGAGTCAGCTCCAGCAGCCCGAGGATGGCATTCATCGGCGTGCGCAATTCGTGGCTGACATGGGCGAGAAACTCGGTCTTGGCGGCGCTGGCGGATTCGGCTCTGGCCGCCAGTTCGCGCGCCCAAAGGGCGGTGGACTCCAGAAATTCGTTGGCGGCGCGGAGCTCCTGCTCGCTCCGCACGCGAGCGGTGATGTCGCGCGCCGAGATCAGCAGCAACGGCCCGTTTCCGGCCCTTGGGACGAAAGCGCTTGAGATTTCGAGCCACAGTTGGCGGCCGTCTCTGAGCCGGACCTCGCGTGTGGTCAGCGGATCGAAGGCGCGCCGGCTGAACAGATCGCGGAAGCGTTCGAGTTCGGCGTCCTCATAGCCAGGCCACTCGGCCATGACCTGGTTGAACCAGGCGCCGGCGATTTCCTGTTCGGCTGCGCCGGTGAGGCGGCAGAAGGCGGGGTTGGCGGCGACGATCCTGCCCTGGCCGTCGAGGAAAGCCATGCCATCGAGGCTGTTCTGCCAGATGGCCTTCAGCTCCACGGCCAGCTCCCTGCGCCGGGCCTCGGCCATCCTCTCCGCCGTCCGGTCGATACCCGTAAGGACAACCCACTCGGGATCGCCCCGCTCGTCGCGGACGAGGCCGCCCGAGATGTCGAGCATCAGACGCTGGCCCTCGCGGCCGAGGATCTCGACGGGCTCGTTTTCGACCGTCTCTCCGGCGAGGATCCGAGAGAAGGCGCCGCGCAGGGCGGGCCGGGATTCCGGGGCGCCCAGCGTTTCGGCGAGCGGCTTGCCGCGGCACTCGGACTCGTGGAAGCCGGTGGCGCGCTCGCACTCCCGGTTCCAGCGCACAAGGCGGCCGGCGGCGTCGAGAACCAGAATGAGCGCGCGGCTGGAATCGAGCACCGCCTGGGCGAAGTCGCGCTGGCGGGCGAGTTCCACCTGGGCCCGGTGCAATTCGCTGACGTCCTGCACGATGACGAGGATGGAGCCGCCGAAAGGCGCGCCGGCGAGGAGGACTTTGGTGAGGAGCCAGCGTCCTTCGCCGGAGCCCGGGAGCCACTCGGCCTGGTTGCACTCGGTCTCCAGCAGGACCTCCTCGCCGCGGAACAGCCTCTCTTCGGACTCGCGGACCAGGGCGGCGATTTCGGGGGCGAGAAGGTCGGCGTCACGCCGCCCGGCGATGGCCATGCCGCGGGCGCCGAACCATTCCTTCATGGCGCGGTTGGCGTAGACGTAGCGGCCCGTGCGGTCTTTCACGCCCGCAAGGAGAGGCAGGGAGTCCAGCAGAGCGCACCAGTGCTGCCAACGCTCCCGCGCCTTTCTGGAAGGACTGGAGCGGAGACGTTCGAAGAGCAGGGCCGCGGCCGCACCGCCGACCGCAGCCAGAACAACGCCAAGAGTTGCCGCCGTCAGTCGGAGTCCTCCTGCATGAACAGAATCTCCCGGTCCGGCCAACCTCACAAGACACGGATGCGGATATCGCGGAACTCGACCCGGGTTCCATGACCGAGGAAACCGATGTGGCCGGAGCGGCGCTGGAGGCCCGGGTGCTTTTTCAGGATCTCCGGGTCCTTCACTGCGTCCAGATCCGCATCCGTAATGCGCCGGCCGTTCAGCGTCACCTGAATCCTGCGCCCCTCCGCCCGGATCTCCATCGCGTTCCAGGCTCCGTTGCGGAGCACGAACCCGCGCACGGCGGGGAAAACATCATAGACGGAGCCAGTGTATTGCGCGGGTCTGAGGTGCATCCTCTGATAGACAGGCGATTCATCGTCGAGAATCTGAATTTCCATGCCGGCATAGGCGGCGTCGCCCTCGAGCGGCGCGCGGATGCCGATGCCGTTGTTGCCGCCCTCCCACAGGCGCCACTCGAGACGGAGAACAAAATCCGCGTATTCTGATTCGGTGAAAAGGTTGCCGCCGCCGTCCTCCGGGCAGACGATGGCGCCGTTTTCGACGATGTAGCCGCGGCCCCTGCCGTGAACCAGCACCCAGCCTTTGAGGGATCTTCCATCGAACAGGGGCTGGAAACCCTCGTCGCGCGCCGGAGCGAGAACCGGGGCGGCGAGGGAAGCCAGCCAGGCGCGCCGGGTGGAAGTCATCATGGCAGCCCCCTGAGGATGGCGAGGCACTCGATCATGGCGCGGCCGTTGTGGTAGGCGGCCTTCCATTCATAGGCCTTGCGGCCGGAAGGCTTGAGCTTCTCGTCCACCTGCGGCCACCATTCGCCGTTCTGGCTGTCGGCCATGCGGCGTTCGATGAAATCCCAGGTCTTGAGGAAGACGTTCCAGTATTGAGCGTCGCCGGTGAGCCGGTACATGGTCAACGCGCTCACGAGGGCTTCCGCCTGGACCCACCAGATTTTCACGCGGCTTTCGGCGGGCTTGCCCAACGGGCCCCAATCCCAGAATCCCCCGTCGCGCGCATCCCAGCCAAACCGCATCGAGTAATCGAAGTTGTGGCGGAAGAAGCCGAGCCACGGTTGAACCGGCAAGCCGGCGGCGCGCAGGGCGTCTTCCATCAGCCAGATGTTCTCGAGATCGTGACCGTAGCTGGCGCGGCTGCCGGGACCGTCGAGAACGGGCGTCCAGTCTCTGCGGTGGCGGTCGGAACAGGCGCCCCACGGATGGCGCACGACGGCGGCGCCTTCAATGGTGATGAGCTCGATCAGGCGCTCGCGGGCGAGCGGGAGCCCGGTGGCGCGGTAGAAGGATGTCATCGCCTCCATCAGGTGGAGGTGCGTGTTCATCAGCTTCAGATCGCTGCCCACGCCCATGTAGCCGGTCTCGTCCGGGGGCGGCAGAGTCCAGTCTTCATTGAAGTACTCGAGGTAGCCGCCGTGCTGACGGTCATGCGCCTTCTCCTCGAGCAGTTCGAAGAGCTGCACGGCGGCGTCGCGGACGTCCCTTCGGCCGGAGGCCATGGCGAACTCGCTGAGCGCGTAAAGAGCGAACGCCTGGCCATAGAGATGTTTCTTCGGGGCCAGCGGCTTCGAGCCCGCGGCGTCGACGCGCCAGTAGAAGCCGCCGTGGCGGGGATCGCGCATTCTGTCCATCAGGAAGCGGTAGCCGTGATCGGCGGCCTCGAGCATCTGCTTCCTGTCTCCATAGCCGGCGCGGGCCATGCGGGCGAAAAACCAGACCATGCGGGCCTGCGTGACCAGGGCCTTGGGCGCATCGCCGAGCCACTCGCCGCGCTCGCCGTGGTTGAGCCTGTAGCCGCCGTGCTGGCGGTCCAGCGTCTGCGGGTACCAGAATGGCAGGATGTTGTCCATCAGCATCCGCTCGAGCTTCGGAGCGAGCTCAGCCGGCCTGGGCGTCTGCGCCGCCGCGATGGACGCGGCGATCAGGAACGCGGCCCACATCCTCATGCCCGCGATTGTATAACGAAGACATGCGTCTCTTCTTCTTCCGGGTGGCTCTCGTCCTCGCGAGCCTGTGCGTGCCCGCTGAAACGCTGCGCGTGATGACGTTCAATGTCCGCTACCCGAACCCGGGCGACGGCGCCAATGCATGGCCCGCGCGCCGGGATCTGCTGGTGGAAACGATCCGGTCCCGGCAGCCGGACGTGATCGGAACGCAGGAACTGTTCTACGAGCAGGGGCAGTACATTGTCGAGAAGCTGCCCGGATACGCCTGGTTCGGGCTGAGCCGGCGCGGCAACCACGAGGACGAGCACATGGGCGTGTTTTACCGCAAGGACCGGCTGCGCGTGGTGGCAAGCGGGGATTTCTGGCTGTCCGCGACGCCGGAAAAACCGGGCAGCATTTCGTGGAACATGAGCCTGCCGCGCATGGCGACGTGGGCGGTTTTCGAGATTGCCGGAAGCGGAAAGCGGTTCCGGTATTTCAACACGCATTTCGCGCACCGCCGCGAGGACGAGCGGGCGAGGCTGAACAGCGCGAAGCTGCTCGCGTGCCGGATCGAGCTGCTGGATGCGGAGGAGGCGGTGGTGCTGACGGGCGATTTCAACGCGCCTGCGGGAGGCGCGGTGCACGAGGCGCTGACGCGGCTGCTGCGGGACGCCTGGACGGAAGCCGCGGAGCGCAAGGGGCCGGAAGATACTTTCCACGGGTTCACGGGCAAGCCGCGGCCGGGAAGGATCGACTGGATTCTCTACCGCGCTCCGTGGAAGGCGGTTTCGGCGGAGACGGTCACGGACCGCCGAGGGGACGTGTTCCCTTCGGACCACTACCCGGTGTTGGCTGTCTTCGAGATTCCGTAGCGGGACCGCTCCGGCAGCGCTTCACTCGGCCTCGAGAAGCTTGCCGTCCGGGGCGAATTTGACCTCTTTTTTTACGGCTCTTCTGAGCTCAAACTCGTAAGCCACGGCGCCGGATTCCGTCACTTTTTCGGCCTTTTTGATTCTCGCGGAAGGAAACTGAGTTTTCAGGGCGGCCATCACGGGGGCAGGCACTTGCTCGACGGGGATCGTCTCTTCAACAGAGACCAGGGACCCATCCGGCTTGAAGGTCACGTCGTGCTTCCGCCCCTGCCACCGGCACTCGATCTCATAGACGATCCCGTCCGACGCCTTTTCTTCAGAGACACCGGATACGCGGGCCTTCGGGAACTGCTTCTCGAACGCATCCCGCACGGCGGGCGGCAGGTCTCCCATTCTGATCTTCCGTTCGTCCTGCTCCGCGGCGGAGGGTGCTGCGAAGACCAGGAAAGCGAGAGCGAGCAGCGGGATCCGGTTCATGCGAGCCGTCTGTCCTCCGGCGCAAGTATAGATCCGAAGCCGGCGCGGCCTCAAGGCTTCCCGATTCGCGCCTGGAAACTGCGGCCGCCCGGTTCTGTCCGCATGGGGCTATACTCGAGAGGTGCATCGGCCCGCGGTTTGGCTTTTCTTTCTAACCATGATTGCTTGCACCGGCAAGCCGGACGGGGCCGGGATCCACTACACCGCTGCCGGAAGCGGACCGGTGACGATCGTGCTGATCCACGGCTGGACGTGCGACCACACGTTCTGGGACGGGCAGATCCCCGCCCTGAAGCAACGGTACCGCGTGCTGGCGGTGGATCTGCCTGGGCATGGGCGCAGCGGCAGGGCGCCGGACTACACGATGAAGCGCTTTGCCCGCGCAGTGCACGAAGTGCTGGAGAAGGAGAAAGTGCAGAAAGCCGTCCTCGCCGGCCACTCCATGGGCGGGGCGGTGATGCTCGAATTCGCGCGGCTGTATCCGGAGAAGGTGCTGGCGATCATCGGCGTGGACGCGTTCTTTCCGGCGCCGGGCACGACGGGACCTTTGGAGGCGCGCGCGGCGAGGTTTGAAGGCTCCGGCGGGCTCGAAGAGCGGGCGCGGATGATCCGCGGGATGTTCCCTGCAGCGACGCCGCCTGAAGTGAGGGCGAAAATCGAATCGGTGATGCTCGCGGCGCCGGCGGAAGTGGCTGCTGGAGCGATGCGGGGACTGGCCGATCCCGCCGTCTGGAGAGAGGACGTGATCGACGCGCCGTTCCTGCAGATCGCCGCCGCGACCAGCACGTACATCACGGAAGAAGAGCTGCGGAGGCGGTTTCCGCGGGCTGAGCTCGTGCGCGTGCCGGACACCGGCCACTTCCTGCACATGGAGAAGCCGGACGAGGTGAACCGGATTCTGCTCGAGTGGCTGTCCCGGCAGGGGCTGTGAGGGGCGCGGGCGGTACGGGCGGCTGGCAGAGGCGTAGAATGAGACCGGAATCTCTGGTGGAGGCAGGCCATGCGTGTCCGGCTGTCCGCAGTCTGTCTCGTCTGCTGCCCGCTGGTTCTGGCGGCGCAGGAATTGCCCAAGCCGGCCATGACGGGCGGCAAGCCGCTGATGGACGCGCTGGCGCAGCGGAAGAGCACGCGCGCTTTCAGCGAGAAGGAGTTGCCGCAACAGGTTCTGTCGAATCTGTTGTGGGCCGCGTGGGGCGTCAACCGGCCGGCGACAGGGCAGCGCACGGCGCCTTCGGCGCACAACCGGCAGCCGATCGACCTGTATGTGATCACGGCGGGCGGCGCGTATCTGTACGACGCGAAGGCGCATGCGCTGGTACGCGCGGCGGAAGGAGATCTGCGCAGGCTGGCCGGGCGGCAGGACTTTGTCTACACGGCGCCGCTGAATCTGGTCTACGTGGAAGACACGGCGCGCAGCGGCGGGGACCCGCAATCGGCGGTCTGGTCGGGCGTCACCGCGGGCGCGATTGCGCAGAATGTGGCGCTGTTCTGCGCCTCGGAAGGGCTGGGCAATGTGGTGCGCGGGTGGGTGGATCCCGAACCGCTGGCGAAAGCGCTGGGGCTGAAGCCGTCGCAGCGCGTGATTCTGGCGCAGACCGTGGGCTATCCGAAGTAGGCGGCCGGCCCCGCGGGGCGGCCGCGTCCGGGGAGGCGCTGCATGGATCGCAGAGATCTCGTGGCGATGATGGGGCTCTCCACCGGATTGCAGGCGGTGGAGCAGAACCGGATTGAACTCCCTCCGGCGCGGACGGAAGGGCGCATGGCCGTGGAGCGTGCGCTGCAGCTGCGCCGCTCTGTGAGGAACTATTCGCGGGCAGCTGTCACGCTCGCGGAGACGGCGCAGCTGCTGTGGGCGGCGCAGGGGATCACCGGACGGGGCGGCTACCGCACGGCGCCGAGCGCGGGAGCGCTGTATCCGCTGGAGACGTTCCTGTGTGCGGGGCGCGTGGACTCGCTGGCGGCGGGCGTGTACAAATACCGCCCGGACCGGCACGATCTGATCCGGCTGGCGGAAGGCGACCTGCGAAGGGAGCTGGCGTCAGCGGCGCTGGGGCAGGCGTGGATCCGCGAGGCGCCGCTGACCATTGCGTTCGCTGCCGTGTTCCGGCGCATCACGGGGCGTTACCAGCAGAGGGGCATCCGCTATGCGTGGATGGAAGCGGGCCATGCGGCGCAGAACGTGCTGCTCGAGGCGGTGGCGATGGGGCTGGGCGGCGTGCCCGTCGGCGCGTTCGACGACCGCGCCGTGCAGCGCATCCTGCGCATGGGCGGCGACGAGGAGCCGCTGTACCTGATCGCCGCAGGGCGCCGGTAAAAAGGGGACAGGAACACAATTGCCCTTTTCCCCGGCGGCCTGCGTGCCGCTGCGTGGCTCTTCGCACTGATCCCGTTTTCCGCCCTCGGTCTCTCATCCGGCGTCCGAATCCGCAGTGAAGCCGGCGAAGCTCCTGGCGGGCGTGGGCCGGAAAAAAGGGGAATTGTGTTCCTGTCCCCTTTTTTAGAAGAGTTTCTGGGCGAATTCGTGGAGGTAGTTGCGCCAGACGATCCACGTGTGGCCGCCGCCGGTTTCTTTGTACTCGACGGGGAAGCCGTATTTCTTGAAGAGCTCGACAGAGGCGCGGCTGGTTTCCAGCAGGAAGTCTTCCGTGCCGGTGGCGAACCAGAACAGCTTGAGGCCCTGGCGGGCTTTCGCATCTTCCAGGGCGGCCTTGTTGCGCTCCTCCCAGGACGGTCCCTGCTGGGGCGGCATGTTGGGGCGCGGGACGATGCCGAAGATGCCCGAGCTGTAGACGCCGATGTAACCGAACTGGGCCAGGTTCGGGATGGCGATGTTCAGCGTGTGGGCGCCGCCCATCGAGAGGCCGGCGATGGCGCGGCTGGCGCGGTTGGGGATGACGCGGTAGTGCTTCTCGATGTAGGGGACGATGTCTTTCATGAATTCCTGCGGGAATTCGTCGGCAGACTGCGAGCCGGGCATGCGCGGAGCGCGGCTGGTGTGGCCGGCGGGCATGACGACGATCATCGGCTTCGCTTTCTTCGCGGCGATGAGGTTGTCGAGAATGAATCCCGCGCGGCCGACCGTGCTCCAGGAGTTGTCGGAATCGCCAGCGCCGTGCAGCAGGTAAAACACGGGGTACTTGCCTCCGCCGAGTTCATATCCGGGCGGCGTGTAGACGTGCATGCGGCGGAAGCGCCTGAGCACCGACGAATAGTAGTGCACTGCAGCCACTGCACCGTGCGGAACATCGCCCGTGTCCATGAAGGCTGCGCCGGGAATGTGGACAAGGCTCCAGGAATTGTTGTTCGATTCGCTGGTGATCGGGTTGCGCGGATCGACAACGGGGACGCCGTCCACGAGGAAGAAGTAGCGGTAGGCGCCGGGGTCGATGGGACCGAGGACGACTTCCCAGACGCCATTGTCGCCCTTCGTCAGCGGAGCGCCTTTCTGGTTGCCGGGGATGTCGGTGCCGACGAGGCGCACCTCGGAGGCTTTGGGCGCAAGGATCCGGAACGCCACCCTGTTGCCCTCAAGAATCTCGGGCGACTGAACCTGGGGCTGGGGAGGACCCTGGGGCGGCTGGGCAGCCGTCATGAAAGAGAGCACGATGACGGACGTGACAAGCAGTGCAGGACGGGGAAGCATGGCTGAGTTGTACCTCTGAATCGGGGAAATGCGAATCCGGCGCGCGAATCGCCGCGGCGGATTCTTCCGGTATGGCGCAGCCGCGCCACAGCAGGTAACAGGGTCTTTTCCGCGGCAACGGGCGGGCGCGTGGGGACACGGCTGGGGACCGCCCGCTCTCGCGGTCAGGGGAGCACGGCTGGGATGCAGCCCTCGCGCGAGCGCGAGGACAAACCCGCAGGGGACTGCACGCTCCCCTGGACTTCGAGCCCTTGTTCGCGGCGCGGAGCCAGCCGAATAGAGAGGTTTTACTTTTCCAGCAGGAAGTGGCCGGCGATCATGGCGTCGATGCCCGAGGAGTAGAAGCTGCGCACGGCATCGCGCGGGGTGCAGACGAGCGGGTCGCCGAAGAGATTGAAGCTGGTGTTGTAGAGCACGGGCAGACCGGTGCGCTTGCCCCACTCGATGAGCAGGCGGTGGAACAGCGGGTTTTCGTCCTGTGCCACGACGTGGACGCGGATCCAGTCTCCGCCGAGAATGGCGGCTTCGAACGTTTTGCGGTGTTTCTGCCGGACGCGGCTGACCGTGGCGAGGAAGCGGGCGTTGGCGCCGGTGTCGAAGTATTCGCCGGCGGCTTCAGCGGGGACGGAGGCGGCGAACTTGCGGAAAGCCTCGCGGTGCTTGATGTAGACGTTGAGGTTCTCGGTGGAGTAAGGGTCGAGCGGCGAAGCGAGGATGGAACGGTTGCCGAGAGCCCGCGGGCCGAACTCCATGCGTCCCTGCATCCAGGCGACGATTTTGTCCTGCGAAAGCTGATCGACGGCAGCGGCCAGCAGCTCCTCCCGCGTGGGCAGGAAGCGGAAGCGGAGTTTGCAGTTTTCGAGCACCTTTTTGATCTGCTCGGAGGAAAATTCGGGGCCGAGGCAGAGGGTCCGCATGGGGCGGCGCTCCGTGCGCCCGTGCGTGCGGTGCCAGGCGTGGTAGGCGGCGCCGATGGCCGTGCCGCTGTTGCCGGCGGCGGGCTGCACGAAAACGTTGTCCCAGCGGCCGCTGCGCTCGAGCGCGGCCACGAGAAGCGCGTTGAGGGCGAGGCCGCCGGCAAGGCAGAGATTGCCCCCGCTGCCGGCGAAGTCCATGACGATCGATTCCGCCGCAGACTGGATGCTGGCGGCGAGATCGGGGCGCATCGACGCGGGGATCTCGGCGCCGTCCGCAAGACCGAGCGCCTGGTAGAAGCGCGCGCCGAAGCCGCCGGCTTCGCGGCGGTCCATATCGAACCAGGCAGAGTCGGCGCGGAATCCGGAGGCGTCCTGGCGCAGGATCTCGCGGAACACGGCGGCATACTTCGGCTCGCCGGAAGCCGACATCCACTGCACTTTGTGCTCTTCGAGCATCGGCCGGAAGCCGAGCAGCTCGGTGACGCGGCTGTAGAGATCGCCGAGGGAGTCGGGGTAAGACATCTCGGCTTCCAGAGACAGATCCGCGCCTTCGGCGCGCCACCGGGAGCCGCAACGGAAATCGCCCACGTTGTCCATGGCGACCACCGTGGCGCGGTTGAACGGCGAGGCGTAATAAGCCGAGGCTGCATGGGCGCGGTGATGATCGACGCTGACGACCCGCGCTTTGGGGAAGAGGCGGCGCAGTTCGAGATGGATGTGGCGGGCGCGGTGGCCTTCGCCGAGCGGGCGCGCCAGGGCCACGGTTTCCACTTCCCCGCCACGGGCGCCGGCCACTTCGAGCGCAGCCGTGATGGCTTCCACAGGCAGGTCGCCGCGCACGTGGCGCGGCGCAGCCTTCTGCTGTTCGACGGCGGAGACGAGCTCGCCCTCTTTCAGGACGGCGCAGGCGGCGTCCTTCTGCAGTCCTCCCAAACCGACGATGATCATGCTTGCCCCGTGTTCAGCTTCTTCTCCACTTTGGCCCACGTGTCGCGCAGCCCGACGGTGCGGTTGAAGACCATGCGGTCCGGCGTGGTGTCAGGATCCACGCAGAAGTAGCCGAGCCGCTCGAACTGGAAGCGGTCGCCGGGTCTGGCGGCGGCGAGCGAGGGCTCCATCTTGCAGCCCTCAAGAACCTCGAGCGAGTTGGGGTTGAGGTTCGAGGTCCAGTCCTTGCCGGGCTCGGCGTCGTCAGGATCGGGCTTGGTGAAGAGCGTGTCGTAGAGCCGGACTTCGGCGTCGAAGGCGTGGGCGACGCTGACCCAGTGGATGGTGGATTTCACCTTGCGGCCGTCCGGCGTGTTGCCGCCGCGCGTCTCCGGGTCGTATGTGCAGTGCACTTCGATGACGTTGCCCTGCGCGTCTTTCACGCAGCCGGTGCAGCGGACGATGTAGCCGTACCGCAGGCGCACTTCGTTGCCCGGATAGAGGCGGTAGTAGCCTTTGGGAGGCGTTTCGCGGAAATCGTCGCTTTCGATCCAGAGTTCGCGCGAGAAGGGAACGAGCCGCGTGCCGGCGTCCGGATCTTCGGGGTTGTTGACCGCCTCCATCTGCTCGACCTGGCCCTCGGGATAGTTGTCGATGACGAGCTTCACCGGGCGGAGCACGGCCATGACGCGCGGCGCGCGCCGGTTGAGATCCTCCCGCAGGCAGTGCTCGAGCAGTCCGAGCTCCACAATGCCGTTGGTCTTGGACACGCCGATGCGGCTGCAGAACGTGCGGATGGCTTCCGGCGTGTAGCCGCGGCGGCGCATGCCGCTGAGCGTGGGCATGCGCGGGTCGTCCCAGCCGCGCACGAAGCCGGTCTCCACCAGCCGCAGCAGGCGGCGCTTGCTGAGGACGGTGTAGGTGAGATTGAGGCGGTCGAACTCGATCTGCTGCGGGGCGTAGATGCCGAGCTCGCGGATGAACCAGTCGTAGAGCGGGCGGTGATCTTCAAACTCGAGCGTGCAGATGGAGTGCGTGATTCCTTCGATCGAGTCCGACTGGCCGTGGGCGTAATCGTAGGTCGGGTAGATGCACCACTTGTCGCCCGTGCGGTGATGCGAGGCATGGAGGATGCGGTACATCACCGGGTCGCGCATGTTCAGGTTGGGCGAGGCCATGTCGATCTTTGCGCGGAGGGTGCGGGAGCCGTCGGGGAACTCGCCGTTGCGCATGCGCTCGAAGAGGTCGAGGTTCTCCTCGACGCTGCGGTTGCGGTAAGGGCTCTCGCGGCCGGGTTCGGTGAGCGTGCCGCGGTACTGGCGGACCTCCTCGGCGCTGAGGTCGCAGACGTAGGCCTTGCCTTTGCGGATGAGGTCTTTGGCCCACTCGTAGAGCTGCTCGAAGTAGTCGGAGGCGTAGTACAGCCCGTCCCACTCGAAGCCGAGCCAGCGGACGTCTTCCTGGATGGCTTCGACGTACTCGACCTCTTCCTTGCAGGGATTGGTGTCGTCGAAGCGGAGGTTGCACTTGCCGCCGAACTCGCGGGCGAGGCCGAAATTGAGGCAGATGCTCTTGGCGTGCCCGATGTGAAGGTAGCCGTTGGGCTCGGGCGGGAAGCGGGTATGAACGCGGCCTCCGTACTTGCCGGTTTCGAGATCCCGGAGGATGATGTCGCGGATGAAATTGGATGGACGCGGTTCTGCGCCGCTGTTGCTTGCGTTCTCTTCAGGCATGGCTGTTCACGAGTCCCGTTTCAGCAATTCGATGGCGCGGGCGATGCGCTCCAGGCAGGCTTCGCGGCCCACCACTTCGAGCGTTTCGAACAGAGGGGGCGCGTTCTTGCGGCCGCAGACGGCCACGCGGATGGGCTGGAACATCTGCCCGGCTTTCAGCCCGAGCTCCGAGGCGGCGGCGCGGAGACGCTCCTCGATCGCCGCATGCGTGAAATCTCCGTCCGGCAGAACGGCCAGAGCTTTTTCGAGCGCGCGGAGCGCCATGGAGGCGTCGCCCTTCTGCGGGATCAGCTCCGCCGGATCGTAGGGAGCGAGTTCGCGAAGGAAGAAGAAATCCGCCACGGACACGGCATCGTTCAGGGTCTTGATGCGCTCCTGGATCAGGGGCGTGACGCGGAGGGCTTTCTCGCGGGTGACCTCGAAGCCGGCGTTGCGCCAGACGGGCTCGAGCAGTTCGGCCAGCCGTTCCACGGGGAGGGAGTAGATGTGCTGCGAATTGAGCCAGAGCGCTTTCGGATCGATGGGATCGTCTTCGGTGAAATTGACGACGGCGTTGGAGCGGTTGACGCCTTCCAGCGAGAAGGCCTCGATCAGCTCCTCGCGGGACATCTTCTCGCGGTCGTCCTTGGGATTCCAGCCGAGCAGACAGAGGAAGTTCACGTAGGCGTGCGGAAGGAAGCCGGCGTCGCGGTAGGTGAGCACGCTGACCACAGGACCGTGGCGGCGCTTGCTGAGCTTGGCGCCGTCGGGCGCGATGAGCAGGGGCAGGTGGGCGAACCCGGGCATCGGCGCGCCGAGCGCCTCGAACAGAAGGACGTGCTTGAACGTGTTGGTGAGATGGTCCTGCCCGCGGATGATGTGCGAGATGCGCATGTCAGCGTCATCGACGCAGGAGGCGTGGTGGTACGTCGGAGCGCCGCTGGAGCGCAGCAGCGCGAAGTCCTCGATGTCGGCGGTGGACTTGGACTGCTCGCCGTAGACGAGATCGCGGAACGTCACCGTGCGCTCGGGCTCGCGGGGCACGCGGAAGCGGAGAACGAAGGGCTCGCCTGCGGCGGCGCGGCGGTCGGACTCTTCGCGAGAGAGGGCGCGCATTTCGGGGTGGCACAGCCAGCCGCCCCTGTTTTCGCCCTCGTCCGCCTGAGCCTTGGCGTCGGCGGGCGTGAAATCGCGGTAGGCGAAGCCTTTCTCCAGCAGCGCCTGCGCGGCTTCGCGGTAGAGATGAAAGCGCTCGCTCTGGCGGTATTCTTCATCCCAGCCGAGGTCGAGCCAGCGCAAGCCTTCGAAGATCGAGGCGAGAGACTCCTCGGTGTTGCGCTCGACGTCGGTGTCGTCGATGCGGAGGATCATCGTGCCGCCGTGATGGCGGGCGAAGAGCCAGTTGAAAATGAACGTCCTCGCGCTGCCGATGTGGAGGTAGCCGGTCGGCGAGGGAGCGAACCGCACTCTGACCATGAAACTTTCAGTATCTCACGCCTGTTTTCCGGCCCACGCGGCGCGGACGAGTTCGAGCTCCTCGACGGAGAGCTCCTCCGCGCGGCGGGAGGCGAAGGGAATGTCCTCGCGCCCGAGGTTGTTGCGGAGGGTCTTGCGCTTGTGGCGGAAGCAGAGTTCGGCGAACTGGAGAAAACGGGCGTAATCGGCTACGCGGGGCGCGGGGCGCGGCGTGAGCCGGACCACGGCGCTGTCGACTTTGGGCGGCGGGCGGAAGGCGCCAGCTTTCACCGTGAACAGGTTTTCGACGGCGCACAGAGCCTGGGCGGCGACGCTCAGGAAGCCGTAGTCGCGGCTGCCGGGGCGGGCGGCAAGCCGGAGAGCGACTTCCCGCTGAACCAGGAAGACGGCGCGGACGAGACCATGGCCCAGAGCGAGGGTTTTCCGGAGGATGGGGCCGGTGATGTAATACGGAATGTTGCCGCAGACGACGGCGGGGGCGAAGGGCGCGAAGTCGACCTCGAGGACGTCGGCTTCGATAAGCCGGAAGCGGTCATGGGAGCCCAGGCGGGCACGGAGTTCGGCGGCCAGCCGCGGGTCGGTCTCGATGCCCACAAGTTCTGGAGCGCGGTCGAGCAGGCGCTCCGTCAGGGCGCCGGGTCCGCAGCCGATTTCGATGACGCGGGCGGATGCGCCGGAGCAGGCGGCGTCGGCGATGCGGTCCAGGATGCCCGGATGGAAGAGGAAGTGCTGGCCGAGCGGGCGTCCCACTCTGTCCCGCTCAGCCCCGGACGTCGATTTCGCTGCGGCCGCGGAACTTGACGCGGACCCAGCCGCTGACCGGCTGGCCGAAAGCGGTGGCCGGGTTGAAGGAAGTCATCAGCAGGGTCGCGGCGAGGCGGCGGCGCATGTCTTCCGTAGCGACGGAGCCGTAGCTCCTGGGGATGACGAAGTCGAGCACGCGTCCCTGCTCGTCGACGAAGATGTCGAGCGTGACCTCGGAGTCGTCAGACAGATCGAACAGGACGCTGCGCACGGTGGGAGCGGTGACCACGGCCAGGGGCACGTCGTTGGCGTGGCGGCGTTCGATGCCCTGGAAGTTGGTCAGAACGAGAGTGAACAGGAACACGGCGGAAACGAGGCCGCCGGCGGCCGGCAGCGCGACGGGCCGCATGAGGTTGTTGGCCCAGAGCGAGGCGCGCTCGGCCAGGGCTTTCACCGCGCCGCGCAGCCCGGCGTAGTAGCGGCGGCGCGCCGCTTCGCGCGAAGCCAGGGAACGGAGGGCGAACACGAGATGCGAGGGCATGGGCCGCTGCGGCATGGCCCTCAACGACTGCCGCACCATCTCCAGCTGCGCCAGCCGCTCCGTGCAACCGGGACAGCGGGCCAGATGCTCCTGAATCAGGCGGCGATCCTCGTCCAGCACGCGGCCGTCCTGGAACGCGGATAGCGTCAACTTTACCTGTTGGCAGTCCATCATCACGATCCAGACCTCAGTCAGATGCCGTCTGCGGCGACCACGCCAGGCTCCGCGCAGGCTCCAACTTCTCCATCAGCGCCCTGCGCAGGGCTTCGCGCCCCCGCAGGATTCTGGATTTCACCGTGCCGATCGATACATCCAGAATGTCGGCAATTTCCTCGTAACTCAGCTCTTCCAGGTCCCGCAGCACGACGGCGGAGCGGAACACCGGATTGAGCTCTTCCAGCGCCTCCTCGATGGCGGTCCGCATCTCGCCGTTCAGCGTCCAGTCATATGGCGTTCTGCCCCGGTCGCTGAACAGGTCGAGCCGGTCCGGGCTTTCTTCCTCGCCGCCGAGAGTGACCTCCGCTTTGCGGTGCCGGCTGAACCAGCGCCTGCGGTTGTGGGCTTCGTTGACGGCGATCCGGTAGATCCAGGTCTTCATGGAACTCTGGCCCCGGAAACCCGAGACGCCCCGGAACACCTTCAGAAAGACGTCCTGGACGACATCAGCCGCTTCGTTCGGGTCGTCGATCAGCCGGTGGACGAGCTGGAAGACGGGCGCCTGGAAGCGTTCGATCAGCGCTTCGTAGGCGGCGTCTTCGCCGGCGCGCAGACCCTCCAGCAACCGTTGCTCGGAGCCAAACCCCGGCCACTCGGCTGCCGCCGCATCCTCTGGCGGACCGAACTGGTTTTCAGCCGGCGGCATGGCTGCCTCCTGACGGCTTTCCCTGCGCCCGGTTGGGCGCTTCTATCTGTTGAGACACTGGCCGAGCCACTTTGGTTCCTGCTCTCTTCCAGTTTCCTCCCCCGCCGTCCGAATTTCAACGGCCGGCGAAGACCGCGGCGCATGCAGCCCGCACGGCGATCCTCCGTCAGAGGAGCCCGTTGAAGAGATAGCCGACGGCGATGATGCCCGCGGTCACCACCGTGATGAAGACGGCCAGCAGCTGCGGCCGCAGGACGTTGCGCAGGATGATCATCTCGGGAGCGGACAGGGCGGTGACGGCCATCGTGAAGGCGAGCACGGTGCCGAGCGGCATCCCTTTGCCGGCGAGCGCCTCCGTGATCGGCAGCACCCCGGCGATGTTGGCGTAAAGCGGCACGCCGAGGATCACGGCCACGGGAACCGCGAACGGGTTGCCGGGACCAGCCCACCGCATCACCAGACCGCCCGGCACGTAGCCATGGATGAATGCGCCCGCAGCGATGCCGCCAACGATGTAGGGCCAGACCTTGCCGACGATCTCGCGCATCGAGCGCCACCCTTCGGCGAGGCGGGCGCGCAGGGGCATCGTCTCAATCTCAGCGGCTATGGCGGGCACTTCCCAGACGAACGGCTCGACCCATTTCTCGAGTCTCATGAGCCCGATCACGATGCCGCCGGCGATCGCCAAAGCCACGCCAAAGCCGATGTAGGTCAGCGCGACGCGCCACCCGAACAGCCCCCAGAGCAGCGCCACGGCCACTTCATTCACCATGGGCGCGGCGATCAGATAGGAGAACGTGACCCCCAGCGGCACGCCGCCCTTGAGAAACCCGATGAACAGCGGAACGGCGGAGCAGCTGCAGAATGGCGTGAAGATGCCGATGCCCGCCGCCGCCGCGTTCCCGAGGAAGAGCTTCTTTCCGCCAAGCATGCGCCGCACGGCTTCCGGCTGGAGCCAGGTCTGCAGAGTGCCGACGGCGAAGCTGACCAGCACGATCAGCGTCAGCACCTTGGGCACGTCGTACAGAAAGAACTCGATGCTGGAGCCGAGCCGGGTGGCAGGATCGAGGCCGAAGACATGCTCCACGCACCACCGCGCAAACCACTCGTATGGAGTGAAAAGGCTCGGCATGAGACGAGCGTCAGCCCTGCCGCAGGATCGGCTTCAATTCTTCCGGCGAAGCCACTTTGCCGACGAGCTTCAGCTTGCCGTCGATGGCGAGCGCCGGCGTCACCAGCGCGCCCATGCGGGCGATTTCCCTGAAGTCCGTGATTTTCTCAATCTCGTACGCGAGGCCGAGCTCGTGCGCGGCGGCCTCTGCGTTGTCTTTCAGCTGATTGCATTTCGCGCAGCCGGAGCCGAGAATCTGAATTTTCACCGGCGAACCTCCTTTGCGGCCATTCTGGCCGCCTCGTCCGCGCAGGCGAGCAGCCGCAGCGCGCAGCGGTTGCGAACGCGGTAGAAGACCTTCAGCCCGCGCTTCTCCATCTCCAGCAGCCCCGCCTGGCGCAGTTGCGAGAGGTGCTTGCTGACGGTGGAGAAGTCGCCACCCGCGATCTCATGCAGTTCGCAGACGCAGCGTTCGCCGCGGCTGAGCAGCTCGACGAGCTGGACGCGCACCGGATGGGCCAGAGCTTTCAGCACCGCGAGGCGGTCAGGCCGCCGGCCGATTCCGGATTTCCGCATCCGGTTCCAGTATGCGGACTATTTGGCGAAAATGTCAAATAGAAGCGGTCACGCGGCGAGGCTGCGCCGAAGGATCTCTTCGACCACGGGGGGCGCGACGGCGCCGCGCTCGCCCAGCTTTTCCATGCCGCGCTGTTTCAGCCGCTGCGCGACCTCGCGCGGCGTCTCCGGGCGCACGCCATCGTAGCGCGCGAGGCGCGTGGGCACGCCGAGCGACTCGAAGAACTCCTCGGTGCGCCGGATGGCGGCTTCGATGCGCTCCTCTTCAGAGCCCTCGCGGATGCCCCACACGCGCTCGCCGTACTGCAGCAGCTTGGCCGCCTTGTCCCTGCGCAGGACGCGGTAGAGATGGGGAGCGACCACGGCAAGCGTGCGGGCGTGGTCGATGCCGTAGAGCGCGGTGAGCTCGTGCCCGATCATATGGGTGGCCCAATCCTGGGGGACGCCGCAGCCGATCAGCCCGTTCAGCGCCATTGTGGCCGTCCAGACGAAGGTGGCGCGGGCGTCATAGTCCGATGGGTTGGCCAGCGTTTTCGGCCCGATTTCAACGAGCGTCTGAAGGATGGATTCGGCGAAACGGTCGTTCAGTTCGGCGTTCGCCGGGAAGGTGAGGTACTGCTCCATCGTGTGGACGAAGGCATCCACGATGCCGTTGGCCACCTGCCGCGGGGGCAGAGAGAACGTGGTTTCCGGATCGAGCACGGAGAATTTCGGATAGACGTGGGGCGAGGAGAAGGCGAGCTTTTCGCCGGTCTCCGAGCGGCTGATGACGGCGAAGGGGTTGGCTTCCGAGCCCGTGGCGGGAAGCGTCAGCACGGAGCCGAGCGGAACGGCGGACTTCACTTCGGCGCCCTTCTGGACGATGTCCCAGGGCTCGCCCTCGAAGGGAATGGCGGCGGCGATGAACTTGGTTCCATCGAGCACGGAGCCGCCGCCGACGGCGAGGAGGAAGTCCGCCTTTTCGGCGCGGGCGAGGCGGACGGCTTCCATCAGCGTACGGTACTCGGGATTGGGCTGGATGCCCCCGAATTCGATGACCTGGCACTGCGCCAGAGCGGCTTTGACCTGATCGTAAACGCCGTTGGAGCGGATGGAGCCGCCGCCGTAGGTCATGAGCACTTTCGCGCCCGCGGGGATCTCGCGGGCGATGGCTGCGATCTGGCCTTTGCCAAAGAGGATTTTCGTGGGATTGGAGTACTCGAAGTTGAACATGATGGCGCTCCTGTCAGCGGAAGAATTGGGCAGCCGCCGCGCCGGCGCAGAGCCGCGAGGGCGGCCTTTCTGATGGATGCGGCAGAGGGCCTGACGGCTGCGCGGTCACGGCTCGAGACGGTAGTTCGGCGCTTCCTTGGTGATGATGACGTCGTGGACGTGGCTCTCCTTGAGCCCCGCGATGGTGACGCGCAAAAACTGGGCGCGTTCCTGCAGCTCCGGGATGGTGGCGCAGCCGCAGTAGCCCATGCCGGAGCGCAGCCCGCCGACAAGCTGGAAGACGAGTTCGGCCAGCGGACCTTTGGAGGGGACGCGGCCTTCGATGCCTTCGGGGACGAGCTTGATGCCGCCTTCCTGCGAGTAGCGGTCGCTGGAACCCTGGCTCATGGCGCCGAGAGAGCCCATGCCGCGGTAGGCCTTGAAGGTGCGGCCCTGGTAGAGGATCAGTTCGCCGGGGCTTTCGTCGGTGCCGGCGAAGAGGCTGCCGATCATGACGGAATCGGCGCCCGCGGCGATGGCCTTGGTGATGTCGCCGGAGAACTTGATGCCGCCGTCGGCGATGAGCGGAACGCCGGTGCCGCGGCAGGCGCGGGCGCACTCGGTGATGGCCGTGATCTGGGGGACGCCGGCGCCGGTGACCACGCGCGTGGTGCAGATGCTGCCGGGGCCGATGCCGACCTTGATGCCATCGACGCCGAGCGCGATCAGGTCGCGCGCGCCTTCGTAAGTGGCCACGTTGCCGGCGACGAGATCGACGTCCGGCAGGGCGCGCTTGATGGTGACGACGGCCTGAAGGACCCGTTCGCTGTGGCCGTGCGCGGTGTCGATGACGAGCACGTCCACCTTCTTCTTCACCAGCTCCTGGGCGCGCTCGAGGAAGTCGCCCGTGGCGCCGATGGCGGCGCCGACGCGGAGGCGGCCCTGCGAGTCCTTGGCCGCGTTGGGGTACTTGCGCTTCTTCTGGATGTCCTTGACGGTGATGAGGCCCTTGAGGGCGAAGTTTTCGTCGACGACGAGCAGTTTCTCGACGCGGTGCTTGTGGAGCTCTTCCACCGCCTGCTCGAGCGTCGTGCCGACGGGAACCGTGTAAAGCGGCTCCTTCGTCATCACGTTGCGGATGGGCTGGTCGAAGTTGGTTTCGAAGCGCAGGTCGCGGTTGGTGAGGATGCCGACGAGCCTGCCTTCCTTCACCACGGGGAGGCCGCTGACGCGGTAGCGGCTCATGATCTCCAGCGCCTCGAAGATCTTCTGATCGGGATCGACGGTCACCGGATCGACGATCATGCCGCTTTCCGAGCGCTTGACGCGGTCGACTTCTTCGGCCTGGCGCTCGATGGACATGTTCTTGTGGATGATGCCGAGCCCGCCCTGGCGGGCCAGTTCGATGGCGAGATGGCTTTCCGTCACCGTGTCCATGGCCGCGCTGAGGATGGGGATGTTGAGCGGGACGTTCCGCGTGGCCATGGTCCTCGTGTCCACTTCCGACGGCAGCACGCCGCTGCGCGCCGGCTTCAACAGCACATCGTCAAAGGTGAGGCCTTCCGGGAGATGATCGGGGAGCATCGCGTTTTTCTTATCGTACCAGACGCTCTGAAAGCGGCTTCTCCGCGCGCTTCAGCACGGGGAGAACCAGCCGCGAAGGCCGCTCCGGACCGTGATGAACCGCCTGGCGTGCGGTTCTGATCTGCGTTTCCGCGGCGAGCAGGCGGCCTGTGTTCAGGTTGCGGTCGAACTTGGGGAAATTGCTGCTGGAGACTTCGAGACGCAGAGCCTCGCCCGGGGAGAAACGGTAGGCGGTAGGGCCGAGATCGATCTCGAGTTCGACGACGGAGCCGATCCTGTAAACGACGGGCCGCTCCACGCCCTCGCGGTAGCGGAGACGCGTCAGCCCGTCGGCGAGAATGCGTGCCGCGCCGTCCGCCTGCACGGCGACAAGCTTGGCGGTGAAGTCGGTGTCGGCGGCGCTCGAGGAGACATAGAGCACGGCGCGCACGTCGCCGGTGACTTCCAGCGGCTCGCGGAGCGGGGGAGAAGTGTAGACAAGCACGTCGCGGCGTCCTTCCACAGGGCGCTGATCGAGAGGCCCCCAGGGCAGCAGCTTGAAGTTGCAGCAGTTGGCGCCGCCGACGGTGGGCACGGCCCTGCGCGGATTGTACTCATACCGGTCCGCGATTTCTTCCGCGGGAGGCTTCTCCGCGAGGCGTCCGTCGCCGGCGAGCGAGTTGGCGCTTCCTTCGGAGGCAAGGAACCATTCCCGAGGTTCGGCGCCGGCGGGCGGCCAGATTTCGCTTTCGAGCCATTCCCCTGCGCCCATGAGGAAATAAAGAACGCCGCTGGGCGCCGGGGGCGTGGTCTGCCGGAGCCAGGCGTCGAACCAGTCGGCTTCGAGGCGGCGCAGCGGCAGAACGGCAGAAGGGCCGAAGTCCATTTCCGGCATGCGCGGATTCTGGTTATGGCCCCACGGGCCGATGATGAGCCGGGCGGGGCGTCCGTTGGCGCGGAGCGCCTTCCACATGGCGATGTCGGAAGGCAGGAAGACATCGTACCAGCCGCCTTCGATGAGCGCCGCCGCCCGCACGTCCGAGACGCGCCGGAGCGTGCTGAGGGCGCGCCAGTAGCCGTCATAAGCCGGATGCGCCATCGCCTCCTGATAAAAGTCCAGCGTGCGGCCGGCCACGAAACGGTCAGCGTTCTTCAGCGGAAGGAAGGTGATCATTTTCTGGAAGTCGACCACCGGACGGTTGGAGGGCTTGAAGTTCTCGGCGATCCAGCGCAGCCGGTGGGCCAGCCGGAACGCGCCTCCGCGGCTGTAATAGCGGTCGAAATACTCGTCTCCGCCGCTGACGGCAGGCGCGATCGCCTTCAGCGCCGCATGGCCGCTGAGCGCCGCGCGCCACTGTGCGATGCCAACATAGGAGCCGCCGAACATCGCCACCCTGCCGTCGGACCACGCCTGCCGCGTGATCCAGGTGATCGTGTCCGCCCCGTCCCGCTCTTCCTGGACCACCTGCCGGAACTCGCCTTCGCTGTCGTAACGGCCGCGCACGTCCTGCGTCACCACCGCGTAGCCGCGGTCGAGGAACGCCTGGATGGAAGGCGTCACCTGCGCGCTTTTCCTGTAAGGCGTCCGTTGCAGAACCGCGGGGAAACGGCCCTGCAATGCCGGGCGGAAGATGTTCGTGCAGAGCCGCACGCCGTCCCGCATGGCGACCCGCACGTGAAGCTGCACGACGGGCTGAGCCGAGGCTGAGCCGCCTGCAAGGGCAAGCAGCAGGAAAAGGGCGCGCCGCCGCATCGCTCAGTCTTTCCGGCTGCGCGGGCCGAACAGGGCGGTGCCGACGCGCACGATCGTCGCGCCCTCTTCAATGGCCGCTTCCAGATCATGCGACATGCCCATGGACAGACCGCGGAGTCCGTGCTGCTCCGCCAGCGCGCGCAGGCGGCGGAAGAAGGGGCGCGACGCTTCAGGGTCGTCCGACCACGGCGGCATCGTCATCAGCCCCGTGAGCCGCAGGTTCGGGCGGGCGCGGATCTCGTCAATCAGCGCCGGGAGATCCTCGGGGGCGCAGCCGGACTTGGTCTCCTCGGGAGACAGCTTGACTTCGATCATCACTTCCAGCGGCCGGCCGAGCGCGTCCAGCTTGCGCGCGAGCTTCGGCGAGTCGACGGTCTGGATGACGTCGAACAGCTCGCCCGCGCGGCGGCTCTTGTTGGACTGCAGATGTCCGATCAGGTGGAAGCGGGCCCCTTCGAGAGCGCGCACGGCCGGCGCCTTCCGCTCGAACTCCTGCACGTAGTTTTCGCCGAACTCGCGCAGCCCGAGGGCGTGCGCCTCCAGGACAACTTCGGGCGGAAATGTTTTTGTCACCGCCAGCAGCGTGATTTCTTCGCGGCGGCGTCCCGAGCGCGCGCAGGCGGCCAGGATGCGCTGTTCGACTTCCTCCAGATTGCGGGAAAGATCAGCGCCCACTGCCCGTCATTATAATGGGGGCGGTGGCCAGCCTCCGCAGGGCGAGCCGCGCGGGTTCCGCCGCGAGCCTGCGCGCGGAGGCGGAGCGTTTCCTCGCCTCGTGCCGCGATCCCGTTCTGATCGAACCCGGGGAAGCCCCGTTCGCGCTCGGCGGCGCGGAGTGGGCGATGACGGAACGCGGCCCGTACCTGCTGCTGGAAGCCTGGGACGAGACGCGGAACCTGGCGCGGCGCGTGACCGCCGTGATCGAGAGCCGGCGGGGGCGGCTTGTCCTGGAGGTCGAACGGTTCGGAGGGCGCGCCGGGACGCTCACGCTGGCCGACCGCGGCGACCCTGCCGCCTCGTCCGTGCTGGCGCGCGGGGAGCGGATGGAGCTGCTCGAGCGGCTGCGGCGCTGGCTGGCGCGGCAGTACCCGGGCTGGCGGCTGCGCGAGATCACGGCGGGCATGGATCTGGAACGATCCCTGAGCGGAGCGTGCCCGAGGGCGCTGCTCACGCTGGGCGGCAGGCGCTGCGCCGCGGTGGCTGCGGACCGGGAACATGCGTCATCCGCGCTGACGCAGGCGCTGCTGTGGGCGGATCATCTCCGGCGGCGCGACGGGGAAGACGTGCACTCGGTGGCGCTGTTCGTTTCGCGCGGGACGGAAAAGGGCATCGCCCTGCGGCTCCGCTGGCTGAACGTGCGCGCTGAGCTGTTTGTGTGGGACGGCCACGGCGTGGAGGAGCGGGCCGATCCGGCCGACTTCGGGAATCTGATCCGCGAGCTGCCGCAGTGGTTCGATCCGCCGCAAGCCGGGGCCGGAGACGCGGCGCGGTGGGTGCACGAACTGAGGATGGAAGAAGGCGTCGAAGCCGTGGCCGCGGCGCCGGGCGAGTGGAGCCTGCGCGTGCGCGGAATGGAGTTCGCGCGGTACCGCGGGGGAGAGCTGTTCTATGGAGTCTTCCGCCGGCGGCGCGCCAGATCTGCTGAGCCGGTGCGCAGGCTGGCCCGGGAGCTGGCGCGCATCCGCTCGCTGGACGGACCGGATCCGCGCCACGAGTGGCGGCAGGCGAAGCCCGAGGCGTGGCTCGAGTCGGTGCTGCGTCAGAGGCTGGACCTGATCGATCCGCTTCTGCTGAAGGAGCCGGTGTACAGCCAGGCGGCTGCCGTGGAGGGGACGGACCGGGGCGTCATGGACCTGCTTGCGCTGCGGCGGGACGGGCGGCTGACCGTGATCGAGATCAAAGCCTCGGCCGATCCTGAGCTACCGCTGCAGGCTCTTGGCTACTGGGCTACGGTGGCGCATCATGCGGCGCGCGGCGATTTCGCCCGCCGCGGCTATTTCCGCGGGCATCCGGTCGATCCGCGCCCGCCGCGGCTGGTGCTGGCGGCGCCGGCTCTCGAGTTTCACCCGGCCACGGAAACGCTGCTTGGATTCTTTCATCCGGACGTGGAAGTGGAGCGCGCAGGGCTTGGCGTAGAATGGCAGCAGAGGCCGCGCGTGGTGCTGCGGGCGCATGGCAGCGCGCGGCCCGAGTGGGACGGACCGGGCTGAGGCGAGCGCGGCATGAACTTTCTGTCACAGGTGCGGAGCGCGCTGAAGAAAGTGGATCCTTCGAGCATCCGCGCGCTGGCCGCGAAGCGCTACCGCATCCTGGTGGTGGCCGGTTCCTCCTCTTCCTATGCGGCGGTGGAAGATTTTCTGACGCCTGCCGGGTTGAGCCGGCAGAAGCGGCTGGAGGCGGCCGAGACGCTGGTCCGCGCCTGCGACCCCGACGCTGAAGGCAAGTTCCACTTCATCTTCGCCGAGCGGGGCACGGCGGCGCCCGAGGGCTGGATTCCAGGAGAAGATCTCTTCTTCTTCGACGTCCGGCGTCTGCCCGAGTTCGTCGGGCAGTTCGTTGCAGCGCGCCCCGAAGAGTCGCTGGCGCTGGCAAGGCTGCTCGAGCCGGTGCGGCATGAATACGCGCGGCAGACGATCCATCAGGTGGCGCGGGAGAACGCGCTGTTCAGCATCCTGACGTCGCTGCCGAACGTGGTGCCGGGGCTTGCACAGATCCCCTGGCTGCTCGGCGAGTTCGCTTCGGACACGGCGGTGCTGACGGCGAACCAGATCCGGATGGCGTTCCTTCTGGCCGCAGCCAGCGACCGTGAAGTGGGCTTCAGCGAGCAACGTCGGGAGATCGGATCGATCGTGGCGGGCGCGTGGGGCTGGCGCGCGGGGGCGCGGCAGCTGGTGAGCAAGATCCCCTTTGGCGGCGGCATCATTCCCAAGGCGGCTGTCGCCTACGCAGGCACCTATGTCGTGGGCCTGGCGCTGGACCGGCTGTACCGTCTCGGCTACGGATTGAGCCGCGAGGAGCGGGAGAAGGCATACGAAGAGGCGTACGCCAGAGGACGGCAGGTGGCTTCCAACCTGGTGCGGATGGTCAAGGCGGGCTGAGGCGGGAAGGGAGATACCAGGAAGGCAGCATCATCCATGACCGATTCCAGACCCGTAGCCATCGTCACCGGAGCTTCGCGCGGCATCGGCCGCGGCATCGCGCTGGAGCTGGCCCGCACGCACCGCGTCATCGGAACCTACCGCGGGCGGCGCGATGCGGCGGAGAGCCTGCAGGCCGAGTGCGGGGCCGACATCGTGCAGTGCGACATCGCTTCCGCCGCCGACCGCATGGCGCTGATCGAACACGCGCGGAAGAACTACGGGCGGCTGGACCTGCTGGTGAACAACGCCGGCATCGCGCCGCGCGAGCGTCTGGACCTGATGGACGCCACGGAAGAGATTTTCGACGAGGTACTCGCCACGAACCTCAAGGGGCCGTATTTTCTGACGCAACTGGCCGCGCGGTGGATGGCGGAACAGGGCGCAGGGCGGATCGTGTTCGTGACTTCGATCTCGGCCTACACGGCATCGCTCAACCGCGGCGAGTACTGCATTTCCAAGGCCGGCCTGAGCATGGCGGTGCGGCTCTGGGCGGCGCGGCTGGCGCGCCACGGCGTGCTGGTGTTCGAAGTAAGACCGGGCATCATCGAAACGGACATGATCGAGAAGGTCCGCCAGGCGTACGAGGAAAAGGCGCGCGCCGGCCTGATTCCGCAGGGACGGCTGGGCGCGCCGGCGGACGTGGCGCGGCAGGTGCGCGCGATTGCGGACGGGCTGCTTGATTACGGCACGGGCACGGTGCTGAACGCCGACGGCGGATTCCACCTGCGCACGTTGTGATATAACTGGCATTTCAATTTGGCGCGGGCCGGGCGCCTGCGCCGGGGAGATCCTTCCATCATGAACAAGAAGTTCTACGGTCCGTGGATCGTCTTCGCCGCCTTCATCACGTTCGGCCTGTCCACCGGGCTGCCGTACTACAACATTTCGTTCTTCTACGACTACTTCAACCGGGATTTCGGCTGGTCCCGCGAGCAGATCACGCTGGGCTTCCCGCTGGCGGTGGCCCTGACGATCTGGACGGGGCCGCTGCTGATCCACCGCTTCAGCCCGCGCAGGCTGATTCTGGTGGGGACGTTTCTGACGTTCTGCGCGCTGGCGGGATTCGGGCTGATGCCGGGCATGCTGGGCGTGTACTACCTGCTGTGGGTCGTCTACACGATCGGCTACTTCCTGTCCGGCCCGCCGCCGCACCAGTTCATCGTCTCCAACTGGTACAAGCGGAACCGCGGCAAGGCGATGGCCGTGGTGTATGTGGGCGTCGGCGTGATCGGGTCGCTGGGCAGCTTCCTGGCCAAGCCCCTCACGGAGTGGTTCGGCTATCACATGGCGCTGGTCATTCTGGGCCTGATGCTGTTTCTCGCCTGGCCGCTGGTGATCTTCGTCATGAAGGACCATCCGCGCGAGATGGGTCAGAACCCGGATGGCGATCCCGAGCCGCCCGCCGAGCAGGCGGTGCAGCCGCAGAGTTTCCGGTGGCTGCTGTCGAAGCCCGCGTTCTGGCTGCTGCTGGTGGGCAGCGTCTGCTCGATCGGCAGCATCGGCGCGGTGAACTTCCACATGAAGTTCGTGTTCCTCGACCAGGGCTTCCAGCCGGGGCCGCATGCCGACGGGGCGTGGCGCACGGCCTCGATTCTGATCCTGTGGTCCTCGATTGCAGGCCGGCTCGGAATGGGCTATCTGGCGGACCGCTTCAACAAGAAGTGGGTGATGTTCATCACGTATTTCATCGTGGCCGCCACCATTCCGCTGCTGCTGCACGTGCATCCGGGACAGGAGATCTGGCTGTACATCTTCGCGGTGATGTTCGGCTTCGGAATGGGCGCCGATTACATGCTGATCCCGCTGATGGCGGCGGAAGCATTCGGCGTGAACACGCTGCCGAAGGCGATGTCCGTCATTCTGCCTGCCGACACGATCGGGCAGACCTGGTTCCCGTACGTCGTGTCCCACCTGCGCACGATGCTGGGCAGCTATGACAAGGCCCTGATGGTCGTGCTGGCCATCGCAATGACGGGCGCGCTGGCCATCGCGCTGCTGCCGAACACGAAAGCGCTTGGAGAAAAGAACCGGGTCAGCTGATACAGTTCATGCGTTATTTCACATACAAGTCTCTGGAAGAACTGGAAGCGGCGGCGCGCGCCGTGGGCGCGCAGCACGTCCGCTTCATTCACGACAAGGCGCGCGTGCAGGAGCTGCTGCAGCGCAAAGTGCAGGCGGGCGGCATCACTGCGGGCAACTCCATGGCGATTCATCCCATGGAGGGCTGCGACGGCACGCTGGACGGAAAGCCGGACGAATTGACCTGGCGGCGGTACGAGCGGTTCGCGCGGGGCGGGGCGAAACTGATCTGGTTCGAAGCCACCGCCGTGCGCGAAGACGGGCGCGCCAATACGCGGCAGGTGCTGCTGAACCGCGCCAACGCGGACGAGTTCGCCCGGCTCGTCGAAATGATGCGCCGCGTGCACCGCGAAGAATGGGGCTCGGCGGACGACCTCCTGATCCCCGTGCAGCTCACGCACTCCGGGCGGTACTCGCATCCGGTGCGCGTCATCGCGTACCACAATCCGCTCATCGACCAGAAGACCGGCACGCCGCCGGACTATCCCGTGATCAGCGACGACGAGCTGGAGCGGCTGGAAGATGTCTATGTGGATGCCGCCGGGCTGGCGCTCGAGGCGGGATTCGACGCCGTCGACATCAAGGCGACGCACGGCTACCTGCTGAGCGAGCTGCTGGGGGCGAAGACGCGGGAGGGACGCTACGGCGGCTCCCTCGAGAACAGAACACGATTCATCCGGAATGTTCTTGGCAAGATCCGCGCGAAGTACGGCCGCCGGCTGATGCTGTGCATGCGGCTGGGCTGCTTCGACGGCGTGCCGTACGTCACGGATCCCGAAACGGGGCTGGGCAAGCCGCTCCCGTTCCCGGTTCCTTATCCCTGGGGCTGGGGCGTGAATCCGATGAACCCGCTCGAGCCGGACCTGACGGAAGTGAAGCAGGCCATCCGCTGGTTCATCGACTGGGGCATCGAGCTGCTCAACGTCTCGCTCGGGAGCCCTTATTACAACCCGCACATTGGCCGCCCGTTCGAAAAGCCCGACGAGGGCAACTACGAAGAGCCGGAGCATCCGCTGCTGGGAGTGGACCGCCATTTCCGCATCGCCGGCGAGCTGCAGCAGGCTTTCCCGGAGCTGCCGATGGTGGGGACGGGCTACAGCTGGCTGCAGAAGTACTTCATCCACGCGGGCGCCGCCAACATCGAGGACGGGAAGATCCGTTTCGTGGGCATCGGGCGCGGAGCGCTGACGTATCCGGACTTCGCCCGCGACGTGATCGAAAAGGGCGAGCTCGACGAATCGCGCGTCTGCAAGACGCTGACCTACTGCACGTACCTGATGCGGCAGAAGCACAATGAGCTCGGGCAGTTCCCCACGGGCTGCCCGCCGTTCGACAAGACGGTCTACGGGCCCATCGTGAAGCAGGCGCGCGAGATGAAACGGCGGCTGCAGGGCGGCTGAAGCCGCGCCCTACTCGCGGAGCGCGCTGGCCGGATCGAGCCGGGCGGCGCGGATGGCCGGACCAGCCGCGGCGCCCACGCTGATCACAGCCAGAACAGCCGCCACGGCCGCATAGACCACCGGATCGAACGCCTGAACGCCATAGATCATCCGCTGCAGCGTCTGACCGGTGAGCGGTGCGGAAAACAGCCCCGCCAGGGCGCCAACACCCGCCAGAAAGAGCCCGGAGCGGAGCGTCATGGCGCGGATCATGCCGGGAGTGGCGCCAAGCGCCATGCGGATGCCAATTTCGCGCCGCTGCTGCGCCACGGCGAGGGCCAGCACGCCGTAGAGGCCGACCGCCGACAGCAGCAGGGCCAGTCCGGCGAACACCCCGAAAAGAAACAGCGCCGCCGTCTGCTGGCCTGTGGCGCGCTCGATTTGCGAGCGCAACTCGCGCACCTGATCGGCGGAGACATCCGGCGCCACCTCGCTCATCACTTTCTCGATCGCGGGAGCCACGCTGAGCGGAGGAACCGCCGTCTTCAGGGCGAAAAACGGAAACGCCCACGGGCGCTGCGTGAAGGATTCGTAGATCATGGCCCGCCGCGTTTCGTCCGGCTGGTCGAAAGCGATATCCTGCACGACGCCGGCGATCGTTCCAGAGACTTTCTCGCCCATCAGGACGAATTCGATTTCCCTGCCGAGCGGATCCTCGTTCGGGAAATACTGGTTGCGCAGCGTTTCGGAGATGATGAACACGCGCGGCCGGTCCGGCGTGTCGCTCTCGGCGAAATCGCGGCCCGCGAGCAGACGGGCGCCGATGACGGAAAAATAGCGCGGCGAAACCGTGTTGTAGAAAATCTGCTGGAATTCGCCCGCGGTTTCGTGGCCTGGAACGCGGAACATGCCAGGCCAGTTGACGCCGGCCAGCGGGGGATAGGCGGTGACCGTGGCGTCGAGCACGCCGGGGATTTCCCGCATGCGGCCGAGCACCGTCTGATAGAAGCGGGCGCGCGATTCGTCGTCGGGATAGGCCGCATCTGGCAGCATCGTGCGGAGCAGAAGCACGTTGTCCGGCTGGAAGCCCATGTCCGTGTGCACGAGCCGGTAGTACGTGCGCCACAGCAGGCCGGCGCCCACGAGCAGGGTGGCGCAGACGGCGACTTCAGCGCCGATGAGGAGTCCGCGCAACAGGCTGCGGCGGCGGCCGGCTGAAGCGCCGCGGGATTCTTCGTTCAGGGAGGTGAACAGATTCAGCCGCAGGACGCTCAGAGCCGGGGCTGTGCCGAACACGAGTCCTGTCAGGACGGAAACGGCGAGGGCGAAGAGCAGCGTGTGCAGGTTCAGCTCCGCCTCCTCGAGCCTCGGCAGACGGAAGCGGTCCCAGGTGACCAGAAAATCGATGGCCCAGGCGGCGACGGCCAGTCCGGCAGCGCCGCCGATCAGGGAGAGCAGGACGCTTTCCGTCAGCATCTGGCGGAAGATGCGGATCTGCGAGGCGCCCAGCGCCGCGCGGACGGCCAGCTCGCGCAGACGGGCCGAGGCGCGGGCCAGCAGCAGGCCGGCCAGGTTGGCGCAGGCCAGCAGAAGGGCCAGGCCGGCGGCGAGCGAGAGGGCGATCAGCGGCTGGTGCGCGGAGCCGCGCAGGAACCGGTCGGCAGGTTCGAGATAGCCTTCGCGGTTCCGGCTGCTGCGGGGTTCCTCCTCGGCAAGACGCTGATAAATGGCCCGGATTTCGGCATCCGCCTGCTCTTTCGTCGCGCCAGGCTTCAGGCGCACGGCGACCACCATGGAGCGGCGGTCGAAAGCGTCCAGCATCCCCTGCGTGATCGGAAGCGGCACGATGGCTTCCAGTCCTTTGCTGGCTTCCGCCCGCTGCGCGGGCAGTCCGGGCAGAATGCCGGCCACGACATGGACCTCTTTCTCCATCTCGACGGTGGTTCCGAGAATGCCCAGGTCGCCGCCGAGGCGGCCGCGCCAGAATCCCTCGTCGAAGTAGACGGCCTGGTTCTTTCCCGACTGAAATTCGTCCGGAAAAAACTCCCGCCCGGCCAGGAGTTTCACTCCGAGGGCCTTGTAATATCCGGGGCTCGCATAGCCTCCCCGCACGAGGATGGAGCGCCCCTTCCATTTGAGGTTGAACGGCTGGCCGAGAATCGTGCCGACGGCTTCCGCGCTGCTGATGCCCTTTTCGAGAGCGACATACTCGTACATGTTCGGCAGCGCCGTGGGGCCGCCGGCCAGGTGCTTGACGCGGACGAAGAAGAGCCGCTCCGGCTCAGGATACGGCAGAGGCCGCAACAGCACGCTGTCGACGACGCTGAAGATGGCGGTGTTGGCGCCGATGCCCAGAGCCAGAATCAGAATGGCCACGGCAGTGAACAGGGGCTCCTTGCGCAGCTGCCGGAAACCATAGCGGATATCCTGAAAAAAACCCGAGAGCATGGCTGCGTCTTCCCCCAGATTCAGAGAAATTGCGCCCTGATTGCCAGTCTCTTTTTCCGGATTCCGACACCCGGCGCGGAGCGCGGACGGGAAATCGGGCCGTTCCGCCGCATTGCAGCACTCACAGAGCCGCCGCCTGGCTGGCCGGAACGATCCGCCCGTCGAACAGGTGGATGGTCCGCTGCGCACGCCGGGCGAAACGGGGATCGTGGGTGACCATGCAGATGGTGGAACCCGAGGCATGGAGTTCGCTCAGCAGGTCCATGACCGACTCGCTGTTCGCGGAATCCAGGTTGCCCGTGGGCTCGTCGGCCAGGAGGATGGCCGGCTTGCCCGCCAGGGCGCGCGCCACGGCGACACGCTGCTGCTGGCCGCCGGAAAGCTGCGACGGGTAATGCTTGAGCCGGTGAGCCATTCCGACCCGCTCCAGGGCTTCCAGCACCAGCTGTTTGCGCTCCGCCGCGCCCAGCCCCCGGTATGTCAGCGGGAGCTCCACGTTTTCATAGACAGTCAGATCCCCGATCAGATTGAACGCCTGGAAAATAAACCCGATTTCGCGGTTCCGGATCCGCGCCCGCTCCCCGATGCCCAGAGAATGAACGGGCGTTCCCCTCAGCCAATATTGTCCGGAAGTCGGGGCTTCCAGCAGGCCCAGGATCGAGAGCAACGTCGACTTCCCGCATCCGGATGGTCCGGCGACGGAGACAAATTCCCCTTCCCGGATGTCCAGGCTGACATTTTCCAGCGCGTGCGTTTCCACCTCGTCGGTGAGAAACACCTTCGAAATATCCCTGAGACGGATCAGCGATCCATTTTCGGTTGTTTGCAGCTCCGGCATATCCATCATCCAGAGAGCGGATTGCCTGCTATACTACCACTCTTTGTCAGCGAATTGTCAGCCGCTGAGCGTTGTCGTATCCCGATAAATCGGAAAGGATCACGCGGTCGCCTTCCTGAAGGCCGTCCAGGATTTCGATGGTTTGAACGGATGTCCTTCCGGTGCGGACCTGGACGCGCACGGCTTCCTGGCCGCCGGGCGCAATGCGGAAAAGAGACACGATCGAATTCGGCTGGGCGAACGCCGGACGCTGGATCTGCAGCGCCCGGGCCAGCTTCTCGATTTCGATGACGGCTTCCACGTTCAGATCGGGACGCGCGCCGGGAGGAAGCGGTCCTTCCAGCCGGAGGTCGACGAGGACGTTGCCGGCGGTCGCCGCCGGATCGATGCGCGCTACGCGCGCCGGCACCGTGCCGTTCCGGGTATCCACGACGGCGGTCTGACCCTCCGCAACGTCCTTGGCCTGGATCTCGGGGATGCGGATCTGGGCCTTGAGCCTTTCAGGCTGCGCCACTTTGGCCAGAGTGGCGCCAGCCTGCACCTGCTGGCCCACTTCCACGGGCAGCTGCTGCAGGACGCCGGCGGCTCCGGCTTTCACTCTCAGGCTTTCGACCTGCTTGCGCTTGAGGTCGTAGGCGGCGCGGAGCTTCTCGATCAGGACCCGCTGGGCCGCCAGTTGCGCTTCCGCGCTGGCCGTGCTGATTTCCAGGCGCTTCTTCTCGATTTCAAGCCGCTTGCGGGCTTCATCGGCCACGGCGCGGGACAGTTTGACGTTCAGTTCGGCGGCAAGGCCTTCTTTGCCGAGCGCGGCGTCGTTGTCCGCCTTCAGCTGCGCCTGAACGAATTCGCTCTCCACGCGCGCGACGGCGGCGCGCAGATCCAGCTGCGCGGATTCGAGCTTCACGCGCAGATCGCGGAGATTGGCTTCGGCGGCTCGGAGCTGCCAGCGGAGGTCTTCCGCGGCCAGCTCCAGTTCCGGATTCGAGAGCACGACGAGGACGGTGTCGGGCCGCACCTGCGCACCGGGCCGCAACAGGATCTTCTCCACGCGCCCGTCCTGCGGCGCGGGAATCCAGACGACCTCTTCCGGCACCAGAACACCCAGCCCCCGCACCTGGCGAATCAGCGGGGCCACTCTGGCCGTATCGATCCACAGGCTGCTGCGATCCACTGCGGGCGCAGCCGGTTTCGCCTTGCCGAGCCGCCATGCACCGGCGGCGAAAAGAACCGCCAGCGGCACGGCCACCGCAGCGATGCGGAACAGCCTTCTTCGCGCGACACCCTGTCTCGGAATGTCCATGCCCGTTCCTGCGCGGGTGCGGCCAAGGCCGGGCCCGCTTCAACAAATGTAGCTGATTTCTTTCTTCCCTGCCCCGTCCCCGGAGGCGGCTCAGTAGCGCCAGCTGGAGGAGGCCACGGCGTAGCGCGCGAACGACTGCTGGTCGGAAAGGAGGGAGGAAATCTCCTCCGCGGAGAGCGGAAATCCGACATAGTAGCCCTGCACGAGGTCGCACCGGGCGGCGTGCACCAGGTCGAATTCCTCTTCCGTCTCCACGCCTTCCGCCACCACCTGCAGACCGCGGTGGTGCGCCAGCACCGTGATGGTGTGCACCACCGGGAGCGTGCCGCCCGGCTGGGCGATCTGGCGGACGAAAGAACGGTCCACCTTGATTTTGTCCAGAGGCAGCCGGTGCAGATAGGCCAGCGGAGAGTAGCCGACGCCGAAGTCGTCGATGGCGATCCGCACGCCCAGCTTGCGCAATTCCGCCATCCGGCGCGCCGACTGCTCGATGTCGGCCAGGATGCAGCTCTCCGTCACTTCCAGCTCGAGGCTGTCTCCGCGGATGCCGGATTCTTCGAGAATCCGCTTGACGGTCGCGACAAAATCGGGCGAGGCGAACTGTTGCGGCGAGACGTTGACAGCCACGCAGGGCGCCTTGCCTCCCGCCGCGGACCACCGCGCCACCTGCCGGCAGGCTTCGCGCAGCACCCACTCGCCGATCGGCGTGATGATCCCGGTCTCTTCCGCCAGGCGGATGAAGGTTTCCGTGTCCACGTGGCCCAGGTCGGCGGAATCCCAGACCAGAAGGGCTTCGACAGCCCGCACCTGCCCGTCCCGGTCCACCTCCGGCTGGAAACGCAGCGACAGCTCCTGACGCTCGATGGCGCGGTGGAGCGCGGTCTCCAGACGGAAAGCCTGCTCGTGGGAGGAAGACTCGGCCGCTCCGCACCAGGCGACGGAGTTCCCGCTGCGGGTCTTTGCCTGCATCATGGCGCTGGACGCCCGGCGCAACAGGGAAGCGCCGTCCTGCCCGCTGGAAGGATACATGGCCAGACCGACGCTGGCTGTCATATGGAACTCATGCCCGTGCACGACAAGAGGCCGTCCGAGCCATTCGATCAGTTTCTCTGCGTACTCAGTGGCGGCCCGCCGGGTTCCGCATTCCAGCAGCAGGCCGAACTCGTCGCCGCCCAGGTGACACGCAGGACCGGCGGAGTGAGGGAACGAGCAAATCCTCTGGGACATTTCCTGCAGCGCCAGATCGCCGCCGCGATATCCGAGAAGGTGATTAATCCGGCGGAACCGGTTGAGCCCTGCCACGCAAACGACAAATTTTTTTCGGGGACTGGACGCGATCCGCTGATCAAGAACACCCTCGAACTTTCCGCCGCTCAACAGGTTGGGCTCGGTTCTGAGTACTGCGACACGGTCACTCTGATTGCGGCGGGGAGCACTTGGAATCGTCATAGCGTTGCCAAAAGCCGCTAAATTATATTGTCACTTACGCTTGAGTCTTTTCTCCGGGAGAATCTCGGACACTTGGGCTAGAACCGCTAGCCTTCAGGATTTTTCTGTTGGAGAGGCTGCGTCGCGGATGACTGCGGCCAGTTTCAGCAGCGGATTTTCGGCGCCCGCCCTGCCCGTCAGGCAGAACGCCGGGAGTCCGCGACCCCCGCCGAACGCCACCACAGGCGCGCCTGCGATCAGGGCGGTGGCAAGCCACTCCTGCGGACCCGCGTCCGCCTCCGTTTCCGGTTCAGCCAGGGAAGCCGCCGGAAAGATCACGGCGTCAGAGCCGGCAAGGGCTTCGTTGAACCACTCCTGCACTTCCCGCCGCAGTCGCATCGCGCGCAGGTAGTCGAAAGCGGTCAGCTCCCGGGCCTGCTCAAGAATCTCCCTGCCCTCCGCCGCCGACGCCATCTCGTCCTCCATGGCCTCGCACGCCTCCGCCGCCAGGATAATCTCCAGAATGTCCCAGGAGAATCCCTTCGGACGCGGAGCGGATTCGACGGCGGCACCCATCTTGCCGAGAGCGGTCAACAGCTCCGGAACCGCCGCGCCTTCTGCTGCCAACAACTTATGGGAGAGCCGGGCATATTGCGGAACGAAGCGAAACGTACGTCCGGGAGAATGAAAGCAGCGGCTGTCGCCGCCGCTCATGGCGGAGAGCACATGGCCGCAGTCTTCGGGCGTGCCCGCCACGGCGGTGACGGCTGCCAGGGTCCAGGACGCCGGCGCCGTGCCGAAACCGCTCACGGTTCCGAACGTGGGCCTGAGAGCCCAGCAGCCGTGGCGCAGGGCGGACCGCAGAACATTTCCGTTGAAATCGAGGCCGATCGCGAACGGCAGCAGGCGGCGTCCAACCACGGCTGCGCAGGGATCGGCGCCGGACCGCCAGAACTCCGCAGCGCCCGGAGGAGGAGAAGAGAGCAGAGCCAGAGGAATCGCTCTCGCGCCCCGGAGACGGCTCACGGCGGCCGCATCCTCCGCCTGCCTGGGGTGGACGTCTGCGTTCCAGAACGGCGGGCGCCCGGAGACCTGCAGGAGCTCGCTCACGCCGAACGGCGCACCCTGGAGGATGCCGCGAGTCCTTCCACGGCTCAGCTCCCGTTCCACCCCGCGGGCTGCGCTCATGGCCTCGCGCTCGAGAATCTGGAGGACGGAACCGTCCCGGGCGCCTTCCGCCTCGAGCGCCTGAACGGCCTCGCGGATGACGTCCCGCGCCTTGACTGATCCGGACCGCAGAAGGCCGTTCAGATCAAGCAGGCTCGCCTGCGCCTGAGCCATGGGACCTCACGGAATAAAACGGAACGCAGGAGATACGTTCTTGCCCGGCCGCGCGCGCCGCAGCTTTGCGGCGGCCGCCCGCACAGGCTTCTGACGGTCCGTCTCCTGCCGCCGGTCCTGCCGAGGCGTTTCCGGACGGGCGGCCAACGGCAGGGCGAGCGCCGCTGCCAGAAGCCGCCGGGTCAGACCTCCCTGATTCTTCACAGGTGCCCCCCGTGCCTCCCCTGATGGAGGCGCAACATGTCTTCCTGCTCCTGCAGCGCCTCGAGCGCAGCGCGCTCCATGGCCGCCCGCGGGGCGCTCTCTCCGGTGAAGATTTCGAACTGGCGCGCCGCCTGCTCAAGGAACATTTCCAGGCCCGGAATCACCTTCCGTCCCTCGGCTGCGGCGCGCTTCAGGAGCAGGGTTTCCTGCGGCGTGTACACCAGATCGAAGACCAGCGAGGCCGGGATGGCGTTGCGGAAGAGGCAGTTTTCCGTATGCGGCCACATGCCCACCGGCGTGGCGTGGATCAGGACATCGAAAAAGCGGGACTCGGCCTGCTCGAGCGTCAGCGCTTCTGCGTCCGCCAGCTTGGCCAGCGCGCGGACGCGGTCGATGTTGCGGCCGGTGATGGCCAGGTTCGCTCCCGCATTCTTCAGGGCGAACGCGGCGGACCGCGCCGTGCCGCCGTTGCCGGCGATCAGGACGCTGGCTTTGTTCAGCCGGATGCGCTTTTGCAGAGGCACCAGAATGCCGTCGGTGTCGGTGTTGGTCCCCCGCCACCGCCCCGCCTTGCGGAACACCGTGTTGACGGCGCCGATCCGTTTCGTCAGCGGATCGATCGAGTCCAGATAGCGGATGATGCGGTGCTTGTGCGGGATGGTGACGCTGAAACCGGCCAGCGGGAGCTTTTCGGCCAGCGAAAAGAAATCTTTCAGTTGAAGCGGAGAGACGAGAAACGGCAGGTAGAGCCCCTCCACGCGGCGCGCCTGCAGGGCGCGGTTGTGGACGGCGGGCGAGATGCTGTGGCGCACGGGATCGGCAATCACGCCGAAAAACTTCGGCGATTTCCAGGCGCGGTCCACCCGGTACAGGTTTCTGAGGACGCGCGCCATCACCTGCCCCGCCGCCGTGCCTTCGGTCATGGACGGAGCGGCGTAGGTGTAGACGCCGCCGAAGACCGGGCAGAGCACGCGCGTGGGGAAGCCCATCTCGGTCATCGCCAGCAGAATGAGCGGCGTTTTCGGGTAGCTGCGCGCCAGGGAAAGGACGCGCAGATTGTCGGAAGGCTTCCTCGCCGTGGTGACGATCTTGTATGCGGAAGCGGGCACGCGCAGCATGCGCTTCATCAGCGGATCCAGGGCGGGCGTGCCCTCGTAATTGTGGTAGCTGACGATGATGTGCGCCTTGCCTTCCAGCAGGTGCAGGGGCGCGAGGGGCGCTTCCGCGCTTTCGATTTCCACGTCCACGGCGCGCGCGCCGGCATCCACCGCCGCGCCCAGAATGCGGAACTCTTCCTCGATGCTGCCGTTGAAGCGGCCGTGGTTCTGATGACGCCGGCAGGTGGCCAGCAGCGTGGCGTCGGGGTACAGCTCGAGAAACTTCCGGATGACCGGCAGCCCGTCTTCGGGGCGGGGCAGATAATCCAGCCGGAATTCGAGGAATCTCTCCCCAGCGTCGGCTTCCCGCCGGGCGTGCTCCAGAAGACGCGACGCATCAGGCAATCCGAGGGCGATGCAAATCTTCGGCAATGGAGCGCGTGAGATCATGTCCTCCTCGAAGGCTGGCCTGCAATGGAAGACGATATCATCTCACACCCCCGGCCTGCTCTACTGTCCGCTGTCCGCCTGCGCCTCCTGACGGGCCGCCCATTCCGCGGCGAGCCGGACCGCGTTCCCGCAGCACAGCCGGACCGCCCCGCGGCGCCACGCTTCCAGCCCCTCGTCCAGCGTCAGCTCCCCGGCCATCAACCCGAGCTCCAGCTCGCCGCGCGCAATGCGGACGAAGAGGTCGAGAGAGGCGATGCAATCCTGCACGGGATGTCCGCCCGCCAGGAGGCTGAGCACGGAGACATCGCAGCGCTTGCAGATCTTGGTGGCGATCACGCGCAGATCGTCGGCGAGCAGGGCGGGGTCGAGAATCGCGTGCAGCCGCGCGCCCGATTCCGCGCAGGACCGGCCGATCTGCATCAGTTCCGTCTCGACCTGCTGGAACTCGCGCGACAGCAGCTGCGCAGAGTTCAGAACGAACCCGATTTCGCGGACGCCGCGGCGCAGGAGATCGCGCGCCTCGTAGAGCTTAGCGGCCGTCGTGGAGGCGCCGTAAGGAAATCCGGCGGCGGCGATCACGGCCGTCTGGCCGCTGCCGGCCGCCCTCAGCGCCCGCTCCGCATCGGCGGGGAAAACAGCGACGGCGCCGAGGCCGGCGGCCAAGGCTTCGCGGCATCCAGCCAGCAGAGCGGCGTCAGAAAGACCTGGACGCAGGAGCCACAGCGACAACGCGCGCGTCCATTGTTCCGGAGACGGAAACTCTCGCCGATCGGGTGACTCTTCCATGGGGGATGCTCTCCAGGCTTCGCAACGCCGGCAGGAAACGGACGGCGCGCTTCGGGATCAGCGCTTCCGCGCGGGCGGTGCGGCGGTCAGTTTCTGCAGCTCGACCCGCGCGCGCCGGGCGGCGTCGCTGTTGGGCGCCGTCTTGATCAAAGCGCGAAGCTCCTGCTCCGCTTCCGCCCGGTTGCCGAGTTCCATCAGGGCGCGGGCCTTCATCAGGCGGGCGTCGTTTGTCTTCGAGTTGTTCGGATAGGCTTCCAGCACCCGGTCAAAGGCGGCCACGGCATCCTCGAAGCGCTTCTGGTTGTAATGAATCTCCCCGATGTAGTACTGCGCGTTGGGCGCCAGTTCCGTGCCGCCGAACCAGGCCAGGTAATTGGTAAACTGCTGCAGGGCGAGGTCGAAATTGCCGCCCATCTTGTCGCGCAGCGCATCGTCGTACAGGCTCTTGGCGGAGACGCCGGGCGGCGGGCCGCCTGCCGGCGCCGCAGGGGGAGCGGGAGGCGCCTGCATCATGCGGATGGTGTTTTCCAGATCCGCGATGCGCTGGTCGACCTTCGCGAGCCGCGAGTTGACCTCCACGAGCGTTTCGCGAATGTAGCCGAAGTCCTGGCTCAGCGTGTCCACTTTGCCCGTGACGCCGGACAACGGCTTCACCATGGACTCTTCCAGCCGCTTCTTCAGTCCGCTGTCGAGCACGGCGAGGGAGCGGTTGGCGGCGGCGATCTGTTCCTGCATCGCCTTCAGCAGCTCTTCCATCTGGGCCAGCCGTTCGTTCTGCGTCTTGTTCATCAGCCGGACCTCTTCCTGCAGAAGGGCCAGGTCGCGGCCCAGCTCGACGAGCTGATCCCTGCGCTGCGCAGGCGCAGCAACGGGCCAAGCCAGGACAATGGCGGCGGCAATCGCGAATGTGCGCATCGGTTTTCCTCCCCGCCGGAAGCGGCGCGGGGACGGCCGCCAGAGGCCGCCCCCGCGCTCCGGCGATTACTGAACGCCGACGAAGTGGGCGCGGCGGTTCTGTTGCCAGCAGGACTCGTTCGACTCGGTGCAGAAGGGCCGCTCCTTGCCGTACGAGATGGTCTTCAGGCGGTCCGCCGGAACGCCGAGCTGGACCAGGAACTCCTTGGTCGCGTTGGCGCGGCGGTCGCCCAGACCCAGGTTGTACTCGGCCGAGCCGCGCTCGTCGCAGTGGCCTTCAATCAGGATGGCCGCCGAGGGGAAGTCGCTGAGAATCGCCTTCAGTGCCTCGACGTTGCGCTGCAGCGTGGCGCGGGCGTCTTCGCGGATTTCGCTCTTGTCGTAATCGAAGAAGATGTCCTGCACCTCGCGCGCGATGCGCTCGGCAAGGCTGGCCTTCGGCTTGGCCGGCGGGGGAGGAGGTGGCGGGGGAGCGGTCACCGTCACTGTAACGGCAGCCACGGCATCGCCTCCGGCGCTGCGCGCCGTCATGCGGTAGGTGGTCGTGTCGCTGGGCGAAACGATCCGCTCGCCGCGCGGGGGAACCGTGCCGATGCCCTGGTCGATCACGACTTCGCTGGCGTTCTCCACGTTCCAGCGCAGCGTCGAACTCTGCCCGCGCGTGATCGTCGAGGGCTCAGCCGTAAAGGAGCGGATGACCGCCGCCGCGGGTTTCGGCTCTTCCTTCGGAGGAGGAGGCGGAGGGGGCGGAGGGGGCGCGGGCTGCTTCTTCTTGCAGCCGGCCGCAAACATCAACAGGAACACACTCAGGATGCCGGTGGCGATGAGCCGTGGTGTCAACAGGCGCTTCATGATGGGCGAAATGCCTCCCTTCTGTTTACTGTCTCTGATCTGTCCGGAGTCTGCGATTCTTCGTCTTCCCTCAATCCAGTCCGTCACTTCGACCACACTGGCATCCAGTTGTTGCCTTCCGTCGTCAACTGACGGACGCCCGTGCCGTCGGCCAGCATGGTGAAGATCTGGTAGGAACCGGTGCGGTTGGAGCAGAACGCCAGGTGGCGCCCGTCGGGCGCCCAGCTTGGGTTCTCGTTCCTGCCTTGCCCGTGCGTGAGCTGCACCGTCTCCTTCGAGGCTACATCCATCAGGAACAGGTTCCAGTTGCCGGGCGCGTAGCCTCGGGTCCAGGCGAACGCCAGATGCCTCCCCTCCGGGTGCCAGGCAGGGTTGCTGGCCTCGCCCTCCCCGTTGGTCAGCCTTTCGACGTCCGCGCCGTCCATATTCATTCTATATATCTGTTGCAGCCCGCCCCGCCCGCTCACGAAGACGATGTCGGCGCCGGTCTTCGGGTTCACCTTGGGCTCGGCTTCGATCGCTCGAGTGTTCGTGAGCCTTCGTGGATTGCTCCCGTCCAGATCGGCGATGTAGATCTGCATGTAGCCGCTCACCGAGGAGGCGTACAGAACATGGCGTCCGTCGGGAGTGAACGACGCCTGCGCATTGGTGGGCGCGGCGGAATTGCGGAACGGGATGAAGCGTCCCGTCTCCGTCGAATACATCATGATCTGCGGCTGCCCTTTCGCGTACGTGGTGAACGCCAGCCGCCGTCCGTCGGGAGAAACCGAAGGCATGGTGCTGATCGAGTTGAAATGCGTCAGCCGCCTCTGGTTGCTGCCGTCGAAGTCCATCACCCAGATCTCTTTGGTCCCCTTGCCCTGGCGGTCGCTGACGAAATAGATCTTCGAGCCCACCAGCGACGGGACGCCGAACTGCGCGAGGATGTCGGCGGCGTATTCGTGCGCGATCTTGCGGGCGCCGTCGGCGCTGAGCTCGCCCGTGTAAATCTTCGCGAACACGCGCGCCGAGGAAGGCTGGTCGAGCCGGGTGTTGAAGAAGTTGCCGAAGGCCACGAGCCGCCCGCCCTGTTCGCCGAGATAACCGAAGCCGAGATAGTCCGCATTGACCGGCGCGCCGGCCCAGTCGGCGAGGCAGAGCCCTCCGCAGGGCGCCTGCGGCGGCGAAGGCGTGCGCAGGTCGCGTTCCTGCTGCGGCGCGTTGAGAGGATAGAAGCTCTTCGGCGCCATGGTGAACACCCCGGAGCGCTGCACGTCTTCAAACACCGTGGCGTTGAAGACGTCGGCGAACTGCGCCGACGCGCCCGCGCCGCGGAAGTCGGGCAGCGCGATCACTTTCCTCGCGCCGCCGGTCAGACGGATCACGATATCGCTCTGCACCTGCGTATACGCGGCCGCTGCGGCCAGCGCGATTATGGCAACCACCATCCAGTGTCGTTTCATCGTTTCAGCTCAAACCAGAATTCGACCCGCGCGGGATCGCCCTCGCAACCCGGCGGGATCGGCTCGAAAGGACTTGCCTCCAAGATAGCGCGCTGCGCCGAGTAGTCCAGCGCAACGTTTCCGCTCGATTGAATCAGACGCACATTGCGCACCTGGCCGTTGCGCTGCAATTCGAACATGACGATCGCGGGCGGCAGCGTGCGGATCCGGGGATCCACCTGCTCGGTCCGCCACCGCTGGGCCACGCGGTCCCGCAGCACGGTCACGTATCCGCCGCATCGCGCCCCGAAGGGAGCGCCGCTGCCCACGCCCACGCCGCCGGCGCCCGGAGCGATCGAGTACATCGGGCTGGCCGCCGCCTGTCCGCCGCGGCTGAACACCTGGTTGTCGCCGAACTCCCGCACGTCGCGGCGCGCGGTCTCGGTGCGCGGCGTGCGGTCCGTGCGCGGGGCCTTGCGGCTCTTCAGCGCAATGGCGTCAGGCTCGGGCTGCTTTGCGGCTTTCTTCGTCTCCTGCTTCGGCGGAGTGGGGATCTGGGATTCGGTGTCCGAGGCCAGCCGGTTCACCGGTCCGCTGCGTCCGGCGATGGGGATGTTGCGCACGGGGCTGACACTGTAGGCGCTGCCGCCCCCCAGCGAATTCGGATCGCCCCACGGCGTGCGCCTCCCGGCGCCGGTGATGGCCGTGGCCGCAATCAGCCCGAACACAAGGGCGTGCAGCGCCAGCGAGGCCAGCAGCGGGCGGCGGAACTCGTCCCGCTCCTCGAGCACGTCGACGTGGCGCAGCTCCATGGCTTTCCGCCCTCACTGCCGCGAATCTTCCGGTTGCGTCACGACGCGGACGTCGAGCCCGCGTTCTCCGAGCGCGCTGATCACCTGCGCAATCGGATCCCAGATCGTCTGGCTGTCCGCTCTCACATAGACGGCCTTCGCCCCCGGAAACCGCCGCTGGAACTCTTCGCCCAGGCGGTGGATGTTGACGGGCGATTCATTCAGGTACAGCTCGCCGTTGCGGGTGAGGGTCACTACGGGCAGCTCTTCGGCGCTGTCGCGCACCTGCTTCACCTTGGGCACCTGCACTTCCAGGCCGAACTCCATCACGTGGGCCGTCAGCATGAAGATGATCAGCAGCACCAGCACGACATCCACCAGCGGCACGACGTTGATCTCCGACAGCGCCCCGACGCTGCGCCGCCTGTAGCTGCCGCCGCCTCCGCCGCCGTTGACCGAGAACGCCATGGCGCTACTCCTCGAACTGCCTCTCCACCAGGTTCAGAAACTCGAGCGCGAAGTCGTCCATGCGCGCGGCGAATTCCTTGATTGCATGGCCGAACGCGTTGTAGGCGACGGCCGCCGGGATGGCCGCCGCGAGGCCTGCCGCCGTGGCGATGAGCGCCTCGCTGATGCCGGGCGCCACCGCCCGCAGACTCGCGCTGCCCGCCGATCCGAGACCCTGGAACGCGTCAATGATGCCCAGAACCGTGCCGAACAGGCCGACGAAAGGCGACACCGTGGCCGTCGTCGCCAGCCAGCTCATGCGGCGCTCCAGCCGCGCCACTTCCTCGCTGATGCCCAGCTGCAGCGCGCGTTCGAGCGCGTTCTTGTTCACAATGCGGCCTCGCGCCTTGATCTGCCGGGTCACTTCCTGGTAGCCGAAGTCGAAGACGCCGGTCAGCGGGGAGACGCGGAACTGCTCGAGCGCCACCGCAACGGCGTCGAGCCCCGGCGCCTTGCGGAAGGCGCGCAGGAAGGCCGCGTTGGCCGCGCCGCCGTTGCGGAACTGCGACCACTTGGCGAAGATCACCGCCCAGCTCATCAGCGAGGCGAGCAGAAGCAGAACGAGGACGAACTTGGCAACCGGCGAGGCCGCCAGCACCAGCTCCCACAGCGAATGCTGCTGCAGGAGCGCCAAGGGCAGGCTAGGGGACAACGGACACGCTCCTTCTGTGGCTCTGCCTCCATCATATCGAAGGGCGGCGGAACGGCGGCATCAAACATTTCGCTCCATTTGCGTTTTATCGGGCGCTCTTCGCGGGCCGGCGGCAGACCGTATACTTGTGCTGAATGCTGGTGGAACTCGCCGTTGAGAATCTCGCCGTCGTCGAACGGCTGCGCCTCCGCCTGCATCCCGGATTCAACGCGCTGACCGGAGAGACAGGCAGCGGCAAGAGTCTGGTCGTGGGAGCGCTGAGCCTGCTGTTCGGCGGCCGCGCTTCAGCCGAGATGATCCGCACCGGCGAAGAGCGGGCTTTCGTGTCCGGCATCTTCGAGATCCCGCCCGACGCGCGGCTGCGCGAGCTGCTGGAGCAGGCGGGCATCCCCGCCGAAGACGGCGAACTGCTGCTGGAGCGCGAGATCACGGCCGCGGGCAAATCGCGCGCCTGGGCCGGCTCGCGCCCCGTGACCGTGGCCTTCCTGCGCGACCTCGCCCCGTATCTGGGAGACATCCACGGCCAGCACGACCAGCAGAAACTGTTTTCGCCCGAGGCGCAGCGCGAAATGCTCGACGAGGCCGCCGGGGCGCTGGATCTGCTCGGACAGGTGCGCGAGGCGTGGCAGGGCTGGCGCGCCGCGCTGCGGGAGCTGGCGGATCTGGACCGCGCCGAACAGGAGCGCCTCCGCATGGCAGACCTGTGGTCCATGCAGCGGAATGAAATCGCCGCCGCCGCGCTGAAGCCTGGCGAGGACGCGCAGCTCGAGAACGAGCGCCGCGTGCTGCGCAATGTCGCCAAGCTCAGCGAGGCCGTCGCGGCGGCTTACGGGCTGCTGGAGGAATCGGAATCGAGCGCGGGCGCGGGCGTCGGGCAGGCGCTGAAGCGCCTGGAGGAAGCGGCCCGCATCGACGCCACGCTCGCATCCGTGGTGGAGACGCTGCGCCCCGCGCAGATCGCTATCCGGGAGGCTTCCCACGAGCTGCGCCACTATCTCGGCAACCTGGAAGCGGACCCGCGGCGGCTGGAAGAAGTGGAAGCGCGGCTGGCAATGATCGAGCGCCTGAAGCGCAAGTACGGAACGACGATCGAAGAGATCCTGGCGTTCTTCGACGATGTCTCGTCGCGGCTGGCCGCGCTGGAAAGCGCGGGCGAACGCCGCAGCGCTCTGGAAGAGTCGATCGCGCGGCTGGAAGCCCGCTTCCACGAGCTGGCCCGCGAGCTGCGCGAGCTGCGCACGCGCGCGGCGCGCAAACTGGCGCGCAAGGTTCAGGAAGAGCTGGCGGGGCTGGCCATGCCGGGCGCGGCGTTCCGGATTCAGGTGGAAGCGTGCGAACCCGGCGAGACCGGCATGGACGCGGTGCAATTCCTGTTTTCAGCCAATGCGGGCGAGGAGCCGCGCCCGCTGGAGCGCGTGGCCAGCGGCGGAGAACTCTCACGCGTGGCGCTGGCCATCAAGACCTGCATGGCGCCAGCGCGGGAAGGCGCGGCGCGGACGCTGGTGTTCGACGAAGTGGACGCAGGCGTCGGCGGAGCCGCGGGCGAAATGATCGGCCGGCGCCTGCGCGAGCTGGCGCGCCGCCATCAGGTGCTGTGCGTGACGCATCTGCCGCAGATCGCCGCCTTCGCCGAGCACCATTACCTGGTCTCGAAAAGCGAAGCCGGCGGCAGGACCGCCGCCGGCGTCGAACTGCTGGGCAATCAGGAGCGCGTGCGCGAGATCGCCCGCATGATGTCGGGGCAGAAGCTCACGCAGGAAGCGCTGCGCCACGCCGAGAAGCTGATCGAGCAGTTCTCGGCGCGCTGAGCTCGCTCAGCCCTTGTGCCAGTACATCTCCCAGCCGAGATACTTGCGCCCGGCTTCATAGACCGCCGCAGCCACCTGCGAGAGGTTCGCCGCCACATGGTGCTCGAAGCCGTTCTCGCAGATGTAGTGCAGCAGAGCCTGCAGGTTCGGGATGCGCGCCACGCCGGCGCCGCCGAAGGTCTCGAGCGGATCGCTGGTGAACTCGCCCTCGCCGACGTAGGCTTTGAGTTTCCCTTCCGCATCGCACGTGGAAAGGCGCAGGTAGGTCATCGGACCCGCCTTGACGCGGCCCACCACCGTGCCGAACGTGTTCAGCTTGCCCACCGTGCCGGCGATGATTTCCTGGTAGTCCATCCGCGCCGTTTCGAAGAAGTGCTTGGGCAGGTTGGAGCAGTGGAAGCAGACGCACTTGTCGGGATCTTCGCCGTAGTTGTTGTTCCAGTCCAGCAGCGCGCTGGGCGTGCCGGAGGCCAGCGCGAGCGCGTACATGGCCACCACGCCCGGAACGTCCACCTCGCAGGCGCTCGGCAGCAGCCGGTTCGACATCATGCTCATCACCGTGCAGGGCACGACGCCGAAGTACTCCTCCATCGAGGTCCAGCACTGCACGGCCGTCACGGTGATGTCGTTGTCGGCCATCCAGCGGTCCACGACAACGGCGAGCTTCGCCATCTTCAGCAGCGCCGTGGCGTCGATGCCCGCCGTGCTGACGTAGCTGTTGATCTCGGCGAGCTTGGCCTGAACGGCGGCATCGTCGTCCTTCAGCCGCCCGATGCGGCCGAAGATCTCCGACAGGTCGATCGTGTCGACATCGATGCCGGAGGCTTCCAGCAGCTTCTCGCTGTAGCGGACGGTGTTGAACGCCGCCGGACGGGCGCCAATGGCTCCGACGCGGCAACGGCGCAGACCGTTCACGACGCGGCAGACGGCGGCGAACCACTCGACGTCTTTCGCGAAGTCTTCACTGGAAGGCGCCACCGTATGGAGCTTTGTGAGCGAGTACGGGATGCCGAACTGTTTGAGGTTGTTGCAGACGCTCATCTTGCCGCAGAAGCTGTCGCGGCGGTCTGCGATCGTCATGCTGGAAGCGCGGTCCGGGGTGGCCTGCACCAGCACGGGCACCTTCAGCCCTGCTCCCCGCAGCGCCTCGGCCACGCCCCGCTCGTCGCCGAAGTTGGGCAGCGTCACGATGACGCCGTCGATCTCATGGCGGTGGCGGTCGAACAGCTCGGCGCACTTCTTCGCGTCCGCGCGCGTCTCCACGGCGCCGTACTTGGTCTCTTCCGGCGACAGCACCACGACGCCGTAACCCAATTTCTCGAGAACCTGAATCATTTCCTCGCGGCCGGACTTGGCCAGGTGGTCAGGAAAGAATCCCCGGTTGCCGACGATCAACCCGAACGTCTGTTTCTTCATAAGAGTGGCTCCTGCAAACGATTGCAATGCTGCGATTCTATCGTCTTCGCCCGCAGCGGTCAACGAAGAACCGCAACCGGCTGCTACACTGAAATTTCCCCCCGTGAGCAAGATTCTCAGGCTGCTGGCTGGCATCGGATTGTGTATCCTAGGCATCATCGGCTGGCTGTTGCCGATCATGCCGGGTTGGGCTTTCATGATCCCGGGGCTGATCATTCTGTCCGACTTCTTTCCGCCGCTGCGGCGGGCTCTTCACTGGGCCCGAGACAAAGTGAAAGAGGAGGCGGCCAGATTCAGGGACCGGCCCGGCCAGGGGCAGCCGCCCCACAGTTGAGTCCATGCCGTACCGCACCGACGACGTCCGCATCCAGCAGATCTACGAGCTGATCACGCCGCAGGCGCTGCTCGATCAGTTTCCCCTGCACGACGAGGGCGCGAAGCTCATCTGGGAAGCGCGCCACACGATTCACGATCTGCTGTATGGAAAGGATCAGCGCCTGGCAGTCGTCGCCGGGCCCTGCTCGATCCACGACGTGGCCGCGGCGGAGGACTACGCGGGGAAGCTGCTGGAACTGAGCCGGCAGTACAGGGACGCGCTGTTCGTGATCATGCGCGTCTACTTCGAGAAGCCGCGCACGACCGTGGGCTGGAAGGGCCTGATCAACGATCCCTACCTCGACGGCAGCTTCCAGATCAACGAGGGGCTGCGGCGCGCGCGCGGCCTGCTGCTGCGGCTGACGCAGATGGGGGTTCCCTGCGCCACGGAATTCCTGGACATGATCACGCCGCAGTACATCGGCGACCTGATCTCGTACGGCGCCATCGGCGCCCGCACGACGGAGAGCCAGGTGCACCGGGAGCTCGCCAGCGGACTGTCCTGCCCGGTCGGCTTCAAGAACGGAACGGACGGCAACTTCAAGGTGGCCATCGATGCGGTGCGCGCCGCCCGCATCTCGCATCATTTCCTGTCCGTCACCAAGGCGGGCCACTCCGCCATCGTCTGCACGAAGGGCAACAAGGATTGCCACGTCATTCTGCGCGGCGGCAAGCTGCCGAACTTCGACGAACAGTCGATCGAGACGGTCCTGCTCAGCCTGCGCGGCGCGAAGCTGCCGGACCGCGTGATGGTGGACTGCTCGCACGCCAACTCGCTGAAGAACTACCGCCTGCAGTCGGCCGTGGCGCGGAACCTGGCCATGCAGATCGCCGCCGGACAGACGGGCATCTTCGGCGTCATGCTCGAATCGTTCCTCGTCGCCGGACGGCAGGACCTCGTCCCCGGGCAGCCTCTGGTCTACGGGCAATCCATCACCGACGCCTGCATCGACATCGAAGAGACGCGGCAGATCTTCGACCTGCTGGCCGAAGCCACGCTGCGACGGATGACCGCGTCCGCGGCCTCTCTGTGACGCAGGCCGGCTGCGGGACAATGGAATATCGATGATCGACCGCATCTCCGTGCACGGCGCACGGGTGCACAACCTGAAAAACGTCAGCGTCTCGATTCCCCGCGGCTCGTTCACCGTCATTACGGGACTGTCGGGCTCGGGCAAGTCCTCGCTGGCGTTCGACACGATCTACGCCGAGGGCCAGCGCCGCTATGTCGAGACGCTGTCGCCTTACGCCCGGCAGTTCCTCGACCAGATGGAACGGCCGGACGTGGACTCGATCGACGGCCTGTCGCCGGCCATCTCGATCGAGCAGAAAACCACCAGCCGCAGCCCCCGCTCCACGGTCGGCACGATCACGGAGATTTACGACTACCTCCGTCTGCTGTGGTCTTCCATCGGCACGCCGCACTGCCCTTCCTGCGGCATTCCCATCACGCGCCAGACCACCCAGCAGATTGTCGAACAGGTGATGGCGCTTCCGGCGGGCGAGCGCGTCATGATCCTGGCTCCCATCGTCCGGGGCAGGAAGGGCGAATACCGCAAGGAGCTGGAGAAGTTCGCGCGCGCCGGATTCGTGCGCGCGCGGATCGACGGCGAGCTGCGCTCGCTGGATGAGGACATCCGGCTGGACAAGCGGCGGAACCATACGATCGAAGTGGTGGTGGACCGGCTGCCGCTGAAACCCGACTCCGCGCGCCGGCTGGAAGCTTCCGTGGAGACGGCCACGAGGCTCGCCAACGGTCTCGTCACCGTGGTTCACGTGGGCGGCGAGGAGCGGCTCTACTCGCTGAAGCTCGCCTGCCCCGAGTGCGGGCAGAGCGTGCCGGAGATCGAGCCGCGCTCGTTTTCCTTCAACAGTCCGTACGGCGCCTGCGAAGCCTGTCACGGGCTCGGCGCCACGTGGTCGTTCGACCCGCTGAAGGTGATCGCCGATCCGTCGCGGCCGCTGTTCGACGGGGGCCTCGGCCCCGGCAGCTCCAGCATGCTGATGCAGCAGGCCGTGCACGCGCTGGCGCGGCAGCTCCGCATCCGGCTGGACCGCCCGTTTGAAGAGCTGCCGGCAAAACAGCAGCAGGCGCTGCTGCACGGGGCCGGGGGCATGCCCGGCATTCTGGCCCTGCTGCAGCGCTCCTTCGAGGACGCCACCGAGGGCTACCGCGAGTATCTGGCCGACTTCATGTCTCCCTCGGAGTGCGCCGCCTGCGGCGGCCGCCGGCTCCGGCCGTCGAGCCTCGCGGTGAAACTGAAAGGCCTGTCGATCGCGGAATTCACCGCCCTGCCCGTATCGCGGGCGCTGGACGAAATCCGCTCCTGGACGCTGACGCCGCGGGAGGAGCAGATCGCGGCGCGCATCGTGGAAGAGGTGCGCCACCGGCTGTCCTTCCTGTGCGAAGTGGGGCTCGACTATCTTTCGCTGGACCGCTCCGCCGCCACGCTCTCCGGCGGCGAATCGCAGCGCATCCGGCTGGCCACGCAGATCGGCTCGCGCCTGCGCGGCGTGCTGTACGTGCTCGACGAGCCCTCCATCGGCCTGCATCCGCGCGATAACGAGCGGCTGCTGGCGACGCTCACGCGGCTCCGCGATCTCGGCAACACGGTGCTCGTGGTGGAGCACGACGAGGAGACCATCGAACGGGCCGACTACGTCATCGATCTGGGCCCCGGCGCGGGCCGGCTGGGCGGCGAGCTGATCGCCGCCGGCAAGCCGGCCGATATCGCCGCGCATCCGCGGTCGCTGACCGGCGCCTATCTGGCCGGGCGCCGCTCGATTCCGCTGCCGCCGGCGCGCCGTCCCGGCAACGGTCTGAAGCTGGTGCTGCGGGGCGCGCGCCATCACAACCTGAAGAACATCGACGTCGAGTTTCCGCTCGGGATGTTTCTCTGCGTCACCGGCGTCAGCGGCAGCGGCAAGTCGACGCTCGTGCATGACATCCTGTACCGGGTGCTGGCGCAGCACATCTACGGCGCCAGGACGCCGCCGGGACTGTTCGACTCCATCGAGGGGCTCGAGCACATCGACAAGGTGATCGAGATCGACCAGACGCCGATCGGCCGCTCGCCGCGCTCGAATCCCGCCACGTACACGGGCGTCTTCACGCCGATCCGCGAGCTGTACGCCATGCTGCCGGAGGCTCGGGAGCGCGGCTACAAGCCGGGGCGGTTCTCGTTCAACGTGAAAGGGGGACGCTGCGAAGCCTGCCAGGGCGACGGCGTCAAGCGGATCGAGATGAACTTCCTGCCGGACGTGTACGTGCCGTGCGACGTCTGCCGCGGGCGGCGGTACAACTCGGAGACGCTGGCGGTGCGCTTCAACGGCGTCTCCATCGCCGATCTGCTGGAGATGACCATCGAAGACGCGCTCGAGCTGCTGAAAAACATCCCGCAGATCCAGACGAAGCTCCAGACCCTGGTGGATGTCGGGCTCGGGTATCTGCATCTCGGCCAGTCCTCGACGACACTGTCCGGAGGCGAGGCGCAGCGGATCAAGCTGGCGCGGGAGCTGTCGCGCCGCCAGACGGGCAAGACGCTCTACATTCTGGATGAACCCACGACGGGGCTTCACTTCGAGGACATCCGCAAGCTGCTGGACGTGCTCAACCAGCTTGTGGATCTGGGCAATACCGTGCTCGTGATCGAACACCAGCTGGACGTGATCAAGTCGGCCGACTGGATCATCGACCTGGGGCCGGAGGGCGGCGAAAAGGGCGGCACGGTGGTGGCCGCGGGTCCGCCGGAGCACGTGGTCCGCTCCCGCCGCAGCCACACGGCGCGCGCACTTGAAAAAGCGCTGAAAAACGGCAAAGCTGGTTAGGAGCCGCCTTGAGCAAGTACCGCGAGACGCCCCTCGATTTCTCCCGCCTCTCGACAATCCCGCTGGCCGAACGGGGCGGGAAGGTGCGGATCGAGCACATGGGCGCTCCCCACAGGAAAGGCGCCACGCTGGCGGAATGGCTGGACCGTCTGCCGCGCCTGCTGGCGGCGGACTCGCTGCGGGCGGTCGTCTCCTCGATTCTGGAAGCGCGCCGGCGGGGCCGCGCCATTCTGTGGGGGCTGGGCGGACATGTCGTGAAGTGCGGGCTGGCGCCGGTGCTCGCGGATCTGATGGACCGCGGTTTCATCACGGGCATCGCCATGAACGGCGCCACGTCGATCCACGACTTTGAAATCGCCCTGGCCGGCTGCACGAGCGAAGACGTGGAGGCCGTTCTCCCGGACGGACGGTTCGGCTCGGCGGAAGAAACGGGGCGGCTGATGAACGAGGCCATCCGGAGGGCGCAGAGCGAAGACAGCGGGCTGGGCGAGGCGCTCGGAGCGGCGCTGGACAGGCTGGCGCCCGCGGAGTTTGCGCCCTACTCGATCCTGCTGCAGGCGTGGCGGCGCTCGATTCCGGCGACGGTGCACGTGGCCGTAGGAACGGACACGCCGCACACGCATCCCGCCGCCAGCGGCGCGGCCATTGGAGAGGCGTCGCACCGCGACTTCCGCCTGTTCTGCTCGCTCGTGCGCGGGCTGGATGACGGGGGCGTCTATCTGAACGTGGGTTCGGCGGTCGTGCTTCCCGAGGTGTTTCTGAAAGCCGTGTCGGCGGTGCGCAATCTGCGGTACCCGCTGGCCGGCTTCACGACGGTGAACTTCGATTTTCTGCAGCACTACCGGCCGCGGGTGAACGTGGTGGAGCGGCCGCATGCGCAGGCCGGGGGGGCGGGCTATTCGATCACCGGCCACCATGAGATTCTGGTGCCGCTGCTGGCGGCGCTGCTGGTCGAGGCTGAGCCATGACGGCGCCCGCTCCGCCTTCCGCAGCGCGCACGGATCCTTTCTGGTCGTGGCGGGACGCGGCGCTGCTGGCGGCGCTCACCATCCCCTGCTTTTCCCTGGCCGTGGCACTGACCCACGGCTTTTTTCTGCTGCTGCCGCGCATGCCGGGAGAGGCGGCGCGCGCGCTCACGATGCAGTTTGCGTTCTACGTGTTCTGGTTCGGCGCCCTGTGGCTGATCCTCTGGCAACGCTACCACGCGCCGTTCTGGAGCTCCCTGGGATGGCGCTTCCCGTGGCCGAACATGCTGTTCACCGGCATTCTGGGACCCGGACTCGTGGTCGTCATCGCCGTGCTCGGGGAACTGCTCCATACGCCCGTGATCGACAACGCCGTGGCGCGGCTGCTGCGCGACCGGTGGTCGATCCTGCTGGTCGGGACGTTCGCCGTCACGCTGGGTCCGCTGGCCGAGGAGCTGATCTTCCGCGGTTTCATCCAGCCGCTGGCCATCCGCTCGTTCGGCATCTGGGCGGGCATCTCGCTGGCCAGCGCGCCGTTCGCGCTGCTGCACGGTCCGCAATACGCCTGGAACTGGCAGCATATGCTGCTGCTGTTCCTGGCGTCGTTCGTCTTCGGGTACACGCGGCACCGGACAGGGTCCACCACGGCTTCCACGGTGGTTCACGCCACCTACAACCTCACGTTCTTCGTCGGCTATCTGGCGCAGCGGCGCGAGCTGCTGATGTGACGGCCGCGCGCCGCGTGGTTCAATGGAAGTTTCCCCTATGGTGGAGACCGTCAAGTGGACGCCGGATGGCGTTGTGCTGATCGATCAGACGAAGCTGCCGCGCACGGTGGAGTTCGTCACCTGCCGGACGTATGCGGAGGTGGCGGAAGCGATCCGCGACATGGTGGTGCGCGGGGCGCCCGCCATCGGAGTCACGGCGGCCATGGGCGTGGCGCTTGGGGTGCTTCAGACGCCGCCGGACCGGCTCGGCGAGGAGTTCCCCCGCATCTGTGAAACTCTCGCCTCCACGCGCCCCACGGCGGTGAACCTGTTCTGGGCCATCGACCGGATGAAGCGGCTGTACGCCTCCGTGAACGGCCGCCCGGCGGAGGAGATCCGCAAGGCGTTCGTCGAAGAAGCCCTGCGCGTCTACGAGGAAGACATCGCCATCAACCGCGCCATCGGCCGCCACGGAGCGCCGCTCGTGCCGGATGGAAAGTCCGTGCTGACGCACTGCAACGCCGGCGCGCTGGCCACCGCGGGTTACGGAACGGCTCTGGGGGTGATCCGCGCCGCGGCGGAGGCGGGGAAGAAGGTGCATGTTTTCGCCGACGAAACGAGACCGTTCCTCCAGGGCGCGCGTCTTACCGTCTGGGAGCTGCAGCAGGACGGCATCCCTGTGACGCTGATCACCGACAACATGGCGGGGCATTTCCTGAAATCCGGCCGGATCGGCTGCGTCATCGTCGGGGCGGACCGCATTGCGCGCAACGGCGACACGGCCAACAAGATCGGCACCTATTCCGTCGCCGTGCTGGCGAGGGAGAACCAGGTTCCTTTTTATGTAGCCGCTCCGGTCTCGACCCTGGATCTGACGCTCGAGTCCGGCGAACAGATCCCCATCGAGGAGCGGGCTGCCGCGGAGGTCACCCACGTCTTCGGCGTGCCTGTGGCCCCGGAGGGGACCGACGCGGCCAACCCGGCTTTCGATGTCACGCCCGGCCGCTACATCGCCGGCATCATCACCGAACGCGGCGTGGCCCGGCCGCCCTATGAAGAGAGCCTGCCCGCGCTGGCCCAGGAAGACTGACACCATGAAACGTTTTGCCGCTTTTCTGTTCGCGTCCGCCCTTTTGATGCACGCCGGCCCGCTGGCGGGCAAGCGCGTCGCCAGCTTCACGCTGCCGGATTCGCAGGGCCGCTATCACGACGTGCTTGATTACCGGGGCAAGATCCTGCTCATCGATATCATGCGGACGGACTGCCCGCACTGCGGGACATTTTCCAGGACGCTCGAGCGCGTCAAGTCCCGCTACGGCGACCGCATCCATATCCTGTCGATCGTGAATCCCCCCGACAACCAGCAGACCGTGGCCTCATACGTCGCAAAGCACAAGATCACCACGCCGGTGCTGTTCGATTTCGGGCAGGCTGTGGCCGCGATGCTCAACATCACGCCGCAGAATCCCACGATCAAACTGCCGACCCTGCTCATCGTCGGGCCGGACGGAATCATCCGCGAAGATTTCGTCTACGACGAATCCCGCAAGGATCTGAAGACCATCTTCGAGGGCGACGGCCTCAACCGCATTCTCGACAAACTGCTGGCCGAGTCCGGCGGCAAGAAGTAAAGCGGCGGACGGATGCGGCCGGCCGGGGATCAATCCGCAGCGCCCAGTTCCCGATAGGCGCTCCAGGTCCCGTCGACCGTGCGCTGCCAGGAAAACTCCGCCGCCCGCGCCCTGCCGGCGCTGACGAGACGCGCGCGCAGGGATTGATCCCGGATCAGCGCCTCCAGAGCCTGGGCGATGTCGTCCTCGCGGAAGGGGTCGACGAGAACTGCCGCGTCCCCGCACACTTCCGGCAGCGCGCCGCGCGTGGAGCTGAGCACCGGCACTCCGTGCGCCATCGCCTCCAGAACGGGAATCCCGAAGCCCTCGTCGAGCGACGGGAACGCGAACACGGACGCCCGCCGGTAGAGCCGTTCGATCTCCGCATCCGGAATCCAGCCCGTCCATGTGATGCGCTCCGCGGCGGGGCTCTGCCGGATCCGCGCCTCGACTTCCTCCGCGCCGTAGCCGCCGCCGCCCGCCAGCACCAGCCTCCATGGAGGCGGCGCGGTCCGCTCGAACGCGGCCACCAGCCTCGCCAGGTTTTTCCGCTTCTGCACCGCGCCGACGTGCAGAACGAGCGGCTCGCGCTCTTCTTCACTCAGAGCATCGGGCAGCCTGACGCCATGCGGCGTGACGCGGAGCCGCGGCGCGGGCACGCCCAGGATCTCTTCCACCTGCCCGGCGGTGAAACGGCTGACGCAGAGAATCAGATCTGCGCGCGCCGCCGCCTCGCGCGCCTGCTGCTTGAAGCGCTCGCGGAACTCAGGCGTCGAATACTCCGCCGTGAACACGAACAGGTCATGAAACGTCGCCACGCGGAGCCGGTAGGGCGCTGCGGGCAGCCTCTGGTTCAGCCCGTGGAAGAGCCGTGCGCGCCCGGTGCGGAAGCGCTCGAGCAGAGGGCGGACCGCAACATTCGCCGGACGTTCCGCGCGGAGTCCGGCACGGAGCCGGTGGAGGCGGTAATGCCATTCAAAGGGGGTTTCGGGATGCGTCCGGGCGAGGCCGTGGAGGAGTTCGCGGCAGTAGACGCCGATTCCGGAAAGCTGCCTGCCTTCGCTGTAGGTGGCATCGAGCCCGATGGTCAATCGCGGATCCCGTATTCCTTCAGTTTGCGGTAAAGCGTCGTGCGGCCGATGCCCAGCAGGTGCGCCGCCATCACGCGGTCGCCTTTCGTGTACCGCAGGGCGTTGATGATGGCCCGCCGCTCCATCTCGGCCAGCGGCAGGACGGGCGTGACGAAGCTGTCGTCCGGTTCGCCGCCGTCCGGCGCTGCGGCTGCCGCGGCAGCCTGAACGGGCGCCTGCGGCGAGCGCCTGCGCTCATGGAAATGCAGCAGCTGCGACGGAGCGTCCTGCAGGTGGAGCACCGGGCCGCTGTTGACCGCCACCATGTGCTGGATGCAGTTCTCCAGTTCCCGCACGTTGCCCGGCCAATCGTAGCTCATCATCAGCTCGAGCAGCTCGCCGCTCATGGTGTGGCCGTTGCCGTACATCTCAAGGAAGTGGCGGATCAGCGCCGGCAGGTCCTCCTTGCGGTCCCGCAGAGGGCTCAGCCTCAGCGTCACCACGTTCAGCCTGTAATAAAGGTCCTGCCGGAAACGGCCGGCTTCGACTTCCTTCGCCAGGTCGCGGTTGGTGGCGGCGATGATGCGGAAACTGGACTTGCGCACCTGGAGCGACCCCACCGGGCGGAACTCCTTTTCCTGAAGGACCCGAAGCAGCTTGGCCTGCAGGTCGAGCGGCAGCTCGCCGATCTCGTCGAAAAACGCCGTGCCGCCGTTGGCCTGCTCGATCAGGCCGATCTTGTTCGAGTTCGCTCCCGTGAAGGCTCCCTTCACATGGCCGAAGAGCTCGCTTTCCATCAGCGTGCCCACCATGGACGAGCAGTCGATGGTGACGAACGGGCCGCCGGGGCCGTTGCTGTGAATCGTCCGGGCCACCAGTTCCTTCCCGGTGCCCGTCTCGCCGAGAAGAAGGACGGGCCAGTGGCCCCGACCCAGCTTCGCCGCCAGGCGCAGGACATTTCTCAGCCTGGCCGATTGTCCGACGAGCTCGTAGTTGCGCCCCCTGGTTTCCTGGATCATCCAGCGCCGGTCCTCAGATCTCTCCAGCGGATACAAAGACAGTTCTCCTCAGGAGAGTAGTGCCTCCAGAGGAGAATTTCTCTACAAGAAACTTTGCCAAGCCTCATTGTAAGCCCGAATCCGGCCCGGACCCGCAGCGCGCCTGCGGGGCGCCTTACCGGATCCGCACGACGAAGACGTCTTTCACTTCGCGCCGCATCTGCTCGGCCGCCGCCTCGGCCTCCCGCTGATCGCCGAACCGCCCGACGAAGATCCGGAACGTTCCCGGCGGCGTCAGCGAGGCCACGATGTCGACCGGTTCATAGCGCCTGCGCAACTGTTGCTGGTATCGCTCCGCAGCCGCGCGTTCGGCGAACGACCCAGCCTGGATGGTGAACAGCGGAGGCTGCCGCGCCGCTTCGGGGTTGGTGTAACCCGTGAGTTCGATCCTGACCCGCGCCAGGCCTGGCCCGAGAAGTCCGATCTCCCGCGCCGCCGCGCGCGACAGGTCGATGATGCGCCCCTCGACGAACGGGCCGCGGTCGTTGATCCGCACCATCACCGTTTTCCTGTTCTCGAGATTCGTCACCTTCACCATGGCGCCGAACGGCAGGGTGCGGTGCGCCGCGGTCATCTGGTTCATGTCGAACACTTCGCCGCTGGAGGTCTTTCTGCCGTGGTAAGGATTGCCGTACCAGCTTGCGATGCCGGTTTCCGTCCACCCGGGCGAAGGCGCCGCGGGCGGGCGCGCCGCGCGCTTCTTTTTCCCGCATCCGGGCAGTCCCAGCAGCGCTGCGGCAAGCAGCGCCGCGCACGCGAAAATGGCGGATGCGCGCCTTGCGGAGGTCAAAACAAAACTCCTTACCTCTGTTTTAACCTCTCCTGCGCGCGGATAAACACGTCTTCTCCGCTTTCAGCTTCACTTTTTTCTTGACAACAATCGGAGACCAAGTTTATAAAGAGATCACAATGCTGTCGCACTGCGACCGCAAAATCTGATGTTACGGAGAACAGATCGATGAAGAACGCGACCAAGAAGGCTGCCAAGAAGGCGACGAAGAAGGCCGCCAAGAAGGCTGCAACCAAGAAGAAGAAGTAAGTGCGGCGCGCTTCCGCGAGAAGCGCCGCAAACAGAGAATCGCAACAGCGGCCCCGGGCGACCGGGGCCGCAACGTTTTTATCCCTCCTTCCTCAGTTCCAGAACGCGGAACGTCTCCCCCATCCCGAACAGCAGCGTCTTCAGCTGCAGCCGCAGCCGCGCCGCCTGGTCTTCGCTGTCCGCATGCAGGGCAGCTGCGAACATGTCGCGTTCGCCCGCGCGCAACAGCCACGACGACAGGTTCTCCAGCCCGCCCGCCTTCCATCCCATCCGCGCCGCCATCCGCTCCAGCAGCGTGAACGGCACATGCGCGGTGATGTCCTGGAGCCCGGGGTTCCGGAGAACGTCTTCGCTCGCCGCGTGGCGCCGGTAGCTCATCAGCGTGCCGCGAGGGAAGCGGATGACTTCTCTCTCCGTGTAGCCGTAATCGATGATGATCAGCGCTCCGCGCCGGACAACGCTGCTGATCTGCCGGAGCACGGCCTCCATCCGCACGGGGATCTCAAGGATCCATTCGCCGTTCTCCCGCAGCCGTTCTTCAAGCCGCCCCGCATACTCTTCCCATTCGCCCGCGGCCGGTTCGGCATCGATCCAGCGGAACGCGCCCTCGCGCCAGGCGACGCGGCGCAGTCTGCATCCCTCCGCCGTGCCATGCACGACATCGACGGGAAGGGCGTCGAACAGTTCATTGGTGAAAACGATGCCCTCAAATGGAGAGGGTGCGGCCTGCCCCGCTTCCACGGGCAGATAGCGGAACCCGCCGAGAAATTCGCCCATCAGGCGGCGCCCCGCGCCCCAGTCGGCCACCGTGCAGGGTTCGGGCAACGACAGCTCTTCCCGGATCCGCCGCAGAGCCTCGCAGACGATCCGGCCGAACACCGGCTGCACCTGCGCAGCCGTGTAGTAGTCGCCGGCGATGCCTGTGGGCTCGGCCTGCGCGCGGCGGGCGGCGCTGTAGTAGCCGTGTTCCGGATCATAGAGCGCCGCCTCCATGAACTCGGAAAACAGCAGCGGCCCGTGCCGTTGGATCCGTTCCGCCAGCTTCTCTTCCAGCGGATTCGCCGGGGTCATGCGGAAGCTTCTCCGCTGGAGTCAGCCAGTTCCTGCGGATTGTGGATGAACAGCTCGCAGAGATAGTCGTGCATGCAGTCGTAGAGATGCTTCTGGAAAGACCAGGGGAACTGCGGATGGCCGATATCGCGCGGATGAAGCGGCGCCCGGTAGACGTGCGCCCCCTCGACAGGGGCTTTCAGACGGATCACCAGATCCACGCCGCCCGCCGGCGTCTCTTCGGCGTCGAAGGCGAGCAGCAGATGCTCGTAGCGCGCGAGTTCCCGGCGCACTTTCTCGACAGGGGCCATCGCCTGCGATTGTACGATGGGAGAGGACCGATGCCGCTGCCCGCAACGATCCGCGTGAAGATCTCGAGCGAGGCCGCCGGGGCCATTGCGTTCACGCCGGTGGTTTCGAGCGAGATGGCGTTCCGCGAACTGCTGGAGCTGGCCGCCTCGGCCGCAGGGGCCGACGCCGCGCGCATTCACCACCTGCTGACGCACGGCTCGCTGGTCAGCGGCGCCTCTCGCTTCCGCTGGGAGCGGCTGGAGTGCACGGTGGAAGAGGTCAGCGAAGCCCTCCGCGCCCTGCCCCAGCCGGAGCCGGACCGCCCCTGCGCGTATGAACGGTGCGTGCGCGTCGTCCTGCGCGGACCTTTTGCGCGGATCGAAATCGAGAAGCAGGCAGGCGCCGCGCGCAGGCTGTTCCGCCGCTCGAGTTTCTGGGACGTGCTGATGGGCGGTCTGGGCGCGCCGCAATACTCGGGCTATTCCTATAAAGAACGCGCCGACCACTACACGCTGGATCTGGACCGCGAATCCCGCGCGCGCATGCTCTCCGCCGCCGGACTGCTCCGCTACCCGGCGCTCGCCCGGCAGATCCGCGCCGCCGAGATCCACCGCGTCGAGTGGATCGTGCCCCGCTGATTCAGCGCCGCGCCTTGATCTTCAGCACCACCGGCGTGCCTTCGAACCCGAACCGCTCCCGCAGCCGGTTGACGATCTGCCGCTCGGTGGAGAAGTGCAGCGGTTCGGCGCTGTCCATGAACAGCACGAACGTGGGCGGCCGCACCGACGGCTGCGTGATGTAGTAAATCCGCCTGCCGCGCTCCAGCTGGAACTGCTCGGCCAGCCGGTTCAGCTCGCCTGTCGGCACGCGCTGGTTGAACGACTCCCAGCACCGGTCGATCTTCTCGAGCAGAGCCTCCAGGCCCCGCTTTTCTTTCGCCGACAGGAAGACGATGGGCGCATAGTCGAGAAACTTGAACTGCGCGCGGATCGCCGCTTCGTATTCTTTTCTCTGCCTGCCGCTGAGCAGGTCCCACTTGTTCACGACCAGCACGAGAGCGCGTCCTTCTTCGTGCGCGTAGCCGCCGATGGTCGCGTCGCCGCCCACGGGGCCTTCGCTCGCGTCCAGCACCAGCAGGGCGATGTGCGCCATGCGGATGTGGCGGCGGGCCATCACGACGCTGAGCTTCTCGGCCATCAGCTTCGTCTTGCCCTTGCGGCGGATGCCGGCGGTGTCGACGAACACGTACTCCCTGCCGTCGATCACCATGCGCTCGTCCACCGAATCGCGCGTGGTGCCGGCGATGGGCGACACGATGGCGCGCTCCTGCCCCAGCAGCGCGTTCAGCAGCGTGGACTTGCCGACGTTGGGCCGGCCGATGATGGCCACGCGGATGGCGCGCGGCTTCTCCTCTTCTTCCGCTTCTTCGTCCATCTGCGGGAAGCCGCGCGTGGCCTCGTCGAGGAGTTCCGAGAGGCCCAGGCGGTGTTCTGCCGAAACCGGGATCACCCGCTCGAAGCCCAGCGAGTAGAACTCCGCCGCCAGCACCTCGCGCTTGGGGGCATCGATCTTGTTCACGGCGAGGGTCACCGGTTTGCCCAGCCGGCGCAGCATCATGGCCAGGTCGCGGTCGGCGGCGGTGATTTCGGTGCGGCCATCGATCAAGAAAATGATGTGCGCGGCCTCGTCGAGCGCCACGCGCGCCTGCCGCAGGATCTCGCTGGGGATCAGCGCCTCGTCGTCAGGGATGATGCCGCCGGTGTCGATGAGGCGGAACCGCCGGCGGCGATGCACCGCTTCCCCGGCGATCCGGTCGCGCGTAATGCCGGGCTCGTCGCCCGTGATGGCCTTCCGCTGGCCGAGGATCGCATTGAACAGGGTGGATTTTCCCACGTTGGGCCGGCCCACGATGACCACCGTGGGCAGGCCGGTGGACTCCGGCATGCAATTTCAGTCTAACGCAGGGGTTGCGGACCGCCGCCGCGGCCGCGGCCGTGCGACAATGAAAGTTCACCCCCTTCGTTTTCCCCATGACAATCGAGCATCCCGGCATCCGCAATCTCGCCATCATTGCGCACGTCGACCACGGCAAAACCACGCTGGTTGACGCCATGTTCCGCCAGAGCGGCATCTTCCGCGCCAACCAGCAGGTGGAGGAGCGCGTCCTCGACTCCAACGAACTCGAGCGCGAGCGCGGCATCACGATCCTCGCCAAGACCACCGGCGTCCGTTACAACGGCATCCGCATCAACATCGTCGACACCCCCGGCCACAGCGACTTCGGCGGCGAGGTGGAGCGCGCCCTGCGGCTGGTGGACGGCGTCATGCTGCTCGTCGATGCCAGCGAAGGGCCGCTGCCGCAAACGCGCTACGTGCTGATGAAGGCGCTCGAAGCGCGCCTGCCGCAGATCGTGGTCATCAACAAGATCGACCGCTCCGACGCCCGGCCGCAGGAGGTGCTGAACGAGGTCTACGACCTGTTCATCGATCTCGACGCCACCGAAGAGCAGCTCGAGTTCCCCGTGCTGTACACGATCGCCCGCGACGGCATCGCCCGCACGAGCCTCGACGATCCTTCCACGACCCTGGAACCGCTCTTCGAAGCGATCGTCCGCCACATCCCGCCTCCGAAGGGCGACCTGGCGGCGCCGCTCCAGTTCCAGGTGGCGAACCTGGATTACTCGGAGTACTTCGGCCGCATCGCCATCGGGCGCGTCTTCCAGGGGATGCTGCGCGTGGGCGACGAGGCTGCGGTCATCAAGCTCGGCGGCGCGGTGCAGAAGGCGCGCATCACGAAACTGTTCACGTTCGAGGGGCTGCAGCGCGTCGAGGAGACCGAAGCGGGACCCGGCTCCATCGTGGCTCTGGCGGGCATTGAGGGCATCACCATCGGCGAAACGGTGACCGACCCCGAGAATCCGCGCCCCATGCCGCCCATCCAGATCGACGAGCCTACCATCGGCATGGTGTTCACCATCAACACCAGCCCCTTCGCCGGACGCGAGGGCCAGTGGGTGACGTCGCGGCACCTGCGGGAGCGGCTCGAGAAGGAGCTGCTCACCAACGTCTCGCTGAAGGTGGAAGAAGCCGGCTCGCCCGACTCGTTCCTGGTGATGGGCCGAGGCGAGCTGCAGCTCGCCATCCTCATCGAGATGATGCGCCGCGAAGGCTACGAGCTGATGGTGGGCAAGCCGCAGATCCTCACGCGCACCGTGGATGGAAAGGTGATGGAGCCGCAGGAGCTGCTGGTGGTGGACGTGCCGGAAGCCTATGCGGGCGTCGTGATCGAGAAGACCGGCATCCGCAAGGCGAAGATGACGAAGATGGTCAACCACGGCTCGGGCCGCGTCAGGCTGGAGTTCCTGATCCCCTCCCGCGGCCTCATCGGCATGCGCAGCGAGCTGCTTACGGACACGCGCGGCACGGCCATCATGAACTCGCTCTTCCACGGCTACATCGAGTGGCAGGGCGACATTCCGATGCGCACCACCGGCGCTCTGGTGGCCGACCGCCCCGGCACGGCCACCGGCTATGCGATCTACAACCTGCAGGAGCGCGGCGAGATGTTCGTCACCCCTGGCACCGAGGTCTACGAGGGGATGATCGTCGGCGAAAACGCCCGCCCCGACGACCTGAACGTGAACATCGTCAAAGAGAAGAAGCTGACCAACATGCGCGCCTCCACCGCTGACGAGGCCATCCGCCTGGTGCCGCCGCGCCTGCTGAATCTCGAACAGGCCATCGAGTTCATCAACGACGACGAATGGGTGGAGGTGACCCCGCGCTCCATCCGCCTGCGCAAGAAGATCCTGAAGGCCAACCAGCGCTGAAGCCCAACCCTGCGGCCTGACGCGCCCCGGAGAAGGCGGGGGATATACTGCCAAACGAGGTTCCCCGCCATGATCCTTCGTCTTTTCGCGGCCGCGGCGCTGCTTGCGGCGCCCGTCCCCGCGCAGGTGACTCTAACCGAGGGGACGGTCACCATCCCCACCTACATCGCCGGTCCGCCGGACAGGAATCCGATCTTCTACACGGGCCGCGTCTATCAGGGCGCCAAGGGGATGGTCTACCCGTACCCGATGCAGGACGCGCTGACCGACGAGAAGCGGGATGTCGCCTATCGCCAGGTCTGCCTCGAAAACGAATACCTGAAGGTCTGCGTCCTGCCGGAGCTGGGCGGGCGGATCTTCGAGGCAGTCGACAAGACGAACGGCTACAACTTTTTCTACAAGCAGTCCGTCATCAAGCCCGCGCTGATCGGCATGCTGGGGGCGTGGATCTCCGGCGGCGTCGAGTGGAACATCCCGCACCACCACCGCGCTACGTCGTTCATGCCCGTGCTCTACCGCACGCAGGAGCACAAGGACGGCTCGAAATCAGTCAGCGTGGGCGAACTCGAGCTGCGCGACCGCATGCGGTGGGCGGTCACGCTGACGCTGCGCCCGGGCTCGTCGCTGCTGGAAGCCCGCGTGGTGGCGCTGAACACGGCGCCCGTGCAGAATTCCCTGCTCTACTTCGCCAACGTCGCCGTCCACACAAACGAAAACTACCAGGTGATCTTCCCGCCCTCGACGCGGTTCGCGACGCAGCACGCCAAGCGCGAGTTCGCCCGCTGGCCCATCGCGGACACGGTCTATGGCGGCGTCGATTTCACCCGCGGCGTGGATGTCTCGAGGTGGAAGAACCACCCCAGCCCCATCTCGATGTTCGCGTGGAACGACACCGACGACTGGCTGGCGGGATACGACCATGGCCGGCAGGCAGGCACGCTGCACGTCGCCGATCACCACCAGGTTCCGGGCAAGAAGTTCTTCACCTGGGGCGTTGGCCCTTCGGGCAAACTCTGGGACAAGATCCTTTCTGACACCGACGGGCCATATCTCGAGCTGATGGTTGGCGCCTGGAGCGACAATCAGCCCGATTACTCCTGGCTGCAGCCGTACGAAGTGAAGATGGTGACGCAGTACTGGTATCCGTTCCACTCGATCGGCGGCGTGCAGAACGCGACGCGCGAGGCGGCGCTCAACCTCGACATCCGGGACGGGAAGGCGGAAGTGGGGTTCTTCGTGACAAGGCCGTACCGCAAGGCGCGCGCCAGGCTCGAGCGCAATGGACAGGCGATTTGGGAGCGCACGGCCGATCTCGACCCGGCGCGCCCGCTGAAAGAGAGCGCCGCGCTGCCCGCCGGCGTGAAGCCGCATGAAATCAGAGCCGTGCTGTATGACCTGGGGGGCAGGGAACTCGTCTCCTGGCAGCCCGAGCCGGCGCCCGCCGGCAAGGAGCCCCTGCCGCCTCCGGCGGCGCCGCCGCAGGAGCCCAAGGCAGTGCCCACCACGGAAGAGCTCTACCTGACGGGACTGCGGCTCGAGCAGTTCCACAGCCCGGCTCTCGAGCCCGACCCTTACTACGAGGAAGCCCTGCGCCGGGACCCCGGCGACATCCGCAACAACACGGCGCTGGCCATCCTTTATCTGAAGCGCGGCAGGTTCGCTGAAGCCGAACAGCTCCTGCGGCGCGCCGTGGCGCGCGTGACGGCCAACTACACGCGCCCGAAAGACGGCGATGCGCTGTATTACCTGGGGCTCGCGCTGCAATACCAGGGCCGGGCGCGCGAAGCGGAAGACTGGTTCCAGCGCGCGGCATGGAACCATGCGTGGAAAGCCGCCAGCGACTACCGCATCGCCCAGATCCGCGCGGCGCGCGGCGAAGTGCTGGACGCGATCTCGTATTGCGACCGGGCGCTGGTGACGAATGCCTGGCACACGCCGGCGCTGTTTCTCAAGTCGATGCTGCTGGAGCGGCAGGGGCGCGGCGGCGAAGCCTCGCAGGCGCGGCAGCGCATCCGCGAAATCGACCCCATCGACCCGCGTGCGTCGCGCGACGGCGCGGAGCTGGCGCGCATCTTCAAAGAGCAGCCCGCCGAAGGGCTCGAGATGGCCATCGAGTGCCTCCACGCCGGCCTGCATCTGGAGGCGAACTGGATTCTGGACCGCATGCCGCAGGCCAATGTGCAGGCGCGCTACCTGCGCGGCTGGCTGATGGAGCGGCTCGGGCAGAACGAGACGGCGGCGGCGCACTACCGGCTGGCGTCCTCGCAGCCGCATGACTCCGTGTTTCCCTTCCAGATCGAGATGATCGGCGTGCTGCGCGCCGCCATGCAGGCGGACCCGCAGGACGCGCGTGCGCCGTATTATCTCGGCCTGCTGCTCTACGACCGGCAGCCGGAGGAAGCCGTGCGGCTGTGGCAGCAGACAGCGAAGCTCGACCCGTCGTTCGCGCTGGCCTACCGCAATCTCGCCGTGGCGTACTCGCGACAGCCCGATGGAGTGCCACGCGCGATCGAAGCCCTTGAGAAAGCCATTTCGTTGAACAGCGGCGACGCGCTCTATCTGTTCGAGCTCGACCGGCTGTACGAGTTCGCGCGCGTCCCGCTCGAGAAGAGGCTGGCTCTGTTTGAGAAGCACCGCGCCACGGCCGAGAAGCGCGACGACGCCATGAGCCGGCTGGTCACGCTGCTCGCTCTGACCGGCAGGCACGAGGAAGCCATCGCGATCATGGAGAAGCGCCACTTCCATCTCTGGGAAGGCGGCGCCCGTTTCAACGTGCAGGACGCCTGGACGGACGCGCACCTGCTGCGCGGCCACCAGCGCATGGCCGCGAGAGAGTACGAGGGCGCGCGGAAGGACTATCTCGCGTCGGTCGAGTTTCCGGAGAACCTCGAAGTGACGCGGGGCTACCGCGGCTCGCGCCTGCCCGAGGCGTACTACTACGCCGGGCTGGCGGCGGAAGCGGGCGGGCGGAAGGCGGAAGCGGAGAAACTGTGGAAGGAGTCGGCCGGCGCGCTGCTCGGCACCGACGAAGAGCCGCATCCAAGCGTGGACGCGGGCGCCGCGCTGCTCTACTATCAGGCGCGTTCGCTCGAGAAGCTTGGCCAGAGCGCCCGCGCGCAGCAGTTGTACAAGGTCCTGCTCGCCGAGGCGGAAAAAGCGCTCGCGGGCCAACGGGAGAGCGCGTTTTTCGCCAAGTTCGGCGAAGGACGCCCGCCCTGGATGCGGCAGGCGAATGCGCGCCTCGCCGCCGGCCTCGCGCATCTCGGCCTCGGCCGCAGAGAGCAGGCTCGCGCGGAATTCCAGAAGGCGCTTGAGCTGAACCCGTACCTGATGGAGGCGCGGCTGAAGCTGGACGAGCTGCGCTGAAGGCTCGTGCGGTTACAGACTGGCCCGCAGGACGCGGCTGTGGTAGGAACAGCCGTAGCCGAGCTTCGGATCCTTGTAGGGCTCCAGATGGCCGTCGGCAGCCTGGGTGCGTGAAGAGCCCAGCAGGGACGTGATCTGGTCTTTCGTGAGCGGCTGGAAGCCGCGGGCGATCTTCACCATGAACTGGAGCTGCTCGCGGTTCAGGATGCCGCAGATGACGGTCGCCACGGGCAGAGACAGTGCATAGCGCCGCCCGAGTTCCGCGCTGACGCCCGCCTCGAGCACCGGCGGTTTCATTCCGCCGCCGAGCGACTTCATGCCAAGCACGGCAATGTCCCGTTTGCGGCAGACGGGCAGCACATCGCGCTCGAAGCTCAGGTAGTGGCTGTCGAGAACGTTCAGCGGCATCTGCACCGTGTTCCACTCGAATGGCAGCGCCAGCATCTCCAGATGCGCTTTCGGGTTCATATGGCCGGTGAAGCCGATGAAGCGCACTTTGCCGGCTTTCTGCGCCTCGAGCGCCGCCTTCAGCGCGCCTTCCTGGATGCGTTTGGCGTCGCCCTCGTACTGAATGGCGTGGAACTGGAGCAGATCGATGCGGTCCGTGCGCAGGCGGCGCAGCGAATCCTCGATGTGCTTTCTGGCGCCTTCCAGATCGCGCGCGCAGACCTTGGTCATCAGAAAGACCTTTTCGCGGAAGCTGCTGGGCTGCAGCGCGCGGCCCATCACTTCCTCGGCGCGCCCGTTGTGGTACTCCCAGGCGTTGTCGAAGAACGTGACGCCGAGATCGATGGCCTCGTGCATCAGGCGGATGCTCTCTTCATCGCTTTTCTCGGCTACGGCGTGCCAGCCGCCGTAGCCGATGATCGGCACGCGGACGCCGGTTTTGCCCAGCGGGCGCGTGGGAATGCCGGCGGGACCGGGCTGCTGCATGGCCAGCACTTCGTCGCGGAACGCGGCGGCGCCGGCGAGGGCGGCGAGCACGGCGCGGCGCGTGGGACGCGCATGGGGATTCGGGAGAACGGGTTCGCGGTCGTTCATGACGGCTCCTGATGTCTGTTCGATGCTTCCGCGGCGGGAGCGGCTTCAGACAGACTACCGTCCGGCGCCCCCGGGCGCCAGGGAGGTGCGCCACGGCGGCGCGCCTCTGCTAGACTCGGCCACATGAAACCGCAGGATGCGCCGCAGGGAGCATGGACGCGGCGGGCGTGGCTCGCCTCGGCAGGATCACTCGGCATGGCGGCTGCGCAGCCCCGTCCGGCGAGGCTCGCCGGATCCGGCGTGCGGCTCGGGCTCAATGTCTACTCGTTCAACCAGCCGCTGCGCGACGGGTCGATGACGCTGATTGACGCCGTGCGCTTCTGCGCGGAGCACCGCATCGCGGGGATCGACACCACCGGCTACTATTTCCCGGGCTATCCGGCAAAGCCGCCGGAGGAGTTTGTTCGGCGGCTCAAACGCGAGGCGTTTCTGCACGGCGTGGCCATTTTTGGAACGGGCGTCCGCAATGACTTCTCGCTGCCGGACGCGGAGGCGCGGCGGCGCGAAGCGCAGCTGGTGAAGGACTGGATCGAGGTTGCCGCCGCGCTGGGCGCGGGCGTGATCCGCGTGTTCAGCGGACGCAGCATCCCGGAAGGGCACTCCTTCGAGCAGGTGCTTGGCTGGATGGCGCCGCTGATGCGCGACTGCGCGGACTACGGCGCGCGGCACGGCGTCATGATTGGAGTGCAGAACCACGACGACTTTCTCAAGACGGCGGAGCAGACCATCCGGCTGGTGGAAGCGGTGAAACACGAATGGTTCGGCGTCATTCTCGACGTGGGCAGCCTGCGGCAGGGCGATCCGTATGCGGAGATCGCGCAGCTGGTTCCGCACGCCATCTCCTGGCAGCTGAAAGAGAATGTCGCGCCCGGCGGAAAGGAGGAGCCCACGGACATGAAGAGGATCCGGTCCCTGATCGACGCGCACGGCTACCGGGGCTGGCTGCCGGTGGAGACGCTGGGCGCGGGCGATCCCCGGGAGAAGCTCGCGCGGCTGCTCGCGCGCGTGCGGGAGGCGTTCGGACCATGCTGAGGCTGGAGGAAATTCTGGGTGCGGCGCGGGGCGCGCGGCTGGTGGATCTCGCGCAACCTTATTATCCTAGGATGCCGCACTGGCCGACGCATCCGCCGTTCGCCGCGGCGCGGACCAGGGAGCACGGGGACTTCGTGCTGGCCAACGGCGCGTCGAGCTCGGCGGAGCTGATCGCCCTGGGCACGCACGTCGGCACGCACATCGACGCGCTGTGCCATTTCTCGATGGACGGGCGGTTCCATGGCGGGCTGGAAGCGCGCGCCCTGGGCATCGACGCCTTGCCGCCTCTTGTGGCGCGCGGGCTCCTGTATGATGCCGCGCCGGGCGGCGAGCTGCCGGAAGACTGCGAAATTTCGGCGGAGGATCTCGAAGCCGGACTCGCGCCGCTCGAGCCGCGCGCCGGGGACGTGGTGCTCGTGCGCACGGGGTGGGGCGCGCGATGGCGCGACGCGCGCCGGTTTCTCAACGGGCAGCGCCAGCCGGGGCTCTCCCCTGGAGGGGCGCGGTGGCTCTCGTCGAGAGGCGTGCGGGCCATCGGCGCGGACAACGTGGCTCTGGAGCGCATTCCGTCGCCTCAGATGGACGTGCACGTCCATCTGCTGGTGGAGGCTGGCATCCCCATCATCGAGTGCCTGAATCTTGAGGAATTGGCCGCTGCGGGCGCCCGCGAGTTTCTGTTCGTTGCTGCGCCGCTGAAAATCGAAGGCGCGACGGGCGCCCCGCTGCGGCCTTTTGCGCTGTTCTTCTGATCTCCATCTTTCACGCGGCAGACCGGGAAACGGCGGCAGCCGCCCGCCTCGAAGGCGCGCGGAGAGCCCACACGAGGAGAAATGCGTGGACGAACGAGTCCGCGCCGATCTCGAGGGCGTGGATCAGACGGAGATTCGGCGGCATCCAGAACGCCGTGCTGAGTCCGTACAGCCCCACCAGCACCCACCACGCCCAGCCCAGCCGGACGGCAAGCGGCCGCCAGGCGCCGCTCCAGAGCAAGACCAGCGGGAGCACAGAGCCCAGGAACAGCAGACTGCGCCCGAGCTGGGTGGCCAGAATGACGCTCATCGGCGGCAGCGCCAGGCCGGCCACGCCCTGCCGGTATGGGTCGATCACCAGCGGGCTGATGAGCGATCCGAAGAACAGGTAGGCAAGAGGGAATGCGAGCCAGGCGATGGCGAACCGTCCCGCCCAGGCAGCCGCAGAGCGGTGCGGCACGGGCGCAGGGCGGGAGTCTCTGGCGGGAAACGCGGCAGCAACGGCCAGCCCAAGCGCGAGGCAGGGCAGGATGTAGAAGACGCACATGCCTGCCAGTGCGCCCGGACCAACCATCGTGCTGAAGATCCGCGCTTCGATCATCGTGTTCAGGCCGAGAGCGACATAGGCGAACAGGGCGAGGCTGGCGGAGCGCACTGCGAAGCCGCCCGCCATCCGCGCCGCCAGCGGCGCCAGAGCCAGCGGCAGCAGCGGAGACACGAGCAGCGAGGCCAGCGCCATGGCCTGCCGGTTCACGCCTTCCGGGACGGAGATCATCGCCAGGCCGAGCGCCGAGACCAGCGGCGCGGACAGGGAGATGGCGCAGGCGAAGACGAGACCGCAGAGGACGATCCTGGCCGCGAAGGCGGCCTTACGGGATATCGGGGACATGAGATTTCCTCCAGACGGCGCGCGTGCGGCGCGCCCATTGCGCCGTGGCCCGGTAGGCGGCGATGCCGTGCTCGAGAGCCAGCCTTCCGGTTGAAGATGGCGGGTCCGCCGCCGACCGTGCGTACAGGCGCAGTTCGTTGACATAAGCAGACGCGGCTTCGGCGAGTTGGCCGAGGAAGCGGTCCACGGAAGCGGCATCGAGATGTTGGTCCATGAAGGCGAAGCGGAGCAGCAGTTCGTCCATGCGGCGTACAATGTCCTCGCGCGTGATCTCCGCGCTCAGCCAACGGCGCAGTGCAGCCAGGCCAGAACGGGCCGGCGCGAGCAGGCGGCTGCCTGCGCGCGCGCCCGGCTGTCCGGTGGCGCGGATCAGGCCGTCCCGCTCCAGACGCGCGAGCGCAGGATAGATGGAGCCCGGACTGTCGCTGAAGACTCCCATGGGCGTGGCGGCGAAGATCCGGCGGAGTCCGTATCCGGTCATGGGCTGCCGGGCCAGAAGCCCGAGCAGCGCGTATTCAAGCGAGGGGCGGCGCTCCATCATACGCTCCGTATCATAACAGTACGCAGCGTATTGACAGAAGTTCCGCGGCGCGGCGCTTTCTTCTGGTGGCAGAATGGTGGCCATGCAGAACGGAATCGCGGGCAAGACGGCGCTGGTGACGGGCGCCTCGCGCGGCATTGGCGCGGCCACGGCGGTGGCGCTGGCGCGCGCCGGGTGCGCGCGCGTGATGGTTCACTACTCGGCTTCGGCGGACGCCGCGCAGGAGACGGCCCGGCGCGTGCGCGAGACGGGCGCGGAGGCGGAACTGCTCGCCGGGGATCTTTCGTCCGAACAGGGCATCCGCGGATTTGTGGAGACGCTGGGGGAGCGCGCCCGCGGCGTCGATATCCTCGTGAACAACGCAGGCTCGCTGATCCAGAGGGCGAAGCTCTCCGAAATGACCTACGACCTCTACAACCGCGTGATGGACCTCAATGCAAAGAGCGCCTGGTTCATCTCGCAGGCTGTCGCGCCGCACATGGCGGCGCGGGGCTCGGGCGTAATCGTTCACGTGAGTTCGATTGCGGCGCGCACGGGCGGCGGTATCGGAGCGACGGTGTACGCGGCGGCGAAGGCTGCGGTGTCGGCTTTCGCGAAGGGCATGGCGCGGGAGTTCGCCCCGCACGGGGTGCGCGTGAATGCCGTGAGCCCCGGCACGGTGGACAACGATTTCCATGCGCGGTTCTCGACGCGCGAAATGCTCGACGCCGTTGTCCGGCAGACGCCGCAGGGGCGGCTGTCCACGAACGAAGACGTTGCGGATGTCATCGTGTTTCTATGCTCGGACGCGGCGCGCAATGTGATCGGGCAGACGATCGAGGTCAACGGCGGAATGTTCATGGTCTGATCCGTTCAAACCGGGGGCGGCGCGCTCCGATAAGTGGTGCGTGGCCATCCGATTCCTTGTTTGCTGCGCCGTCCTGTTGAGCGGGCTGTCACGCGCTCAGGAAGCTCCCCCACTGCGGTTGAAGGCGGGGCGCGTACCGCCGAATCTCCTGTCTCCGGCGGAAGAGAAAACCCGCGCTGCGGAAAGATGGCGGGCGGCATGGCAGGACCGCCTGCACTGGCTGGTGCAATTCCCGTCCGAGCCGGACGAGGATCTGATCGAGACACTGGGCTGGATGGATGTGCGGGTGTTGCAGTATGTGCCGGACCAGGCGCTGCTCGCGTCGGCTCCGGCGGAGACGGACTGGACGGCGCTGGGCGCCGTGTATGCGGGACTGCTGACTGCGGAAGAGAAGTGGAGCCCGGCGCTGCCGGCTGAAGGGGAAGCGGCGGCGGTTGTCGAGTTGCACCTGGATGTCGCGCGCAGCGACGGGGCGGCGCTAGCGCAGGCGGCGGGGCTCGAAATCCGCGAGCATCCCGACCTGCTGCCGAACGCGTTGCTGGTGCGGGGACCGGTGGAGGCGTTGCGCGCGCTGGCTGAGCGCGACGAGGTGGCCTACGTGTATCCGGCCGGGGATGCGGTCTGGAAAGGAGAAGCGGTGACGCCCTGCGCGAATGGCGTCATGGGACCGGCGGCGTTGACGGGTGCGAACCTTGCCACGACGTTCGGCGACGGCTGGGACGGACCGGGGCTTGGTTCGGCGTCGCTGGCTCTCTACATTGGAACGCTGCCGGCGTGGCTGGACCGGAGTTCGGCGCTCGGCGAGATCAGGCGGGCGCTGGACGCCTGGGGCGCGGTGGTGCAGCTTTCATTTTCGGACAGCAGCGTGCGGCGGCTCCGGCGGCAGATTGAAATCTGGGCCGCTGCGGGCGAGCATGGCGACGGGTTCGCTTTCGACGGGCGCGGCGGCGTGCTGGCGCACACGTTCTATCCGCCGCCCAACGCGGAGACGCTCGCCGGCGACATGCATCTCGATCTCGACGAGCCCTGGAAGATCGGCGCGGACATTGACCTGTTCAGCGTCGTGCTTCACGAGCTCGGCCATGCGCTGGGTCTGGGGCACAACGATGATCCCGGCTCGGTGATGTACCCGTATTACCGGCGGTTCACGGGTCTTGCTGCACCGGACGTCGCGGAAATCCGCAAGCTCTACGCCGCGCGCGCCACGACAACGCCTTCCACGCCAACCAACCCCGGCACGCCGCAGACGCCGCCCACGACCCCGACAACCCCGACAACGCCAACAACCCCGGCAACGCCCACGAATCCTCCGTCGAGCCCGCCTTCGACGCCCTCCAATCCGGGCGCGGGCAATCCCGCCGCGCCCGGGGCGGACAGCGTGGCTCCCATGCTGACCATCACCTTTCCGGCGTCCTCTCTGTACGGCACGTCCGCCAGCAGCATCACGGTGCGCGGTTCCGCGACGGACAATGCGGCCATTCGCGAGGTGACATGGTCGACCAGGCAGACGAGCGGAGCAGCGCAGGGGCCAGCGAGCAGTTTCTCGGCTGGTCCGATTCCCCTCGCCGTGGGATTCAACTGGATCACGATCACCGCCGTCGACACTTCCGGCAACACCACGCGGCGGACGCTCAGCGTCACGCGGTGGTGATCCGGGCCACGCGCGGCTCGCTCACAATAGAAGCATGCGCGCATGGCTGATGGACGGCTACGAAGGCGTGGAACGGCTGCGGCTGGGCGAAGTTCCGGATCCGGAGCCCGGTCCCGGCGAGGCGCTGCTGCGCATCCACTATGCAGCTCTGAATCCGGCAGACGCGTTTCTCGCGCAGGCGCAATATCCGGCCAGGCCTGCCCTCCCTCACATTCTTGGCCGAGACGGCGCGGGAGAAGTCATCGCGGTAGGGCCGGGCGTTGATACCGTGAAGCCCGGCGACATCGCCGGCATCCTGCGGTGCGAAGCGGGCATCGAGCGTTGGGGCACGTTCGCCGAGAAAACCGTTGTGCCCGCGGCGAGCCTGGCGCGCGTGCCCGAAGGCTGGAGCGAAGAGCAGATGGCCGCCGCGCCGCTCGTGTACCTGACGGCATGGCAGGCGCTGGTGCAGTGGGGCGGCATCCCGTCGCCCGGCGAGGTGCTGCTGGTGACGGGCGCCTCCGGCGGCGTGGGCGTGGCCGCGGTGATGCTGGGCCGCTCCATGGGCATGACGGTGGTGGCTCTGTCGCGCAACCCGCAGAAAGCGCTGACGCTGCGCGAGCTCGGCGCGGATCATGTCTTCGACCCTTCAGCTCCGGATCTGAAGAAGCAGATCCAGGCGGCGCTGAACGGCAGGCGCGTGGATCTGGTGGTGGACAGCGTGGCCGGGCCGCTGTTCAACACGGTGCTGAACCTGCTTGGCTACGGCGGGCGTATCAGCACCGTGGGCCGCAGCGGCGGCGTGGTTCCCGAGTTCAACACGGCGTCGCTGTTCTTCCGCCGCATCCGCATCGGCGGCGTTTCCGTCGGCGACTACACGCCGGATGGCGCGCAGGCGGCGTGGGCGGAGATCGTGCGGCGGCTGAACCAGGCGGGGCAGCGGCCGGTGATCGACAGCGTTTTCCCGTTTGAAGATCTCAAGCAGGCCTTCCGCCGGCTGGCCGAAGGGCCGATGGGCAAGGTGCTGGTCAAGGTGGCCTGAAGCGGCAGTGCGTCAGCAGCCGCCCGCGGCGGCTGCGGCGCGGCGCGTGTTCAGCTTCGTTTTGTTCGAAAAGCTCAGGTAGCGCGCCACGTTTTCGCGCAGCAGCTGCGGGAAGGTCTTGTCGAGGTTGGAGCGGATGGCGACGTAGCACTCGTCGCACTGGTTGTGCGCGGTGAACTCGCGCACCATGCGCGCCTGCTCGTTCAGCTCGTATCGGTGGAACTGCATCGAGCACGGCTGCAGCTTGCCGTCGGCGGTGACGACGAGAAACCGCAGCCCCGCCTTGCAGCCCGGCGCGCCCCCGGTCTCGAAATAGCGGCGCGTGGCTTCGATGGTCGTGGGCGCGCTGACGATCCAGTTTGTTTCATCGCGCCGCGATTCCAGCCGGTCGAGTTCGCGGCGCAGAATCTCGAGCAGCTCCGGCGTGCCGGGGAACAGTTCGCGGCAGCCGGTGCGGCGGGCCGAGTACGCGCTGATGCAGATGTTGACGCCCCACTCGCGCGCCTTGTCGGCCACGCGGTTCACCTCGGCGACATTGGCAGCGGTGATGCAGGTGTTCAGCACGATGTCGTCGAAGCCGTAGGCGGCGCACTTCGGGACGACGTCATTCAGATGCGCATACAGCCCGGGGTACATGCGGAAGTCGTCGTGCCGCTCGTCGGGGAAATCGAGCGAGACGTTGAACTGATCGACGCCAGCTTCGCGCAGCTCCAGATAGCGCTGCGGGGTCATCAGCGACCAGGACGAAACGAGCAGGATGTACGGCAGCCCGTCCGCGCGTTTGATGTTGCGGACGACATCGGCGAGGTCATCGCGCAGCAGCGGTTCGCCGCCGGAGACCTGCACCACGCAGGGCTTCAGCGTCTCGGTGTACCGGCGGTACTCTTCGGGCCGCAGGTTGCGCGAGTCGTCCTTCGGACCGCCGTGATCGCAGTGGCGGCAATAACACGTGCAGGAGTCGGTGACCTCGAAGGAAACGACAATCGGACGCTGGGCGAGCCAGTTGGCTGAACCTTGCGCGATGATGCGCAGGGACTGGCTCAGAGGCACTTTCCGCATTCCCCAAAATCATACCAATTTGACCGATTAGGCGGCAAGATGCGCGCCGGATGGTACATTGGGCTTCGCAATGCGGGTTCTGGTCCTGAACGCCGGCAGCTCTTCGTTGAAGTATCAGGTGATCCATCTGGAGGATGGCGCGGAACAGGTGGAGGTGAAAGGCTCGGTGGAGCGGATCGGCTCGCCCGGCGGCGCGGCGGACCACCGCATTGCCGTGCGGGAGGCGCTCGCGCGGGCGGGCGCAGTGGATGCGGTGGGGCACCGCGTGGTGCATGGCGGCGAGAAGTACCGCGAGGCGGTGCGGATCGACGCGGAGGTGGAGCGCGTGATCGAGGAATGCTGCGCTCTGGCGCCGCTGCATAACCCGCCGAATCTCGCCTGCTACCGCGCGGCGCGCGATCTGCTGGGCGGCGTGCCGCACGTGGCGGTGTTCGACACGGCGTTCTTCCACTCGCTGGAACCGCATGTGTTCCTCTACGGGCTGCCGCTCGAGTACTACGAGCGCGATCATATCCGGCGCTACGGGTTTCACGGCACGTCGCACCGCTATGTGAGCGCCCGGGCGGCGGAGCTGCTGGGCAAGTCCCCGGGAGACTGCCGACTGATCACCTGCCATCTGGGCAACGGCTGCTCGATCTGCGCCGTGCGCGGCGGGCGCGCCGTGGATGTCTCGCTCGGGTTCACGCCGATCGAGGGGCTGGTGATGGGCACGCGCTGCGGCGACATCGATCCGGGCGTGGTCTTCCATCTGATGCGGGCGAAGGGGATGACTCTGGACGAAGTGGAAGATCTGTTCATCCGCCGCGGCGGACTGCTGGGCCTGTCGGGCCGTTCCAACGACATGAGGGACCTGGTGGAGGCCGCCGCCCAGGGCCACGCGCGGGCGCGGCTGGCCATCGACGTCTTCTGCTACCGGGCGAAGAAGTACATCGGCGCGTACTGGGCGGTGCTGGGCGGCGCGGACGCGGTGGTGTTCACGGGCGGCATCGGCGAGAACCGGGCGGAGATCCGGAACCAGATTCTGGAAGGGCTCGGACATCTGGGGCGATTCGAGGTGCTTGTGATTCCCACGCACGAGGAGCTGCTGATCGCCCGAGAGACGGCGCGTGTCGTCAGCGGAACAGGAACCACGTAGAGAGGGCCGTCAGCGCCACCACCAGCCATTCGAACATTTGCGGCGAGATATGTTCGACGATCCGGCGGCCGCCGATGGCGCCCGCGAACACCGCCGGAACCATCAGCAGGTCGAACGTGAGCGACTGCCGGCTGAACAGCCCGTGCCAGGCGTAGATCGGGATCTTCGTCAGGTTGATGACGAAGAAGAACCATGCGCCGGTGGCGATGAACTCCTCTTTGGGAAGGCGCTTGGACAGCAGATAAAGGTTCATCACCGGGCCGGCGGCGTTGGCCACTGTCGTCGCGAATCCGGCCGAGATGCCGTACAGCGCCGGGTGCGGCGTGATGGCGGAGGGGTTCTTCGCGTAGCGGCGGATCAGATAGGCGGCGAGCATCACGAGCACGATGACGCCCACCATGGGCCGCAGGATGCGCTCTTCCAGAGCGAGCGCCGCCGCCCCGGCGCCCATGCCCGCCAGCGCCCACGGCGCCAGCGACCACAGACGGTGGATGGCGGCGTGGCGGCGCCAGTAGACGACAGCGAAGATGTCGGCGGTGCAGAGGATGGGCAGCAGCCACGCGGCGGCGATGCGGGCGTCGCCCACGGTGAGGACGATCATCGGCACCACCAGGATGCCGAGGCCCGGCAGGCCGGTCTTGGCCAGCCCGACATTGAACGCGCACAGGGCGCCGAGCGCCCACTGCCAGGGTTCCAGTTGCGGCATGCGTCAGAGAGGCAGGACTATGCTTCCAGCATAATCTCTACCTTGCGGCGGATCGTCGAGGCCGCATCGGGGACGTGAAGAACGTCGCACTCCGAGCCGAGGATGAACGGGTGGCCAGCGGTCCGCATGCGTTCGATCAGCTCGCGCGCGAGCCGCCGCACTTCTTCCTCCGGCATGGCGGCATCGGAATAGAACTGACGCGTCGGCAGATTGCCGTAGAGCACGGTGTCCCGCGGAACCACGGCGGCGTCTTCCCACAGGCGGCGGCTGGAGCCGAGGCTGAGCATGGCGGGATGCAGTTCGGAAGCGAGCTTCTGCACGAGCTCCGTGCTGAGCTGCCCGCAGTCATGCAGGATCAGGTCCGCGCCGGCGGCGGCGATCTGGTCCCGCACGCGGCGCAGGGGATCGAGGACGAACTGCTCCAGCACCTGCGGCGCCCGCGCCATCATGCGGGGCGAAAGATACGTCACGCTGACCGCCGGCTCGCAGAGGATGACCGCCCGGGCGCCCGCTCCGGTCTGCGCGCGCACGGATCGGAGCACGGTGGCCAGCGCCATCCGCAGCGCGGCGGACGCGAGGCGCACGCCGGGATCCTCGTCTTCGCTCACGCCGGAAGCGGCCATGGCCAGAGGGGTGATAGGGTCTTCGAGCAGCTTCGTCATCAAGGAAAACGGACCGATGGCCATGCCGACCGGCACGAGATCCGTCTGCGTTGCGATGTAGCGGAGCGCGCCCTGCTGCGCGATCGAACCAGCGGGGAATGGCCGTTCATCGTGGTGCGTCACGCGCGCGATGACATCTTCGCCGGGCGCCTCGCGGAAGTGAAAGGAGTCCACCGCATCCGCGCTGACATCAAACGCGGAGAGAAGGTCCGCTTTCTCCAGCCTCAGGTCCATCAGCGGGAACGCCAGCGGCGTGCGGTAACGGCGCGCGGCGCGCTCGATCACCTGTCCCAGGCGCACGGGATCGAGCCGGGCGAGGTCCGGCTGCGGCTCTTCATGCAGCACCAGATCGGCGCCGATGGGCAGGCGGTGACCGGCGGCGGCCAGTCCAAGGAGAAGAGAGCGGATCATGGGATTTCCTGTCAACGGCGCACGCCGTTGAATTCATGCACGGCATCGATCATCGCCACGATGTTCTCCACGGGCGTGCCGCTTTGCACGTTATGCACCGCATTGAACACGAACCCGCCGCCGGGAGCGAAGATTTCGCAGCGGCGGAGCACTTCTTCGCGCACCTGTTCCGGCGTCCCGAAGGGCAGCGTCTTCTGCGTGTCGACGCCGCCGCCCCAGAAGACGAGGCGGTCTCCGTAGCGGTCCTTCAGCGCCTGCGGCTCCATGCCAGCTGCGGAGCACTGCACCGGATTGATGATGTCGAAGCCGGCCTCGATGAAGCTGTCGAAGAACTTCTCCACGCTGCCGCAGGAATGTTTGAAACATTTCCATTGCGTCCTGGCGTGCACCCAGCCGCAGACCTCGCGGTAGAAGGGCAGCCACAGCTCGCGGAACGTTTTCACCGAGCAGAACTGCGACGTCTGCGTGCCGAAGTCCGTGCCGCAGAGGAAGACCGCGTCGACGGAGTCCCCGATGGCGTCGTGGATGCGCGCCAGGTTCGCGAGCGCCACCTCGCACTGCCGCTCGAAAACGCGCCGGACATACCACGGCCGGGCGGCCACGCTCATGTACCATTCGGCCACGTCGCGGATGCCGCGCGGATGCTTCAGGAACGGCGCGGGGACCAGCGCGATGTCGCCAAACGCCGCGCCTCCGAACGAGCCGAGAACGCCGCAGCCCGTCGAGAGCGCCTCCTGCGAGGCGCGCCGGAGATGGTCCAGGTCTTCCGCCGAGACCGGCGTGAACTCCTCGCAGTTGTCCTCCGGATCGAGCTTCGTTTCATCGATCGGCGGCTGGCGGATGATCGTGTCGAAGAAGGCGCTGCCCACGGGCATCCGTCCGCTGGGAGGAGCGGACAGGTCGCCCTCGGGATAGATGAGAATGGCGCCGTCGGGCTCTACGGTGGTCCTGAAGTTTTCCGGCACGAGAACCGTCAATCCCCGGAAGTCCCACTCGCGCCAGCCCGTGTTTTCGAAGCCGAACAGGTTCCTGCGCGAATAGACGCCCGTGACATCGATCCCCATGGCCTGGCGCAGATCGTCGTCGATCCAGCCGAGCATCTGGTACGGCTCGTGCACCCTGACAGGGCGCTTCTCCAGCCCGTAGTAATCCCGCAGTGCGGCGACGCAGGAAACATGGATGCCGGTGACCGCCGACGAGCCGAAGTCGATGGGAATGCGGTCCGGCTCCTGATGATGGAGCGTCCTGCGCAGCCGTTCCCGTGAACTCGCCATTTCGCCTCCGGAATTCCGGCGGAATCCCATGCCAATGCTACCCTAGAAAGAGGGCCTGTTCCACCCGATGGAAATCTTCAAGGAGTTCACCTTCGAAGCCGCCCACCGCCTCCCCAACCTGCCGCCGGAACACAAGTGTTCCCGGCTGCACGGCCACTCGTTCCGCGTGCGCGTCTGCGTGGCAGGTCCGGTGGACGAGCGCACCGGCTGGGTGATGGACTTCGGCGACATCAAGGCGGCGTGCAAGCCGGTGATCGACGAGCTGGACCACCGCTACCTGAACGAAATCCCGGGGCTCGAAAACCCGACCAGCGAACGCATCGCGATGTGGCTCTGGCGCCGGCTCCGTCCCCTGCTGCCTCAATTGAGCGCCATCGAGGTCCGGGAAACCTGCACAGCCGGGTGCCGGTACACGGGCTGAGGCGCAGAAACGCCTCAGAACCAGAGAAAAAGATCTGGAAGTATTGTAAAATTGCGGGTAGACTGGTCTCGAACAGCCATGAAGCCGCGCACCACGCACCACGACCATGCCCCTGCGCCCGTGCCGGCGGCCCGGCGGACGGCTGCCGCGGGCCGGATCCTCCTGCCCGAGCCTGCGCCGCTGGCGGCGCGTCTGGACGAGTGCCTGAAAAAGCGGCGCAGCACGCGCGAGTATGCGGAGGCGCCCGTCCATCTGAACGAGCTGGCCGCTCTGCTCTGGGCGGCGCAGGGCATCACCTCTCCGGGGGGTCTCCGAACCGCTCCTTCGGCGGGGGCAATCTACCCGCTGAAGAGTTATGCGCTCGCGTTCCGCGTGCAGGGACTGGCGGCTGGCTTCTATTCGTTCGACCCCGAACAGAACATGCTTGTGCTGCTGGCGAAGGGGGACAAACAGGAGCGCGTCACGAAGGCGTGCGGCGATCAGCAGTGCGTGGCTGAATCTGCGGCAGGGCTCCTGCTGACCGCCTGGTACGGGCGTCTGCGCCGAGAGTTCGGCGACGCCGCCGAGCGGCTCGCCCTGATGGAGGCGGGCCACATCGGCCAGAACTGGCATCTGGCAGCGGCATCGCTTGGGCTGGGCTCGGTCAGCATCGGCAAGATGGATCCCGTGGCCATGAAGCTGCTCCTCCCGATCCCCGAGGACGAGCACCCTCTGTATTTCCTGATCACAGGCAGGATCTGACTCCCGCCCGCGTGGCGGAATGAAGGCTGCGGAGGCGGGCGCGGCGCACCCTGGTTGTCTGTCCACAGACCGGCTGTCTCCTCCGCACGGATGCCCCCGTTTGGGGGATTTTCGGACCCGCCGGAATCTGGTAGCCTGTACCTCACCTGGGTGTGAGCAGAGTCCTTCTGCTGTTTCTCCTGGCGCATGGTTCCGCACTGGCGGAGCGTGTCCTGATCCGCGTGCCTGCGGGCGGATCCGTGCCCGAAAGCCTGCGGCTGGGGACGTCCGAAATGGCGGTCCGGATTTCTCCGGCGCGGACGCAGAATGCTCCCTCCGTCACCGTGCTGGCAGACTGGCTGGATCCTGCGGATGTCCCTGAACTGACGGCGCGGCTCAGGCAGCGGTTCATGCAGGCTCCGCGAAAAGAGGATTTCTCCGTCGCCGTGGTCCGGGGGAAGGAGATCATCCCTTTGCCTCCCGTGAGGACAGCGGCTGCTCTGGAGAAAGAACTGGCTGCGGCGCTTGGGGAGAACGAGAGTCCGGACAAGGCTCGTCTCTCGCCAGAAGAGATTTTGGACCTGCTGTTGGGCATGGCGCCTGAGCCGGCGGAAGGCTGGCGGGAGTGGCATTGGGCGGGTCGAGTTCCGGCGCCGCGGGATCAACTCGTCCGGAATTACGCGGCCGCCAGGCTCTTCCGTCTGCTCGGCGAATCCCGCGTGTTCCTCACGGTGTGGCCCGAACAGGAGACGGACTGGCTACCGGTGACGCCCGAGGCCCGCGGCGGAAGGTGGATGGAAGCGGAGTGGGACGCGGCAGCCGCAGCGCAGGGTTTTGAAGTCGGCCAGGCTGAACTGGGCGAACAGCTCTGGCCGGTGCTCGCTGTTGCGCCCGGGTTCCGCCTTCCAGGCGTGGCGGCGCTGGCGGATTTTCTGGAGGCGGTCCGCCAGGCTGCAGAGGAGTCCGCCGGGGCGCCTGTGCTGCAGCGCATTCAGCAGGGCCGCGAATTGTACCCGAACTACGCTCCGGCACTGGAAGCGGGGGCGGGACTGGCCGAGAGGCTGGAAGATTTCAGGGCTGCGGTGGAGCTGCTGGCGCGGCTGGAAGAAGCGCGTCCGGGAGACCTGGCGGTTCTGCGGCGTCACGCAGCGGCCGCATGGCGTGCGCGGTCACCGGAGGCGGAACCCGTCCTGCGGCGCGCCGTCGAGGCCATGCCGCGCGACGCGGAACTGCTCGAGTGGCTCGGACGGACACGATTGCTGCGCGGAGACCGCAGCGAGGCCTACGATCTGCTCCGGCGCAGCCTGGACGTGAAGCCGGACCAAACCGATCTCTGGTGGATCACGGCGGATCTCGCCCGAGCGCTCAACGATGAGCCAGGCGAGCGGAGATCGCTGCGGGAGGCGTTGAATCGCGAACCTGGCCGCGCGGACCGCCGCGCCCGGTTCGTCGCGCTGTCGCTCGCGGCTGGCGACGGCAACGCAGCGCGGCGGGCTCTGGAAGAGGCGGACTCCATCCCTGCGGACGACGTCGGCGTGATCGAGCAATACGCTGCGGCCTGGGAGAAACTCGGCGAACCGGCGCGGGCGATGCCGTATTGGGAGAAGAGCATCGCCCTCCAGCCGGAGTTCGAGAAAGGGCACGTTTCCGTTGCCCGGCTGCACGCCGCCCGGGGAGCATGGGAGGACAGTCTCGGCGCTTCGCTCCGCGGACTGGAGAGACTGCCCGCCTCGGCTGGCCTGCATCTGGCGCGGGCGCGCGCGCTGAATGAGCTTGGCCGCCTGCAGGAAGCGCGCCGCGCACTGGGCGAGGCGGTTCAGGCGACCGATGACATCTCCGTGCTGGAAGCCCGGGCGGAAACCGAAAATCTGTTCGGCGGACAGGGCGCCGTCGCGGCGTGGCGGGATCTTCTGGAGCGCCTGAAGCAGGACGGCAGCAACGGCGAGACTCTGCGGAAGACCACGGAGCGGGCTGCTCGCGCGGCTCTCAGGGACGGCGCCGTCGAAGCGGCTGGGCAATGGATGGAGCTCCCCGCCACGCCGCCCGGCGCAGATGCCGCCGCAGCCAAAGGCGAGCGGGGCGTTCTGATCCCCGGGGGCGTGCGGCTGCTCAGCCATCTCACGGGCATCGGCGGACCGGAGGAGCCCGGCGAATACATCGTGGCTTTCGCGCGCGCCGTGGCCCAACGCTCCATGTTCGCCTCCGAGAAAGAATGGAACGAGTTTTCCGAGAAACTGCTCGAGCAGTACGACCGGCTGCTGAAGATCCGGAAGCCCTTCGCGCTCACAAGCGAGGGCACCGAAATTGTGCTGAGCGTCGAGTCCCAGAAACAGCGGCAGCAGACGCAGCAGATCCTCGACCTGCTGGGGTACCGTCTGCGCAGTTCGCGCGGGCGCATCTCGATCGAGGCTCAGGTGAAGTCCTCCAAAGCCCGGAGGCAGAACCTCGCGGCTGCGCTGGATCTCGACGACCGTGAAGTGGAAGAGTCGCTTGACGGCAAGCGCCCCTACCGGTTCCGCATCACGGACGAGTTTGCACCGGTGATCCTCGGCGAGAAAGTCTGGGAAGCGGTATTGAAGCGCCAGGCGAACCCGCTCGGCTTCGCCGGTCTGTTGCTGAAGCAGCCCGAAATGGCGCGCCTGTTCGCCGGTCTTTCTTCCGCCGGTCCGGCGGCAGCCCGCGCTTTGCTGACCAGCTTCGCCATGAGGAAGCTGGCCGAAGACTACGGCATGCTTCTGTTCCTGTATGGACCAGTGCTGGCTCTGGACGAACAGGGCCGCTGCGCCGTGCCGGGGGGGACGGAGGCGGAACCGGTGTGGGAGGCTCTGGCGGGCGCGAGCCCGCGCGACGGCCAGCGGTTTCTCGAGGCCCTGCTGCGGAAAGACGGCGGCATGGTGCTGGCCTATTTCGCCGCGCTCCACGGCGTCACCCCGGAGCGGCAGAAGTGGTTTTTGCGGAGCGCGGAAAGGGCGCGGCTGTTTTACCGGCTGATGAAAGACTCTCCGGAGTGGGACGGGCAGGCGGCGCGGATGGTCCGGAACAGCCCGATGTTGTCGCTTTTCCGCGAACTGCCTCTGGACGAGGAAGGCAGCGTGCGGTTCCCCGGCGGCGCCCAGGTGTGGCAGGTGGCGCGCGGCGCCAGCGATCTGGACCGCATCGCGCGTCTCGAGAAACGCGCAAGGAAAGCCCGGCCCGCCGAGGAAGACGAAATCCTGGAGCGCATGGCGCGCGAGCGGTATGGCGTCAACCGGAATGTGTTCTCCCAGCTCGAGAATTTCCTGATGGTCGCGCGCGTGGAGGCAGCGCTCGGCAGGGCGCTGGAGCCGCGCGAGGCGCTGATCCTTTCCCAGCAGTTCGCCCGCTACGGCTGGGCCTACCCGTTGTTCGTCGAGCTGCCTTCGCTCGGCGAAAAGGAGTTCCAGTCTTTCTTCGCGTGGGCAGAGTCGCTGGAGAACTTCTCCACGCCTGCCAGGAACATGAGCATCGGCATGGTGAGCCATCTCGCGTTGCTGGCGGGGCTCCTGCACCGTTCCGGCAAATTGCAGGGCGCTGAGGCGGCAGCGCTGCTGGACGAGCTCTGATCGTCAATGCGCGCCATCGAGGATCCGGCGCAGATGGCCAGAGCGGCGCACAAGGCTCTGCGCAGGATGGCGGCTGCGCTTTCATCCAGGCCCGGCAATCTGCAATCCGCAGTGGAAGACGCGCTGTTGGGTGCTCCGGACACGCCTGCAGGCAAACGGCGCAGAAAAGAGTTCCGCGACGTGCTGGCCGCGCAGAAGATCCCGCTGGTGGATCCGCTCCTGGAGACGCTGGAGGCCGTGCTGAAGGGCGGCGGGGGGCCCGAGCAGGCCAGGGCGGCCGCGGCAGCTCTGGAGTCCATCGCTCCGAAGCTCGATGTCCTCCACTTGCCAAAAACGATGAAGCCTCCGCCCCGTCTGAAGGAGATCCTCGAGCTCTGGCGGACGGACAAACTGCCGGAAATCGCGCGCGATTTCAGGCAGCGTGCGGCGAAGAAGAAGCCCGACGTCAAAGCTCTCGAAAGAGCCAGCGCCGAGGGCCTGCGCGCGCTGGCGCCCTGGATCGAGCTGTCTCTGCGCGGCATTGTGGGCGGCTTCTATCTGCGGCCCTCCGACCTGCCCGTGAGCGATGATCCATGGCTGCTGCGGAAATACTGGTACGCGGACACGGCTGAATCGGGGAAGGCGACTTTCCCGGCGCCCGAATTCCGCGTCGATAGCGCCGGTCCGGGGAGCCTGCCCCTTGGATCGCCCGCGGGCATCGCCGAGATCGCTGGCTGGATCGCGCTGGCCGGACAGCAGGCGGCGGGCGGGTATGCGGGGGCGGTGGAAGCGAAGCAGGTCGGCGCTCTCAGAAACGCGCAGCTCCACCGGCTGCAGCCTCTTGATCTGCGCGCTGCGAGGCTCGCTTATCTCGCTGGCAGGGAGTGGGTCGTGGAGGCGGCGTTCGACGCTGCGGCTTCGTCCGAACTGGAGCGGCAGATCCAGGGCCTGTTGTCGCCAGAGCGGGCCAGCCGCGCCGCCCGCCTTCTGAGCCGCCTGCGCAACACGCACTCCGTGATGCACGCGGCGCGGCCCTTCCTTGAGGAGTACAAGCTTCTGTGGGATTCCGTCTGGGACTGCTTTTCCCAGGCGGATCTGTTCTGGCTCGGGCGCATGCGGCGCCAGGCATCGCAGGCCTCCGTCATCTGGAACGCCCTGAATCAGTTGCCCGCGGCAGTCTGGGACGGCGCGATTCACGAACTGGGGCCGCTGAAACTGGACCATGCCCGGAGCGCGAGGCCCCGCCTCGAACCCATGCCTCCGTACGAGAACTACGCTCAGGAGCTTCTTCCAGGGCGCCTCGCCGAGCGGCTTTCAGAATATCCCCTCGCGCTGGCCTGCGCCGCGGACGAGGCGGGGTTGCCGCCCGATGCGCTGGCGCTGATCGCCGAACCTCTGGCCCGCCGCCTGCTGGCGGATCTCGAGATGACCGACATGGCGGACTACCGCTCCGCCGCGGATCTGTGGAAGAGGATTCAGGCGGCTGACCTCATGAAACTCCATCAGGAGGAACTGGAGAAGGTCCCATGAAAGTGGCACGCAGATCTTTTCTGGCTTCCCTCGCCGGCGCGCCGCTGCTGGCGGAGCCCCCGACGTTCCGGGCCGAAGCCCGGCTCGTGGAAATTCACGCCACCGTGTTCGACGGCCGCGGCCGGCACATCACCGGGCTCGGACGGGACGACTTCCAGATCCTGGAAAACCAGCAACCGCAAGCCGTGGAGATTTTCGAGTCCGTCGAAAGCCCGTTCTCCCTCGGTCTCCTGCTCGACATCACGGGCAGCATGGAGGATGCCCTTCCGCTGGTCAAACAGGCCTGCCTGAAACTGCTCGACGAACTCAGGCCTCAGGATCAGGTCGCCGTCTTCTCGTTCAGCGACCGGATGTCAGAGGCGCAGGACTTCACGCAGGACCGCAAGGCTGCGGCCGCTGCCATCCGCAGGCTGCGGGCTGGAGGCAAGACGGCGCTGTTTGACGCCCTGACGCGCGCTTCCCTCCGGATGGCCGACCGCAAAGGCAAGAAGGCTCTGGTAGTGCTCACCGACGGCAATGACAACGCCAGCGCGCTCACGCTGGAATCCGCCCTGCGCCGCGCCCGCCGCGAAGCCATTCCGGTTTACTGTCTGGCGCAGGGCGAGGCGCTCCGCGCCGCCAGACTGATGGACACTCTCGAGCGGATTGCCGAATCGACAGGCGGCAACGCCTTCCGGCTGCAGAAGCTCTCGCGGATCGACGAAATCTTCGAGGAGATCTCCCGCGATCTGGCCGCCTCTTACCTGCTGGCCTACAAGCCGCGCCCCGGCGCTGGCGAATGGCGGCCCATTCAGGTGAAGGTCCCGCAGCGCAAGGGCGCGCGCGTGCGCTGCCGCGAAGGCTACTTCGCGGGCTGAGCGCGCCCCTGCGCCGCAGCCTGTCCTCTTATTCGGCCGTGAACCTGTAGGTTCCGGATCCCGTTTCGAACACCGTGTAGCCCTGCTCGACGCGCGCGGGCTTCAGGCCGCCCGATTCCGTCACCTTGCCCGTGGAAGGGACATAGATCGCCGCCGTCGTATTGGGCGGGATCGTCACTTCCATCTGCAGCGTGCGTCCATCGCGCCTCCAGAAGGACTGGATCGGTCCATGCAGCGAGCGGTACGTCGCTTTGACGTGGTCCAGCCCCTTCAGCGCATAGGGCTTGATCAGAATGCGCTGGAAGCCCGGTTTTTCCGGGTCGGGGCGGATGCCGGCCAGATATTCGTACATCCACACGGCCAGGTCTCCGATCTGCATCACGTGATTCATCGAGTTCATCGCCGGGTCGGCGGTGTCGCCGTTCCAGAGCTCCCAGATTGTGGTGGCGCCTTTCTCCACCATGTAGCCCCACCCCGGGTAGGTGGTCTGCGTCGAGATGGCGAGCGCCACATCCGGCCTGCCGTTATCGGACAGCGTCCGCATCAGCCACTGCGCGCCCACCAGGCCGACGCCCACGTGGTTGTTGCTCTCCTTTTCGATCTTCTCGATCAGGCGGTCAAACACGCGGCCGCGGTCCTCTCCGGGCACCATGTCGAAGGCCAGCGGGAGCACGCTCGAGGTCTGCGTGCCGTTGTCGAACCGCGCTTCCTGCGGCTTGTACCAGGTGCGGAGGAACGCTTCTTTGAGTTGCGCGGCCAGTTTGTCGAGCTCTGCGGCGTCGTCGTTGCGCCCCAGCATCCGCGCGTTGGCGCTGACGTACTTTACCATCTGGTGGTAGTAGGCCGTGCTGAGCAACGGTCCGGCGGTGATCCGCGCCGGGTCTTTCGAGTGGATCAGCTTCGGATCCTCGGGCGGCACGCACCAGTCGCCGTAGGTGTTGCGCGGCATGATGCCGTCCTTGAGGAACTGCCGCATGTAATCGACCCACTTTTTCATGCCCTCGTAGTGGCGCTCGATGATGCGGCGGTCTCCGTACTGCCGGTACACCATCTGCGGCGCGAGCACGTACGTGCTGGGCCAGACGATCCCGTCGTTGTAGAGCACCCAGTATGTGGGAGCGACATCGGGAATGCTGCCCGTGGGCCGCTGCGAATCGGCGATGTCCTGGATCCACTTCGTGTAGAAGGCGGCGACGTCGAACAGGTAGCTTTCGCTGAGGCTGACGACGCTGCGGTCGCCCAGCCAGCCCTGCTTCTCGTCGCGCTGCGGGCAGTCTGTGGGAATACTGCGGTAGTTGCCGCGGATGCCCCAGTAGATGTTGTGGTGGATGCGGTTCAGCAGCGAGTGCGAGCTCTCCCACTCGCCGGCGCGCGGCATGGCGTCGTGCACCACGCGGCCTTCGACGGCATCGAGCCCGGGCTTGCCCGGATAGCCGGTGACTTCGATGTAGCGGAAGCCGTGGTACGTGAAGCGCGGCTCCCACACCTCCGCGCCGCCGCCCTTCAGGATGTAGGTCAGCCAGGCGCGCGCGCCGCGCAGATTGTCGACATAGAGGTCGCCGTTTTCCCGCAGCGATTCAGCCAGCCGCAACTGCACGCGCGTGCCTGCGGGGCCCTGCACTTTCAGCCGCACCCAGCCCACCATGTTCTGGCCCAGGTCGTAGATGAACACGCCCGGCCGCAGTTCCTTCACCGTCTTCGGCGCCAGCGTCTCGATCACGCGGAGCGGTTCCGCCATCTGGGCGCGAAGCGCGCCTCCCGGCGCTTCCACCAGCTGTGCCGCCTCCCATCTGGAATCGTCGAAGCCCGGCTGCGCCCAGCCCGGCAGCTCCATGCGCGCGTCGTAGACTTCGCCGTCGTATTCGTTGTTGGCGCGGATCGGACCCTCGGTGGTCAGCTTCCAGGTCTCGTCGGTGACGACGATCTCCTTGCGTCCGCCCTCATACTCCAGCTCGATCTGCGCGATCGCTTTCGGGTAGCCGTAGCCGCGCGAAGGAATCGGAACGCGCCGGCGCGGCTGCCAGTAGCGCCCGTTGCCAAGCCACAGCCCTACGGCGTTGCGCCCCGGCTTGAGCATCGCAGTGATGTCGTGCGTGACGTAGAACACGCGCTTCTCGTACTCGGTGAGACCCGGAGAGAGAACGTCGTCGCCCGCCTTCGCGCCGTTCAGGTACAGTTCGCTCAGCCCGAGTCCTGCGACGTACGCCGTGGCTCGCCGCAGCCGCGGCTGCACGTCGAATTCCTTGCGCAGCATGCGCGCCGGCAGCGCCTGCTCTTCACGCAGTCCTACTTCGCCCCAGGGATCCATGCCGTAGGGGCCGAGCGCTTTTGCGGGTTTCCAGCCCTCGTCATCCTTGCGCAACGCCTCCCAGTGGGCGCCGGTGTAAAACATCATCGGCTCGCCGGAAGCGAACTCGATCTTCAACGCTCCCAGCACCCCCGCCTGATCCTCCCGCGTGTTGCGCGCCACCACCAGCAGCTCATTCTCGCCGGGCTTCAGCCACGGCTCGATGTGCAGCACCATCGGCAGCGTGGGGTTGTTGCCCTTGCCCGCGAACTCGCCATTGACCGTGAGCTCGAAACTGTTGTCCGCGCCCAGGACGAAGGTTGCCGTCTTCAGGGGCCGGCCGGCGGGCAACGTGAGCCGCGCGCGGAATCGGCGCGTTTCCGCAGGCGCCTGTCTGGCCGGGTCGCCTTCGTCGAACCAGATCCACTGCGCTTCCTTCAGCCACTGGAACGGACTATGCGGATCCTTGTAGTACGTCTTCTCGTCGCGGCCGATCCACTTGCCCTTCCAGTCTTCCGGTTTCAGCAGCCCCATGGACCAGCGCGCGGTTTCACTCCACGAGGAAGGCTGGCCGTCCTGATCCCAGACCATCACGCGCCACCACACGGGCTGTCCGGAGACGAGGGGCTTGCCCTGATAGGCGATATGCGTGTTCTGGCTGCTCTCCACCCTGCCGGTGTCCCAGAGGTCGCCGCGTCCGGACTGCGCCAGCGCAGCCGTGCTGGACACGATGACGCGGTATGCGGTCTGGCGGAGATTCCGGGCGCCTGGCCTGGCTGCTTCCAGTTTCCAGCTCAGGCGTGGCGCAGTTTCATCGATGCCCAGCGGATCTTTTCGATACTCGGTGCGCAGGCCGGCCGGTTTGAGAGAAGCCGCCTGTCCGATGGCGGCGCACAGAAGAAGGGCGGGAACGATTCGGGTCATGATACGGCGCTCCTCAATTGGAGGCGGCGGCTGCCCATCGCAGCGCCGCCTGACGACACTGCATCTTATCAACCCCTGCGCAGATCCGCGCGGGCCGCTCCGCGCCGCCAGCAGCCGGGCTCGTGCGCGTCGATGAGGCCCATGGCCTGCATGAAGGACTCGACTGTGACCGGTCCGACGAAGGTCCAGCCGCGCCGCTTCAGCTCGCGCGCCAGCTCGCGCGGCTCGCGCCCCTCGAAGGACCAGAAAAAACGGTCGAGCGAGCCCTGCTCGTCCGCCAGTTCGCAGGCGCGCCGCGCGTTATTCAGCACGGAGGCGATCTTGCCGCGGTGGCGGATGATGCCTGGCTCGAGCATCACCCGGCTCGCGTCGCGTTCATCCCAGAGCGCCAGCCGGCGGAAATCGAACCCGGCAAACGCCCGGCGGAACGCCTCGCGCTTGCGCAGCACGGTCAGCCAGCTCAGTCCCGCCTGAAAGCCTTCCAGACAGATCTTTTCGAACAGCCGGATGTCATCGTGCACCGGCACGCCCCATTCCTCGTCGTGGTAAGCGACATAGTCGGGAGCGGTTCCGCACCAGGCGCAGCGGGGCCGCCCGTCAGGCCCGGCCAGGATGCGGGGCTTCGTATTCATGCCGAATTCCAGCTTGCCAGATCCGCCCCCGCGGGCACGCCCGGAAATCAGGATCCGGACGTCCTGTGATAGAACGGATCGGGATGCCGTTTTGCAATGCTCCCTGTCTGGCCGGCGCGCCTGCTGCCCCCTGCGTTCAGGAAGAGTGCCTGGTGGAGCACGCGCGGCGGGGCGACCGTGAGGCGCGAGAACGGCTTTTCAGCCTGCTGTCGCCCTGGGTTCTGCACCAGGCGAGGAGGTTCTGCCGGACCGACGGGTCGGCGCAGGATATCGCGCAGGCGGCGCTGGTTTCGGCCCTCGAGCATCTGCCCGATTTGCGCCGCCCCAGCTGCCTCGGCGCCTGGGTCCGGCGGATCGTGGTCAACACCTGCCGCATGGAAGAACGCAGGCGGGCTGCACGCGCGCAAATCGAGGAGCTGCCCCCGGACGCGGTCAGTCCGTCCTGCCTGGGGGAAAAGCTTCTGGATGCGCGGCGCCTGCTCTCCCGGGTTGTCCAGTCCGCTCCTTCGTTGCCGCCCCTGCTGGCGGAGACCTTCCGCCTGCGTGTTCTCGAGGGGCTGACGACAAAGCAGACAGCGGCGCGTCTCGGCGTCAGTCAGGATATCGTCCGGGCGCGGCTTGCCCGCGCCCGCAGACATCTTCGAAGAAGGAGCGCGAGCGCCGGCTAGGACACTGCCCCCGCGCCGCCGGGCGAGCTTTCCGGCTGCGGCTTCACCATGCGGCGGATGATCCAGACGACCAGCGCCAGCCCCAGAATGGAAGCCACGATGGGGATCGTATACGCCCAGAGACGCAGCTGGCCTTCCGGCTCCATGAGGATCCGCGTTCCGTATTTCGCTTTGTAGAAATCCAGAATTTCCCGGTCGCTGCGTCCCTCGTTCACCATTCTGGCGATCTCCGCCCTCATTTCGGCCGCCACCTCGCTGCGGTGCATGGCCACGCTCTCGCTCCAGCAGCAGGGTGCAATCAGTTTCTCCTGCAATGCGCGGATCCTGCCAGAGCCTTGCCCCCAGGCAATGGCCGCCGCAAGGAGCGCCGCTGCCACCCAGATGAATTTGGCCTTGTTTCGCATCGAGCCCTCCCCTTTCCAGATCTCTGAGGAATTGCCGGGCGGCCGCCTCGCCTTCTGGTTCCGCTCGGTTCCTGCCTTCATTGTAAGGGCAACATCCCGATTCCGCGGGCGGCCGCTCGCGGGATGCGCCCGGTCCAATCGGAACCGGAGCGTGCTTTCAATCAGATACACTCGGTATTTGGGCCGAAACCGGCCGGCCGGAGGATCCTCATTTGCCCGAAATCCTCAGAGACATCCTGGGCAACGCGCCGCAATTGACCCTGACGGGTGCGCTCGACATCCTTCTTGTGGCGCTGCTTCTGTACCAGGTGCTGCTGCTGATCCGCGGCCGGCGGGCCATGCATGTGCTCGTGGGCATCGGGATCGTTCTGGCCGCCTACGGCCTGGCGGTCAGCGCCGGCCTTACCGTGCTCCGGACGATCCTTGAGGGATTGGCCCCGTACACGGCCTTCGCGCTGATCGTGATGTTCCAGGGCGAAATCCGCCGCATGCTGACCCGGATCGGCGAGCGGAAATGGGCCGGATTCGGCGCCCGCGTCGAATCGCGCGAGGTGGCGGAGGAGATCGTGCTCGCCGTCAGCCATCTGGCTGCGCACCGTATCGGCGCGCTGATTGTGATCGAAGGAGAAGTCGGGCTGCGCACCTTTATTGAAAGCGGCGTCCCGATCGACGCGCGGGTGACCCGCGACCTGCTGCTGGCCATCTTTCAGCCTGGCGGCCCGCTCCATGACGGCGCCGCCATCGTCACGGGCGGACGGCTCGCCGCCGCCGCCTGCTTCCTCCCTCTAACGATGAACCCGGAGCTGTCGCGCGTCTTCGGCACCCGTCACCGCGCGGCGATCGGCGTCAGCGAGGACTCTGACTGCCTCGCCATTGTCGTCAGCGAGGAGCGCGGCACGATTTCGCTGGCCTCGGCCGGAGAGCTGGAAAATGACATCAGTCCGGAACGCCTGGCCGAGCGGCTGAGCCATCCGGTGAAAGGCGGCCGCAGACGCACGGCGGCGGCGCGGGAGGGCGCCCGGCCATGAAACGCTTCTTCACCCAGCACCTGGGCCTGAAGCTCTTCTCGCTCGCCGTGGCCTTTGTCCTGTGGCTGTCCATCAGCGGCTCGCGCGAGCTCACCACCGCCGTCACGGTTCCCGTCCAGTACCGCAACATCCCCACGCACCTCGAGCTGGGGCCGAACCTCGTGGAAGAAGTGCGCTTGATCGTGCGCGGACCTTCGCCGCTGCTGGCGCGCGTCTCTGATTCGCCGCCCCCCGTCGTGCTCGATCTGGGGCGCGTCCGGCGCGAGGGCGTCACCACCTTTTCCATCCAGCGCACGAATGTGGATCTTCCGGCGGGCGTCATCCTGGAGCGCGCCATCCCTTCCCAGATTCAGATCCGCACGGAGCGGCGCGAAGTGAAAGAGGTGCCCGTCTGGCCCGTGTTTGAAAACGTGCCGGAAGGCTATCAGATCGAGTCGTGGACGGTCACGCCGCCGCGGCTGCCCCTGTCCGGTCCGAAGAGCCGCCTGGACAGGATCGAAACCGTCAGGACCGATCCCATCGATCTGCACTCGCAGCCGGGCGGCAACGAAGTGCTGACCACAGCGTTCGCCGGAGACCCGCAGGCCCACTTCGTGGCTTCGCCTCAGGTCAGGGTCCGCTATGTTCTGAGTCCCATTCCTGCTGCGGACCGCTCCGCGGCAAAGGAGAAACGTTGAGCGAAAGACGCCTCTTTGGCACGGATGGAATCCGCGGAGTCGCAGGCGAGCCGCCTCTGGATGCCCGCACTGTCGCCGCCTTCGGCATGGCGCTGGGCGAGTGGGCGCTGCACCATGGCTCCAGAAGCGTGCTTATCGGGATGGACACGCGCGAATCGGGCCCCGATCTGGCAGCGCAGGTTGCCGCTGGACTGCGGAAGGCCGGCGCGGAGCCCCTGCTGGCGGGCATTGTCACCACTCCAGCCGTGTCCTACCTGACCAGGACAGGCCCGTTTTCGGCTGGAGTCATGATCTCCGCTTCGCACAACCCGTACCACGACAACGGCCTGAAAGTGTTCGCGCATGACGGCCTCAAGCTGCCGGATGCCGAGGAACTGCGGATCGAGACACGCATCTTTCAGCTTGTGAACGAAGGGGTGGAAGCCGCGCCTGATTCCTCTACTCCCGCGGATGCCGGGCTCGCAGCCGCGTACCTTGATTTTCTGGCCTCCGCCGCTCCGCACGGTCTGGCCGGGCTCTCTGTCGTGCTGGATTGCGCCAACGGCGCCGCGTGCCATCTGGCGCCCGCTCTGTTCCGCCGGCTTGGAGCGGGGGTCGTCGAAACCGCCTGCTCGCCGGATGGCCGCAATATCAACGACGGCTGCGGCGCGCTTCATGTCGAGCCCCTGCGGCGGCGCGTGCTCGAGGAGAAGGCCGATTTCGGGGCCGCATTCGACGGCGACGCCGACCGCTGCATCCTCGTCAGCCGTTCTGGCCGGGTTCTCAATGGCGACCACATTCTTCTGCTCGCTGGACGCCGCCTGCGTCCGCGCGCCGTCGTGGCCACGGTGATGTCGAACCTCGGCTTGGAACGGGCTCTGGCGTCCGAGGGCATCGGTCTGATCCGCACCGCCGTCGGAGACCGCTACGTGCTTGAGGAGATGCTCCGCCAGGATCTCCCGCTCGGCGGCGAGCAGAGCGGCCATGTGATCTTCCGCGATTTCTCCACCGCCGGAGACGGCATGCTGACCGCACTCCGCGCGGCTTCCATCGCCCGCGCCTGCGGGGCGACGCTCGACGAACTCGTCGAGGACTTCATCGTCTACCCCCAGCGGCTTGTGAACGTCCGCTTCCGCGAGAAAAAGCCCCTCGATCAGCTCCCTGCCGTGCAGCACGAAATCCGCGAGACCGAGCACGAGTTCGGCCCCGCCGGCCGCGTCCTCGTGCGTTTCTCCGGAACCGAGCCCCTCGCCCGTGTCATGGTTGAAGGTCCGGACGCCGAGCGTGTCGAGTTCCGCGCCCGCCGCATCGCCGCCGCCATTGAAGCCGCCCTCTCCTGACAAGAAAAGGGGACAGGAACACAATTCCCCTTTTTCGACCACTGGGGGCGGCGTTTCCGCAGCCGCCTCAATAGTTCTTCTGCCGCTCGTGCCGCGCCCGCTGCGCCCTGCCCATCGCCTTCACCCCCGCAAGCGCCGGGTCCGCCGCCGCCAGCTTCTCGAGTTGCGTGGCCACCTTCTCCATCGCTCGCGCAATGTCCCGCACGTCTTCCTCGTCCCCGATGAAGCAGAACTGGAACAGCCACACTGCTTCTTCGTACGCCGCACGCTCCGCCACCGGACAGCGGCAGTCCGAATAATCCTTCTGCAGCTGCGCGCAGTTCTCCGGCGTCGCGTAGAACAGATCGCTGCGGTACACAGCCTCGTAGAAGCGGCCGTCGCACGGCACGCCTTCCGCCTCCACCGCCGCCACGAACAGATCCCGGTGCGGAGCGGGCCGGCCGGGTTCGGGACGGTACTGCAGGACGTAGCAGTACATCGTGGGCGACGTCATTTGCGGCTGCGCAGGCAGCACGCGGAGGCCCGGCAGACCCGAGATCAGAGTTTCGAACAGCGCCGCATGCCGCGCCCGCCGCTCGCGCAGTTCCGGCAGCCGCTCCAGCTGCCCGAACAGCATCGCCACCTGCAGGTCCGTCATGCGGTAATTCAGCCCCAGCAGCCGCTGGCCATACTGGTCTGTCAACGAAGCGCGCCCGCAGTTGATCACCGTCTGCAGCGCTTCGTAGTACTCGAGCGAATTGGTCGTCAGCAGCCCGCCCTCTCCTGACGTCATCAGCTTGCTCTCCTGCAGCGAGAACGACCCGATATCGCCGATGGCGCCCGCGCCCCTGCCCTTCCACGCGCCCCCGTGCGCATGCGCGCAGTCCTCGATCACTTTCAGCCCGCGCTCCCTGGCAAGCTCCATCAGCGCATCCATGTCCGTGAAGCGCATGGCCAGGTGCACCGGGATCACCGCCTTCGTGCGCGGAGTGATGCAGGCTCGCACGCTCTCCACGTCCATGCAGTACGTGTCCGGATCCACGTCGGCGAACACGGGCACGCCGCCCATCGCCAGCACCGCCGTCGCCGTGCCGTCCCAGGTGTAGGCGGGCACGATCACTTCGTCTCCGAACCGCACGCCTGCCGCCATCAGCGCCGCCGTCAGCGACACGGTTCCGTTCGCCACCGGCAGAGCGTACCGAACGCCGTGCATTTCGGCAAACCGTGCGCACAACTCCTGCGCCAGCGGCGTCGGGTATGGAAACCCGCCCCAGCGGCGGCTCCGCACCGTGCGCAGGATCCGTTCAAGATCCGCCTCGTCATACTGCGGCCACGGCGCGAACGGCTTGCGCCGCACAGGCTCGCCGCCGAGAATCGCCAGAGTGCTCACGGAAGCTCCTTCTGAATTTTGAAAACGGATTTCAGTTTTTTGTTCAGCATACGCTATAGTGTTCAGGAAGGCAAACCAACCCGCCCACGCCGGCGCGCCGCCGGCCGCGATCTGGAGAAATCATGCGAAATCTCGTCCTCGTCCCTGTCGCCCTCTGCGCCGCTTCCGCCGCGCAGTGGAGCGTGCGCGTGGAGGAACCCACCGGGCTGTACCGCCGCACGGCGGAAGTCGCAGCGCTGCCGCTCGGGCGCTTCGCTCCGCATACGTCCGGCTTCGCCGTGATCGATCCGCAGGGCAAGGAAGTCCCCCATCAGGTCTCCGCGGGCGAGCTGCTCTTCCCCGTTTCGGTCATGCCCGGCGAGTTGCCCGAATACACCGTGACCTGCTGCAGAACGGAGGCGCCGCGGTTCGCGAGTCCCATCGTCGCGCGCCGGCTCGGTCTGCACCGGCTTGAATTCGGCAACGATCAGTTCCGCGCCGTGATCGATACGCGCGCCGGCTCGATCGTGGAAGCCTACACTCTGCGCGCCGGGGAAAACCGCCGCCTGAATCTCGTCGAGCTGACGCCCGAGGACAGGAAATCGCTGCAGGGAGACATCCATGAAGACACTCCGGAAGCAGCCCGCGTGATCCCGCCCCCGGTGCCGGGCGTGGATGGCCCCAACACGGGCTGGACTTCGCTGGGGGGCTCGGGCGGATTCACGAATGCCGAAATTCTCGAATCCGGTCCTCTGCGCGGGCGCCTGCGCCTCACCCGGCAGGGCGAGTCGTGGGAAATCGTCTGGAACGCTGGAGCGGCCTGGTTCCGCTGGAAGGCGGCCAAAGGCTTCCGGTTCGCCGCCGTGTCTGCGGCTCCGTATGTTCCTTTCGACCGCTGCGCCGATGGCAGCGAGTACCGCTGGCCCACCGGTCCGGGCGGCGGCGAGCCGCCCTTCAGCAACGTCGGCCCGCGCAACTGGAAAAAGCTGCCCGGCGGGCACATGGCCTACTATCAGCGGGCGGAAGATTACGGTGCGCTCGGCATCGTGGCGCTCGACCCGGATCTGGAATGGCGCGGCGCCTGTTCCCGCAGATTTGTTGCCGAGAAAGCGGCGGGATCAACGGAAATCGCCGTGACATTTCCCGCGTGGAAAGGCGGGGAAACCATTCTCGAAGCGCGCCGTGAATTCCGCGTCCTGACGCAACCCGCGCTCGTCTCCGTTTCGCCCATGAAGGACGCTGTGCCGGCGGCCAGGGAGCCCGCATCCGTCGAACCGGCCGCGGAACTGCGCGCGAGCCCCGCCACGCCATTCGCGCCCGTCATTCTGCCCCTCGATGGCGAGTGGGAGCTCATGTGGGCGGAGAAAGGCCAGGGTCCGCCGCGCGAGGGCTGGCGCCGCGTGCGCGTGCCCGGAACCGCCCACGTGCAGTGGCTCGAATCCTCGCAGATCTTCACGCGCGCCGCGGAATGGATCAGCTCGAAGGAGTGGTGGTACCGCCGGCAGTTTGAAACGCCGCGCGCATTCGACGGAAAGCGCGTCTTTCTGCAGTTCGACGCCACCGATTACTACGCCGATGTCTACGTCAATGGTGCATGGATCGCGCGCCATGAAGGCTACATCGACCCCTGGGAGGCCGAAATTCCCCCGCATGCGCTCCGCGATGGGCGCAATGAACTCCTTGTGCGCGTCTGGACGCCAGTGCACTACTACTGGAAGCACCGTCCGTACACCGTGAAAGGTTCCTACGGCGCCGTGGATCAGAAGCCGGACGACATCACGGCTCTGGGCATCACCCGCTCCGTGCGGCTGCGCGCGTACGAAGAAGCCCGCATCACGGACATCGCTGTGGACACGCGGCTCACGGATGACGGAGCTTTAGTCGAAGTGGAGCTCGGCGCGGAATCCGCCGGACCGGGATTGCAATGGGAGCTGACGCTCTCTCCGGCCAACTTCCAGGGACCCGCGCCCATTCAGGTCCGCATTCCCTGGTCGACCCGCGCCGCCATCCCCGTGAAGGAGCCTCGCCTGTGGTGGACGTGGGACACGGGCACGCCCCACCTGTACCGGCTCGATGTCCGCCTCCTTGATGAAAGCGGCCGCGCCATCGACGGCCGCAGCCTCCGCATCGGCATCCGGGAAATCGAAAAAATCGGCTGGCATTTTTATCTGAACCGGAAAAAACTCTTCATCCGCGGAACGAATTATTACTACCACCTGTTCATGTCCGAAATGGACCGCCGCAAGTACGAGCGCGACATGGAGCTGATGCTCGGCATGAACGTCAATATGATCCGGGTCCACTGCCACTTCTCCAACCCGGAGTTTTACGACCTCGCGGACGAGCGCGGCGTTCTGATCTGGCAGGACTTTCTCGAAGCCTGGTACCCGCACGACCGCGGTTTCTCCCTGCATGCCTCCCGGCTGTACGGCAACCACATCCGCTATGTCCGCAACCGCCCGAGCATCGCCCTCTGGGCGGCCAGCGACGAGGAGGACTTCGAGAATTACCGCGATCTCACAAAGCATCTTGCCGCGCAACCGTTCTTCCTTGATCCGCAGCGCAGGCCCGTCGTGCGCTCCACTGGCCGTTTCGGCGACAGCCACGTCTACTACGGCTGGTACGGCGGCAGCATCTGGCAGTACGCTTCGCTCGAAGAAGACTTTGTCTCCGAACTCGGCGCCACAGCGCTGCCGAACTACGAAACACTGAAAACCTTTATGGACGGCAGGTGGCCCTTCACGCAGTACCGCGACGAGTGGGAATGGCGCCGCCTGCAGGTCCCCGAAGCCCTGCGCGCGTGGGGTGATCCTGCAGGGACAACGATGGAGGAGTTCATTCCGCGCACGCAGGCGTACGTTTCCCGCCTCTTCCAGCTCGCCATTGAGCGCATGCGCCGCCGCAAAGCGGACGGCGCGGGCGGCATCCTCCACTTCCACGCCATCGACATCTGGCCTTCCGTGACGATGGCCGCGATCGACTTCGAGCGCCGCCCTACAAAGGTCTACGACACAGTGCGCCGCAGCTTCGCGCCCGTAGCGGCGCTGTTCGAATACGACCGCGACCGCTGGCTCGCGGGCGAAACGTTCCGCTGCACGCTGTGGGCGGCGAACGATCTCTGGAAAGCGCTTCCCGGATTGAGCGTGAACTGGAAAATCGCCGGCCCCGGCGGCCGGACCGCGGCGGAAGGCGCCTTTTCTGTCTCTCTGGGAGAAGACGACGTGAAACGCGCGGGCGTGATTGAATGGCGTCCCTCTGCCCCTGGGCCGCACAGGCTGATCGCCTGGATCTCCAGTCCGGACGGGCGTCAAATCTCGGAAAACATTTACGAATTCGAGGTGGTCGCGCAGTGAAATCCCTCTATTTTCTGCTGGCGCTTGCGCCCGCGCTTCCGGCTCAGCCCCTGCGTGTGGGAACGTTTCATGCTGAGATCCGCACGGAGTTCTCCACGGGGCACGGACTTCCGTCCAGCGATGTCCAGCGCGTCTGGATCGGAGCAGACGGAGGTATTCACGCTCTGACAGCTGCTGGCGCGGCCCGCTTTGACGGCGCCCGCTGGGTTCCTTCGAGCGCCGTGCCACCCCCGTCCCGCACGGTCTCCGGTCCCGGAGGCATGATGGCCGAGGCCCGTCCCGGCGGCCTGTTTGTGAAACAGCGCGGAAAGAACTGGGAAAGGCTCTTCCCTTCTGACGGCGCCCGCAGCTGGGCCGTCGACGACGTGCGCGGCGTTGCCTTCGATGCGCGCGGGCGTCTCTGGTTCTGCTCCCCCCAGGGCGCGGGCGTCCGCGAGAGCGGCCGCTGGACTCTGTATACAGGCGCCGAAGGGCTGCCATATGACGACTTCACCTCGATCGCCGCCGGCGGCGACGGTTCCGTGTGGTTCGGCACGCGCATCGGCGCGATCCGCTTTGACGGACAGCACTGGGCCTACAGGCAGGGCCGCCGCTGGCTTCCGCATGACGAAGTGCGCTCCATTGCCGTGGAGCAGGATGGCACGGCCTGGATCGCCACTGCTGGCGGCATTTCCCGCATCGCGCGCAAGCCGATGACGCTGGCCGAAAAAGCGCGCTTCTTCGAAGAGGAGATCGACCGCCGCCACCGGCGCACCCCTTATGAGTTCGTCCACCCCGTGCACGTCGCTGCGCCTGGCGACGCCTCCCGGTGGACGCAGACCGACAGCGACAACGACGGACTGTGGACCTCCATGTACGGAGCGGGCGAATGCTTTGCTTACGCAGCGACAGGCGACGAAGACGCCCGCCGCCGCGCGCGGAAAGCCTTCGAGGCGCTCCGCTTCCTGTCGCTGGTGACTCAGGGCGGCTCGCACCCCGCGCCGAAGGGGTTCGTCGCCCGTTCCATCCTGCCCGTCTCCGGTCCCGATCCCAACCTGCGCGATTCTCCTGACCGCGACCGGAAACGCCAGCAGACAGACCGGCTCTGGAAAATCATCACGCCCCGCTGGCCCGTCAGCGCCGACGGCAAATGGTATTGGAAAACGGACACGAGCTCCGACGAACTGGACGGGCATTTCTTCTTCTACGCAGCCTATTTCGACCACGTCGCCCGCACGGCGGAAGAAAAGCGCGAGGTTCGCGAACACGTCGCCGCCATCGCGGATCATCTGCTCGTTCACAACTACGCTCTGGTCGATCACGACGGAAGGCCCACCCGCTGGGCCGTTTTCGGACCCGACGAGCTGAATCACAACCGCGACTGGTGGCAGGAGCGGGGCCTCAACTCGCTCAGCATCCTCTCGTATCTGCGCACGGCCCATCACATCACCGGCGATCCCCGGTATGACCGCGCCGCCCGCGCCCTCGTGGAGCGCCACGGCTACGGAATGAACGCCATGATCGTCAAGTCCCACCAGGGGCCAGGCGGCGGCAATCAGAGCGACGACGAGATGATTTTCATGAATTATTACAACCTTATCCGCTACGAAACAGACCCCGATTTACGGATGAAGTATCTGCTCGGCTTCCGCCATCATTTCGAGAACGAAGTGCCCGAACGGAATCCCCTGTTCAACTTCCTCTACGCAGCTGTCGCCCGCGGGCAGAAGTTCGAGGACACGTTCGGCCCGGTCGATCTCAGTCCTCCGCCGGGCTGGCTGGAGGATGCCGCCGACACTCTCGTCCGCATCCCTCTGGACCGCTTCGACTGGGCGCACCGCAACAGCCACCGCAAGGACATCTTGCTGCTGCCGCGTTTCATGCGCGAGAACCGGCAGGACCTGTACGGCCGCCGCGTCGATGGCAAGGTCTTGCCCGCCGACGAGCGCTACTTCGCCCATTGGAACCACGATCCCTGGCGCCTGGACACTGGCGGCGCGGGTACGGAGCTGGCGGAGGGCGCCGTGTTCCTGCTGCCCTATTACCTGGGCCTTTACCACGGCTTTCTGAAAGACTGACCCTGCTCAACGCTTGGTCTTCGCCGTAGACGCGCGCAACACCACTTCCGGCTCGATGACGATCTCCTGCCCGGAGACGTTCGGCATCTCCTTATCGGGAATCAGCGCGGCGAACGCCAGCCGTCCGATCTCGTCCCGGGGAATGTGAACCGTCGTCAGCGGCGGCTCGCAGAATTCCGCCAGACGGATATTGTCGAAGCCCGTCACGGAAACATCCTCCGGCACGCGCAGCCCCTTCTCCCGCAGAGCCCGGAGCACGCCCACCGCCATGATGTCGTTCACGCAGATGAACGCCGTTGGCGCGAACCCGCCGGCCAGAATCCGCAACGCCGCCATCCTTCCGCCTTCGAATCCATCCCGGTCCGCCTCCGTGCGCCACTCCACCGCGGGAGCGAATTTCTTCACGCTCGCCAGAAAGGCCGTTTCGCGCTCGCTCGTCGGTCCCAGCGTCGAGTGGTGGCCCACGAACGCGAACCGGCAATGCCCGAGATCATGCAGATATTCCACCAGCCGCTCGATGCCGCGCCGGTAATTCACGCGGATGTTGGTCATCCGCTCCTGCGGTTTGCCCACGTCGTAGAACACGCACGGCGTTTTGGAAGCCTGCAGTTCCTTCATCAGGGCGGGATCCATCTCCGACACCACCACCGCCAGCCCCGCCACGCGGCGCCCGATCATCAGCCGCACGCTCCGCACCAGACGTTCCGGATCGTAGTCCGTGTGCGCCACCACGACTTCGTAGCCGTGCTGCCGCGCCTGCGCCTCCAGCGACCGGAACACGTCGAAGAAGAATGGATTCTCCAGATTCGACGCGATCATGCCGATCGTGTTGCTGCGCCCCCCGGCCAGGGTTCGCGCGTGCAGATTGGGCTGATAATTCAGCTCGGCGATGGCCTTCAGCACTTTTGCCCGCGTCGCCGGGCGCACGATGTCTAGATTGTTCAGAACACGGGAAACCGTTGCAGTGGAAACGCCCGCGCGTTTGGCAACTTCCTCAAGACTCATGGCTGTTGAGATCTTACATCTTACTTCGCGGTTTGCAAGGGCAGGAGAGGGTTAGCATGAGAAGCGTGCGCAGGCGCGAATTTCTCGCCGCTCTCCTGGCGCCCGCCGCCCCCGCGGCCTTCGCCATCGACTCCCACGTCCACTTCTACGACCCCGCCCGCCCGCAGGGCGTCCCCTGGCCGCCCGCCGAGGACCGCCTTCTGTACCGCACGGTGATGCCCGCGGAACTGCGGGACCTCGCCCGCCCCTGCGGTGTCGCCGGCGTCATCGTCATCGAGGCCAGCCCGTGGCTCGAGGACAATCAGTGGCTGCTCGACCTCGCCGCCCGCGAGCCCTTCATCCTCGCCGTCGTCGGACGCCTCGACCCTGCTGATTCGGACTTTCCCGGCCATCTGCGCCGCTTCGCCGCCAATCCGCTCTTCCGCGGCATCCGCCTCGGCCACGCGGCGCTGTCGTCTCCGCGTATTCCCTCCGCGCTGCGGCTCCTCGATCGGCTGGGTCTTTCCCTGGACCTGCTCGGCGGCACGGACATGCTCGACCACGCCGAGTACCTCGCCCGCCAGTTCCCGCGGCTGCGGATCATCATCGATCACATGCCTTTCGACGAGCCTTTGCCGCGCGAACTCCGCCTCCGCCTGCGCGCACGCCGCAACCTGTATTGCAAGATCTCCCACCTCCCGCGACGCCGCGGCGATGAACCCATCCTCGACCCAGCCTTCTACAAGCCGCTGCTGGATCCGCTCATCGACACCTTCGGCGAAACGCGCGTCGTGTTCGGCAGCAACTGGCCCGTCTCAGACCGCGTGGCGCCGTACGGCGCGGCTTTCGAAATTCTTGTCCCGTATTTCCGCAACCTCGGCGATGCCGCGTCTGGGCGCTTCTTCTACAGGAACGCGGAAAGCTTCTACCGCCCGCCGCGGCGAGCGCAGCCGTCTGTTTCCATCACGGCGTGACAGTCAGCGTCACGCTCTTCAGGTCCTGCGAGTTCGGTCCAACCATGACCGTGAACGTGCCCGGCTCCACCACGCGCCGCATCTGCTCGTTGATCAGCGACAGCTCCGCGGGCGTGATGCGGAAACGCACTGTCTTCGATTCGCCGGCTTTCAGGTGAATGCGCTGGAACCCCTTCAGCTCCTTGATCGGCCGCGTCACGCTGCTCACATCGTCGCGGATGTAAAGCTGCACCACTTCATCGCCATCCCGCGGCCCCGTGTTGCGCACTTCGACTTCCACTTCCGTCTCTCCCGCGGGCGCGATCGTGGCGCGGCTCAGCTTCGGCGCGGAATACTCGAACCGCGTGTAGCTCAGGCCCCAGCCGAACGGAAACAGCGGCTCCTTCGAGGAGAACAGATAGCCCCGCCTCCCGCTCGGCCGCTGATAGTAATAGATCGGCAGCTGCCCTACGTTGCGGGCGACCGTCACAGGCAGCCGGGCGGCGGGATTGTAGTCCCCGAACAGCACGTCCGCCACGGCGCGTCCCGTCTCCTGCCCCAGATACCAGCCGTTGAGGATCGCGGGCACATTCTGCGCGATCCACTCGATCGCGTAGGGGCGCCCGCCCAGCAGCACGACCACCACCGGCTTGCCCAGCGCCATGATCTTCTGCGCGAGTTCGTTCTGCCGGCCCACCAGCTCGATCGTGTCCATGTCGCCCAGATGCGTCGGAGCCCAGGCTTCGCGCGACACCTCTTCATTGCCTCCCAGCACCAGCACTACCGCGTCCGCGCCCCGCGCCGTCTCGACGGCCTGCGCCAGGCGTTTCGCATCCTCCGCCGGATCGGGCAGCTTCACTTCGTCCTTGTACCAGCTCCCTCCCGGCTCCGTAATCCGGCAGCCTTCCGCATGCACGACTTTCACGCGCGAACCCACCTTCTCGCGGATGCCATCGAGCACCGTGATGAAGTAGCCCGGATCATCGCTGTAGCCGCCCAGCAGCACCTTGTCCGCGTTGGGCCCGATCACGGCCAGCGTCCTCAGCTTCGCCGCGTCCAGCGGCAGCGTGTTCCGTTCGTTCTTCAGCAGGATGATCGACTCGCGCGCCGCCCGCAGCGCCAGCGCGCGGTGTTCCGGGCTGTTCGTCACTTGCTCTGCCAGCGCCGGGTCCGTGTAGGGATCATCAAACAGCCCTGCCAGAAACTTCGCCCGCAGAATGCGCGCCACCGTCCTGTCGAGCGTCTCCATGCTGATCCTGCCGGCGCGGACCAGATCGGCCAGCCGCGCGTAGACGTCGATGTCCGGCAGCTCCGTGTCGACGCCCGCCTGCATCGCCCTCACCGCCGCCTCGTCCTTGTCCGCAGCCACCTTGTGCAACGACACCAGCTGCGCAATGGCCTCGTAGTCGCTCACCGTAAAGCCCTGGAACCCCCACTCCTGCCGCAGCACGCGCTCCAGCAGCCACTCGTTGGCATGCGACGGCAGTCCGTCGATCTCGTTGTAGGAAGGCATCACGCTCATCGCCTTGCCCACCCGGATTCCGATTTCGAACGGATACAGAAACTCGGACCGCAGCACGCGCTCGCTGATGCTCGCCGGTCCCGCGTTCGTGCCCGCCTCGGGCTGCCCGTGCGCGGCGTAATGCTTCAGCGTCGCAAAAATCCGGTCCTTCGCCAGCGCCGGCCCCTGTCCTTGAAAGCCGCGGATGCACGCCAGTCCGATCTGCGCCGTCAGATACGGATCCTCGCCGTACGTCTCCTCAACGCGCCCCCACCTCGGGTCGCGCGCCAGATCGAGCACCGGCGTCAGCGCCTGACGCGCCCCGCGCGCCCTCACCTCCCGCGCCACCGCCGTGAACACTTCTTCCACCAGCGCCGGGTTCCACGTGCTGGCCAGCGCGATCGCCTGCGGGAAGTGCGTGCCTTTCGGCGCCGCGTGCCCGTGCAGGCATTCCTCGTGAAACATGACCGGAATGCCCAGCCGCGTGTTCGTCATCACCCACTTCTGAATGGCGTTCGTGAATTCCGCCATCTCCCGCGGGCCTTTCTTCTCGCTCGGCCGCGTGATCTGTCCCATTCCGTGCCGCAGCACGGCCGCAGCCTTTTCCGGCGCGAAATTCCCCTTCTCATCCGTGATCAGCGCCTTCTTCTGCCACAGCGCCTGCGTCTGCGCCACCTTCTCTTCCAGCGTCATGCGCGAGAGCAGGTCTGCCACCCTCTGTTCGACGCTCAGCTGCGCATTCCTGTAAGGCGGAACCGGCTCCTGGGCGTACACAGGAACCAAGGCCAGCACGATCCAGTGAAACCGCATGCAAATATCTTATTGCCATCCCGCGCCCTCTGCTATCGTGAATACGTCATGGCCCGCATTCTCGACGGAAAGGCCGTTCAGCAGCAGATCCTCGATGAACTGAAGCCCCGAATCGCCGCTCTTGCCGCCTGCCGCCGTCCGCCGGGGCTCGTCGCCATCCTCGTCGGCGAAAACCCGGCCAGCCAGCTCTACGTCTCGAGCAAAGTGAAGACCTGCCGCGAACTCGGCATGCACAGCGAGGAGCTGCGCCTGCCGGACTCGATCACTACGGAAGAACTGCTCGGCCACATCGAACACTTCAACCAGCGTGTCGACATCGACGGCATCCTCGTCCAGATGCCTCTGCCGAAGCACGTGGACTCGCGCGCCGTGCTCCTCGCCATCCGCCCCGAGAAAGACGTCGACGGCTTCCACCCGTTCAACGTCGGCCAGCTCGTCGCCAACGCGCCCGCTCCGCGCGCCTGTACGCCGGCGGGAGTCATGGAGCTGCTCAGGCGCTCGGAAATCCCCATCGTCGGCGCGGAAGCCGTCATCGTCGGCCGTTCCGACATCGTGGGCAAGCCGATGGCCTTCATGCTTCTTCACGCCCACGCCACCGTCACCATCTGCCACTCGAAAACGCGCGATCTGCCCGCAGTCTGCCGCCGCGCCGACATCCTCATCGCCGCCATGGGCAAGCCCGCTTTCATTACCGCGGAATTCATCCGTCCCGGCGCCGTGGTCGTCGACGTCGGCATCAATCGCATCACGGACCGCGCCGAAGCGGAACGCATCGCCCGCGGCGCGCCCGCCAAGCTCGCTGCGTTCGAAAAAAACGGCAGCGTTCTCGTCGGCGACGTCCACCCCGGCGACGTGGCCGCCCTGGCCGAAGCCTACACTCCCGTCCCCGGCGGAGTCGGTCCGCTCACTATCGCCATGCTGATGGCGAATACGGTCGAGTGCGCCGAGCGCCGCCTCCTCTGAAGCCATGCTGCGCGTCGGCCTCACGGGCGGTCTCGCCTCCGGCAAAAGCTTCGTCGGCGAAGCGCTCGCCTCGCTCGGCTGCCATCTGCTCAAGGCCGACGAGCTCGGCCACCAGCTGCTCCAGCCCGGAACTCAGGTCTACGAAAAAGTGGTCGAGGCCTTCGGCCCCGGCATCCTCGACTCCGAAGGCCGCATCGTCCGCCGCGCCCTGGCCGCTCTCGTCTTCGAGAACCCTGAAAAACTCGCGCTGTTGAATTCCCTCGTCCATCCGGCCGTCATTGAAGAAGAGGAGCGCTGGATGCAGCGGATCGCGGCGTCCGATCCGCATGGCATCGCCATTGTCGAGGCCGCTATATTGATAGAGACTGGAAGCTACAAGCGGTTCGACAAAATTATCCTCGCCGTCTGCTCCGACGAGCAGCAGATTGCGCGGGCAATGAAGCGTGATGGGCTCACGCGCGAGGAGGCGCTGGCTCGCCTCCAGCGCCAGATGCCCCTTGATGAAAAGCGCAAATTCGCCGACTTCATCATCGATACGTCCGGCGAAAAGGAAAAAACCCTTGCGCAGGTCAGGCGCCTGCACGAAGATCTGCGGAGACTGGCTTCATGAAACCGAGAATCCTTCTTCTGGCCGCCCTCTTCCTCGGCGGCTTCTTCCTCGGCATGGCGGTGCTGAAGCGCGGCGGTGCGCCCGCCCGCTTCATCAGCAATGCGTCGGCCCCCCTCTGGTCCGGCCCGTCCGTGGCGCAGGGCGCGGGCCTCGGCCAGGACGAGCTCAACAACATCGACATCTACAAGCGAGCCCACGAGGCCACCGTCAACATTACTTCCACCGTCTACCGCCAGAACTGGTTCCTCGAAATCTACCCTTCCCGCGAATCCGGCTCCGGCTTCTTCATTGACAACCAGGGCCGCATCCTCACGAACAACCACGTCGTCAGCGGCCGCGCGCCCGAAATCATGGTCACGCTCTTCGACGGCCGCAAATACCGCGCCAGCGTGCTCTACCGCGACCCGGCCAACGACCTCGCCCTGCTGAAAATCGAGCCCCGCGGCCAGCTCAAGTTCCTTCCCCTCGGCGACAGCGACGCGCTGCAGGTCGGCCAGAAGGTTCTCGCCATCGGCAACCCCTTCGGCCTCCAGGGAACTCTCACGACAGGCATCGTCTCCTCCCTCGGCCGCGACATCGCCGACGAGTCCGGCCGCGAACTGCAGGGCATGATTCAGACCGACGCCGCCATCAACCCCGGCAACTCCGGCGGTCCGCTCCTCGACTCCAGCGGCAACGTCATCGGCATCAACACGGCCATCTACGGCCCCGGCGCCAACATCGGCATCGGCTTCGCCATGCCCATCAACCGCGCCAAAACGATGATCGAGGACTATCAGGCCAACCGCCGCTACGGCCGTCCGCGCCTCGGCGTCGATGTCATCTACGTCCGCGGCGATCTTGCCGAAGAACTCGGCCTGCCCGCCGAAGGCGGCCTGCTGATCCAGAATGTCGCCCCGGGCTCCGCGGCGGAAGCCGCCGGCCTGCGCGGGGCGCGCCGCGCCGTCGTCATCGCCAACTACCAGATCGGCATCGGCGGCGACCTCATCATGGCCATCGACGGCAAGCCAGTCGACCGCCTCGACGCGCTCTCCCGCGCCCTCGCCCGCAAGCGTCCCGGTGATAAAGTGGAACTCACGCTCTTCCGCAACGGCAAGCGCGTGAACGTCACCGTCACTCTCGGGGAGGCGCCTACGCTATGATCCGCACGATGCTTCCGCTTCTTCTGGCCGCGGCCCTGCTGCCGGCGCAGGATGGCTTCCGCCCACTGTTCAACGGCAAAGATCTCTCCGGCTGGAAACACGTCGGTCCCGGCAGCTTCGTCGTCGAAGACGGCATGATGAAAACCGTCGGCGGCATGGGCCTGCTCTATTACGAGAAGGAAAAGTTCGGCAACTGCATTGTGCGCGTCGTTTACAAAACCGCCTCGGACCACGCCAACTCGGGCGTCGTCATCCGCCTGCCCGAGCCGCCGCCCGATCCCTGGTACGGCGTCCACAACGGCTACGAAGTGCAGATCGACGCCGGCGGCGACGAGTGGCACTCCACCGGCGCCATCTACTCCATTTCCAAAGTCACTTCGCGCCAGCAGAAGCCGAAAGGCGAATGGAACACGATGGAGATCGAGCTGCGCGGTCCGGTCACCCGCATCACGCTCAATGGCGTGCTCGTCAATGAATACCGCGAAGGCGCCCCCGTCCCGCCGCGCAAAATGTGGTACGAACCGGTCCGCGGCCCCCGTCCCGACTCCGGCTATATCGGCCTCCAGAACCACGACCCCAATTCCACGGTCTATTTCCGCGAGATCTCGGTCAAGCCGCTTCCCTGACGCGGACTGCGCGCCGCATCACCGCAGTGCCTGAATCGCAACGCCCCCGCGACAGTCAGAAAACCCGCCGGGCCATCCTCGACGCCGCCGCCCGGCTGCTGGCCCGCGACGGGTTTCAGCGTTTCGGCATCTCCGCTGTCGCCCGGGAAGCCGGCGTGGACAAGGTTCTCATCTACCGCTATTTCGGCGGCGCCGAGGAACTCCTCCGCGCTCTCGCTTCGGAAGGCGGTCTCTTCCCCGCTCTGGATCAGCTCCTGCCTGCCGCTCTGTCAGGCTCGCCCCGGGCGCTGGCCCGCCATGCGCTCCTCGAGTACGCCCGCTGGCTCCGCCGCCATCCTTACGCGCTGGCTCTGTTCCGTTGGGAGCTCCTCGAATCCAATCACCTCACGGCCGCCCTCGCCGCATGCCGCGAGGACTTCGCCCGCTCCCTGCTCGCCCGTCTTCCCGTCGATCCCTCGATCGACCTGCCCGCGTTGGCCGCCATTCTCGCCGCCGGCGTCACTCTCCTCGCCCTGCGGACCGGTTCCAGCAGCACGTTCTGCGATGTTCCTCTGGCGAGCGATGCCGACTGGCGCCGCATCGAAGACGCCCTGACGCTGCTCGTCGACTCGGTCTTGCCGGATCAGCTGGAATCCGCGGGCAGCCACGCCGCAGCGCAGAAGTAGCCCCGCCGTCCGGACGCTGCATTACTGCCCGCCCGTGCGGTAGCTGGCAGTCAGTTCATCGCCGGGCTGCGGCGTCGACACGCTGAGAAACGTCACCGTATTGCCGCTCAGCACATAATCCACGTTCCGCTTCTGCAGAATGCCGTTGCGGTACAGGTGCAGGCTTGCCGCCGGCGACGGCGCCTGCGCGAGCAGAAACACCTGATTCACCCCGTTCACCGCTCCCTGCGGCGTTTCCATGTCCACAAAACCGATCGACGCCGCTGAGCCGCACGCGCCCACCGTGCCGTTGGCCCGCACGCAATCGTTCGGCCCGCCGCTCACTGCCGCCAGCTCGCCCATCGCGTCGATGAACGCGATGCGGCCCGGCGCGTAGGCCACGCTCTTCACCGGCCGCGCCGCCAGCGCCTCCGTCAGTCCCATCACGTCCGCGATCTGCACCACGCTTGGCGGCGGCGTCACGTTCGACCCCGGCGGCGACGGAATCCGGATGTCGGCCACGCGCACCGGCACGGCGCTCGGCGGCACGGCCCACAACTCCGTGAACTGCGTCCTGCCGTCGGCATTGAATTTCACGATGTAATACGCCGTTTCCCGGGCGTTGGTCGTCGGCACCAGCCGCACGCGCAACAGGCCCGCCGTGATTTGCACCGTCACCTGATTCGTCGGGATGTTGGATGCATCGGCCGCCGTGAAAGACCGCCAGCTGATCGTCGCCGACCCCGTGAACGGCGTCCCGTCAGCCTTGTACAACATGTCCTGAATCTGCGTCAGCGGCGGCGCTGCCATTGCCGCCCAACTCCATAACCACGCCGCCAACACCCGCCCTGCACGCTGCGCCGGTCGCATCTGCTCGCCCACCTCCATGGTTCTCGCCGGACGATCTCCAGCCGGCGATACCATAACGCGCTCGCGGTCGGCGCAGTCCGCCTTTTTCTTCTCTATTTCCGGCCAAATGACTGCAAAATTGCCACTTGCCGGACACGGAATTTTTTGCGAACTGCTGTGACCGGCCTCCCGCGCGGGCGCAAATCCGCCCCTCCCTTCGCCTTGCGCGGCGCCGCCCGCCCGGCGGCGCCCCGCGCCAGCTCTTCCGGGCGTTCTACCGGTATTCTTCCCAGTTGATGTTCCGCATGTCCCCGTGCCGCAGGAACGCCCGGTGCATCGACAGCCCCAGCGACAGCGACAGCGGCTCGTGCCCTTCCTTCACCATCCGCAGATAGTCCCGCAGCTGCTCCCGGTAGTCTGGATGCGCGCACGTCTCGATGATCAGCCGCGCCCTCTCGTGCGGATCGCGCCCGCGCAGGTCGGCCACTCCATACTCGGTCGCCACCACCTGCACGGAGTGCTCGGAGTGATCCATGTGCGAGCACAGCGGCACGATCGTCGAGATCTTCCCGCCCTTCGCCGTCGACGGACACGAGAAGATCGACAGGTACGCGTTGCGCGTGAAGTCGCCCGAGCCCCCGATGCCGTTCATCATCGTCTTGCCCATCACGTGCGTCGAGTTCACGTTCCCGCCCAGGTCCACCTCGATCGCCGTGTTCATGCTGATGATGCCGAGCCGCCGCACGATCTCCGGGTGGTTCGTGATCTCCTGCGGCCGCATCAGAATCCTGTGGCGGAAAAAGTCCAGGTTCGACGTCACCTTCCGCATCGCCTCCGGCGACAGCGTCAGCGAACATGTCGAAGCGAACCGGCAGCGCCCGCTCTCCAGCAGCGGGATCACCGAGTCCTGCAACACCTCCGTGTACATCACGAAGTCCGGCACCTCAGGGTGCCGCCCCAGCGCGCCCAGCACCGCGTTGGCGATGTTGCCCACGCCGGACTGCAGGGGCAGGAATGTCTTTGGAATCCTCCCGGCGCGCATCTCGCCCACCAGAAAATCCGCCACGTTCTGCCCGATCTTCTCCGTCACCTCTGTCGGCGGCTCGAACGGCGAACTCTCGTCTTCCAGGTCCGTCAGCACCACTCCCGCGATCTTGGCCGGATCCACCACGCAGATCGGCGAGCCGATCCGGTCTGCCGGGTCGTAGATCGGAATCTCCTGCCGCGTCGGCGGGTCCGCAGGCTCGAAGATGTCGTGCATGCCCAGCAGCGCTGGCGGATGCTTCGCGTTCAGCTCGATCAGCACTTTCTCCGCCAGCCGCAGGTACGTGTTCGTGGCGCCCACAGACGTTGACAGCACGACACCCCCGCCCGGCGTCAGGTCAGCCGCTTCCACCACCGCGAAATGAATCGGCCCCAGATATCCGTACCGTACGAACTGCGGCAGCAGCGACAGGTGCATGTCCACAAACCGCACCTGCCCCGTGTTGATCTGCTTGCGCAGCGTCGCGTTCGACATGTACGGCGTGCGGAAACTGATCGCCTCGGCCTCCGCCAGAGCCCCGTCCAGGCTCGGCCCCGTCGACGCGCCCGTCAGCACGCCCACCTTGAACGGCCGCCCCGCGGCGTGTTCGCGCTTCGCTTTTTCCGCCAGCGCCCGCGGAATCGCCTTCGCCGCGCCTGCCGGCGTGAATCCGCTGAATCCGATCGTCGCGCCATGCGGAATCATCTCCGCGGCTTCTTCCGCGGTGAGGATGGGAAAGGGAAAAGAGGGCATGGAAGATTACTCCTTCGATGAACCGAAAAGACTCAGCAGCTGCCGCGCCGCCGCAAAACTGCTGATGTGGCCGCGCCGGACTTCTTCGCGCAGCACCGGCAGCCGCGCCGCCACCCGCGGATCGCGCTCGAACATCTCCATCAGGCCGTCGTGCACCAGCTCCTGCATCCAGTCCAGCGCCTGCTGCCGCCGCCGCTCGAGAAAATAGCCGTTCGCTTTCGTCAGCGCGCGGTGCTCCAGCACCAGCTCCCACAGAGCCCGGATGTTCTCCCCGGTCAGCGCCGAACACGTCAGCGCACGAGGCGTCCATCCGCCCGGCGCCGGCGGAAACAGATGCAGCGCCGCCGCATACTCCGCCCGCGCCTGCTCCGCCCGCGGCCGGTTGTCTCCGTCGGCCTTGTTGATGGCGATCGCGTCCACCATCTCCATGATGCCCCTCTTGATCCCCTGCAGTTCGTCCCCCGCTCCCGGCACCAGCACCAGCAGGAAAAAGTCCGTCATCGACCGCACGGCCGTCTCCGACTGCCCCACCCCCACCGTCTCCACCAGAATGTTGCGGAAACCCGCCGCCTCGCACAGCAGCATCGTCTCGCGCGTCCGCCGCGCCACGCCCCCCAGATGCCCGCGCGACGGCGAAGGCCGGATGAACGCCATCGGATGCTGCGACAGCCGCTCCATCCGCGTCTTGTCGCCAAGGATCGAGCCGCCCGACAGCGGGCTCGACGGATCCACCGACAGCACCGCCGTCTTCTCGTCCCGCTCTTCCACCAGATGCATGCCCAGCGCGTCGATCAGCGTCGACTTGCCCGCCCCGGGCACGCCCGTGATCCCCACCCGCCGCGAGTTGCCCGTCCGCGGCAGCACCGCCTCCAGGATCTCCTGCGCCAGGTCCATGTCCGCCGCCAGCTCGGACTCGATCACCGTGATCGCCCGCGCCAGCATCACCCGGTCGCCTGCCAGAATCCCGTCGATGTAGGCCTGCGGCGGAAGGCGCCTCCGCCGAGGCGCCGTCGCCGGTCCAGACTGCGAGACGATGTGATCCATTCCGGGGGCGGCCCCGTTCCTGTCAGTCAAAGAAAAGTCTGTCAGATCCCTGGCGGCGCGGGCTTCACGCCGCCAGCGCCGCCAGCACCTTCTGCGCGCACACCGGGATCACCGTGCCCGGCCCGAACACATCAATCGCTCCGGCCTTGCGCAGCTCATCGTAGTCCTGCGGCGGAATCACGCCGCCCACGAAGACCACGATGTCCTCCCGGCCCAGCTTCCTCAGCTCTTCGATCAGCTCCGGCACCAGCGTCTTGTGCCCGCCGGCCAGCGACGACACGCCTACCGCGTGCACATCGTTCTCCACCGCCATCCGCGCCACTTCCTTCGGCGTCGCGAACAGCGGCCCGACGTCCACGTCGAACCCGATATCGGCGAATGCCGTCGCCACCACCTTCGCCCCGCGGTCGTGCCCGTCCTGCCCCATCTTGGCGATCAGGATGCGCGGCCTCCGCCCTTCCGCACGCGCGAAGTCTTCCACCATCTGCTTCGCCTTCTGGAACTCCGGATCCGACAGCGCCTCGGTCGAATACACCCCGGAAATCGTCCGGCTGACCGGTTGGTACCGCCCGTACACTTTCTCGAGCGCGTACGAGATCTCGCCCAGCGTCGCGCGCGCCCGCGCCGCCTGCACGCTGAGATCGAGCAGGTTGCCCTCGCCCGTCTCCGCGCACCGCGTCAGCGCCTCCAGCGCCTGCCGCACCGCCGTCTCATCGCGCCGCGCCTTCACCTCCCGGATCCGCCGGATCTGTTTCTCGCGCACCGCGCGGTTGTCCACCTCGAGCACCTGGATCGGTTCGTCCTGCTCGTAGCGGTAGCGGTTGACGCCCACGATCACTTCCTTGCCGGAGTCGATCCGCGCCTGCCGCCGCGCCGCGGCTTCTTCAATGCGCATCTTCGGCAGCCCGGTCTCGATCGCCTTCGCCATGCCGCCCAGCGCTTCCACCTCCTGGATCAGCGCCCACGCCTTGTGCATCAGCTCGTGCGTCAGGCTCTCGACATAGTAGCTGCCGCCCCACGGATCCACAACGCGGCAGATGCCCGTCTCTTCCTGCAGATAGATCTGCGTGTTGCGCGCGATCCGCGCGCTGAAGTCCGTCGGCAGCGCCAGCGCCTCGTCCAGCGCGTTCGTGTGGAGCGACTGCGTATGACCCATCGCCGCCGCCATCGCCTCGATGCAGGTGCGGATCACGTTGTTGAACACGTCCTGCGCCGTCAGCGACCACCCGGAAGTCTGCGAGTGCGTGCGCAGCGCCATCGACTTCGGGTTCTTCGGCTGGAACTGCTTCACGATCTTCGCCCACAGCACGCGCGCCGCGCGCATCTTGGCGATCTCCATGAAGTGGTTCATCCCGACAGCCCAGAAGAACGACAGCCGCGGCGCGAAATCGTCGATCGACAGCCCCGCCTGGATGCCCGTCCGCAGATATTCGAGCCCGTCAGCCAGCGTGTAGGCCAGCTCCAGGTCCGCTGTCGCTCCCGCCTCCTGCATGTGGTAGCCGGAGATCGAAATGCAGTTGAATTTCGGCATCTTCTCCGCGCAGTAGCGGAAGATGTCGCCGATGATCTTCATCGACGGTCCCGGCGGATAGATGTACGTGTTGCGGACCATGAACTCCTTGAGAATGTCGTTCTGGATCGTGCCGCTCAGCTTCTCCGGGCCCACGCCCTGCTCTTCAGCCGCCACGATGTAGAACGCCATCACCGGCAGCACCGCGCCGTTCATCGTCATCGACACCGACATCTCGTCCAGCGGAATCTGGTCGAAGAGGATCTTCATGTCCTCCACCGTGTCGATCGCCACGCCCGCCTTGCCCACGTCGCCCGTCACGCGCTCGTGGTCGGAGTCGTAGCCGCGGTGCGTCGCCAGGTCGAACGCCACCGAAAGGCCCTTCTGTCCGGCCGCCAGATTGCGCCGGTAGAACGCATTCGACTCTTCCGCTGTCGAGAAGCCCGCGTACTGCCGGATCGTCCACGGCCGCAGCACGTACATGGTCGAGTACGGCCCGCGCAGATACGGCGGCAGGCCCGCGGCGTAATCGAGATGCTCCAGCCGCTCAAGATCCGCGGCCGTGTAGCACGCCTTCACCGGGATCTGCTCGTTCGTCATCCAGCCTGCCGCTGCCGGGCACTCCATCGCGCCCGCGCTCTCCGGCATCCAGTCCATCTTCGAGAAATCCGGACGCATCTCTTTCAATCCTCCTTCCCGTCGATCCCCAGCTTCTGCTGCCACTCGGCCAGAGTCTCCACCAGGTTCGACAGGATGTGCACGAAGCCCGCCACCCCGGCTTCCCGCAGCGCTTCAATCTGTTCCTTCGGATTTCCGGCCACGATCACCGGAACCTTCGCCTGCGGGCACACCTCGCGGGCGAAGTCGAGATACTCGGGATCCGACGAGCACAGCACGATCAGATCCGCGCCCCCGGGAATCGCACCGCCCTCCATCTCCGCTTCTTCAATGGCGAACCCCGCGCAGCCGAAGAAATTCAGGCAGAACTGCGCCCGCGCCATCTTCATCTTCAGATCGCCGCGCTTCAGCAGCAGCACCTTCGGCGTCTTTCCCGTGCGCCGCGCATGGCGCTCCGTGCGCAGCCGGATCTTCTCGATCGGCCGCGCCAGCCGCCACTCGGCGCCTTCGAGCGACCCCGCCTGTTCCAGCCGCTTCTCCGTCAGGTCCGGGTAGTTGTTCACCCCCACCATCACGCGCCGCCGCGAGGCGAACTCCTTCTCTTTCGCCTCGCGCGCCGCGGCGACCGAAGAATCAATGAACGCGCGCGCCTGCGCAAAGCCGCCCATCGACTCCACCTGCTGGAACAGCTTCCACGCTTCCGCCGCCAGGCTCGCCGTCAGGCTCTCGATGAACCACGACCCGCCCGCCGGATCGGCCACCTTGTCCAGGTGCGCTTCTTCCTTCAGGATCAGCTGCACATTGCGCGCCAGCCGCGCCGGATAGCCGGCCGCCTGCACGCGCAGCGTGTCCGCGCCGCCCAGCACCGCCGACAGCGCTTCCGTCGTCGACCGCAGCAGGTTCGTCCACGGATCGTAGATGCTCTTGTTCGACAGCGCCGTCACCGCGTGAAGGCGCGTCTCCGGGCTCTTTCCGTAGGCCTCCGCCACGCGCGCGTACAGCAGCCGCGCGGCCCGCAGCTTGGCGATCTCCATGAAGTACGTCGAGCCGACGCCGAACGCCAGCCCTTCCACCGCCTGCCCCGCCGCAAGCCGGTCGGAGGCTTCGGCCAGCGTGAACGCCAGCTCCTGCACGGCCGTCGCGCCGCGTTCATGGTAGGCCGCCCCGTTCACCACGCCCTCCGGCAGCGGCCCTTCCGCCATCTCCCACGGGCGCGCCACGCAGTGCCGGTACTGCACCGGCGGCAGATCCTCGCGCCGGTAGTAGGGCCGCACCGCAACGCCCTCCGGCGTCTTCCAGATCAGCTTCTTCTCATAATCGGCGCCTTTCAGATCGGCGCGGATCGCTTCTTCCCACGCCTCCTTGGGCACGGGCGGAAAATCTTCCAGCAGCCGCAGCTCCTGCTCGTGGCATGAATTGGCTTCAGGCATGGCTTTCCGTCTCCTGCACGACCTCGATCAGATACGAGAAATCCTTCGGGTGCACGAAGAAGATCATCGTGCCCCGCGAGCCCGGACCCGGCTCCTGCGTCAGGTTGAAGCCCTTTTCCTTCATGAACGCGTACGCTGCGTGGATGTCCTTCACGCGGAACGCCAGATGCGCGAAGCCGCCGCGCCCGCCGTTCTTCTCGATCTGTTTCGCTACCGGCGACTCCGGCGACAGCGGCTCCAGCAGCTGGATCAGGTTCGGCCCTTCGCCGATCCTCAGCAGCACCTCCCGCACCATGTGCTTTCCGTGCACCTCCTCGCGGTGCAGCTCCGTGAAGCCCAGCGCCTTGTACTTCTCCACCTGGGCGTCAAGCTGCCCCTGCGGCACGGCGATGGCCACATGGTCGACAAATTCGAATCCCGCGCTCTTCAGCTCTTCAAACATCGGAAAAGCTCCTGCCTGTTTACTCGAATTCCACCAGGACGGCGCCCGACTGCACGGAATCGCCGGCGTTGACATTCACCTTCGCCACCTTGCCCGCCATCGGCGCCGTGATGTTGGTCTCCATCTTCATCGCTTCCAGCACCAGCAGCGTGTCGCCGGGCTGGATCTGCTGCCCGGGCTGCGCCAGCACCTTCACCACGATGCCATTGATCGGGCTGCGGCACACCTTGTCCTCGTCCACGGGCTCGCCGCCAGCGGGCGCCGCCGCCGGCGCCGGCGCCGCAGGCACGCGCGCCGCGCCCGGCTGGATCATGTAGCTCGGCGGCAGGACCGGCTTGGGCGGTTCCGGCTCGGACGCTTCCACGTCCACTTCGTATGTCTTTCCATCGATCGTAATCTTCAGTTTCACGGAAAAATCTCCTGTCCTTTAACGAACCCGGTGCTGATGATGCTGCGGCGAAATCCGGTGCGACGCCTGGATCGACACGCGCCCCTGCTGCGCCCACGTCGGCGAGCTCACCAGGCGGATGGCGCGGATGTGCGGCCGCTTGCCGAGATAGGCTGCAATCGCGGCCGAAATCGCCGCCAGCGTCTCTTCCGAAATCGCCTCTTCCACGGGCTTCGGCTCCTCGGCCGGAACCTCCACCGCGTGCGAAGGCGCGGCTGCCGCCGCCGCTTCCAGCTCCGCCAGCTTCGCGGCCAGCGCCGCCAGATGCTCGCGCAGCGCCGCCACCTCCTGGCTCAGACTCTGCAAAGTCACCTGCGACATCGCAGTCCTCCTCTCACAGCGGAATCAGACCGTGCTTCTTTCCAGGCCGCAGCTCGCGCTTCGTGTGCAGATACTCGAGCGACTGCGCGATGTACTTCCGCGTCTCCGCCGGCTCGATGATGTCGTCCACCAGCCGCCGGCCCGCGGCCACATACGGATTGGCGAACACTTCGCGGTATTTCTCGATCATCTCCTGCCGCTTTTTCGCCTGGTCCTCGGCCTCCGCGATCTCCTTCTTGAACACGATCTCCGCCGCGCCTTCCGCGCCCATCACCGCGATCTCCGCCGTCGGCCACGCATAGACGCGGTCCGCGCCCAGGTCTTTCGCGCACATCGCCAGATACGCGCCTCCATAGGCCTTGCGCAGCACCACCGTGATCTTGGGCACCGTCGCCGCCGAGTAGGCGAACAGCATCTTCGCCCCGTGCCGGATGATGCCGTTGTGCTCCTGCGCCACGCCCGGCAGGAAGCCCGGCACGTCCACCAGCGTCACCAGCGGAATGTTGAACGCGTTGCAGAACCGCACAAACCGCGCGCCCTTCGAGCTCGCGTCGATGTCCAGCACGCCCGCCTGCACGCTCGGCTGGTTCGCAATCACGCCCACCGTCCGGCCGTAAATCCGCGCGAACCCGATCACGAGGTTCGGCGCATGGCCCGCCTGCACTTCCAGGAAATCGGCGTTGTCCACGATGCGGAAGATCACCTCCCGCACGTCGTAGCCCTTCTTGCCGTCCACCGGAACGATCTCGTTCAGCTCGGGATCCGGATCGCAGTGGTAGTTGCCCGGCACCTCCGGCGGATCTTCCAGATTGTTCGACGGCAGGAACGACAGCAGCTTCTGGCAGATCAGAATCGCCTGCTGGTCGTCCTCCGCGATGAAGTGAATCACGCCGGACCGCACCATGTGCGCGTCCGGCCCGCCCAGCTCGTCCATCGTCACGTTCTCGCCCGTCACCTGCTTGATCACGTTCGGCCCGGTGATGAACATGTGCGCCTTGCGCGTCTGGATGATGAAGTCCGTCAGCGCCGGCGAGTAGGCCGCGCCGCCCGCGCAGGGCCCGCAGATCAGCGAAATCTGCGGCACCGCGCCGCTCAGCATCACGTTCGTGTAGAACACGCGCCCGTAGCCGGACAGCGAGTCGATGCCCTCCTGCACGCGCGCCCCGCCCGAGTCGTTGATGAAGATGAACGGCGAGCCCGTCTTCAGCGACTGCAGCATCGCGTCAGCCACCTTGTTCGAGTGCAGCTCGCCCGCCGATCCGCCCAGCACCGTGAAGTCCTGGCTCGCCACATGGACCAGCCGCCCGCCGATCGCCGCCGAGCCCGTCACCACGCCGTCGGCCGGCGCGTCCTTGCCCGCCATGCCGAACATCGTGGCGCGGTGCTGGGCAAAACAGCCCATTTCCATGAACGAGCCCGGATCCACCAGCGCTTCAATCCTCTCCCGGGCTGTCAGCTTGCCCGAGGCGCGGTGCTTTTCCAGCTTGTCCGCGCCTCCGCCGTTGTAAATGTGCTGGCGCTTCTTGCGGAGCTCCGCAATGCGCTGTTCCATGGATTTGATCGACATATAAGAGACCTATGACTCCGAATTTCCAGATTCACAAACGTTGCTGATCCCTCCCCTCGCTTTCGCTCCGGAAGGAAAATTCCAATCAGGGCGCGGGGGCCACCGTCACCTTGTGCGTCTTTTCGCCGATCGTGACGTCGTACACCACCCTGGTCATCACCGGACCTTTGCCATCGCCTGCGGGCGCACCCGCCGCTGCAGCCGGCGCCGCCGCCGGGTCCTTGCCCAGGTTCTTCGGCCCTTCATGCCGCGTCGAGAAAAACTTCGGCGCCACCTGCGGGAACATCGCGTACGTCAGCACGTCTTCGTCGGTGCCGTTGCACCCTTTGCAGGCGATCGCCGCCGAGCGCAGTTCCTCCCACTCCGGCTTCAGCAGGTCCGCCGGGCGGCAGGTGATGGCCTGCTTCTTCGCCTGAGCGGCGGCGAGTTGGATGATCTCCGGATCGCGCTGCCCGATCGTCGTCCCGTAGTAGCCCAGCATCAGATCGGCGAACTCGCCCGTCAGCACCTTGTAGCGGCCCATCATCACGTTGAACACCGCCTGCGTGCCCACGATCTGGCTGGTGGGCGTCACCAGCGGCGGATAGCCCGCGTCCTTGCGCACGCGGGGCACTTCCTCCAGCACCTCCTGGATGCGGTGCGCCGCGCCCTGCTGCCGCAGCTGGCTCTCCATGTTCGAGATCATCCCGCCCGGGATCTGCGACTCGAAGATCTCCGTGTCCACGCCCGTGATGTTGGACAGGAACTCCTGATACCGCGGCCGGATCCTGTCGAAATGGCGCTTGATGTTCAGCAGCCGCTTCTTGTCGAGCGACGTCGAGTACGGAGTGCCCTCCAGCATCTCCACCAGGCTCTCCGTCGGGTTGTGCCCCGGACCCAGCGACAGCGAGCTGATCGACGTGTCCACGCAGTCCGCCCCCGCCTCGATCGCCTTCATCAGCGAGACCATCGTCACGCCCGTCGTGGCATGCACGTGGACGTGCACCCGCACTTCCTCTCCGCAGGCGTCCTTGATCGCCCGCACCAGCTCGTACGCCGGCGCCGGCTTCAGCAGCGCCGCCATGTCCTTGATGCACAGCGAATCGCAGCCCAGGTCCAGCAGCTGCTCGGCCAGCTCCACATACCCGGTGATCGTGTGCAGCGGGCTGATCGTATAGCAGATCGTCCCCTGCGCGTGCTTGCCCGTCCGCTTCACCGCCTGGATCGCCCGCCGCAGGTTGCGGATGTCGTTCAGCGCGTCGAACACGCGGAAGACGTCCATCCCGTTCTCCGCCGCCTTCTCCACGAACCGGTCCACCACCGTGTCCTCATAGTGCCGGTAGCCCAGCAGGTTCTGCCCCCGCAGCAGCATCTGCAGCCGCGAGTTCGGCAGCGCCTTGCGGAACGCCCGCAGCCTCTCCCACGGGTCTTCATTCAGGAACCGGATGCAGGCGTCGAACGTCGCTCCGCCCCAGCATTCCACGCTCCAGTAGCCGGCTTTGTCGATGTCCTCGCAGGCGGGCAGCATGTCCTCCAGCGCCATGCGCGTGGCCATCAGCGACTGGTGCCCGTCCCGCAGGACGAGTTCGGTGACGTCGATATGACGAGTATTCATGAGTCCCTTTGTGACCTCAGATGCGGCGCCCAGCCCTTCGGATGAATCATCGGCAGCGCCATCGCTTTCTAGAATATCAGACCAAGATATCCTGTTGCAAAACGCCACACAGCCGCTTCTCGCCCTTTCGATTGATCATACCCAACTTCCTGTTACAAAAAGGCTAATTCGCCGTCCGCAAATCCCCGCCCGCCGCGCAATCCCCGCCTGTCACAGCCTGGTGACATGGAGGGCCCGGCGCTGGCTCTCCGCATTTTCCCCCGCGCTTGCGCCAACGGCGGGGCCTGCGTCGGGGATGGGCGGGGAAAGATGAATTCCGTTTCAAACACAATAGGCTCTTTTTGTTTGGTGAATCTCTTCCCGGTTGGCGCCCCGCCCCGCGCGTCTGCTGAAATGGAAGGAGCGGAGATCGTTCCCCACCGTGTCCACCCTCTACCTGATCCGCCACGGCCAGGCCGGCCTGCGCGATGACTACGACCGCCTCTCGCCTCTCGGCCGGGAGCAGGCCCGCGCCCTCGCCCGCTGGCTGCTGGCGGAGGGCATCGCCTTCGACCGCATCCTCAGCGGCGGGCTCCGCCGCCAGAAGGAAACCGCCGCCATCGTGGCGGAAGCCCTCGCCGCGGCCGGCGCGCCCGTGGCGCCGGTCGAGGAAGACCCCCGCTGGAGCGAGTTCGATCTCGATCAGGTCTACGCCGGCATCGCCCCTCAGATCGCCGCCGAAGATCCGGCCTTCCGCGCGCAGTACGAAGAACTGCTCGTCCGCATGCGCTCGGGCGAAGACGGCATCCACCGCCAGTGGACCCCCGCCGACACGATGGTTGTGCGCGCCTGGATCGAGAACCGCTACCCGTTCGAAGGCGAATCCTGGTCCGCGTTTCTGGATCGCGTCCACGCGGCGCTGGCCGATGTTCTCCGTTCACCCGCCCGCCGCACGGCCGTTTTCACCTCTGCCACGCCCGTGGCCATCACCGTCGCTTCGCTCTTCGGCAGCCGCACGCCCATGCACATCATGCGGCTGGCCGGCGCAGCCGTCAACACGAACCTCACCATCCTCGACCTGCGCAACGGCGATCCCGCGCTGGCCTGCTTCAACGCCTTCCCGCATCTCGCCGAGCCCCGCCTGCGCACGTTCCGATGACCCCGCCCGTCCTGATCCTCGGCTGCGGCTATACCGGCAGCCGCGCCGCGGCGCGCCTCGCCGCCCGCGGCATCCGCGTCCTCGCCGCCGGCCGCCGCGCGGATCTCATCCCGCCGCACCCGTTCATCGAGCCGGTCCTTCTCGATGCCGCCTCCCGCACCGGTCTCGAATCGCTCCTCCCTCGCTTCCCGAACGGCTGCCATCTGCTCCACTCCCTGCCCGTGCTCGATGACGGCCGCGAGATCACTCCGCTGATTCTCTCCGTGCTCGGGCCGGCCCTCCGGCGCGTCGTCTATCTCTCGACCACCGCTGTTTACGGCGCGCAGCCCGAGATTGACGAACACACCCCTGCCGAGCCGCAGACGCCCGAAGCCCGCCTGCGCCTCGCCGCCGAGCAGGCCGTTCTTTCCGGCCCCTGGTCCGCCATCGTGCTGAGGCCCGCCGCCATCTACGGCCCCGGCCGCGGCGTGCATGTCTCCATCCCTGCCGGCCGCTTCCGCATGGCCGGCGCAGGAGAGTCCTGGGTCTCGCGCATCCACGTCGACGATCTCGCCGCGCTCGCGGAAGCGGCCTTGTTCAGCGAGATCCGCGGCGCCTGGCCCGTGGCCGATCTCGAGCCCTCCCGTCAGCGCGACATCGCCGCGTTCGTCTGTTCCCTGCTCGGCTGCCCGATGCCGCCCGAGGCCCCTCCCGAATCTCTCCATCGCACGCTCCGCGCCAACCGCCGCGTCGACGGCCGCGCCGTCTTCCGCGCCCATGGCCTCGCCCTGCAGTTCCCTTCTTTCCGCGAAGGCATCCCCGCCTGCCTCGCCGCCGAAGGCCGCCTCCCCTTGCCGCCGCGCTCCGCGCTACAATCCGAAACTTGAAGCGCCGCGCCAAGGCCGCCGCCGCACAGCAGGCTCCCCGGAAGCGGGTTCTCAAGACCCTCGACCGCGCCCTCTCCCGGCTCGGCTTCTGCTCCCGCACCGAAGCCGAAGGCTGGATCCGCTCCGGCCGCGTCCGCGTCAACGGCCGCCCGCAGACCGACCCCGAAACCTGGGTCGAGCTCGGCCGCGACCGCATCACCGTCGACGGCAAGCCCCTTTTTGAAGGCCGCAAACGCTACCTGCTCCTCTACAAGCCCAAAGGCTACCTCACCACCTGGCGCGACCCGCAGGGCCGCCCCACCGTCTACGACCTGCTCGGAAACACGCGCGAATGGATCTTCCCCGTCGGCCGCCTCGACCTCGACACCTCCGGCCTGCTGCTGATGACCAACGACAGCGAGTTCGCCGAACTCGTCGCCAACCCCGAGTTCCACGTCCCCAAGACCTATCTCGTGAAAACCTCCACCGTGCTCGACGACCAGCAGCTGTCCGCCCTCCGTCACGGCGTGGAACTGAAAGACGGTCCCACACGTCCCGCCGAGGTCGTGCGCCTGCGCGACAGCGGCGGACGCACGTTTCTCGAAATCACGATCACCGAAGGCCGCAACCGCCAGGTCCGCCGCATGATTGAAGCCGTCGGCAGCCAGGTGCTGAAGCTTGTCCGCACCGCCATCGGCCCCGTCCGCATCGGGCGTCTCGAAATCGGCAAATGGCGCGAGCTCACCGCCGCCGAAGTCGGCGCCCTGATCCACTGCGCCCGCCGCGGCGCCAAACGCGCCGCCAAAGCCGCCTCACGCCGCCGCGAGCCGCCCCAGCCGGTCTGACACCGCCGTCCAGCCCAGCGTCATCGCCAGCACTTCGCTGTCGCCCAGGTTGTATTCGAACAGCCCCGTCACCAGCACTGCCAGCAGCACCGCTGCCGCGCCGTGATGCACCCAGCGCTGCTCCGCCGCGCACGTCCGCGCGCGCCTCCACGCCAGCATCATCTGCCAGACAAAGAACAGCACCGCCGCCAGCGCCGCCGGCACGCCGCGCTCCGCCGCCCAGTGCAGGTAAATGTTGTGCAGGTGCGCGTAGTAACCGGGCGGAGGCTCGGGCGGCAGGTCCGCCGGAATGTGCGCGCGGAAATGCGCGCCCACGCGCTCCGGCCCCACTCCGAACCACGGATGCTTCCGGATCATCTCCACCCCCGTGCGCCATGTGTAGATCCGGTGCAGGTTCGAATCGGTCACGCCATGCGGCTTCACGATCGACAGCGCCCGCTGCCGCACCTCCGCGGGCCCGGCCAGCACAATCAACGCCGCCGCCACGGGCAGCGCCGCCGCCGCCCGCCGCCTCCACTGCCACAGCAGATACAGCCCCCCGGCGAACGCCCCGATCCACACCCCCCGCGTCATCGCCAGCACCAGCGCCGCGGCCATCACCGCAAGGCACGCCCACGCGAGCCGCCGCCGGCGCCCGCGCTCCGGCGCCCACAGCGCCAGTGCGCCGCCCGCCATCAGCGCGATCATCATCTGCCCGCTGAACGTCATCCAGTGGCTGTTGAACCCCGTGATGCGCGCTCCGATGTACGACACATAGAAATCCGCGCCCGCCTGCTGCGCCGCCATGTACTTCGCCACGAACTGCCCGCAGCCCCACAGCGCCGACGCCGCGCCTCCAGCCAGCCACCCCCACGCCAGCCAGCGCGCATGCTGCAGCCCGCTCACCGTCGACAGCACCGCGAACACGGCCAGCCATGCGTAGAACTTCCTCACCTGCGGCCAGCCCGCCCCAGGCGCATCGCTCAGCGCCAGCGCAGCCAGCGTCCACAGGAAGAACACCGCCAGCAGCGGCCAGCCCTGCGGCAGCCGCCACCGCACGCGCGCGATCAGCATGCACGCCAGCGCCGCGCCCAGCAGAATCTGCGATGCCGCAATCGAAACCGCCGCCGCCGCCGCCGCGCCCGCGGCGCACTTCAGGGCGCCGTCCTGCCAGAACTCGCGGTCTCCGAAAGCGGCCATCTCCGGGGAGTATGCCACAATACGGACAGAGGGCCGCAACGTGGAGATCCTGCTCCTCCGCCATGGCATCGCCGCCGATGCGCGTCCAGGCCAGCCCGACGCCGATCGCGCCCTCACCGGCGAGGGCAAACAGAAACTGCGCGCCTTGTTGCGCCGCCTCCGCAAGGCAGGCGTCCGCCCCGCGCTGATTCTTTCCAGCCCTTACCTGCGCGCCCGCCAGACCGCTGAAATCGCCCGCGAAATCCTCGCCCCCGATGCCATCATCGTTCCCGCCCGCGCCCTCACGCCCGGCGCCTCCCCTCAGGAGGCGTGGGACGAAATCCGGCTCTACTCCAATCAGCCCTCCGTCCTCTGCGCCTCGCACGAGCCGCTCTGCAGCCAGCTTGCCGCCTTCCTCCTCGGCGCGCCGGAGCTCCACGTCGACTTCAAGAAGGGCGCGCTCATGCGCATCGACGTCGAAAGCCTCCCGCCCCGCCCGCGCGGCACGCTCAGGTGGCTGGTGAGCCCAAGGCTCGCCTGACGAACTCTTCCGCCTGCTCCCGCGTTGCGATCCGCCCCGCCAGCTGCTCTTCCTCGAGCGCCTTCAGCACCCGCGAAAATTCCGGTCCCGGCGCATACCCCATCCCGAGCAGATCGCGCCCGCGCAGCAGCGGCGCCGGATGCAGCGCCTCCGGCGGCAGCGATTCCAGCCGCTGCTTCACCTCCTCGTAGATCGCCATCGGCCTGCGGCTGGCCGCCAGGTCGATCCGGTACAGCTCCAGCAGCGTCTCAAACCCCGGCTGCCGCACAAACCGCTTGAAGGTCGCCTCCGACATCTTCTCTGCGTCCTTGAACCGCATGTGCTGCGCCACCAGCCACACGACGCGCTCCGTCAGCTCCTTCGGATACCGCAGCCGCTCCAGAATCCGACGCGCCAGCTCCGCCCCCGCTTTCTCGTGACCGCTGAACCGGATGCGGTCTTCAAACGTCTGCGTCAGAGGCTTGCCCGCATCGTGCAGCAGGCAGCCCCACGCCAGATCCAGCGGCGCCTGCCGCAGATGGCCCAGCATCAGCAGCGTGTGCGTCCAGACATCGCCCTCCGGATGATAGTCCGGCGGCTGCTCCACGCCCTTCATCCGCGCTGCTTCCGGCAGAATCTCCGCAAGCAGCCGCGTTTCATCCAGCAGCTCGAAGCCCCGCTTCGGATCCGCGCCCGTGAGAATCCGCGTCAGTTCATCGCGGATCCGCTCGGCTGAGATGCGCCCGATCGCCGGCGCCAGCTCCCGGATCGCTTCCAGCGTGCGCGGCTCGATCCCGAAGCCGAGCTCCGCGGCAAACCGCACCGCACGCAGCATCCGCAGGTGGTCTTCCGCGAAACGCTCGCGCGGCTCGCCGATCGCCCGGATCAGCCGCGCCTCCAGATCCGCGCGCCCGCCCACGTGATCGATGACTTCGCCGGTGAAGGGATCCTCCAGCAGCGCGTTGATCGTGAAGTCGCGCCGCCGCAGGTCCGCGCGCACGTCTTTCTCGAAACGCACCTTGTCCGGGTGCCGCCCGTCCCGGTAGCTCGACTCGCTCCGGTAGGTGGCCACCTGCACCTCCGCGCCATCGCGCCTCACCAGGACCACCCCGAAATGCGCGCCCACCTGCAGCGCCTCGGGGAACAGCCGCCGCAGCTCGCACGGCGTCGCATCGGTGGTCAGATCGCGGTCGTGCACCGGGCGCCCCAGCAGCCGGTCCCGCACGCAGCCGCCCACCAGATACGCCTCATGGCCCGCTTCGCGGAGCTTCGCCGCCACCTCGCGAGCCAGTTGCGCTCCCCGATCGTCGTCCATGTCTTGATCGTAGGAGAAAAGGGCCCGCCGCCAGATGCGCCTCAAAAGAACGCCGGCCACCGTAATCCCCGGGCGGGCCTGGGCCGTCTGGGAGGAAGATGGGGCCCGCTGGAGATTGAGGAGCTGTCCCGGGCGGAACGGCGCCGGGCGCGGGGAAAGGGCTTCTCCCAGTACTTCCATCCGGCTCGATCGGGCAATTGCCTTGTTGGCAAGGTGCGATTGCCGGTGTAGATTATGAAAGAACGGGGAGGGCTGAGGATGCGTTTGCTCAAATCCTTCGTTATCTCGGGCTGTCTTGCAGCCTTGGGGTGGGGGGTGGCTGCGGCCCAGGAAGCGGCGCCGGAAGATGTGGCGGGTTCCGGCCAGAACTGCACCTGGATCGCCGCGCCCGAGGAAGTGCAGCAGCGCGGCCACCGTGCGCGGCGCGAGGCTTACGAGAGAGTCCTCGAGTTTGCCAAAGCGCGGCCCCATGCCCGCGCCGCCGCATCGGTTTCCGCCTCCGAACTCCCGCGGCGCAACTTCATCGACGACGAGATCTTCTCGCGCCTGGAAGCCGAAGGCGTGCCCGCCGCGCCGCTGTCTTCCGACGAAGAATTCCTCCGCCGCGTCTCGCTCGACCTCACTGGCCGCATCCCCTCGGCGGACGAGATCCGCTCCTTCCTCGCTGATCCGGATCCGGAGAAGCGGGACAAGGTGATCGATCGTCTGCTCTCCAGCGACGCGTTTCTCGACAAATGGGCGCTCTGGCTCGGCGACATCCTCCAGAACGCCGCCTTCGCCCAGAATCGCAGCCAGCAGATCAACGGCCGCAACGCCCTCTACAAATGGATCCGCAACGCTCTGATCGAAGACAAAAGCTGGCGCGACATCGCCGTCGAGATGCTCACCGTCAACGGCAACAATTACGACGCCGCTACGGCGGGAACCAACTTCATCATCCGCGGCTTCGCGCCCATGGGCCCCGCTCAGGACACTTACGATCTGCTGCTGGTGAAAACGGCCTCGACCTTCCTCGGCATGGGGCACTACGACTGCCTGCTCTGCCACAACGGCAAGTATCACCTCGACACGCTCTCAGCCTGGGGCGCCAAAGTCACGCGCACCGAGGCGCAGCAGATGGCCGCGCATTTCTCGCGAATCACCATGACCGGGCGCCGCGTCGCCGAGACGGATTACTATTACAACTCCTTCGATGTCGGCGAGCGGGCCGCGGGCTTTTACGTCCTCAATACCAATGCAGGCAACCGCCCCAACCGCGCGCCGGCGATGATCGGCACGCAGCTGGTGACGAACCTCGCCCCCGTCTACCGCGACGGCACGCCCGCCTCCGGCAACTGGCGCGAGTCCTTCGTGCGCTCGATGATCGCCGACCCCATGTTCGCCCGCAATTACGCCAACCGGCTGTGGAAGGAGATGTTCGGGCTCGCTCTCGCCGAGCCTGTCGACGGTCTCGACCCTGACCGCCTCGACCCGCGCCAGCAGCCGCCCGAGGGCTGGAGCTACCAGGCTTCGCATCCCTGGCTCCTCGAGAGGCTTGCCGAATACGCCCGCGCCACCGATTTCCATCTCCGCGACATCCTGCGCCTGATGGCGCAGAGCACCGCCTATCAGTTGAGCTCGCGCTACAGCGGGGAATGGGACATGACCAAAGCCTCGCTGTTCGCACGCCGCATCCCGCGCCGCCTTCACGCCGAAGAGATCCACGACGCCATCGTCAAGGCCACGCAGCTGCCCCAGCCCTACACGGTCCAGGGTTTCGACGAGCCCTTCCTCTGGGCCGCCCGGTTGCCTGACACGAGCGAACCGCGCAGCAACGGAACCGCGCAGGCGTTCCTCAACGCCTTCAACCGCGGCAACCGGGATACGCTCCAGCGCAACCAGGACGGCTCCATCCTCATGTGGCTTACCCTGATGAACTCGACGTTCACCACCAACCGCACCCGCGCCACGGGCAATGCCGCCTCGCCCTATCTGGCCGGTCTTCTCCAGCGCGCCTCCAACGAACAGATCGTCGAGGATATGTTTTTGACTTTCCTGTCCCGCCGGCCCACGGAATATGAGCGCGGCGTGGCCCTGAAGGCGCTCTCCCGCGCCACGACTGCGGCGGCCAGAGCCACGGCTGTCGAGGACCTGGCCTGGGCGCTCATCAACAAGATCGATTTCCTGTTCAGCTACTGAGGGGAGGCCCGAGCGATGAAACCGCAGACGCCCTTCGTTCCCTTCTGGCGCCGTCCGGCTCTGGACCGGCGCGTGTTCTTCCGCCACCTCGGCTCGGCCGTAGCCGGCAGCTTCTTCCTCCCCGGCCGCAGTCTCGAAACGGTCGCCCGCGCCAACGCCGACGTCAAGGGCACGGCCCGCTGGGTCATCTTCGTCAACATGGCTGGCGCGCCCAGCCACGTCGACACCTTCGACCTGAAGGAAGGCCCGTGGACCCTGCGCGAGATGGAGCCCACCTCCTACAACGGCATCCGCTGGCCCCGCGGGCTCCTCCCCAAACTGGCCGAGCACATGGACTCCATCGCCCTGCTGCGCAGCGTGCGCACGCATGCCGTCGTGCACGGCCTCATGCAGACGTGGATCCAGATCGGCCGCAACCCGCTTTCGGGGCTTTCCAAAATCGCCCCCCACATCGGCAGCGTCGTCGCGCGCGAACTCGGCAACCCCAAAGCCGTCCTGCCCCCGTTCATCTCCCTCAACTCCGGCGGCGGGCCCAACCGCGGCTATCTCGAGCCGTGGACCGAACCCTTCTACATCACGCCCGGCGGCCGCGGGCTGCCGAACTCAACATCCCCTCTCGGCGCCGCAGGTTTCGACCGCCGCTATGGCCTCCTGCTCGAACTCGACGCCGAAACGCGCGCCATGGAAGAAATCGGTCCCGTCGTCGGAGAGTACGAACAGTTCAACCTCACCGCCCGCACGCTGATGTACAACGACGACGTCACCCGCGTCTTCACGTTCTCCAGCGATGAAACCGCCCGCTACGGCAACACCGCCATCGGCCGCGCCTGCCTCGCCGCGCGCAATCTCGTCCGCACGGACATGGGCGCCCGCTTCATTCAGATCAATCAGGGCGGCTGGGACAACCATTCAGGCATCTACACGGGCGCCCTCAATCCGGCCAACGCCAACAGCCTCGCCCGGCAGTTCGATCTGGCCCTCGGCGAGCTGATCTCGGATCTCAAGGCCAGCGGCCACCTCGACCGCACCCTGATCGTCTGCATGGGCGAGTTCGGCCGCACCGTCGGTCCGCTCAACAGCCAGAACGGCCGCGATCACTTCCAGCAGCAGGCCGTGCTCATGGCCGGCGGCGGCGTCAAAGGCGGCACGGTCATCGGCAGGACCAATGACACGGGCGCCTTCACCATCGACCCCGGCTGGTCTCAGAAGCGCGACATCCGCCCCGAAGACATCGAAGCCACCCTCTACTCCGCCCTCGGCATCGACTACACGAAGGTCTATCACGACGATCCGCTGGGCCGCGGCTTCTATCTGGTGCCCGCGAATCAGTCGGAAGAATACGCCCCCGTCCACGAACTGTGGGGCTGATCCGTTCAGGCGCCGCCGGCTGAAGGCGATGGCGTGGTGGGCGGTGCAGGGTTCGAACCTGCGGCCTCGTGCTTGTAAGGCACGCGCTCTGACCAGCTGAGCTAACCGCCCTCAGCTTTGAGTGTACCCCGCCCGCCGCAATCAGTTGCCCACAAACCGCGAGTACAGGCTCCGCGCCACGCCGGGGTCCTGCGTGCCTTTGATGATGGCCCGCCCGTCGGGAAAAATCGTCATCTCGTGCGGCGGAATCACGAAGCGCAGCGCGAATCCGTTATGCCGCACCTCTCCCAGCGGCGCCAGCCGCCGCGCCAGCTCTTCCAGATCCACCGGCCGCTTCCGGTCGTGGATCTGCACCGCGTTCCGCCCGCACAGGCTCACCGGGACCCGGGCTGCGCCATGAAGAAAGCGGCACGTCCGCTGTCCGCAGGCGGGGCATTGCGGGTCGCGCTCCGGCATCTCCACCTGCCGCACCGTTCCCGCCCACGCATCGAACATCGTGATCTTCCGCTCCGGCTCGCGCCCGCACAGGATCTGCAGAGCCAGCGAAACCTGCCACGACGCCACCAGCGACGTGATCGTGTTCAGCACGCCCGCCGTCTCGCACGTCGGCTGCGGTCCCTGCGGCGGCTCCGGAAAGACGCACTCGAAACAGGCGCCGCTTCCGGGCGTCACCGGCATCGCCACCCCGTACGATCCCACCGCGCCTCCGTACACCCACGGCACGCCATGCTCCACGCAGTAATCATTCAGAAGGAACCGCGTCTCGAAGTTGTCCGTGCCATCCAGCACCACGGCCGCGCCTTCCAGCAATTCACCGATGTTGTCCGGCGTCAGATCGGCAACGTGGGCTTCCACCTGCGTCCCGCTGTTGATGCGCCCGAGCGCGCGCGCCGCCGCCGCCGCTTTCGGCAGGGCGTCCCGCGCGTCGCTCTCCTCGTACAGCCACTGCCGCTGCAGGTTGCTCCACTCGACAAAATCACGGTCGATCAGGATCAGCCTTCCCACGCCCGCACGCGCCAGAGCCCCCGCGTGGAACGACCCCAGCGCGCCGCAGCCCACCACCGCCGCAGTCGCCTCTCCCAGGCGCCGCTGGCCCTCTTCGCCGATCCCCGCAAACAGAATCTGGCGGCTGTACCGCTCGCGCCACGCGTCGTTCATCCCAGTCATGATGGTAGCAGCAGGTTCGGCGCGCCGCGTCCCGCACGGTAAGATGACAGACAGTGAAAAGGCTTCTGGCAGCCTTTGCGCTGGTTGTGTGTTTTGCCGGGCTTCTGCCCGGCCAGATCGCGCCCAGTCCGCTCTACGGAAAACGGATCTCGGACATTTTGTTCGAGCCGGTCCGCCAGCCGCTCACCCGCGACCAGCTGGGACTCGCGCTCCAGATCCGCCCCGGCGATGTTCTCGAGGAAACGGCTCTCTCGCAGGCCATCGGCCGCCTCTGGGCGACGGGACGGTTCTCCGACATCGTCGTCCGTGCGGAGGAAGGCAACGGCGGCGTCGCGCTCACTTTTCAGACAAAACCCGCCTTCTTCGTCAGCCTCGTCGATGTCGATCCCGTCCCCGAGCCGCCCAACGTCGCCCAGCTCGCCAACAGCACCCGCCTCAGCCTCGGCGATCCGTTCGACGAAGACATGCTGCCGGAGGCGGCGGAAAACCTGAAAGACATGCTGCGCACCAACGGCTACTACGGCGCCCGCGTGACTTATGAAACCGTCCTGCGGGAGGAGACCGGGGAAGCGGACGTCCGCTTCCGGATCGAGCCGGGGAAAAGGGCGCGCTTCGCCCGGCCTGTCTTCGAGGGAACCCTGCTCAAATCGGAAAAATCCCTCATCCGCCGCACCGGCTGGCAGCGTTGGTTCGGACTGCGCGGCTGGCAGGAGCTCACCTCGGCCCGGCTTCAGCGGGGCCTGGAGCGCATGCAGGATGTCTACCGCAAGGACGGCTACCTCCGCTCGTCCGTGCGGCTGCTGGATCTGCCTTTCGATTCCGCGAAGCTGACCGCCTCCCCCCGCATCGCCGTCGATCCCGGCCCCCGCGTCCTCGTGCGCATGGAAGGCGCGCGCGTCGGCGGCGGCGAGCTTCGGCGTCTGATCCCCATCTACCAGGAGCGCACCGTCGATCGCGAGCTCCTTCTGGAAGGCCAGCGCAATCTCGAAGAGCGCTTCCGCAGCCGCGGCTACTTCGACGCCCGCGTCTCTTTCCAGATGCCCGATCCCGCCCCCTCCGGCGAGCAGGTCATCGTCTACCGCGTCAACCGCGGCCCCCGCTACCGCCTCGCCGCCGTGCTGTTCAACGGCAACCGCTATTTCTCCGACGAAACTCTGCGCGAGCGGCTCTCCATCATCCCGGCGCGCTTCCCCCGCTACCGCAACGGCCGCTTCAGCCCCGAAATGCTCGATGCCGACCGCGCCGCGCTCGAGGCTCTCTATGTCTCGAACGGCTTCCGCGACGTCTCCATCCGCACCCGCATCGAACACAACTGGCGCAACAGGGCCAGCGACATCGCCGCGCGTTTCGAGATTGCCGAAGGGCCCCAATACCTGATTGAACGCGTCGATCTCAGCGGCGTCGATCTCCGGTTCTACGACACCATCTCCTCCCTGCTTGCAAGCGCTCCAGGCCAGCCTTTCTCGGCCGCCAACGTGGCCGCCGACCGCGACGCCGTGCTCGGCTGGTATTTCAACCACGGCTATCCGGAGGCCTCGTTCGACGCCAGCGTGGCCCCGGCAGAGGCGCCGCACCGCATGATCGTGCGCTACCAGGTGCGCGAAGGCCGCCGCAACTTCGTCCGCGACGTGCTCGTGCGCGGCCTCGAGTCGACGCGCCCCGATCTGGTTCGGAACCGCGTCGTCGTGCGTCCCGGAGATCCTCTTTCGCAGAGCGACATGGTCGAGACCCAGCGGCGGCTGTACGACCTCGGCATCTTCGCCAAGGTCGACGTCGCGGTGCAGAACCCCGACGGACGCGAGAGAAACAAATTCGTCCTGCTGCAGCTGGAAGAAGCGCGGAAATATTCGCTCACGCTGGGCTTCGGGGCCGAAATGGGCCGCATCGGCACCGGCAACAACTTCGACGCGCCCGCGGGCGCGGCGGGCTTCGCCCCGCGCGGACTGCTGGGCATCACGCGCTCCAACATCTTCGGCCTCGCCCACACGGCCAGCGCGCTCGTGCGCGTTTCCAACATCCAGCAGCGCCTCCTGCTCAACTACATCGCCCCGCAGTTCTTCGGCAACGAGAACCTGAACCTCTCCTTCAGCTCCCTGCTCGACCAGAGCAAGGACATCCGCACCTTCACCTCGCGCCGCAACGAAAGCGCCATCCAGATCGGCCAGCGCCTCTCCCGCGACATCACGCTGCAATACCGCGTCATCTCCCGCTTCGTTTTCATCGACGAAGAGACGCTGAAGATCGATCCCAATCTGATTCCGGTCTTCTCCCAGCCCGTCAAAACCATCACCCTCTCGGCCTCGCTCATCCAGGACCGCCGCGACGATCCCATCAACTCGCACCGCGGCGTCGCCAACACGCTCGACTTCGGCTACGCCCCCAGCTTCAGCCGCTCGAGCACCAATTACACGCGCCTTGTGGCCCGCAACTCCACCTATCATCCCTTCCGCCGCGAAATCATCTTCGCCCGCGCCACCAGTTTCGGCTGGCTGTACAACCTCTCGGACCGGCCCGTTCCGCTGCCCGAGAACTTCTACGCCGGCGGCGCCTCCACCCACCGCGGCTTCCCCGACAACCAGGCCGGCCCCCGCGACCTCGTCACCGGCTTCCCCATCGGCGGAAAGGCCTTCCTCTTTTTCCAGCATGAGCTGCGTTTTCCGTTAATCGGCGACAACGTCGGCGCCGTCTTATTCCATGACATGGGCAACGTGTACTCGTCCCTCGACAGGATTTCGTTCCGCCTGGCGCAGCGGGACCGGCAGGACTTCGATTACATGGTGCAGGCCGCCGGGCTCGGCTTCCGCGTCAAGACGCCTGTGGGCCCGTTGCGTGTCGACTTCGCTTTCGCCGGCAACAGCCCGCGCTTCGTCGGGTTCGAAGGCACCCGCGACGAACTGCTCCGCGGACAGGGCCGGTTCAACGTCCCGCAACGGGTCAGCCAATTCCAGTGGCACTTCTCGATCGGACAGACTTTCTGATGGTTCGCGCGCTTGCCATTCTGCTCTTGGCTGTCCAGACGCTTCCGGCGCCGGGTTCGGAGGTTCTCGACCGAGTCGCCGTCGCTGCCGGCCAGCAGGCTGTGACCATGGTGGAAATCCTCCGCCATCTCCGCTTCCGCGCCATTCTGTCCGGCGTGTCCGTCGAAGACACCGAACAGAACCGCCGCCAGGCGGCTGAGCAGCTTCTCGATCTGCTGATCGTCCGCCGCGAACTCGAACTCAGCCGGTACAGCCCCCCGGCCATGGCGGAAGCCGACACGGCGATCGAGGCGTTTCTGGCCGAAATGAAGTGGAGCCGCGAGCGGCTCGCCGCGGAGCTCCTCCGCGCAGGCTTCACCGAAGAAGAGTTCCGCCGCGAGATGCAGGCGCGGCTCACCGTGACCCGCTTCATCGACTACCGCTTCGCCCCGGGCGTGCAGGTGACGGACGAGGAAGTGCAGGCCTACTACGACACGGAATTCCTGCCTGCGTTGCGCGAGGCCAGCCCCGGCGCCGCCGTGCCCGGACTGGCTGCCGTGCGCCCCGTGATCGAACGGATCCTGACAACCCGCAAGGTCAACGCCGCCATGGAAGACTGGTTGAAACAGATGCGGCAGAACCTCCGCATCCGCTATTTCGAGGAGGCGTTCCGCCCTGTTGGAGGCCCCCGATGAGGCGGCGATGGTTGTGGCTCGGCGCCGCCGCTACGGCAGCGCTGCTGGCGGCCGCCGCCCTGTTGTTGCAATCGCGCTGGATGCGCGAGCAGCTCCGCGTGCGCGCCATCGAAGCGATCCGGGACGCCACCGGCAGCCGCGCGTCGCTCGAACGGCTCGAGATCGACTGGCTCACTCTCACCGTCAGGCTCGACGGCCTCGCGCTCGACGGGCAGCCGCGCGAGGGCGAGGAGCCGCTCTTCCGGGCCCGCCGCATTGCCGCCCGCCTTTCCCTGCATCCTCTCTCTTCGAGGCGGGTTGCCTTGCGGGAGGTGCGCCTCGATGCGCCGCGCGTCCACGTGTACCACCGCGCGGATGGTTCGACCAACCTGCCGGAACCGCCAGGCCCCCGCCGCCAGCAGACTCCCGTCGACGATCTCGTCCGCCTCCGCATCGGACTGCTGGAGTTGCAACGCGCGCACTTCGAACTCAACGACAGGCGCGTCGATTTCGACCTGCGCCTGGAAGGCTTCGACCTCGGTCTCGCCTACGACTTCCGCCAGCCCCGCTACCGCCTGCAATTGGGCGCCGACCGCGTCTCTCTGCCAGGCAATCTCCAGCCGTCGCTGCTGCTGGAAGGGTGGCTCCACAAGGACGGCGTCGAGATCACCCGCGCCCGCGCCCGTCTGGGAGACAGCAAGATCGAGTGGACGGCGAAACTCGAAGACTTCGCCCATCCGCGTCTCGAAGCCGGCTACCGCGCCTCCCTGCTTCTGCGCGACATCGAGCTCAGCCCCGTGCGTCAGGGCTTCGCCGTTTCCACAGGCACGGTCCGCATCGAACCCGGCCAGCCCCCGCGCCTTGACGGCGATCTGCGCGCCGAGCAGCTTGCGCTCTCCGGGCCGGGTTTCCGCGTTCGCCGCCTCGATGCCAGGGGCCGCTTCTCGCTCACGCCGGACGCGCTGCGCATCGAACCGCTCGACATCAGCAGTCCCTATCTCAACTGGAGCGGAAGCCTCCAGCTCAGGGACTGGCGCGACCTCCACATCCAGGGAAGGATGCGCGAGGCCAGCCTCCGGCGCCTTCAGGCCGTGTTTGCGGAGCCGCTCGCCGACCTGGACGCGCGGCTGTCCGGCTCCGTCTCGGCGCGCGCCCGGCTGTCTCCCGATGGCCCGGCAGGCATGGAGCTGAGCGCGGAGATCGACGTGGCGGCGGCGGAAGATTCGCTGCCCGTCGAGGGCCGAGTGCCCTTCATCTGGCGCCAGAACTGCGCCTGCGTCGAGTTCGGCGAGGCGTCGCTCGCCACGCGGTCCATCCGCGCATCGTTCCGCGGCACTCTCGGGCAGTCGCTGGAAGCAGGCGTCTACGCCAGCAGCCTGGCCGAAGTTCCGCCTCTTCTCGCCGCGCTCGGCGCCGGTGAAGTCCCCGCCCTGCCCGTGACGCTCGATCAGGGCGCCCTCAACGGAACGGCCCGCCTCGACGGTCCCCTCGACGATCTGCGCATCAGCGGCTCGCTCTCCGCCACCCGCGCCGTGTACGAAGACATCCCCCTCGAGCGCGTCCAGGCCCGCTTCGCCCTCAGCAGCCGCCGCCTGCAGATCGAGCCCTTCACTCTGCGGCAGAGCGCCGGACAGCTGAGCGGCTCGCTCGCGCTCGGGCTGAAGGACTGGCGCCCGGATCCGGACGGTCCTCTTCGGGCGGCGCTCGAAATCAACAGGGCCGATCTCCCGCAGCTGCTGCGGCTGGCGCGGCTGCCTGCCGGAATCCGCGGCGTTGCGGCCGGCGCCATCGAACTGAACGGAACCCTCGGCCGCCCGCATGGCTCGCTCCGCCTGTCGGTGGAGAACGCCGCCTGGGGCGAAGAGACCCTCGGACTCATCACCGCCGAGGCGGCGCTCGACCCCTCGGGCGCTTTCCGCCTCTCGGCGGCCCGCAACGGCGCCCGGTTGCAGGCGGACGGTGCATGGGAGCATGACCCGGAGGATCCTTTCACCGGCTCGATCCGCGCCAGAGCCGCCCTCACGGGACTGCGCACGCTCGATTTCGCGGCCTTCCGCGCCCTCGCCCTGCCCGTGGACGCCATTGTGGAGGCCCGCGGCTCGATCAGCCTCCGCCTGGACGGCGGCCGGCCAGGCCTTTCCTCCCTCGACGGCGCGCTGACAGCCGCGGCGCTGCGCCTCGGCGGCGTTGAATTCGAACCGCTCCAGGTCGAGGCCGAAACGCGGTCCGGCACGCTCGCCCTCCGTGCCCGGCTCAACGCGAAGCCCGCACCCCTGGAGGCTTCCGCTTCCGTTCGGCTCGGCAGAGACTGGCCGGCTGAGTTCCGGCTGAAATGGCCTTCGCTCTCCGTCGGATTCCTGCACAGATTGCTGAAGGAAGCCGGCCAGGTTTCCGAAGAGCCGCTTCCCCTGTCGGGCGTATTCGACCTTGACATCAGCGGCAAAGTCGAACTGGCGGGCTTCCGCGCCCTTGCCGGACGCATCACGATCCCCAGGCTCGAGCTCCGTCCAGCCCCTGAAGAGGCCAGGCCCGAGGTTCCGCTGCCGCAGGAGCTGTTCCTGCGCAACTCGGGCCCGCTCATCTTCGATTTCGATGACAAAGCCGTGCGCGTCCGGCAGGCGCAGTTCACGGCGCTCGAAACCGACCTCGCCCTGAGCGGCGCATACGAATTCGCTTCACCCGCGCCCTGGAATCTGGAAGCGCGGGGCACGGCGAACCTGGCCGTGCTCGGGTCGTTCTACCCGGGCCTGACCGCCAGCGGCGCAGGCCGCCTGCGCGCCGTCCTCCGCGGCGAAGCCGCCGAGCCCCAGGTGAGCGGCCAGATGGAAATCGTCAAGGCATCCTTCTATCTGCGCGATCTTCCCATCGGTCTCGACGACGTCAACGGAACCATCTTTTTCGACCGCAACCGCGCCAACATCCAGAAACTCACCGGCGTCTCCGGCGGCGGCACGGCGTCGCTGTCCGGCTTCGTGGGGTTGGCCCGCGGCGACCTGACCTTCCGCCTGCAGGCTCAGCTCGCGAACGTCCGCCTCCGTTACCCCGAAGGCGTCAGCAACACCATCGACGCGGACCTCGCCCTCACCGGCTCGTCCGCAGCCAGCGTCCTGTCCGGTCTCGTCACCGTCAAGCGCTCCGGCTTCATCGTCACCGGGGATGCGGGAAGCCTCCTCGGCGGCGCCGGCGGTCCGCTTCCTGCCGCCGCTCAGAACGAATTCCTCCGCAATCTCCAGTTCGACGTCCGCCTCCGCACAGCCCCCAACGCGATCTTCTCCGTCTCTTACACCAGCGACCTCCAGCTCGAAGGCGACCTCCGCCTCCGCGGCAGCCCCGCCAAGCCCATCCTGCTCGGCTCCATCTACGCCAGCCAAGGCGAGGTCAATTTCTTCGGCAACCGTTACAACATCTCCCGCGGCGAAATCCTCTTCTACAACACCGCCGCCGTCGCCCCCCAGATCGATCTCGATCTCGAGACCCGCGTCCGCGGCATCACCGTCTACATCAACGTCAGCGGTCCCCTGTCCCGCCTCAACATCACCTACCGCTCCGAGCCGCCCCTGCAATCGTCCGAGATCCTCGCCCTGCTCACTGTCGGCCGCACCCCCGCCGCCACCTCCGGCTCCATGGTGGCCACGGACCGCATCCGCAGCCAGACCGTCATGGAAAACTCCGCCGGTTCCAACACCCTCCTCGGCACCGCCCTCAGCGCCGGCCTCAACACCCGCACCGAGCGCTTCTTCGGCGCCTCCCGCCTCCGGATCGATCCCAGCAACGTCGGCGTCGACGCTCTGCCTCAGGCGCGCCTCAGCATCGAGCAGTCCATCTCGCGCGACGTCACCCTCACCTTCATCACCAACCTCAACCGCTCCCAGCAGCAGGTCGTCCGCCTTGAGTGGGACCTCTCGCGCCAGTGGTCCGTCATCGCCATCAAAGACGAAAACGGCGCCTTCGCCGTCGACTTCCTCTTCCGCAAACGGTTCCGCTAGCCATGCGTCTCCGCGCCAGCCAGAACAAGCTCAAGATCGAGCACTCCATCATCGGCGGCCTCCGCCCCGTGCTCGAGCGCCTCGCCGGGCACGAAGACATCCGCGCCATCATCCCCGGCGTCATCCGCCCCGTGCGCGACGCCAAAGGGCTCGTCCGCATCCGCGTCACCGTTCCCGTCCAGAACGGCTGGAAAGCCATCGCTCTCGCTTCCGGCGCCCGCCAGGAGCTCTTCATCAGCACCGCGCTCTCCCAGCAGGAGCTTGAGAAGCGGATCGAGGCCGCGTTGCGGGATTAACCCGACAGCCCCGTGTGCAGCGCCACGATTCCGAACGTCATCCGCCGGAACCGCACCCGTGTGAACCCCGCCGCCTCCATCTCCGCCGCCAGCAGCTCCGCCCCGGGAAACTTCTTCACCGAATCCGGCAGGTAGGTGTACGCGCTGCGGTCGCCTGAAATCCAGCCGCCCAGCGCCGGCAGCAGCGTCTCCGAATAGAACCGGTACAGCGCGCGGAACACCGGATTCGGAGGCGTGGAAAACTCCAGAATCGCCAGCATCCCGCCCGGCTTGATCACCCGCCGCAGCTCCTTCAGCGCCGCGCGGTAGTTGGCGAAATTCCGGAACCCGAACGCCGTCGTCACCAGATCCAGGCTGTCGTCCGGAAACGGCAGCTCCAGCCCGTCGCACTCGATCCACTCGATCTGCGAGCCGCGTCCGCGCTGCTTCCGCTGCGCCTCTTCCAGCATTGGACGGCAGAAGTCCCCGCCCAGCAGCAGTGCGTCCCCGCCGGCGCGCCGCTCCAGCGCCAGTGTCAGATCCCCCGTGCCGCAGCACAGGTCCAGCACGCGCGCCCCCGGCCGCCGCAGAAACGGCTCCACCTCCAGCGCCGTGCGGTAGCGCCAGTAGCGGTCCGTCTGGAACGACAGCAGGTGGTTCAGCAGATCGTAGCGCCGCGCCACGCGCCCGAACATGCGGCGCACATAGGCGGCGGCCTCCTGCTCGTTGGCGGCCCCAGGCGGCGTGGTCCCTTTCACCAGGCTCACTCCAGTATGGATGCCACGGCCTCGCGCACCAGTTCATCGGGGACATCCGGCGTGATCTCCGTCGCCCCGATTCCCGCCGCCAGCACCCAGTGCACCGCCCCCTGAATCGCCTTCTTGTCCTTCCGCAGCCGCGCCAGAATGCCGTCCACCGTCAGTCCCCCGGCCGATGGAAACGGCCCGTAGGCGCGCACCACGGCGCTCATCTCCCCGCACAGCTCCGCCGGAATCCGCCCCGCCAGCTGCGACAGCCGCAGCGCCGCCAGCATCCCCAGCCCCACCGCCTCGCCGTGCAGGTAGCGGCTGTAGCCCGTCTCCGCTTCAATCGCGTGGCCCACCGTATGGCCGAAGTTCAGGATGCGCCGCAGCCCGCTCTCCTTTTCATCGAGCGACACGACCTCGCACTTGATCCGCACGCTCTCCGCCACCATCTCCTCCACCGCGCCCGCTTCGCGCTCCAGCACCGCCTCGCGCCGCGACTGCATCAGCCGGAACAGCGGCTCGCTGCGGATGATGCCGTGCTTGATCACTTCGAACAGCCCCGCGCGGTACTCCCGCTCCGGCAGCGTCGCCAGCACGTCGGGATCGGTGATCACCGCCAGCGGCTGATGAAACGCGCCCACCAGGTTCTTGCCCGCCGCCAGGTTCACGCCCGTCTTGCCTCCCACGCCGGCGTCCACCTGCGCCAGCAGCGTCGTCGGCGCCTGAATCACGGGCACGCCGCGCATGAACACCGCCGCCAGAAACCCGCCCACGTCGTTCACGATGCCGCCGCCGAAGGCGATGACGAGGCTTGAGCGGTCCCCGCCCGCTTCCGCCATCTGTTCGGCCATCGCCTCCACCTGCGCCATGCGCTTGTTCTCTTCTCCGCCGGGGAAAACCAGCCTGCGCCAGCGCCGTCCTTCCAGCGCCCGCTCCACCGCGGCGCCGTGCATCCTCCACACGGACTCTTCCGTCACCACGAACAGCACGCCCCGCCGCGGCGGCACGAACTCGCCCAGCCGCGCGAGCGCGCCGCGCTCGGCCACCACCGGATATTCGACAGCGCCGGTGTTCACCGTGAACGTCGGCATATCTTCGGTTGTACCATGTGGATATCGAACCGCTGGCTGAAACAATACGCACGGATTTTCTCGTCATCGGGGCGGGCGTCGCCGGCATGCGCGCGGCCATTGAACTCGCCGGCGCCGGCGATGTTCTCGTCGTCGCCAAGGACAGCCTCGAAGAGTCCAGCTCGGAATACGCCCAGGGCGGCATCGCCGTCGCCCTCAGCGACGAAGACGACGTCTCCCTCCACGAGGCCGATACTCTCGCCGCAGGCGACGGACTCTGCGAGCCCGCCGCCGTGCGCGTGCTCGTCAGCGAGGGGCCGCCGCGCATCGAAGAGCTGATCCAGTGGGGAGCGGAGTTCGACCGCGACGGGTCGAAGCTCCTGTTCGCCCGCGAAGGAGCCCACTCCCGCAGCCGCGTGCTGCATTCGCACGGCGATTCCACCGGCCGCGAGATCGCCCGCACCCTCTACCGCCGCGCCGCGTCGCTTCCCGGCGTGCGCTTCGAAGGCTTCACTGCCGTCGTCGACCTCCTCCTCGACGAAGGCCGCGTCGCCGGAGCGCTCATTCTCGACGCCCGGCGCGGACGCCTGCTCGCCGTGCTCGCCCGCGCCACCCTGCTCGCCACCGGCGGCCTCGGCCGCGTCTACTCCGACACCACCAACCCCGACGTCGCCACCGGCGACGGTGTCGCCATGGCCTGGCGCGCCGGCGCCGTCATCAGCGACATCGAGTTCGTCCAGTTCCACCCCACCGCCCTGCACGTCGAAGGCGCCCCCCGCTTCCTTCTCTCGGAAGCGCTCCGGGGCGAAGGCGCCATTCTGCTCAACAGCGCCGGCGAGCGCTTCATGCCCCGCTACCACCCGATGGCGGAGCTCGCCCCCCGCGATGTCGTCTCCCGCGCCATCGTCTCCGAAATGCGCCGCGAAAACGCGCCTCACGTGTGGCTCGACATCAGCGGCCGCGGCCCGGATTTCGTCCGGAAGCGCTTCCCCCGCATCCACTCCACCTGCCTCGCTTTCGGCTTCGATCTCGACCGCCAGCCCGCGCCCGTCTGCCCGGCTGCGCACTACGCCATGGGCGGCGTGTGGACGGATCTCGACGGCCGCACCACGCTCGAAGGCCTCTGGTCCGCCGGCGAAGCCGCCTGCACCGGCGTCCACGGCGCCAACCGCCTCGCGTCGAATTCCCTGCTCGAAGGCGTCGTCTTCGGCGCCCGCGCCGGCCGTTCCATGCGCGAAACGGCTCTGCCCGCCCCCGTGCGCTTCTCGCCGCCTCAGCCGCTCAGCGTCCCCGGACTGACCCTCGGCGAACTGCGAAGCATGGCCATGCACTCAGCCGGCATCGTCCGTTCCGGCGAAACTCTGGCGGGACTGTTGCAGCGCCTCGAAAACACCCCTTCCGAATCGGTTCCCGCCCTCGATCGCGACCCCCTCGAGCGCGCCAACACGCGCACCGTCCTCGAACTGATCGCCCGCTGCGCCCTCGCCCGTCAGGAAAGCCGCGGCGCCCACTACCGCACCGATTTCCCTGAAAAGTCCCCCGCCTTCTGCGCCCACTCCCGCCTCTCGAGCGGCATGGCGGAAGTCGCCTTCCTGCCCGTCGCGGCGGACTGACCCGCTTCAGTTGTTGTTATTGCTGTTGCTCGTCGCTTCCTCTGCCGCAAGCATCATCGGCTGCTCCGGCACCAGCACACGCCGCGCCCCCACATACGCGCGGCGCCAGTACGGATCCGAAAACAGCGGACTCACGCGCACGGTCTTGCGCCGGTTGGGCGCGTGGATGAACGAATCATCGCCCACGTACATCCCCACGTGCCATCCCCGGCGCGTCCGGAAGAACACCAGGTCGCCCGGCTCCAGCTCCCACTTCTCCACCCGCAGGCCATATTGGAACTGCTGCGGCGCCGTCGGCGGCAGAGCGATCGAGAAGTTCGTCTCGAACAGATACTTCATCAGGCCGCTGCAGTCGAAGCCCGTCTCCGGCCGCGTTCCCCCCAGCCGGTACCGGATGCCGATCTGCTGGTACGCCGTCGCCAGCAGCCAAGTCTCGCACACGCGGCAGTTGCCCGGCAGCGGCGGCGGAGGCGGCACTTCCCGCCAGACGGTCGGAAGGGCCGCAACCGCCTCGGGCGGCCAGTTCTGGATCACATACGGCTCGAACTGCGGCTCTTTCGGCTGCGCCGCCCGCCTGCGCGCCGACGCCCCCGATTTCCTCGCCGCTGCCGGCCTCTTCGCGGCCGTCCGGGCTCCGCGGGCGCTCTGCCCGGCGCTGACGGCGGCCTTCCCGGCGGAAGCCGTGCTGCCCGCGCGTGCGGCGGCCTTCGCAGAGCCCGCGCCGGACTTCCGCGTCTGGGCCGCCGTCTTCGCCGGCCGCTTCTTCGCCGCATCGGAGACACGGCTCGCGGCCCACGCCTTCGTCGCGGCGCTTCCGGCGGTCAGGAGCAGGAGGAGGAGCAGAACCTGAACTCGCAAAACAGCCTCAACCGGAGCGTTTTGACCGAAACTCTCACAGTATATACCAGAAGAACCCAGCCCCCGCCACTGCTACCATGAAAGTATGACCCTGGAAGACCTCAGCCAGGCGTACGCTGAGCTCCGCCGGCAATCGGAGTCCGTGCGGAGCTATCTTTGACACCCCCGCAAAGAAAAAGCGCCTGGAAGAAATCGAACAGCTCATCGCCGCCCCTGACTTCTGGTCCAACCAGGAAGCCACCCAGAAGGTCATGCAGGAGCGCAAAAAGCTCGAATCCGCCATCGAGCAGGACCGCCAGCTCGCCTCTCTCATCAGCGACATCGACACCCTGATCGAACTCGGCAACGAGGGCGAGGACGTCGCCGCCGACCTCGAGCGCGAAATCGGGCGCCTCCGCCAGCTCACCGAACATCTCGAGACCGAGATGCTGCTGTCCGGCGAGAACGACCACCGCAGCGCCATCATGACCATCCACCCCGGCGCCGGCGGCACCGAAAGCCAGGACTGGGCGGAGATGCTCCTCCGCATGTACCTCCGTTGGGCGGAGCGGAACAACTTCGAAGCCATCGTCACTGACCGCCAGGAGGGCGAAGGCGCGGGCATCAAGTCCGCCACCATCGAGATCAACGGCGAAAACGCCTACGGTCTGCTCCAGAGCGAAATCGGCGTCCACCGCCTCGTGCGCATCTCTCCCTTTGACGCCAACGCCCGCCGCCACACCTCCTTCGCCAGCGTCTTCGTCATCCCGCAGATCGACGACGATATCGAAATCGAAATCCGCCCGGAGGACCTCCGAGTCGACGTCTTCCGCGCCTCCGGCGCCGGCGGCCAGCACGTCAACCGCACGGAAAGCGCCGTCCGCTTCACGCACATCCCCACCGGCATCGTCGTCACCTGTCAGAACGAGCGCTCCCAGCACAAGAACCGCGCCTCCGCCCTCAAGCAGCTCAAGGCGCGCCTCTACGAGTACGAAATGGAGAAGCGCCGCGCCGAGGAGCGCCGCCTCGAGGAATCAAAAGCCGACATCAACTTCGGCTCGCAGATCCGATCCTACGTCCTCGCTCCCTACCGCCTCGTCAAGGACCTTCGCACCCGGCTCGCCATCGGCGATGTCGACCGCGTCCTTGACGGCGATATCGACGATCTCATCCACGCCTATCTCGTGTGGAAGAAAACCGGCAAGACCTTCGGCGACGGCCGCGACGACGACTCCGAATGATCCATCCGCAACTCGATCAGGCAGCCGCTCTCATCCGCGCCGGCCGCCTGGTCGCGTTTCCCACAGAAACCGTCTACGGCCTCGGCGCCAACGCCCTCGACGAGGCGGCCGTACGCCGCATCTTCGAAGTCAAGGGCCGCCCGCCCTCAAGCCCCGTCATCGTCCATGTCGCCTCCATCGACATGGCGCGGAACCTCGCCCTCGAGTGGCCCGATGCGGCCCGGAAGCTCGCGGAGCGGTTCTGGCCAGGCCCCCTCACGCTCGTCGTTCCCAAGCGGCCGTCGATCCCCCCCATCGTCTCCGCCGGCCTGCCCACGGTCGGCCTGCGCATGCCCGCCCATCCGCTCGCTCTCGCGTTGATTGAAGCCAGCGGCTGCCCCATCGCCGCCCCCAGCGCCAACCGCTTCACTGAACTCTCCCCCACCACGTCGGAACACGTCCGCAAATCGCTCGGCGATGCTGTCGACCTCGTGCTCGATGGCGGCTCGACGCCCGTCGGCATCGAGTCCACCGTCGTCTCGCTGGCCGCGGATCCTCCGCTGCTGCTGCGCCCCGGCATGATCACCCGCGCGGAGCTCGAGTCCGTCATCGGTCCCGTGGCCCTGCGCATGGCGGCTGGCGTGGATGAAGCCCACCCTGCGCCCGGCATGCACCCGCGCCATTACAGTCCGCGCACCCCACTCCTGCTGGTCCGCCACGGCGAGCTGCCCTCCGAAGGCCGCGGCGTCTATCTCCGCCACGGCGAATCGATGCCCGCTTCGCCCCGCGACTACGCCGCCGCCCTCTACGCCACCCTCCACCGCTGCGACGAGCAGGGCTATGATTGGATCGCTGTGGAGGAGCCGCCGGACGAGCCCGCCTGGGACGCCATCCGCGACCGCCTCCGCCGCGCCGCCTCACGCCCATGAGCCCCGCCGCCCAGCCGTTACTGGCCAACTGGATCGGCTACACCGCCGGCGCGCTCGTCTTCGGCATCTTCCTCGTCCTCGTCGTCAAGGATCTTGCCGGACGCGGCTTGCGCGCCTCCTGGCGCACCGTCGCCGCCGCTTCCATGGCGTTTCTCTGGAACGCCGGCGCCCTGGCCAGCCTCTTCGTCGATTCCTACCTGCTCCGCCTCTTCACCACCGCCGCCCTCAGCCTTCTGCCCGCCCTCCTGCTCGACCTTCTCGTCGAGGGCGGAACAAAACGGCTCGTCGCCGCCGCCTACGCCGTCAGCGCCCTCTCCGTCCTGATGCATGCGCTCGAACCCCTCGCGCCAGGCTTTCCGCTCCACCACCGCACGCTGCAATGGACCGCCATCGGGTTCGCGCCTCTCACGATCGCCGCCCTCGTCCACCTGCGCCGTCAGCGCACGCCCGCCCGACGCGCCGGCGCCGCCATGGCGCTGCTCCTCTTCGCCCTCTCCTTCACCCACCTCCACTCGCAGGACGCGCCGCACGCCTGGCCTGTCGAGCTGCTCGTCCACCACGCCGGCGTTCCCCTCGCCCTCTGGGTGTTGATGCAGGACTACCGCTTCCTGCTGCTCGACGCCTTTCTGCGCTTCCTTGCCAACATCCTCCTCGCCGCCGGCTTCGCCTGGCTGGGGGCGCTGGCCGCCGCCGCCATCGGCTGGTTCGATTACCGTTCGCTGCCCCCGGCGCGCGTCGTGCTGCTCGGCATCGCCGTCACTGCTGCGCTCGTCCTCTTCTCCGCCCTCAGAAATGCCGTGCAACAACTGTTGACGCGGCTGGTATTCCGCCGCGGCGACGCCGAAGCGCTGCTGGAGCGCATCCGCCGCATGCCCGTGAAGGGGGAAGCGGAATTCACCGGCCAGGCAGCCGCCGAAATCGCCGCGTTTTTCCAGGCGGAACGCCAGCCCGCCGCCCCGCCCGGCGCGCCCCTCCTGCCCTTCGGTCTCGGACGCCGCGCCGGCGGCCGCCCCTACCTCAGCGAAGACCTCGCCCTCCTGGCCCGCCTCGAAGCCCTCGTCAACGAGCGGCTCGAACACTTCCGCGAACAGCACCTGCGCGAACTCGTCTCGCAGGCCGAACTCCGCGCCCTCCAGGCCCGCATCCATCCCCATTTCCTCTTCAACGCCCTCAACGCCCTCTACGGCTCCATCCCCCGTGAAGCGCGCGCCGCGCGCCGCGCCGTCCTCCACCTGGCCGAGATCTTCCGCTACCTGCTCAAGGGCGAAGGCGGTCTCATCCCGCTCGAGAAAGAACTCGAAATCGTCGAAGCCTATCTCGAAATCGAATCGCTCCGGCTCGGCGAGCGCCTCCGCTGGACGATCGATGCGAGCCCGGAGGCCCGTGCGGCGCTCATCCCCGTGCTCAGCCTTCAGCCTCTGGTTGAAAACGCCGTCCGCCACGGCGTGGCGCCGTTCGATCGCACGGGCGAAGTGCGCATCTCCGCCCGGGCTGCAGGGGACCATTGCGAAATCACGGTCACCGACACAGGCCCCGGATTCACCGGGGATGAAAGCGTGCAAGGCATCGGCCTCGAAAACGTCCGCCGCCGCCTTGCTCTTCACTACGGTGAACCCCGCCTCTCCGTCCGCCGCGAACAAGGACTCACGGTCGTGTCCTTCTCCGTGCCTGCGCCCGTTCCCTCGGCTCAGGCGGCCTCTTCATCTGCAGAAATCGAGCCATGAGAGTTCTCATCTCCGACGACGAGCCCATCGCCCGGCAGGTGCTCCGCGAACTGCTCGAGGAATGCCCCGGCGTCGAAGTTGCGGGAGAAGCCGCCAGCGGCGCGGAGACGCTGCGGCAGGTCGAGCGGCTCGATCCCGATGTCGTCCTGCTCGATATCCATATGCCGCAGAGCGACGGTCTCGCCGTCGCGCGCCGCCTGCGCCCTCTGCCCCTCCCGCTCGTCATTTACGTCACCGCCTACGAGCAGCACGCTCTCGCGGCTTTCGAGGCTGGCGCCGTGGACTACCTCCTGAAACCCGTCCGCCTTGAACGGCTCCGCGCCGCGCTCGACAAGGCCCGCCGCCAATTGGAAGGCCTCCGTGCCGCCCGCGCCTCCGCCCCAGCCGCTCCGCAGCGCATCGCCGCCCGCTCCGGAGGCGAAATCCACCTCATCGACACCCGCGACATCATCGCCTTCCGCGCCGCCGAGGGCGGAGTCGAAATCATGGCCACCTCCGGCCGCTTCCACGCGCCCCACTCTCTGAAAGAAATCGAAGAGCGCTTCCCGCCCCCGCAGTTCCGCCGCATCCACCGCGCCTTCCTCATCAACACGGCCCACCTGCGGTCCATCGCGCCGCTGTCTTCCCGCCGCTATCTGCTGCGCCTGACGGGAGGGCTCGAAGCCGTCGTCAGCAAGCGCATGGCCGGCGTCATCCGCGAGGCGACGGAGTGGTGAGCTCGAGCGCCGCCGCCACGTCCTCCGGCCGTCCCACGTCGCGCCATGCATGCCGGAGCGGCTGCGCCAGCACCCGCCGGCCGTCCTTCAGCAGCTCCTTCAGCGCGTCCGTCAGCTCGTACTCCCCGCGCGGCGACCGGCCGATCCGCTTCAGCGCCTCGAACACCGCCGGTCGGAAGGCGAAGATCCCCGCGCTGTTCCACCTCGTCCGGCTCGTCCCGTAAGGCGGCTTTTCGATGATCTCCGTCACCACGCCGTCCTTCTCATACACGGCTGCGCCCTGCCACGGATCGTCCACTTCTTTCACCGCAATCACGGCCGCAGCCTCTGCGTCTCCCTGCAGCCTCTGCCACACCGCCCGGATGTCGTCAGGGGAGGCGAGAATATCGCCGAACATCAGCAGGAACGGCGCCTCGCCCGTGAACGGTTCCGCCAGCCGCGCGGCCGACCCCGTCCCGTCCACCGGATCCTGCAGCGCGAAGTGGACGCTCCCGTCGCCCGAAAACCGCGCGTAGAACAGCTCGTGCCGGTAGCCCACCACCAGCAGAAACCGCCCGAAGCCCGCCGCCTTCAGACTGTCCAGAACATGCCCGATCAGCGGCTTCCCGTGCAGCGGCAGCAGCGGCTTCGGCAGGTCCTGCGTGACCTCTTTCAGGCGGGTTCCTCTGCCTGCGGCCAGAATCACCGCGGCTGCTTTTGACATTTCAGTATAATCGGGTTCGTGCATCCGCAACCAACGAAGACCCGCTGGTGGATCCTCGGTCTCCTGTTCCTCATTACGATGAACAACTACCTCGACCGCATCATCCTGGGCATCCTCAGCCCGGTGATCATCGAGGATCTCCACTTCACCAAGCTTGAGTATGGCTACGTCAACGCGGCGTTTCAAGCCGCCTACGCCGGCGGCTTCCTCCTGATGGGCTGGTGGATCGACCGCGTCGGCACCCGCAAAGGCTACGCCGGCGCCATCACTCTCTGGAGCGTCGCCGCCGGATTGCACGCCCTCAGCACCAGCTGGCTTCAGCTCGGCTTCTGGCGCGCCCTGCTCGGTCTCGGCGAAAGCGGCAACTTCCCGGCTGCCATCAAGGCAGTCACCGAATGGTTCCCCAAGCGCGACCGCGCCTTCGCCACCGGCATCTTCAACGCCAGCACCAACGTCGCCGTCATGGTCGGTCCGCCCCTCTTCGTCTGGATGAACTCCCACCTCGGCTGGCGCACCTGCTTCCTCATCACCGCCGCCAGCGGCTCCATCTGCCTCGCCCTCTGGTGGTTCTTCTACCGCCAGCCCCGCCAGCACCGCTGGGTCAACGAAGCCGAGCTCGCCATCATCGAAAGCGATCCGGAAGAGAAAACCGAGGCGCGCGTCTCCTGGGCGCAGGCGCTGCGGATCCGCCAGACCTACGGCTTCGCCCTCGCCAAATTCTTCTCCGATCCTGTCTGGTGGTTCTACCTTGTCTGGCTGACGCTCTATTTCAAGGAAGCCCGCGGCCTGAGCCTCGAGCAGATCGGCTGGGCGCTGCCGGTCATCTACCTCATGGCCGACTTCGGCAGCGTCTTCGGCGGCTGGTTCAGCGGCTTTCTCATCCGCCGCGGCTGGCCCAACGGCAAAGCCCGCAAGCTCGTCATGGGCGTCTTCGCCCTGTGCATGCCCATCGCCGCCACCTCCGTCATCATGCCGAAAACCTGGATGGCCATCGCGCTCATTTCTCTGGCCACTGCCGCCCATCAGGGCTGGTCCGCCAACCTCTACACCACGGTCTCCGACGTCTTTCCGAAATCCGCCGTCGCCTCCGTCACCGGACTCGGCGGCTTCCTTGGCGGCGTCGGCGGCATCATCTTCACCGCCCTCGTCCCCGGCTTCGTCATCCAGCACTTCGGCTACGCTCCGGTCTTTGTCATCATGGGCAGCTTCCACCTGATCGGCTGGATGTGCGTCCACATCTTCCTTGGCGACATGCGGAAGCTCGCCGATGAAGCCGTCCGCTAGGCCTGCACGCCGGTCACCTCGGCCGCCCTACGTGCATCAGAATGGAAGAAGACACGCTATGCCGATGTACGAATACCGCTGCGAGGAGTGCGGCGCCAAGTATGAACAGCTCCGCCGCATGAGCGAAGCGGATACGAACCTGGAATGCCCCGCCTGCGGAAGCCTCAACGTGCGGCGCGAAGTCTCCGCCTGCGCCATCGGCGGCTCGGCGTCCAGTTCGAATTCCGGCGGCGGCTGCGTCCCGCGCGGCGGCTTCTCCTGAGCCCGCTGACCTGAGGCCGCCCGTGTGGCGGCCCGCGCCAAAAAAGGGGACAGGAACACAATTCCCCTTTTCTCCTGCGGCTTGGCCCGCGCCATCCCTGCGCGGCCGTTGAGGCGCCTGTTGCCCGGGCGCGGCCCGGGCGATTGTTGCGGCCCTCGCTCCTCTGCTGCGCCAGCGTCCCCGTCTCCGATCACGAGCCCGGCGCCCGCCTTCCCCCGCTGCACAGAAAAATCGCTCCCTCCGCCAGGCCCGTCACAAACAATGTTTTCAATAGAATCAACAAGTTAGCCCCTCCGTGTTTGCAGCCCCGTGCCATACTCTCTCATGGGGGGATACGAATCTCTGGCCAGAGTCCCCCCGCTTCGAACCGGACTGCCTAGTAGGGCGGCTGCTTCGGCGGCTTTCTCCATTCCAGGCAGCCTCGTCGCTTCGGCGGCAGGATAGCGGATGTCCCAAGGTAAGACCTGATGAGCCTGAACAAATACGGTCCATTCGGTGCCGCGCCTCGACGGAGGGCGGTCACGCGGCCGGGCTGCGCATCGGCGCCTTCCGGTTGACTCAAGGCGGCTCCGCAGGGGCCGGCGTTTCGAATGACGCCCGGCCCCGCGTCCGTCAACAGATCGGCCGCTGCCGCATCCGAACCGGCAGTGCGCCCCGCCACCACGCGGCTTTTCCGGCCGCAGCCCCGGTGTGTCTGCAGTGCGCCCTTAGTGCGCGCCCCGCCCGAAAACCACGTGCGGAATCGTCCTCAGCAGAATCTCCGCGTCCAGCAGCAGGCTCCAGCGGTCGATGTACTCGAGATCCAGCCTCATCCATTCGTCGAAATCCACTTCGTCGCGGCCGGCAAGCGTCCACAGACAGGTCAGTCCCGGGCGCATGCGGAGCCGCCGCCGCTGCCATCGCTCGTACTTCTCCACTTCCTCCGGTACCGGCGGCCGCGGCCCCACCAGCGACATCTCGCCCTTCAGCACGTTCCACAGCTGCGGCAGCTCGTCCAGCGAGAACTTCCGCAGCCACCGGCCCAGCGGCGTGACGCGCGGGTCGTTAGGGATCTTGAAGGCCGTCTTCTTCACGTTCAGGTGCGCCACTTCCGCCTTGCGCGCCTCGGCGTCCGCCACCATCGTGCGGAACTTGTAGAGCGTGAACCGCCGCCCGTTCAGCCCGCACCTCTCCTGCCGGAACAGCGCCGGCCCCGGGCTCGTCAGCCGGATCAGCGCCGCAATCAGCAGCATTGCGGGCAACAGCACGATCAGCGCCGTGGCTGAAAGCGCGATGTCCAGCGCCCTTTTCACCAGCAGCCGGAACTCGTCATGCGGCGCGCCGGAAAACGTCAGCAGCGGCTCGCCCGCCAGATACTCCAGGTCTACGCGGCTGTGCAGGTGCGGCAGAAAGCCGACGTGGAACCGCGTCCGCACGCCCTCTTCCTCGCACAGCAGCAGAAGGTCCTCCAGCTCCACCAGCTGCCGCGAGTCCACTGCAAACAGCAGATCGTCCACCACGCGCGTCTCCAGAAGCCGCGGCAGCTCCGAAAATGCATGCACCGGATAGCTGCGCGAGAGCCGCACCTCGCCCGGCTCGCTGGCGAGGAACCCCGCCAGCTCCAGCCCGTAGCGCCCGCTCTGCTCGACCAGCCGCGCCAGCCGCAGCGCCGTATCCGTCGTTCCGGCAATGTAGACATAGCGCCTCGCCGCGGCGGCGCCCGCCCAGCGCCGGTACCCCGCGCGCATCGCCAGCCGCCCCGCGCACAGCAGCAGGAAGGTGAATGCCGCCCACAGCCCCAGGAACGGACGGCTCAGATCCAGCCGCTGCGTGTACTCCACCACCACCAGCGCAGTCGCCGCGATCGCCGACTGCTGAAACGCCCGGGCGAAGATCCGCAGCGGCCGCGCAGCCAGAATCTCGTCGTAGGCGCGAATCCACAGCCCCGCGAGCACCCAGGCGGCCATGCCCGCCATCAGAAGCAGAGCCCGGACCGATCCGGTGAGAAAAAATTCGCGCTCCAGCGGCAGATTCTGCCGGGTCACATAGGCCAGCCCGAAACCGGCCCACGCCAGCAACGGATCCGCAAGTATCAGGAAAGGCCTGAGTTTTTCCTGCTGCCGTGTGAACACGTGCCAGTCTGGAGCATAGCACGCGCGGCGGCGCCGGAACAGATTCGTCACAAAAGATCGCTCCCCATGTTGCGAGGCCGTGACCGGGAGTGGTACAGTTGTTGCTGGAGACGTTCCCAGAGGACGTCGCTCGGACGAGAAAAACGAAAAAGGGCTTGCAAAGGCCGGTTCGGTTTGGTAGTCTGAGTGATGGGCGCTGAGCGCGGAGCTGAACGCAAAAGCGGGAAGCAGGGTGCCAGCGGTTGAAGTCCTCAGCAGGTCTCAAGTTTCCCAAGTTTTTGGCTGCAACTTGGTGTCGCCCCGCGGTCTGCCGCGGTCAGCCAAGTGCGCGCCAAATCGCCTTTCGAGGCCGGCAGTTGGTTGCTCTTCGCCAAGATCGGCAACGGCTGTCCAGATCTTTGACAATCTGGTTGAACGCGAAGTTAATTCCGTTTCAGTCTTGAGTCAAACCGGGGCGAAGCAACTCGCATGGTTTTCCATGAGAGTTTGATCCCGGCTCAGAATCAACGCTGGCGGCGCGCTTAACACATGCAAGTCGCACGAGAAAGGGGAGCAATCCCTGAGTAAAGTGGCGCACGGGTGAGTAACACGTGGGTTATCCACCCTCTGGTGGGGAATAACCCTGGGAAACCGGGGCTAATACCGCATAAGTCCGAGAGGAGAAAGCCGAAAGGCGCCAGAGGAGGAGCCCGCGGCCGATTAGCTAGTTGGTGAGGTAATGGCTCACCAAGGCGACGATCGGTAGCCGGCCTGAGAGGGCACACGGCCACACTGGCACTGAAACACGGGCCAGACTCCTACGGGAGGCAGCAGTGGGGAATCTTGCACAATGGGGGAAACCCTGATGCAGCGACGCCGCGTGAGCGATGAAGCCCCTCGGGGTGTAAAGCTCTTTCGGCAGGGACGATCATGACGGTACCTGCAGAAGAAGCTGCGGCTAACTACGTGCCAGCAGCCGCGGTAATACGTAGGCAGCAAGCGTTGTTCGGAATTACTGGGCGTAAAGCGTGCGTAGGCGGTTGGCTAAGTTTGGTGTGAAATCTCCCGGCTCAACTGGGAGGGTGCGCCGAAAACTGGCCGGCTAGAGTGCGGGAGAGGGAAGTGGAATTCCTGGTGTAGCGGTGAAATGCGTAGATATCAGGAGGAACACCGGTGGTGTAGACGGCTTCCTGGACCGTGACTGACGCTGAGGCACGAAAGCGTGGGGAGCAAACAGGATTAGATACCCTGGTAGTCCACGCCCTAAACGATGCAGACTTGGTGTGCGCCCTTCATTGGGTGCGTGCCGTAGCTAACGCGTTAAGTCTGCCGCCTGGGGAGTACGGTCGCAAGGCTGAAACTCAAAGGAATTGACGGGGGCCCGCACAAGCGGTGGAGCATGTGGTTTAATTCGACGCAACGCGAAGAACCTTACCTGGGCTCGAACGGCCGGTCAACGGCGGTGGAAACATCGCTACTCCGCAAGGAGGTCCGGTCGAGGTGCTGCATGGCTGTCGTCAGCTCGTGTCGTGAGATGTTGGGTTAAGTCCCGCAACGAGCGCAACCCTTGCCCTGTGTTGCCATCATTCAGTTGGGAACTCTCAGGGGACCGCCAGCGACAAGCTGGAGGAAGGTGGGGATGACGTCAAGTCAGCATGGCCTTTATGTCCAGGGCTACACACGTGCTACAATGGCCGGTACAACGCGACGCCAACCCGCGAGGGGGAGCAAATCGCTAAAAACCGGTCTCAGTTCGGATTGCAGGCTGCAACTCGCCTGCATGAAGCTGGAATCGCTAGTAATGGCGCATCAGCATGGCGCCGTGAATACGTTCCCGGGCCTTGTACACACCGCCCGTCACATCACGAAAGTGGGTTGTACTAGAAGTCCGCAGGCTAACCCGCAAGGGAGGCAGCGGCCCAAGGTATGACTCATGATTGGGGTGAAGTCGTAACAAGGTAGCCGTAGGAGAACCTGCGGCTGGATCACCTCCTTTCTAAGAGAGTCCCGGCCGGCGCTCCGGTGTACGGAGCATCAACAGCCGGCCCAAGGTGGGCAGCGGCTTCGGCCGTTGCTGGCCCGTCCCCGGAACTCCACTGAGGACCTGAATTCGGAATTGACCTGCGCCGGTGAGCTGGACTCCCGGCCTCGCGTTCAACCGGCCTCGAGAACCTGTGAGAAGGTCGGGGCCGGAGCCGTCTTCGCGGCGGCTCCGCTCCGCGATCCAGGGGGCTGTAGCTCAGCTGGGAGAGCGCCTGATTTGCAATCAGGAGGTCGTCGGTTCGATCCCGATCAGCTCCACCAGTGACCGGGCCTGTAGCTCAGGTGGTTAGAGCGCACCCCTGATAAGGGTGAGGTCGGTAGTTCGACTCTACCCAGGCCCACCACCCTCTCACGGAACCTGGCCAGATCAGCAGCCGGCAGTTTTTCTCCGGAAAGAATGCCGCCTCCTGAGCTTGTCAGGACCGCCGGGCAAGCCCGGCGCGATCTTTGAAAACTGAATATTGACGGGCAAATCCGCAAGAAGCCGGCCGTCTCGAAACCCTATGAGGCGGCAGCAGAGCGCGGGAAATCGGGCCTCTCAACAGCCCGGTTTCTCTGGAATCTGTGTACGGCGTAAATCTTATGGTCAAGCTACTAAGGGCATGCGTGTGGATGCCTTGGCGCGATCAGGCGATGAAGGACGCGGCTAGCGGCGATACGCCTCGGGGAGGTGCAAGCAACCTGTGATCCGGGGATTTCCGAATGGGGAAACCCGCCTGGTGTGAACACCAGGCATCGTGCGCTGAATCCATAGGCGTACGAGGCGAACCCGGGGAAGTGAACCATCTCAGTACCCGGAGGAAGAGAAATCAACCGAGATTCCGAAAGTAGTGGCGAGCGAAATCGGAACAGCCCAAACCGGACAATTCGCAAGGAGAGTCCGGGGTTGTAGGACCACAATGACTCTCCCAGTCGCTGCTTCCAGCGGAGACTGAGAGAGTGACAACAAGGATAGGAAAGCGTTAATCGAACGGTCTGGAAAGTCCGGCCATAGAAGGTGACAGCCCTGTAGGTGAAAATGCAATCCTCCTTTTGTGGTTCCTGAGTACAGCGGGGCACGAGGAACCCCGCTGGAATCGGCCGGGACCATCCGGCAAGGCTAAATACTCGATCGCGACCGATAGTGAACTAGTACCGTGAGGGAAAGGTGAAAAGAACCCCTGCTAGGGGAGTGAAACAGTACCTGAAACCGCATGCCTACAAGCAGTGGAAGGGCTATGCCGCAAGGCATGCCTGACCGCGTGCCTATTGAATAATGAGCTGGCTAGTTTTTCTCAGTGGCGAGGTTAAGCGTAAGCGAGCCGTAGCGAAAGCAAGTCCTAACTGGGCGATTCAGTCGCTGGGAAAAGACGCGAAGCGGGATGATCTACCCTTGGCCAGGGTGAAATCAGTGTAACAACTGATGGAGGCCCGAACCGGTGTTGGTTGAAAACAGCTCGGATGAGCTGAGGGTAGGGGTGAAAGGCTAATCAAATTCCGTGATAGCTCGTTCTCTCCGAAATAGCTTTAGGGCTAGCCTCGCGTGGACCGTCCCGGTGGTAGAGAGCTGGATGGACTAGGGGCCTTCCCAGGTTACCGAATCCAACCAAACTGCGAATGCCGGGAACGAATGCGCGGGAGTCAGACAGCGGGGGCTAAGCTTCGTTGTCAAAAGGGAAACAGCCCAGACCGCCAACTAAGGTCCCCAAATCTGCGCTAAGTGGGAAAGGAAGTCGGGAGGCTATGACAGCCAGGAGGTTGGCTTAGAAGCAGCCATCCTTTAAAGAAAGCGTAATAGCTCACTGGTCGAGTCGCCCGGTGCCGACAATCCAACGGGGCTCAAGCGCAGTACCGAAGTTGCGGGTCACCAGCAATGGTGGCGGTAGGAGAGCGTTCCCTGCTGCTGCGAAGGCAGAGCGAGAGCACTGCTGGAGCGCAGGGAAGTGACTCTGCCAGCATAAGTAGCGATAAACCAGGTGAGAACCCTGGTCGCCGTAAGACTAAGGTTTCCTGAGCAAGGTTAATCCGCTCAGGGTTAGTCGGAGCCTAAGGTGAGGCCGAAAGGCGTAGCCGATGGACACACGGTTAATATTCCGTGACCTCCGTAGGAGATACCGATGCGGGGACGCAGCTTCGAGCTCGCTGGAGGCAATGGTTCCCTCCAGTGGGGGAGAAGAGGGCCGGATAGGCAAATCCGCCGGCTCGTCTGCCAGGAAAAGCCGCTAAGGGCCGAAGGAGTCCGTACCACAAACCGACACAGGTGGTCGAGATGAATATTCTCAGGCGCTCGGGTGATGGGTTGTTCAGGAACTAGGCAAATTGACCCCGTAACTTCGGGAGAAGGGGTGCCCGCTTCACGGCGGGCCGCAGAGAATAGCGCAGGGCGACTGTTTAACAAAAACACAGGTCTCTGCAAAGTCACAAAAACGACGTATAGGGGCTGACGCCTGCCCGGTGCCGGAAGGTTAAAGGGAGAGGTTAGCCGCAAGGCGAAGCTTCGAACTGAAGCCCCGGTGAACGGCGGCCGTAACTATAACGGTCCTAAGGTAGCGAAATTCCTTGTCGGGTAAGTTCCGACCTGCACGAATGGCGTAACGATCCTGCGACTGTCGTAACAACCCGCCCGGCGAACTTGTGGTCCCGGTGAAGACGCCGGGTGCCCGCCACTAGACGGAAAGACCCCGTGCACCTTTACTGCACCCTATCAATGAATTATGGGGCGGTCTGCGCAGCATAGGTGGGAGGCTTTGAAGCCGGGCTCTCGGGCTCGGTGGAGCCGCCGTTGAGATACCACCCTGATCGTTCTGTGATTCTAACCTCGCTCCGTCATCCGGGGCAGGGACATTGGTAGGCGGGTAGTTTGACTGGGGCGGTCGCCTCCTAAACGGTAACGGAGGCGCCCAAAGCTTGGTTCAGGAGGTTTGGAAATCCTCCGTCGAGTGCAATGGCATAAACCAGGCTGACTGCGAGACCTACAAGTCAAGCAGGTGCGAAAGCAGGGCATAGTGATCCGGTGGTTCTGTATGGAAGGGCCATCGCTCAACGGATAAAAGGTACGCCGGGGATAACAGGCTGATCGGAGCCAAGAGTCCACATCGACGCTCCGGTTTGGCACCTCGATGTCGGCTCATCGCATCCTGGGGGTGGAGAAGCTCCCAAGGGTTAGGCTGTTCGCCTATTAAAGCGGTACGTGAGCTGGGTTCAGAACGTCGCGAGACAGTTCGGTCCCTATCTGTGGTGGGCGTAGGAGATTTGAGGGGGCCTGCCCTTAGTACGAGAGGACCGGGGTGGACGAAGCTCTTGTGTTCCAGTTGTCCCGCCAGGGGCACAGCTGGGTAGCGAACTTCGGTCGGGATAAGCGCTGAACGCATATAAGCGCGAAACCCTCCCCAAGATGAGATCTCCCAACCGTCAGGTAAGAAGGGCCCTGGAAGACGACCAGGTTGATAGGCCGGATGTGTAAGCGCAGCAATGCGTTGAGCTGACCGGTACTAATAGCCCGTTCGGCTTGACCATAAGATTTACCTCGCACACAGGTTCCCGCTCTTCGGCTTTCCGCGGTTGCCCGTCAATATTCAGCACTCAGGCTCTCCAGGCTTTGGGTGACCATAGCGAGGGGGACACACCCGTTCCCATCCCGAACACGGAAGTTAAGCCCCTCAGCTCCGATGATACTGCCCGCACAAGTGGGTGGGAAAGTAGGACGTTGCCCGATTATGACGAAGGCCCCGGTGAATCCCGGGGCCTTTGCCTTTTCCCGAGCACGCTTGGTTGTCCTCCATTCCTGCTGTTCCCCCTGCTGTTTTGCGGCGAACCTCAACTGAGACTTTCACGCGCCGTTCGATGAGGGCGCCGGACTTGTCCAAGCGTGCGGCGATGCCGCATTGGACAATGGTCTAAGCGAAATTCGATGCTCGGCATCCAACGAACACCTGATTGGTGCACCGGCTTTTGGGCCTTATGCTCCCAGTTGAAAGACGTCTCCGAAGAAGTTCTCGGAAAGCAAGGACATCTCATAGGAAAGGAATAGGCAAAATGAAGCGCACTGTGAGGCCAGGCGAATTGGCGCCTGCAAGCGGCATTTACAGGGAGTATGGCCCGCGCGGCGGCAACACCAATAACGAGATATCTCTGATCAAGGGCACAGTCGTTCCTCCGACCAGCCAAAAGGGCGGCTACTATAAACTGATTCGTGCGACGACTCGATGATAACTTCAGCCAAGGCGTCATGCCCTGAGTGCCCGCCTGGGACTTCCCACGAGGCCAAACATGCCGAGCGAAGCCGAAAAGCGTCGAATTTTTGAGAAGTCCGACGGAAGATGCCACATTTGCTACCGCCCTCTGGATTTCCACCTCTACGGCAAGGCTGATCAGCCCGGCGGATGGGAAATAGATCATTCCCGCCCAAGAGCTGCCGGCGGCACAAACCACATAAACAACCTGTTCGCCGCGTGCTGTTCCTGCAACCGCTCGAAGCAGGACCGCTCATCATACGAGGTGCGGCAAGCTCACGGCAGGCGCAGGCCGCCACTGAGTTCAGAAAAGGTGCGCAAAGCCAGGGCGGACAATGCAGTGAAATACGGGGTGTAGCGCACCCGATTTCTTGGACAGTTTTTTGAATTATCGTCATGCGGCAGCCTCGAGGGCAAGCAGGGCCTCGTGGGCCTGCCGCGGGGATTGGAATTGGAGCCGTTCGACGAGCCACTGCTCGTTGTAGCGCTGGCGGAATTCTTCGAGCGCTTCGGCCAGTTCTTCCAGGGTTTCGAAGTGCCGCACCCAGAGAAGCTGCTCCTTGAGAGTGCGGAAGAAGCGTTCGATGCAGCCGTTGCCTTCGGGCTCGCGTACGAAGGCCGGTGAAGACTCCATGCCGAGAAAGCGGATCTCCCGCTGGAAGTCGTCGCTCATGAATTGGGAGCCGTGGTCATGACGGAGCTTCACGCCCAGGGCGATGCCTTCGGAGAAGCCTCCGAACTGCTCGCGCACGGCCTGGCGCACAGGCTCGAGCGCTTCAAACCGCGTGCCGCGACGGGCCACGTGGATGCTCAGGCAGCAGGCCGAGCAGTGATCGATCATGGCGAAGATGGGCACTTGTCCATCCCGGAGAGTGAAGCCGGCCGTGGCGTCGATGCCCCACATCTGGTTGGGCCGCCCGGCGACGATGGTTCCCTCGTGCCGCTTCGGCTCGACCGGCTGCGGCTGCCGCTGCGGCGCCAGCAGTTGGTGCTGGCGCATCAGGCGCAGCACGCGCCGCAAGGAGGTGCGCACGCCGGCCAGCCGCAGCCGCGCCCACACCTTGCGGTGGCCCTCGCCGTGGAAGGGCGACTCGTGAATCGTACGCCGGATCTCGCCGGTGAGCTGGTCATCCGTGTAGCGCGTCTTCGGACCGCGCCTGGCGGGCGGACGAGGCGAGACCTCGTGGCGGCGCCGCTGGTAAAAAGTCGACCGCGGCAGACCCCACGCCTTGAGCACCCGAGCCCGCCCGTAGCAGCGTCCTGTGGAGGCCGACCGGGTATGGCTCATCGCTTCGACCTCCACCGCAGAAAAGGCTTCTCGTCCTCCATGCGCCGGATGCGCTCCCGCAGCAGCTCGTTCTCCATCGCCAGCTCGGCGATGACGGACTTCATCCGGCGGCCCTGCTCGTCGACCAGATCCTCCTGCCGGATCTTGAGCCCCTCCTCGCCAGCCGCCAGAAAAGCCTCGCGCCACTCCGACAGGGTCGCCGCCGTGACGCCGTGCTTACGGCTCGTAGACTCCAAATCGGCGCCGCGCAGCAGCTCCAGAACCACGCTCATCTTGCGCTTGGCGGACCAGCGGCCCTTGCCGCCGCGGCCGGATTCCGGCCCCGCTTCAGTCGCCCTCCGGGCTCCTTGCGCGGGCCCGGAATCCGCTTGTTTCGTGTTGGACATACTGATTCTCCATATCGCAAATCAGTGTCCAAGGAAATCGTGGGGCGGGGGACCGCGTCTGCGGAAGAAAGGTCGCGGGGCCAACAAGGAAGTGCCGATTCCGGCCTACGAAGCCATGCAGCAGGACGCCACCGGCCGACGCATGCTTCAGATTCTGTTGAACGGTGTTTCCACACGCCGATATCGGGACGTGATTGCGGAGATGGCCGACACGGTGGGCGTATCCAAATCGACGGTGAGCCGGGAAGCCATCGAGGCCTCCGAAGCCGCGCTGCAGCAACTCATGGAACGGCGCTTCGATGAGGTCGATCTGCTGATCATCTACATCGATGGCATGAAGTTTCAGGATCAGTGTGTGCTGGCCGCGGTGGGCGTGGATGTTCAGGGCCGCAAGCACGTGCTGGGGTTGCGCGAAGGAGCCACCGAGAATGCCGAAGCCGCCAAGGATCTGCTCCAGCATCTGGTGGATCACGGGGTCGATCCCTCACGCCGGCGCCTGTTCGTCATTGACGGCTCGAAAGCGCTGCGCACGGCCATCAACGCGGTGTTCGGCGCGGAGACGCCCGTCCAAAGGTGTAGAAATCACAAACTACGCAACGTGCTCGGACGGCTGCCGCGCCATCAGCAAGCGCAGACGGCTTCGCTGATGCGCGCCGCCTGGAAGATGAACCAGAAAGACGGCATGGCCAAGTTTCGCCAGATCGCCGGCTGGCTGGAACAGGATGATCCGGATGCCGCCGCGGCGCTGCTGGAAGGCTTGGAGGAATGCTTCACTATCAACCGGCTGGATATTCCGCCCTCGCTGCATCGATGCTTGGCGACCAGCAACATTGTCGATAATCCGCATTCCGGAGTCCGCGATCGCACGCGTCGCGTGTGCCGCTGGCGGACGGGCATGGCGGCGCGTTGGTCGGCCGCGGCCTTCTTAGAAATCGAAAAATCGTTTCGAAAGATTATGGGCTATCGGGACCTGTGGGCCTTGAAGGCAATCCTTGATGGATTGCAGCCAGCCACCCGGCAGGCGGTGGCGTAAACTATTGAGCCTCGCATAATATAGAGTCAGTCGAGAGAAAGTTCAGCCTGTTGCCAGAAGGCTCCGATGAGGCGCTTGCGCTTCCGCTTGATCTTCTTCAGCGCCAGCCGGGCCATTGCCCCCAGCTGCCAGTATTCCCGCGGGCAGACGTTGGCCAGCTCATGCTGCTTCCAGTCGCCCCAGAGAGACTCGACCGGATTCAGCTCCGGGGCATAGGCTGGCCGAAACTGGACCTCGATCCGGCCCCCGCTGGCCTCTACATAGCGCCGCACCAGCGCGCTGCGGTGCGCCGGCAGCCGGTCCCAGATCACCAGCAGCGGTGCGCGCACCTGCCGCTTCAGCGCATCGGGGAATTCCACCCCCTGCGGCGCACGGATCGGCCCCGGATGCAGCCGGAAATAGAAATTCCAGAAGGTCACCCCGGCCACGGCGGACAGCGTCTTCCAGTTGAAGCAATCCTGCAAAACCGGCGTCTGGCCCCTCGGCGCCCAGGTGCGCACCCGGTGCGGCCGCTGGCTGATGCCGCTCTCGTCTATCAAGACGATCGTCCGTCCTTCCCTGCGGGCATTTTTTGAATGGCAGGCCAGCGCTTACGCTTCCATGGCTCGACGGCTTTCTCGTCGCGCTCCACCGCCCGGCCCACCGGCCTCTGGCAACTGAACCCCATGGTCCGCAACAGCTTCCACACATGGCCCGGATGATAGCGGACGCCAAAGTGGGCTTCAATCTCCTCGGCCACGCGCGGACAGGTCCACAGCGGGGTCGGGTAGCCGAAGGCTTCCGGGCTGGCCAGTAGTATTTTCTCCAGCTGCCGCAGTTGCCCTGCGCCCAGCTTCGGCAGCCGGCCCGCCCGGCCCGCCTGCCGAAGCGCCTCCCGGCCGCCCTCCCGGTACTGCCGCACCCAGCGGCTCACCGTCTGTCGGGCGACTTTGAGCTCGCGCGCGATCTCCGCCAGCGGCACGCCCTTGTTGAACAGCCGGAGCCCTTCCAGCCGACGCCGCTCCAGCGCCTCGAAGTCCCGCCTCTGGCCTCGCGGATTGCCCATATGCATTCAGATGCAAGGCTCCACGAAAAGGTGACACTATATTATGCGGGATTCAGTAAGCCTTGACAAGGGGGGGGGACAGAGTTACATTTTTCTTGGTCGAATCCGAAAACAAACATTTCGACCCAAATTCCAAATCAGCGTACTGGAAGGAAGACAATTATGCCCGAGAACGTACCGATGCATTCGATGCTCCGACGGCGCTTTGTCGAGTTGCCGCTGCTGTTCGTACTCCCAAGAGCCGTGCAAGCTCAGGCGACACCCGACGGGGCTACGAGGAGAGTCAGCCCCGCAGTCCTGGCTAACACGACGCTGACACTCGCCGGCCTGTATCAGAGCGCGTCGCGGCGGAAATTGAGCGCCTCTCAACTTTCCGCAGCCGCAGCAGTCCTCAGGATGTTCTTCGACCACTTGGAGGAGACAGGCATCAACGCCTCCACCCGGCGCAAAATTCTGTCGGAGTGTGAGGCCTTCGCGAGTAGTCAGCCCAATTCTGAATTGATCGGTCAAGTCCGGGCCGCATTCCTGAGTGCGGGCATCACGCCCGCGCTGGAAGACTTGAGTGCGGCTCTCAATCCTCCCCTCCCGTCGCGGCTCAAGGCCTTGCAGATGTTGGAACGGTTCAACAGCCATCAATTGCAGGAACAGCTGGTCAAGGACCTGGAGGCGGGAGTTCGCTGGCTGCCCGTGAACGAAGCCGCCCGGACGATCTCCCTCAGGATGTCCCTCCTTGACGCCGATTGGTGCGCGGTGGCGGACTGGGGCAGCGCCTATATCGGCATTGCAGCCCTTGCTCAGACGATACCCGGCGTCGGGTTGGCGATGGGGGCCACGGCGGTAGGTATCTGGGCCGCCTCGAAGGTCTTCTGCTGACCTTCACACATTCGAGCGAATGGACGCCTGTAAGTGGTCACTGATACCGGCCGTTTTGGGAACTGCCCTTTCGCCTAGAGTGATCAGGATTCTGGGACTTCCTGCTCCCCGCCGCAGGAGATCTCATCCGGCCACCTTACGAATTCTGCAATCATCTGTAGATGAAAGGAGGTGTGATTTATGGCGCTGCAAAGCTCCATGCACTTCGACGGGGGTCTATTCCAGAAAGACCTTTTCTCCTCCCGGAGCACGAGGGCTGCATTTGCTATGAACTTGCTCCTTTTCGTGGGCCTTGCGGCGATGCTCTACCGCCGGTGGGAACATTTCCCGGGTTACTGCTTACTGCTCTCGGCGGGCATCGTTGTCGGCTCGCTAACGTCCTGGCTTCGCGTTCGGAAGGAGCATCAGGCTATCCGTTCGTTCTTGAAAAGCCAGGGGTCCGCGCTGCGGGCTGACATCCCCGAAGAGCTACAATGCCAACTGTTGCGCAGCGCTGAAGCCCTCATCCACCTGACGACGTTTTATTGGGTGATGGGCGCATTCCTGGCGGTCCTCGCCATCGATCAGGCCTCACGGTGAGCTTTGTGTTGTATGTGTACCGCACCCGATTTCCTGGACGATTTTTTGAATTATCGTCATGCGGCAGCCTCGAGGGCAAGCAAGGCCTGCTGAGCCCGCCGCGGGGATTGGAAATGGAGCTGTTCCACCAGCCACTGCTCGTTGTAGCGGTGGCGGAGTTCTCCCAGAGCTTTGGCCAGTTCCTCCAGGGTCTCGAAGTGCCGCACCCAGAGAAGCTGCTCCTTGAGAGTGCGGAAGAAACGTTCGATACAGCCGTTGCCTTCGGGCTCACGGACAAAGGCCGGAGAGGACTCCAGGCCGAGAAAGCGGATCTCGCGCTGGAAGTCGTCGCTCATGAATTGCGAGCCGTGGTCATGACGGAGCTTCACGCCCAGGGCGATGCCCTCGCTGAAGCCGCCGAACTGTTCACGCACGGCCTGGCGCAGCGGCTCCAGCGCCTCGAACCGCGTGCCGCGTTTGGCCACGTGGATGCCCAGGCAGCAGGCCGAGCAGTGGTCGATCATGGCGAAGATAGGCACCTGCCCGTCCCTCAGAGTGAAGCCGGCCGTGGCGTCGATGCCCCACATCTGGTTGGGCCGCTCGGCAAGGATCGTTCCTTCGTGCCGCGTTGGCTCGACCGGCTGCGGCTGCCGCTGCGGCGCCAGCAGCTGATGCTGGCGCATCAGGCGCAGCACGCGCCGCAGGGAGGTGCGCACGCCGGCCAGCCGCAGCCGCGCCCACACCTTGCGGTGGCCCTCGCCGTGGAAGGGCGATGTCTGGATCGTACGGCGGATCTCCCCAGCGAGCTGCTCATCGGTGTAGTGCGTCTTCGGACCGCGCCTGGCAGGCAGGCGAGGCGAAGCCCCATGGCGGCGCCGCTGGTAGAAGGTCGACCGCGGCAGGCCCCACGCCTTGAGTACCCGAGCCCGCCCGTAGCAGCGTCCCGTGGAGATCGACCGGGTACGGCTCATCTCTTCGACCTCCACCGGAGAAAAGGCTTCTCGTCCTCCATGCGCCGGATGCGCTCCCGCAGCAGCTCGTTCTCCATCGCCAGCTCGGCAATGACGGACTTCATCCGGCGGCCCTGCTCGTCGACCAGATCCTCCTGCCGGATCTTGAGGCCCTCCTCGCCGGCCGCCAGAAAAGCCTCGCGCCACTCCGACAGGGTCGCCGCCGTCACACCGTACTTGCGGCTCGTGGACTCCAGATCGGCGCCGCGGAGCAGCTCCAGCACCACGCTCATCTTGCGCCTGGCCGACCAGCGGCCCTTGCCAGCGCGGCCGGAATCCGGCCCCGCTTCAGTCGCCCTCCGGGCTCCTTGCGCGGGCCCGGAATCCGAGTGTTTCGCGTTGGACATCCTGATTCTCCTTATCGCAAATCAGTGTCCAAGGAAATCGTAGGGCGGGGGATCAGTACGCTATGGCTGTGAGGTTCGGATTGATCGGTTGGTGTTTGTAGGTTGCCGGATGGCAGGAGGAGAACGACGGAGGCAGGCTTCCGGGAATGAGAGAAGCAGATTGCAGGATCCCGGAAGTCCGTGCGAACATGCGAGCAGTCCGATAGAGGCTGAAATAGGAGGAATTTCCACCGAAGCGCGCACGCTGAAGGAGCCTATTTCATCGAGGAGACGTCCGGACAGTCGTGATGTCAACGAAGTGTTCCCTCTTGGAGCAATCTGGATGCATCAGGAAAAACGCCTCTCGGCAGGGCCCGTTCAGTGCGTTTCCCGTTCTGACCGCCTGCCGTCAAGCTTAACCTGCGCTTGTTGCGCGGGCGGCGGCGAGGGTGGAGAGGGCGGCGAGGGCGGCGGTTTCGGCGCGGAGGATGAGGGGGCCGAGAGAGACGGGCTGCCAGGAGGCGTGCTGAGCGGCTTCGCGCTCGCGCGGGTCCCAGCCGCCTTCGGGACCGCAGAGGAGGGCGGCAGGGGCGGAGGGGTTCGTCAATACGGACAGAATCGGCGGCGCGTCTTCGGCTTCGTCCAAAAAGAGGCGGGTTTCCGCCTGGGTGTGCAGGGCCTCTTTGAAGTGGATCACGGCGCCGATTTCCGGGGGGCGCAGGCGGCGCGACTGCTGGCCGGCTTCGCGGGCGATCTTTTCCCATCGCGCGCGGCGTTTTTCGGCCGCCGTGTCCAGCCCTTTCTCCGAGCGAAGGCTGACGACCGGGGTGATGCGTTCGACGCCGAGTTCGGTGGCTTTCTCGATCATCCATTCGAAGTGGTCGAATTTGAACAGAGAGGCCAGAAGGTGGATGGAAGCATGCCGGCGGACGGCCGGGAGTGGTTCGACGAGAGTGAATTCGACGGTTTCTTTGCTGAAGGCTTCTACGCGGGCGAGCCAGAGGCGTTCGCCATCGGAGAGTTCGTAGAGTTGGCCGCGCTCGGCTCGGAGGACCCGGCGGACGTGTTCGGCGGTTTCGCCGCGAAGGAAGGCCTTTCCGGCTTTCCATTCCTGGGCGTAGAACAGGCGGCGGGCCATTCACATTCAGAATAGCGGCTGGTTTTGCGAGAAAAACACTGAGGGGACGCAGCCCTCGCCTCAAAGCCCGGGAGAACCCGCGCTGGGGCACAGTTGGGATGCAGCCCTCGCGCAAGCGCGATGGGAAGCCCGTGGGGGAGGGTGGCGGCGCGGTCGCGCGCTGCGCGCGATGGGGAGGTTTCGGAGGGTAGGGACGGTTGTGTTTGAACCGCCTGGTCGCAGCCCTGCGGGCTGCTCCCGCGCGGCTCGGTTTGGGGTGCGGGCCGCGAGGGGACCGCTCACTTTCGGCGGCTGACGCCGCCTTCGTTCGCGGCACAGAACCAGGCGCATCGCTCCCTGCGATCGCAGCATCGAATCATGGACACGGGGGTACGCAGCCCGCGCGCAAGCGCGATGGGAAGCCCGCGGGGGAGGGTGGCGGCGCGGCCGCGCGCTGCGCGCGATGGGGAGGTTTCGGAGGGTAGGGACGGTTGTGTTTGAACCGCCTGGTCGCAGCCCTGCGGGCTGCTCCCGCGCGGCTCGGTTTGGGGTGCGGGCCGCGAGGGGACCGCTCACTTTCGGCGGCTGACGCCGCCTTCGTTCGCGGCACAGAACCAGGCGCATCGCTCCCTGCGATCGCAGCATCGAATCATGGACACGGGGGTACGCAGCCCGCGCGCAAGCGCGATGGGAAGCCCGCGGGGGAGGGTGGCGGCGCGGTCGCGCGCTGCGCGCGATGGGGAGGTTTCGGAGGGTAGGGACGGTTGTGTTTGAACCGTCTGGCCGCAGCCCAGCGGGCTGCTCCCGCGCGGCTCCTTTTGGGGTGCGGGCCGCGAGGGGACCGCTCACTTTCGGCGGCTGACGCCGCCTCCGTTCGCGGCACAGAACCAGGCGCATCGCTCCCTGCGATCGCAGCATCGAATCATGGACACGGGGGTACGCAGCCCGCGCGCAAGCGCGATGGGAAGCCCGCGGGGGAGGGTGGCGGCGCGGCCGCGCGCTGCGCGCGATGGGGAGGTTTCGAAGGCTGGGGACGGTTGTGTTTGAACCGTCTGGCCGCAGCGCTTCGGGCTGCACCCGCGCGGCTCCGTTTGGGGTGCGGGCCGCGAGGGGACCGCTTACTTTCGGCGGCTGACGCCGCCTCCGTTCGCGGCACAGAACCAGGTGCATTGCTCCCTTCGATCGCAACCTCGAATCGCGGACGCGGGGGATGCAGCCATCGCGCAAGCGCGAGGGGGAGCCTGTGGGGGGAGGGTGGCGGCGCGGTCGCGCGCTGCGCGCGCGATGGGGAGGTTTCGAAGGCTGGGGACGGTTGCGTTTGAACCGCCTGGCCGCAGCGCTTCGGGCTGCTCCCGCGCGGCTCCGTTTGGGGGCGGGCCGCGAGGGGACCGCTTACTTTCGGCGGCTGACGCCGCCTCCGTTCGCAGCACAGAACCAGGTGCATTGCTCCCCTCGATCGCAACCTCGAATCGCGGACGCGGGGGATGCAGCCATCGCGCAAGCGCGATGGGAAACCCGCGGAATATGCGGGGGAAGACACAGTTGGGATGCAGCCGCCGCCCAAGTGCGGCGGGAAACCAGAATGAGAGGGCGGCGGGAGACGAGAAAGTCGCGCTACAGGAAACACAGCGAAGTTGTTTTTCCTTTGCCCGTTGGACCCATGGCGGCAGAAGACCAGAGAAGCGAGCAGCGGGAACCACGCCAGGGGCGGCTGGCGGCAGGCAGCAGCGGTGCGGCACTGGGAGCAGGGTGCAGGGCGGGCATCGTACGGGCCTTGCCGTGAGTGGATCCGGGTGCAATGAGCGGCTGCAAGGGCGAGCGTGCGATGGCTCAGAACGGCGGTACAGGCGGAGATCGCCTGGGGGCTCCGGATTCCCGATCCTGGGTCAGCGATCTCGACGGCACCACCGTATGAGGCACTCAGGCGCATGCTGCGCCGCGGGCTTCACGGGGTCGATCACTCCTTTCAGTTCCTCAGGGCAGCCGACGGTGAAGGCCATGGACGGCCGAGACGATTCTCACCCATGACCGCGCCGATCAGGGCTGCCACCGCTTTCCGTCTCCCCGGAGTTCAGCTGCCAGGACGTTCCTCCGGGCGGAGCCACCACTTGCCCGCAGAGGGAGGCTCATGGGAGCGCATGGCGTTCAGAAGAGAGGCCGGGTCGAGGCCAGAATGGATCATGGCGCGGTGCGCCGGGTGCAGGAACCCGTCCTCGACAGCGCGGTCGAGGAAGGCGAGCAGCAGGTCGAAGTAACCGGCAACGTTCAGCAGACCGACGGGCTTGTGGTGGAAGCCGAGCTGGGCCCATGTAAGGGTCTCAAACAATTCGTCGAGAGTGCCAAGGCCGCCCGGCAGGGCGAGGAACGCATCCGAGAGCTGGCCCATGAGAGCCTTCCGGTCATGCATGGACTCGACGACGTGCTGCTCGGTGAGCCGAGGATGGGCGACCTCCTGATTCACCAGGGCGCGGGGAATCACGCCAATCACGATGCCGCCGGCTTCCAGTGCCGCATCGGCAAGAGCGCCCATGAGCCCAACGCTGGCGCCGCCGTACACAAGACGGAGGCCGCGGCGGGCGATTTCGGCGCCCGCGCGGCGGGCCGCTTCGAAATAGGATTCCAGAGCGCGCGAGGAGGAGCCGCAGAAGACGCAGACGGACTGCATGGCAATTAGAAGGTTCGCATAGCCCGGCGCGGTCCGTTGCGGGCCAGCTGAACTGCGGGTTCGCGAAGCCGGCCCACCGGGGGTTACCCTTGACCCGGGGCAGTGCGAGGGACTGCTTTCTTCCGGCGGCCGGCGCCGCTACCGTTCGCAGCGCGTGATCGGCTGCACGGCTTGGCCATCTCGCCGATGCTGATGTTCCACGCGGTCGTGGGCTCGCCCGGAATTCGTGCGCCGGCGGATGCCGTTGCCCCGCCCTTCAGGTGCTGCTCTCCGACGGCAACAAGAAGCGGTGCTCTGCGCTCATGCTGACGGTCCGAAGGTGCATCGTGGCTCGCGCCCGGGAGATTCCCGGCCTTCGCCAGCCATGAGAAACGAGGCACCCGCGCGGGCCGGGTGCACAGGTTGCCGCGGGGCATGGCACCACGAGAATTGGGCCGTGGAACCGCGGACACGGTGGGATGCAGCCAGCACCCGAGTGGGTCGGGCGATCGCTCCGGGACGGGGCGGTTCGGCCGGCCCGGGGTGCTCAGCAGGCGGCGTCGGGCGGTGCAGGCGGAGGAGTTTCCAGGTTTCCCCCTTGGCCCGGATTCACCGCATCTCGTGATCGGCCAGCATACGGAGCATGCCATCCTGTCCGGCTTCCCGCCATCCCTCACATGACGACACCGCAGACCCAGCACCCCCTTAACCTGTCACTGCGGAAACTTTCCGTACCAGCTCCGCTGGAAGCAGGACTACCGGCTCTCCAGCCGGTTTTGTGGTCGAGGCAGGTCTGCATCGCTACGCCCTCCCCTGCCCGCTACAACCACCGCCCCGCCCCCGGGCTTGCCCGCGGCATTGCGGTTCGTGCAGGCATGCCGCCCAGACAGCGGCCGCAGCTTCACCGCCCCGCCTCCGCACCCCCGTCGCGCGTCATCCCGCAGGAATGCCGCGCTGCGTCCGGCTTTCATGGAGCATGCCCTTCGACCTGCCGCCAACAGGGCTGCCTGATGTTCCCCTGCAAAGCGCAGTCTCCATCAGCCAGCATCCGATCCGGTGCCAGCACCCTTGAGCCGCCTGATCTCCCGCAGATCAGCCTGCATCCGCTCCATGCGCTCCCGCGCCGCACGCTCGACCGCCGCAAAATACCGCTCCTCCCCGCCTGCCTCCCCCGTCTCCCGCTTCAGCATCTCCACGACCTGCTCCGCCCGCATCAGACTCTCATCCAGCGGCGGCAGCTGACTCCGTCTCCCCGCTCTCACGATCGTCCCGTCCAGCACCTTCTCCAGATCAACGAGACCGGCATGCTCCAACGCCGCCAGCACCTTGATGAAGAGCGCGTCCAGCGCCTCCTCGTGCCTTAGCCGGAAATCCGACAGCGTGTGATGATCCACCGGCTCGTCCGCACACAGCCACCGCAGCCCCCGCTCGCGGCTCTGCATCCGCTCCAGCGCCTGAGCCGACCCGATCCCCAGACTGTAGGCGTAGATCCAGAGCGCTGCGAGCAGCTGCGGCGGCGCCGCGCTGCACGCCGCTTCCACTTCCTGGCTCTGGATCTGCTCCTCGTAGCGCGAAAAGTCCATCTTCTCAAGAACCGCCCACAGCACCCGCGCCAGATGCGCTTCATCAATCAGGTTTTTCAGATCCACTTTCCCCAGATACAGTTGGTTCCGGTTGCGGTATTGCAGCTTCGGCCTGCTCTGCGTCATGCCTGATTGGATGCATCATAGAACAAAACGACCCGATGGTGATTTGGCGGCAGTCCAGATTTTTCAGAGACCCCAGGGCCGGGGGGAAACCCCCAGGTGGGGGAGGGGAACACTGTCGGGATGCAGCCGCCGCCCATGGGCGGCGGGAAACCCGTTTGCGTGGGCGCCGGAGAACACGGTTGGGGTGGCCGCCCATGCGCGTTCCGGCTTGATTCAACAGCCGCCCCCACTCCTTCTTCCCCGCCAGCACATACTCTTCCCTCAGGTCTCTGAGGTACTGATCACAAGCTTCCCGGTCCAGCTCCGCAGTGTCCGCCCCGGCCTCGCACCTTGCCAAGAGCTTCCCTTTCCGCCTATCCGCCTGTTTCTGCCCGGCGGCCGCGCCGCCGTACCAACCTCACCCGAAAATCGCCGTTGGTTTGTGGGGTGGCGAGGGAACCGCTCACTTTCGGCGGCTGACGCCGGCTTCGTTCGCGGCACAGAACCCGCCGCAGGGCGCCGCGATTTTCATCCATGCTGCTGTCCCGCAGGGTCATGGGGGCTCCCTGCGGAAAGGGCAGGCCCCAGCCCATTCCGGTGACTTTTTTCCTGACCCAACGGCTCCACTTCCGGTGACATCTTGCGTGACCGAATTCGCAGGTTTGACCGAGGCGCGGCAGGCCCGCTAAAATGAGAAGTGCCGCAGCTGTCAGGCTGCGGCTCAGAAGCGTCCCCATCGTCTAGCCAGGCCTAGGACACCGCCCTTTCACGGCGATAACGCGGGTTCGAATCCCGCTGGGGACGCCACCCCTCCGGCCCTCGGCTCTACGCCAAAAACGGGGGCAAGAGTGGAATCCCTCCTCAGTCAACCACATAAGACTTCGACGCGCATCCTGTCATTTTCGAAGTTTCGGAAGCCGAAGGCCTGGCGGTTGATGAGCTCCATGACGGTGTGGAAGCCTTCGGTGACGCCGTTGTTGCGGGTGAAGCGCCACATGGCGGCGATCTCCTCGCGCCAGGCGTGGAGGGTCTGGCCGAGCTGGACCAGCTGGGGCAGGCCGGAGTCGCGGAGCCGGCTGACAGCCTTGAGGAAGCGGCAGGCGAGGCGGCGGCGCTGGGCGCGGGTCTGGTGCTTGTGCAGCAGCAGGTGGCAGAGGCGCCGCTTGAACTGGCGGCGGGACCGAGCTTGCGCCAGCAGGCGAGGAAGTGATGGTTGATGAGGCGGATGACGTGGAAGCGGCCGGCCACGATGCGGGCGTTGGGGAAGCGCTTGCGCACCGGGGCGCGGCAGGGGGAGGCCAGATCGATGCAGACCAGTTCGACCTCCTGCTTGCCCTCCAGGCGCTGGAAACAGGCGTCGAGGCTGGCCTCCGAGCGGCCGGGCACGACGTCGAAGACCTTGTGCGGGCCCGGGTGGCACAGCGTGGCGGCGTAGCCGAGGCTGCGCGTGAAGAAGCGCTCGTCCAGGCCGAGGTATTTCGGACAGCGGACCGGCTGCCACTGGGCCGCCTGGCGGCGGAGTCCGTGCTGGAAGTAGCGCTGGACGGTGGCCGCGCCGATTCCCTCCCGCCGCGCCAGCCGGCTGCGGTTGATGCCGTCCAGATGCTGCTGGAAGATGGCCCGGTGGAAGGCTTCGCTGGCCCGCTGCCAGGGCAGGAAGCCGGGCAGCGGCTGGCGGAAGTGCCGCCCGCAGGCCAGACACTGAGCCTTGGGCCCCTCCGCCTCCAGCTGGCAATGGCGCCGGCCCCAGTCCTCGTGCCGCACCGATCGCCGCACCCATCCCCTGCTCCGCAGCAGGGTCCCGCCGCAATGCGGACACGCCCGCGGGCCCACATACCAGGCGCGAATCCTCACTCCGCGCGGCGCCCGTTCGATCGCGATGACCTGATCGCCGGGCAGGCCTGAGAAGATCTCAGAGCAGGTCAAAACAATACCTTCCAGGTTTGTTTTACCAGCCTGGATCCCGCGCCCGCCCCCGTTCTTGATGAAGAGCCCGGCCCTCATCTTTGCCAGCCGTCCTTTCCCGCTGCCGGGAATTCCGGAGTCAACCGTATCCCCCGGACGACGTCCTGCCCCGGTTGATTGCCGCGCGAGCGCGTTCACACATTCACACTGGCGTCCGCCGCGACCAAACCAGGAGACGGCGTGGACCGCGCGTCCGGAAATGTTCGCCGCATACTGAATCGCTTTCAGCCGGCGGAGGCGTCAGACTTCCGCGCCGTAGTCACTGAGGTGGCTCTCGCCGGGACCATCGACCGGGTGCATCGCGCATGCATGGAAACGCCGAAGCGGCTGGGTGACACTCGCGCCGATCGTCGATTCGGGGCTGGAGCGAAGGGGATTTCGCTGCCGGATTCAAAGGGGGGAACAGGGCACGGCTGGGATGAAGCCCTCGCGCAAGCGCGAGGAGGAACCCGCAGGGGGGGACGGCGGCTGGGTCGCGCCTGCGGCGCCATGTTGAGGGATAGAAGGGTTCGGGGGTTGGGTAACCGCTCACTCGCAGCCCTTCGGGCTGATCCCTCGCGGCTCACAACCCGCTGTGAATCGGCGCAGCGGTTCGGGGTCGAAGATCGTGCGCATCGCGTTCAGGGACAGCGCCGGGGAATCGCGGACGCGGCGGGATGCAGCCCTCGCGCAAGCGCGAGGGGAAACCCGGGGGATGGCGCGTGGGGCAAGGTTGAAAACCGCCCGCTCTCGGGCGCTTCGCGCCCTTCGCTCGCGGCGCCGAACCCGTCGTGATTTTCATCCATGCAGATGTCCCGCAGGCTCAAGGGGGGCTCCCTCGCGGGTCAGAATCCGCTGCGAGCCCGCGAGGATTTTTCTGCGCGCCCGCTTGCGGGGCTGATGGCGATCCGGGGCGCGGCAAGGCTGATGCAGGGGTTCACTCGAAGCGGTAGCGGGCGCGGCCTTCGTGCTCGTGGGCGATCCCCCGCTTCGTGCCCCGGACGAACTCGGCGATGTGGCGCGCATAGGGCGAGTCGATCTCGCGCTCGATTCTTTCAAGGGCGTCCTTCAGCTTCAGCTTCGAGCGGTAGAGGAGGCGGTAAGCCTGTTTGATGGCGCTGATGTCCTGGCTCGTGAACCCGGCGCGGCGTAGACCCACGACGTTGAGCCCCACAGGGCTCGCGTAGACGCCGCTGTAAAGGAAGAACGGCGGCAGGTCCTGATTGACGCGAACGCCGCCGCCGATCATCGCGAGCCGCCCGATTCTGCAGTACTGATGCACCACCACGCAGCCGCTGACAAAGGCCTGATCCTCCACGGTCACATGTCCGGCGATGAGCGCGCAGCTCGCGATCACTGTGTTGTTGCCGACCACGGAATTGTGGGCGATGTGGCCGGAGCTCATGATGAAATTGCCGTCGCCCACGCGCGTGACGCTCTCCGGGGCGGTGCCGCGGCTGATGGTGAAGTGCTCGCGGATCCTGTTGCCGTTGCCGATGATGAGATAGCTGCGCTCGCCGGTGAAATTCTTGTCGAACGGATCGGTGCCGAGCGCGGCGCCCGCGCTGATCTCGTTGTCGTCTCCGATCGTCGTCCAGCGTTTCACAAAGACATAGGGCTCGAGGATGCAGCGCGCGCCGATGACGACGTCGGACTCGATGACGCAGAATTCGCCAATCCGGGTCTGCGGTCCGATCACGGCATCAGGATGCACTTTCGCCGTGGGAGCGACATAAGCGGATGGATCAACAGGCATACACTGGGTATGATACCGGCCGCCGCCGGAGAAACGAGGCCCATGAGAGTCAGAGAAATCGCCGAACGGCTCGGGTTCACGTGGGAAGGCGACGGCGAGCGCGAAGTGCTGCGCGTCGCCCCGCTGGACTCGGCGGGCTCGGGGGAGCTGGCCTTTGCGAACAGCCGGCGCGCGCTGCGCGAGGCGCAGTCATCGGCAGCGGGCTGCCTGCTGGTGCCGCTGGACTTTCCCAACCCTGGCGGCCGAACGATCATCCGCTGCAAAGACCCGCGCGCCGCCTGCGCGAAAGTCATCCCGTGGCTTCATCCCGTTCCGGAGCCGCCCCGAGGCATTCATCCGGCGGCGCTGATCGGGGCTGACTGCGTGATCGGCGACGGCGTGTCCATCGGCCCGCTCTGCGTGATCGGGGACGGCGTGCGGATCGGCGCGGGAAGCACGCTGTATCCGGGGGTGCACATCTATCCGGGCGTGGAGATCGGCCAGCGGGTGATGATCCATTCGGGCGCAGTGATCGGGGCGGACGGCTTCGGCTTCGTGTTCGAAAACGGCCGCTACGAAAAGTTCCCGCAGGTCGGACGCGTGGTGATCGGCGACGACGTGGAAATCGGCGCCAACTGCACGATCGACCGCGCGGCGCTTGGCGTGACGTCCATCGGAGACGGAACGAAGCTCGACAACCTGGTGCACATCGCGCACAACTGCCGCATCGGCCGGCACGTGGTGATCGCCGCGCAGACCGGTCTGGCCGGCGGAACAGTGATCGAAGACTACGCCGTGATCGGGGGCCAGGTGGGGATGGGCGACAATGTGACGGTGAAGTCGGGCGCGGTGGTCGGCTCTGGAGCGGGCATTCTCAGCTCGAAGGTCCTGCGCGGAGGCGGCGAAGTGTGGTGGGGCACGCCGGCGCGTCCGCTGAAGGAATACCTGGAAACGCTCGCCAATGTGGGCCGGCTCCCGCAGCTGCGGCGCGAAGTGGAGGAACTCCGGCGCCGCCTGGAAGAGCTCGAAAAACAGCGCGGCGCATGAGGATCATCGTCGGCGGCACGGGCCGCAAGACGGGCAAGACCACGCTTGTCTGCCGCATTGTGGCGCTGAGTCCCGAACGGCGGTGGACGGCGGTGAAGATCTCCCACCACCGGCCGGAGAGCGGGGCCGCGTACGAACTGATCGAGGAGCGCGAGCCCGGCCCCTCGGGCGATACGCGGCGGTATCTGGCCGCGGGCGCGGCGCGGGCATTCTGGATGCGGGGCGATTTCGAGCAGGGCCTGCCCGCGCTGCGCGCGCTGCTTGGCCAGGAGGAAAACTGGATCGTCGAATCGAGCCGCGCGGCGCGGCATCTGGAAGCGGATCTCGTGCTCACGGCAGGCGGGGAGCCGGCGCCGGACGACGCCGCTTTACTGGCCCTGCTCGGCGGCGCGCAGGCGCAACGTGAGCGACAACCGCTGGAGTGACTCCTGCGCCTCGACATGCAGCGCGCCGCCGGCCGCATGCAGAAAGCGTCCGAGGAAACCGCACTCCGATGCAGCGCGCAGCGCGCGCGCCGCATCGAGGGCGTCGTCGCATCCATCAGCCCAGACGAGCACGGAGACGCCGTCCTGCCCGCCCTGCACGCCGGCATGAATGAGCCCGTGGCAGCCGGCCACGTCCCGGAAGAACGCCACCGCATGCTCGAGCATCCGGGGCAGGGAGTCGGGCGCCTGCACCCGCCCTTCGCACTCCAGCTGGAGGTCGAGAACGGATTCTTCTTCCGCGAGCAGCCGCCTGCCCAGATGGCCGAGGATTTCGCCGATGGACTGCGTCCGCTGCGCAGCCGGACGGAAGACGGCGCAGAGCATGGCATCGTCGAGCAGCCAGTTGGCGTGCTGCACCATTGCGCGGAGGCGGCGGCAATGGGGGATCAAATCGGGCCGGACCTGGCTGACGACCATGTCGATGTAATAGGCGGCGGACTCGATCGCCGACAGCGGCTGCCGCAGCTCGTGCGTGAGGTGATGAATCAGGGCAGCGGCGGATGGTTCAGCGATCTCGGCATGTCCGGGCGACGCGGATTCCGCGGGCAGCATCTCGCCTCCCCCAGCAGAATAGCACCGGCGGTCAGCGCCCGTGTTCGCGCGAGTGGCGCTCGTCGTGATCTTCGGCAGCCTCGAGGTGCGTGATCATCTCCAGCGGTTTGCCGAATCCGTTTTCCAGCGCCTCCTCGATCAGCGTGGCGGTGTGATGGGCGCTGCCGAGGCTGGTGGCGTAAGGGAAGATGAGGTGCGCTTCGACGAGGAAACGCCCGCCGGTTTCCCGCAGCCGGAGGCCGTGATACTCGATGCCGTGCTGCTTTGTGAGATTCTCCAGAGCCACGCGGAGTTGCGCCTCCACTGCCGGGTCGGCGTAGTCCAGCAGCCCCTGCGCGCTGCGCCAGACCAGCCGCGCGCCGGACCAGAGGATCTGCAGCGCCACGAAGATGGCCACGATGGGATCGAAGGGCTTCCAGCCGGTGAGGATCACGAGCGCGACGCCTGCAAACGCGGCCACGCTCGTGATGCAGTCCGTCAGCACGTGCTTGCCGTTCGCTTCGAGAATCAGCGAATGATGCCTGCGCCCGGTGCGGATCAGATACCAGCCGAGAGCGCCATTGATGAGCCCGAGCGCGAGGGTGATGCCTGCGCCCAGTGTCAGCCGCTGCAGGGGGAGTCCCTGCCGCCACTGATAGATCGCGGTCACGATGATGGAGACCGCGGCCGCGGCGATCAGAGCGCCCTCGAAGCCCGCGGAAAAAAACGCGATGCGGTCGAGGCCGTAATGATACCGCCCGCCGGCGGGACGCCGGCTGAGGCGCAGCGCGAAAGCGGCGAAGCCGACAGCCGCGACATGCACGACGCTTTCGATCGCGTCGGAGAAGATGGACGAGGAGTTGGTCAGAAGCCACGCCGCCGTCTTGCCCGCGAGCATCAGCACGCCCACGGTGAGCGACAGCCGCATGGCCAGCGCGGGCGCCTTGCCGTCGTGCGTGTGGCTCACAAGGAGGATTCTAGCCGAGCCGATTGTATGCGGGCGCTACTTTTTCCATGAGATCGACAGCCCTTGCGGGGAGCCGGCGAGGAACTCGGTGCGGACGGCAGGGTCGTTCTGGATGCGCTCGAGAAACGGCCGCAGGGCGAATGCCGCGTTGCGCGTGTTGTGAGCCAGGATGGCGCCGCCGCGGCGCACTTTCGGCAGCACGAGCTCGTAGTAGCGCAGGTAGTCCGGCTTCCAGGCGTCGATGAGCACGATGTCGAACGGTCCGTCGATGCGCGCCACTTCGGTCAATGCATTCGCCAGCCGGGCTTCGACGACGCCGCTGAGCCCCATCGCGGCGAAGTTCTTCAATGCGGCGGCGTGGCGCTCCGGATCGATTTCGAGCGTGATGAGGCGGCCGCCGGTTTTCTTCAGCGCCATGGCGAACCATCCGCCGGAGTAGCCCGTCGAGGTGCCGATTTCGAGCACGCGCTGCGCCTTCAGTTCCAGAGCCAGCCTGTAGAAGAACCGCCCGTCTTCAGGGTCGACGCTCATGTTGCGGCGCGCGTCCTTGCGCATGGACTCGAGGACGGCGCGCGCGCGTTCTTCTGAGTAGGGATCGGAGAGGAGCGCGATCAGCAGCAGCGGAATCATCCGGAAAGCAGGGTCTGGCCCTGCTTTCTACGTTATCAGCCCCAGGCGTCGATGCCGCCGCGCAGGTTGTAGACTTCACGGAAGCCCATCTGGCGGAGCAGTTCGCACGCCGCGGCCGAGCGCATGCCGCTCTTGCAGTGCACGATCACCGGGCGCTCCGGATCGAGCCGGTGCAGGTTTCGGGGCAGAGAGCCCAGCGGGATGTGCAGCGTGCCCGGGATCGAGCACGCCATCCGCTCGTGGGTCTCGCGCACGTCGACAAACTGCACGTCAGGATTGGCGCCGATCAGGCTCTTGGCCTGGGAAGGAGACACTTCACGAACCATCAATTGTCCTTGATGCCGCCTGAGGCCCGCCAGTGACAGAGCCGATGAAGATCTCTTCTTCCGCCGCCCCGCCGTCCGCGCCGATTCCCCAGCAGCGCGCCTGCACGAGCGCGCCGCCGCGGAAGGCGAGGATGAAGTGCGAGACGAACGGATGCGCTTGTGCGAGGTCCTCCTCCGACATCGCCGCGCTGCCAGTGTGGTGGGAATGGTAGAAGCCGAGGATTTCGAGGCCAGTCTCGCGCGCCTCGCGCTGCGCGGCGAGGTGCTGTTCCGGATCGATCAGAAAGCGCTTCCTCCGGTCGCCCGGGTGCGCGTTGCGGCATGCGACGGCGCGGACGACTTCGCGCCTGCCGCCTGTCAGTTTCCCGACAAGAACGCCGCACGCCTCCTCCGGCGCCGCCCTGCGCGCGTGCTCAATCATTGCGTCCCAGGCCAAAGGGGACAGGAACACAATGCCCCTTTTCTGCGGCGCCGCCCTCTCCGTCGAACCGTCCATCCGTTCAGGCGCCCTCGTATTTGCGGGCGCACTCTTCGGAGCAGAAGAACAGCGTTTCGCCGCCCTTGATCCGCTTCACGGCCACCTGCTCGCTGACGTAGACGCCGCAAACCGGATCCCTGCGCAGCTTGCCCCCGATCTCCGGGCGGTGCCTGGGGCTGCCCTTGCCGAGAAAATCGGACAGCGCCCGCGCTGCCGCGCCGATCAGCACGCGGATGAGCGGCACGACGAGGATGAAGAGCAGGAGGAAAGCCAGCAGCCGCAGCATCGCCGTCTCTTTCAACCTAACAAGCAAAAGGGGCGCCCGCTGCGGGGCGCCCCTGCATCACGAGAGCCGGATCCGGCTCACTTCTTCTTCTTGGTGGCCTTCTTCGCGTCCGGATTTTCGTACGTGGTTTCGATCTTGCCGGAGATCAGCTGGAGAAGGCCCTTGGCGCCTTCGGCGTTCACACCGTTGGGCTCGAGCTCGAGGTATTTTTCGCAAGCTTCTTTCATGCCTTCCGGGGGAATGGGTGTCCCGTCGGGCTTCAGCTGCATCTTGCTGCTGAGCGCGCTGCAATACTGGAACCACGCCGGGGCGTATTTCGGATCGAGCTCGGTGGCTTTCTTGAAGGCCACGGTCGCGGGCTCGATCTGGCCCGTGTTGATGTAGACCGCGCCGAGGTTGAACATGTACTTGCCGCCGCCGGGCGGGTCGAGGGCGGTGGCCTTTTCGAGCTCGGCCGTGGCCTCGTCGAACTTCTTCATCTTGGCGAGGACGAGGCCGTAGTTGTTGTGGATGCCGGCGTCGCCGGGCTGGAGTTCGAGGGCCTTCTGGTAAGCCTCGGCGGCCTTCTGCAGGGCCTCGTCGCGCTCGGCGCCGGTCTTGACGGAGGACAGGCCGTCATAGGCGGCGGCCAGCTGCACCCACACGGCCACCTGCTTGGGGTCGATCTCGCCGGCCTTCTGCAGGTTCTCGATGGCCGTCGGATAGTCTTTGGCCTGCAGGGCGGAGTAGCCTGCGTTGAAGGCGTCGTTGAGGGCCTTGTTGCGGGCCATCTGGGCGGCGCGCTCTTTCAGCTGCTTCTCCATCGCGGCGCGCTGCTCGGGGGACATCTCCTTGAGCACTTCCTGCGTAACCTGGCCGGTCTGCTGCGCCGCCTCCATGGCCTTGCGTTTCGCCATCAGCTTCTGGATGTCGCAAAAGTCCTTCAGCTCGACGGGGTCGCCCATCTGGCTGCGCACGCCGTTCAGAACGTCCATCACCTGGCCGTTGAACTCGCAACTGATGGTGAAGGTGCCGCCGATCGGCATTCCGCTGTAAACCCACTCGCCCCGCTTGTTCGTTTTGGTTTGCCAGTTGCCCTTGATATCCTTGCGTTCGATCTTGATGACGACGCCCTGCAAGGGCTTGCCATCTTCACCCAACACCCGCCCCATGAATGTTCCCATCTGGGCGCTGGCCAGGCCCGCGCTTGCGGCGCAGACGGCCGCCCATATTGCAATTCGCTGGATCGTGCGCAGCATCTAAAAGACCTCCAGATCCTAATCAGACCTCATTCTCAGCGTACTACACGGCCCGGGCCGTTTGCATGACGCTGAAGTCCATTTTCCTAGGGCAGGAACTGCGCCAGATAGCCGCCGCTCTGCAGCAGCGCAGCCTGCCGCATTTCAAGGCTGCCCTCGTAAGCCCGGTCTTCCACTTCGATGCAGACCGGGCCGTCATACACCTCGACGAGCACGGAGCAGAGCCGGCCCCAGTCGACGTCTCCCAGTCCAGGCAGTTTCGGCGTGTGGTACTCGAGCGGGCAGGCCAGAAGGCCGACGTCGTTCAGCCGCTCGCGGTCCACGCGGGCGTCCTTGGCGTGGAAGTGGAACAGCCTGTCCCTGAACTCCCGCAGGATTCTGACATAGTCCATGCCCTGCCAGACAAAATGCGAGGGATCGAAATTGAGCCCGAAATTCGGCGACGGGATGTCGTTGAACATCCGCCGCCAGATGGCCGGGGAGGTGGCGAGGTTCTTGCCGCCCGGCCACTCGTCCCGGGTGAAAAACATCGGGCAGTTTTCGATCGCGATTTTGACGCCGTGATCTTCGGCGAACTTCACGAGCGGCTTCCAGGTTTTGAGGAAACGCGGCCAGTTGTCGTCGACGGTCTTCGACGGATCGCGGCCGATGAACGTGTTGACGACGCCGACGCCGAGCAGTTCCGCGGCGCGGATCACTTTTTTGATGTGCTCGACGTACACCTTCGCCTCATCCGGATCGGCGGCGAGCGGGTTGGGATAGTAGCCCAGTCCGCTGATGCCGACCCCGGTTTCCTCGCAGAGCCCGAGCACATCCTGGGCCTTGCTCCTGGTGAAGCCGTTGACGTCGATGTGCGTGACTCCGGCGTAGCGGCGCTCGGCCTTGCCGACGGGCCAGCACATCACCTCGACGCAATCGAAGCCGCTCTCGCCGGCGAACTCGAGCACCTGTTTCAGGTCCAGATCCGGCAGAATCGCGCTGACAAATCCGAGTTGAATCATTCCGGGGTCTCCCTCTCTACTCTACGCTGAAGCTACTCCACTCTCCAGCTTTTCAATTCGGCGCCGCGGCGGGGCGCCAAATCGACCTCGAGGCGCACAGCCTGCGTTTCGGCTTCGCGCCCGTCCCACTCCTTCCATGCTCCGCCGCTGTCGACGAGCACGCGCCAGGATTGCGGCTCGCCGCCCTCGCCCCACTCGGGCGTGACGCGGCTCACTTTCTTCGGCCAGGGGTAGCGGTACTCGATCCACTCCTTCGAACCCCGCGCGCCGCCGAAGCGGAAACCCTCCCGGTCTGGCGGGTCTTCATGCGTCGAGCGGCTCGCCAGGACAATGGGCGTGTTCGGCTCCCATTGCGTTTCACCTCCGGCGACGGGGAACATCGAGATGCGCAGCCGCGCGGCGCCCATGGGGATGAGCTCGATCTGCTCGGCAGGCCGGTCCGTTTTCACGGGGCTCGGCTGGATCTCTCCGGGCAGTCCGTTGGGCTCGAGCCGCCACTCGGGAATGCGGCGCCCCCGGGCGCGGATGTAGACCGGCGCAGCGCTCCAGAAAAACGGCTGTTCGGGCATGCTTTCGGTCCGCCGCAATTCGAGCGGCGCGCTCAGGTCGAGGGCGAAGTTCCAGGGTGTTGCCGGGAACACCTCGAGCTGCCGCCACTGGCCTTCACCGCCGTACTGCTGGTAGCGCTCGGCGATGCGGAGGGAAAAGGCCAAGGGCCCGTAGTGCACGGACGCCGCGTTTTTCTGATGCGGCCAGCGGCGGACTTCGATCTCCGCGGGCAGCGTCAGCTCGATGGCGTCGCCGTTGGTCCATTCGCGCTCGACCGTGAGCCAGGCGGCGCCGGCGGGAATGCCGAGAGGCTGGCCGTTGACCAGCGCGCGGGGCTGCCGCGCCCAGGACGGAATCCGCAGCGCGAGCGGAAAGCGCACGGGGCTCTTCGCCTGCACGGTCATGCGGACGGCGCCGTCAAACGGATAATCCGTCACCGTGCGGATCGTCACCTCTTCGCCTTTCCCCACGCGCGCCCGCACTGTATTCGACGAGTAGAAGACCGCGGCGAGCCCGTTGCCGCCGGTGGCCATCCACTGGCGCTCGGCGTAGCAGGGCCAGCCCATGGCGGCATTGTGCTGGCAGCAGCGGTAGCCGTAGGGGTTGTAGCTGTACATGTCGCCGCTGTTGTCGATGGCCGGCGCCTTGTTCTGGCGGTCGAGCTGGGGCTGGTTGGGGGCGGTGAGGTAGTGCAGTCCGCGCAGGTCGGCGGTCATCGAGGCTGGCAGCGAGTTGAAGGCGATGTCTTCCGTGCGTTCGGCCCATTTCGCGTCCCCGGTGATCGAGAGCAGCATTTCGTGGCTGAACATGAGCTCGACCCAGGTGCAGGTCTCGGTGCCCTGGCGCGGGCCGCGGAAGCCGGGCCGGGCGTTTTCGTCGGCGGCGAACCCGCCGCCGGGCCCGTTGCCGTACAGGCGCATCATGGTGTCATAGTTGCGCTCGGCGGCGCGCAGGTAGCGGATGTCGTGCGTCTGCTGATAATACTGGCCGGGCTCGCGGAAACACTGCCCGAAATTCACCCCGTGCCAGCTGGCGATTCCGCCGACCCAGTCCGCCGTTCTCTCATGATTGACCCGGGCCGCATCGAGCAGCCATTTTTCTCCGGTCTGCGAATAGAGCCAGTGAATATGATCGAGATTGTCGCCGCCGCGCCACTTCTGCCAGCTCGCAGGAAGCAGATTGTGCAGCGGCTGCGCATGGAACCACCGGAAATAGCGGAGCAGAAAGTCGAGAACGCGCCTGTCTCCGGTGGCCTCATAGTGCGTCCGCAGGACGTACATCATCACCATGTTGGGCCACAGGTCCAGGGCTTCGAGCCTGCCCAGCGTATGCTCGCCCACCAGGTTCGTGGCGGGGCCGAAGTAGCCGTCTTCGCGCTGGGACCTGAGCACCGCTTCGACCCACTGGCGGCTCTCTTCGATGATGCGCGCGTCCCGCAGGACATAGCCGAGATTGATGTAGCCCTTCAGCCAGTAGGGCAGCTCCTCCCACCCGAAGCGTCCTTCGCCGCGGGGGTCGATCCAGGCGTTGCCCTCGCGCCTGCAGTACTGGCTGAGCTCGGGCAATCTGCCAGTGAAGCCGTCCGCCATCCGTTTCAGCTGAACGCCCAGCCAGCCGCCGGGCTCGATGGCGCCTGCGGGGAGCTTGACGAGAGGCAGTTCTTTCAAAGGCGCCCGGTTGGCGGGGTAAAGAGTGTTCTGTCCGGCGGGCAGTCCGGCGCGCACCCCGGCAGCCACCTTCACTGCGCCTTTGACCCGGGCTGGCGGCGCCTGAGCAGACGCCTGAAGGCCAGCCAGAGCGAGGATCGCCAGGGGAAGGATGGACTTCATGCGCAACAGCATACCCGACGGCGGAACAGGGATGAACCCGATTGCGTATCCTGAATCGACAGGCTGCGTGCGCCATGGATCCGCTGCACACACTCGCCCTGGCTCTAGGCGGCGGCGTCGCCGCCGGACTGCGGCTGTACGCCACCGTGCTGGGGCTGGGCCTTGCCATCCGCCTGGGCTGGCTGCATCTGCCGGAGGCGCTGCAGGGGCTCGAGATCCTGGCGCATCCCGGCGTGCTGGCGGCTGCCGGGGTGGCGTACGCCGCCGAGTTCATCAGCGACAAGATTCCGTGGTTCGACACGTTCTGGGACGCCGTGCACACGTTCATCCGCCCGATCGGGGCGGCGATGCTGGGCGCGGCGGCGTTCGCGACGCTGGATCCGGCTGCCCGGACTTCGCTGGCCCTGCTGACGGGAGGCGCCGCGCTGTCGGCGCACGCCTCCAAGGCTGCCGTGCGGTTCGCGGTGAATCACAGCCCGGAGCCGTTCTCGAACTGGCTGCTGAGCCTGGCGGGCGACTTCGCGGTCCCGGCGCTGCTGTGGCTGACGTTCACGCACCCGCTGCTGGCGCTGGTGTGCGTGGCGCTGTTCCTGATCGTGTTCGCGTGGCTTTCCGTCCAGATCATCCGGCTGCTGAGAGGGGCATTCAGGGCGATCCGGCAGCGCTGGGGCGGCGCGCCTGCGCGGCCGTGATCACGGCCCGCCGAGGCATTCTTCGTAAACAGCGCGCCACTGTTCGACCATCCGGGCGAGAGAAAACTCCCGCTCGCACCGGAGGCGGTTCCTGCGGCCGGCCTCGCGGCGGAGTTCTGGATCGGCCGTCCAGCGTTTCAGCGCCGCGGCGTAGGCAGGCAGATCGCCCCGCGGCACGATGGCGGGCAGATCCGGCGAGTCCAGCATCCAGGCGGAATCGCCCGCGTCCGTGCAGAGCGCGGGCAGGCCCGAGGCCATCGCCTCCAGCAGCACAAGCGGCATCTGCTCGGTGACCGACGACATTACGAACAGGTCGAACATGCGGTACCAGGGCGCCGGGTCGATTGCGCCGGGAAACAGCACGCGCCCGCCGAGGCCGAGACTGGAGGCCAGGCGCCGCAGGGATTCCCGCTCCTGCCCTTCTCCAGCGATCACGAGCCGGGCGGACTCGAGCCGCGCCTCGGCGAACGCGCGCAGGAGGAATCCGTAGTTTTTCTCCGGGCGCAGATGGCCCACGGTGCCGATGACGAGTTCGTCCACGCCTACGCCGAGCTCGCGCCGCAGAGCGTCGTTCCTGCCGGGACGGAAGGCGAGGCAGTCGACGCCGTTGGGAATCCTCGCCACCTTGCGGCGCGGGAGCCGGTATCTTTCGAGGGCGATTTTCTCCAGCGTGAGTGACGGCACGACGACGCGCCGGGCGAACGGCAGAATCAGCCGCCGGGCGAGCACGCGCCGGGCCTTGGGACCATTGGCCTCGTCGGCGCTGAACCCGTCTTCGGTGTGCAGCAGAGGGCACGCGCGCGCCAGCACGCAGCCGGCTGCCGCGTCGAAAGCGCCCCAGTTGTAGGTCTGCACGAGGGACGGACGCAGGCTGCGGATCAGGCGTGCAAACGAGGCGGGATTGCGTTTGAGCGGGGCTTCGATGATCTCCCAGAGAACGCCGGGTTCGAACCGCGTTGTTGCGGAATGGATTCCGGAGATCGGGACGATCCAGTGCCGGAAGGCCCCCGGCATCGCGTTGGCCAGGCGGACGAGGCGGATTTCGGCGCCGCCGGTGCCGAAGCTCCACATGACGTGGAGGATCGGCGGCGGCGCGGCGCGGTCTGGCTGCCTGGCCGTGCTCACGCCGCCCATTGTCGCACGCGAACCCGGCGGGCTCCGGCCGGGCGGCTCTCCGGGGCGGGCCCGCGCCCCTGCGCCGGAAGGGCGCCCGGCCCTGCGGGTCTTGACACGAATCGCCGAGCCTGTTTCAAACGGAAACGAGGCGGAACGTTTCCGCTGCGGGCGGCGCTCCTAACGGAACGCGACGCCCGGCCTGCTGAAGGCGCGGGTACCAGCCGAAATCGCCGGCGTCGACGCTGCCGCCCGCGGAGAGCGGGGGGCGGAAGCGGCCGGAGGCGGCCCGGCTCGACTGGGTCAGAGAGACCATGCCGGCTGGCAAGTCTTCTTCGTCATCGACCTCCGAAACCGGGAGCCTGGACAGAATGCTGACGGGCACGCGGATTTCGCCGGCGTCGCCCCGGGCCAGGCAGGCGAAGCCCCGGACGACTTTTCTGGCCGGGTCTTCCGGGGCGGGACCTTCGGAGATGCCCGCCGCCCAGACGTCGTCGTCCGCGGTTGCGCCTGTCCAGCGGAGGACGAGCGGCTCGCTGCGGCCGACTTCGACCAGCTCGTCAGAGCCCTCCCATTTCATGAGGCTCTTGATTTCGATCTCCGCCTCGAAGGCCCCGATGTCCGCGCCGCCGCTGCCTTTCAGACGGTATGCTCCGGCGGCGATTTTGTTGTTGTTCTCTCCGCCGGGCAAACCGGGGATCGGGGGAAGACCGGGGATTGGCACGGAGCCCTCCGAAGCGAATTGAGCCTGATACAGGAGGGTTTCGGCGGATTTCCTGATCTTTTCATTCAGCCCGGCGGGGCCGTCCAGATCGAGCGATTCGCCGGCGTCGAGCATCTCGACGGCAGCTTCTTCGGCATCATCGGCCGCGTTTTCCTCGAGGATCAGCATGCAGCCGTCCGCGTCGAGCCCCATGCCGCCGGATGCCTGCGACAGATTCGGGGCGAAATCGGCCAGTTTCAGGCGCTCGAAGGCGGCGGTGAACCCCTCGATGGTGATCTCCATCGGCGGGATTTCGTCATCGGGAAGGGCGAGGATGGTGCTTGTCGAGGCCAGCGTGGCGGTGGCGAGAGTCACGGGCGATCCTTCCAGGATCTGCTGCATCCGCTCGGCGGACCAGCCGAGGGGATGCTGGCAGGGGCCGTCGCCCGGGGCCAGCGGCAGCAACGCTCTGCGCGTCGTTCTTTCTCCGATTTTCACCTGGACTTCCACGCCGCAGCCCAGCGGGAGCTCCTCTGCCGGAAGGGAGGCCCGCACGAGATCATAGCCGGGCCGGGCGGGATTGCGGCCCAGGTAAGAGGCTCGGACTTCGAGCTTGCCGCCCACCAGGAGGGAGGCCTCGTCCTGAATGGCCGTCTCCGGCGGGTTCTCGTTATCGGGGGCCTCGACCGGGCCGAGGCCGGCCATTTCCAGTTCGATTTCCTCGCCCGGGCGGGCCGGGGAGAGAATCGTGACCGGCGTCCACTCGTCTCCGCGTCTGGCGCGCCCCACGGCGAGCCCGCCGGCGACAGCGCCCATCGTGGCGAGGCCGGCGTTGCGAGGGACGATTTCGATTGCGGCGGGCAGGGAAGCGTCCTCGCCCGCGATGACGGTGACCTCGCACTTGCCCGCAGGCAGATTCGAGGGGACGATTCCTTCCACGCGGCTGCCGCTCACGAGGACGAGGAAAGCGTCTGCCGGTTCTCCCTCCTCGGGCTGGAACCGGACGCGCGTTCCGGCCAGCTCTTTTCCATATGGAATTTCGCCCTGCACGGCTTCTTCAGGGCCGAGGCCCTTGCCGAGAATGAAGAAGGCCGAGCCCTGTGCGAGCCTGTCCGGCGCCGCAGGCGCGGCGCTTCTTACGCCTTTTTCCGCGATGGCCGGCTGCGCGAAAGACGCGCCGGCGCACAAAACGGCACACAACAACAGATTGGGAATTTTCACCAGAGTCTCCTCCAATTCAGGTGTCAGCGCCGCTCCTCCAGCGGCGCACAACTTGTATTCAGAGTGCGCCCTGCAAGGCTTCGGAGTCAAGGGGAAGAAAAGGGTCCACGGGCGGGAGTCCCGGAAAAGGGGCGCAGGAGGAGCCAGTTCCATGTCCTGAAGCGTGAAGCGTGGTCAGTGAAAGAGGGAGGATCAGTCGGGCGCGGGTTTGCCCAGCGAACGCAGGATGGAGGAGACATAGTCCTGCGTCTCCGGGATAGGCGGGATGCCGCCGTACTGTTCGACACGGGACGGCCCTGCGTTGTAAGCCGAGAGGGCCAGGGTCAGGTCGTTCTGGAAGCGGTCCAGCAGGAACCGGAGAAACCGGGCGCCGCCGAAGATGCTCTGCTCGGCGTCGAAGGGGTCGGTGACGCCCAGAGTGGCGGCTGTCTCCGGCATCAGCTGCATCAGCCCCATGGCTCCCGAGCGGCTGACGGCGCAGGGCTGGAAAGCGGACTCCCTGCGGGCGACGGCGCGCAGCAGGGATGACTCGAGGCCGTACGTGGAAGCGGCGCGATCGAAGATCGGCGCCAGCGTGGCAAGGGGCAGGGGCGCGCAGGCGAGGAGCGAGGCGGGCTCTGGAGGATCCGGCCAGGACAGGCGCGGCTGGAGGGCGGCGGACTCGCGCTGGCGGGCCAGGCTTGCGGAGAGAGGGCCGTCCTGCTGCTCTGATTCCGCCGGGTTGGCGGGCGGCTCAGGCTGTGAGTGTGGGATCAGGGGCGTCTCCGGCGCTCCCTGGCCAGGGCGGGCTGACGCGGTCTGGCGCGCGAGAGCAGCCTGCTGACGCTGGATGGAGGCGAGCTGCGCGGTCATGGAGGTCTGGGGAGGCGCGGGACTCGGGTCTCCAGCAGCACCGGACGCAGCAATGAAGCCGACTCCGCGGGCCGCAACCTGGGCGGCGATGGCCTGTTGCTGCCTCAGGATGGATTCGCGCTGAACGGCTGCGGCAGATTCCTGCGGGGACTGCGCCCGCAGGACCGCAACCATCACGCACGCGAGCGCGATGCGGCGCACGGGAGATGGATCGGCAGCCGGTGAGAGGTTCACCATAAGCCTTATCGAGCCAAAGGGGTATTCCGTGAGCGGGGATGTTTCGGGGGGGGTGGAGCGGACGGGAAAGGTGGTGATTTGTGAGGCTCCGGAGGGGCGCTGGGCGCCAGGGTTGGGGACTGCCCGCTCCCGCATTGCTGGCAAACACGGATGGGATGCAGCCGCCGCTCAAGGGCGGCGGGAAACCCGCTGGGGGAGGGCGCGGCGGGGCATGGTTGGGGACCGCTCACTTTCGGCGGCTGGCGCCGCCTTCGTTCGCGGCACCGAATCCGGTGCGTTGCAACGAACGACCGGAGCATGGAATTGTCGGCGCGGCGGGATGCAGCCATCGCGCAAGCGCGATGGGAAGCCCGTCGGGGACGGCGGCGGCCTGGCCGCGCGGGGTCCGGATCAGAGGAAGAGGGAGTCGAAGAACTGGCGGGTGCGGAGCTGGATCTGGAGGAGCTCGTCTTCGAGGGGCTGGTCGCAGAGGTGCGGAGGGAGCCAGCGGCGGAGGAGGGACGTGAGGAGGCGGAGCTGGCGGGGGGAGCGGGGCAGAGTCGAAGGGGCGTGGCCGGAGGTGATGCGGAGGGCGTGATCGAGGGCGCGAAAGAAGGTGGCGGCGTCGAGGACGAAGCGCGCCTGGGCGGAATCGAGATGGCCCATCTGTTCGAGGACGGCGATGCGGGCGGGGGTATTCAACACCCTGAAAAACAGGCCGGCGCCGCGGAGGCGGAGCCATGTGAGGGCGAAGTCGATGTCGTACCAGCCGCCAGGACCGGCCTTGAGGGGCTGTTCGGCGCCGAGTTCCTTTTCGAGCCGGAGGCGCATGGCGCGGAGCTGCTCGCGGGAGCGGGCGTTCTGGCCGTAGCGGCGCCAGTCGATCTGCTGGAGTTCTTCGAGCAGGGCGGTGGCGCGGTCGACGGGACCGGCGACGGCGCGGGCTTTCATCCATGCGAGGCCTTCCCAGGCTTCGGCGCGGGAGCGGAAGTATTCGCGGCAGGCGGACTCGGTATGGACGAGGGCGCCGGAGCGGCCCTCGGGGCCAAGGCGGGTGTCGACGCTGAAGATGATGCCGTCGCTCGTGTAGGAGCCGAGGGTGGCGATGATGGATTCAGCGGCGCGGGTCCAGCGCGGCAGATCCGGGGCGTGCGCGTCGGGGAGGATGAAGACGAGGTCGGCGTCGGAGCCGAGATCGAACTCGGCCATGCCGAGGCGTCCGAGGGCGACGACCATGAGCTCGCAGCGCGGGAAACCGGCGGCGGAGGAGGCGAGGCGGGCGGCGGCGGCGATGGCGGCATCGGCGAGGCGGGAGACGCGCTCGAGAGTCTCGAAGACAGGCCGCTGGAGGCAGACGCTTTCGGCCTGGAGCCGGAACATTTCCGCCTGAAAATGGCGGCGCAGCGAGGACGCATCAGAGACGGCGGCGAAGATCTCTTCCGGCGGGGCCGGCTCGCCGGCTGTGGCAAGGGCGTCGAGCAGCTCCGGGCGGCGGGCGAGCTGATCGGTGAAGTAGGGGCTGGAGGCGGAGAGATCGAGGAGGCGAGAGGCGAGCAGAGGGTCCGCGTCGAGCGCGGCGAGGCGGTGTTCGTGGGCGAGGAGGCGTTCGAGGAAGTGGTCGAAGGCGGGGGCGGAGGCATCGAGGGGCGCGCGGCGCACGGCGGCGGCGAAGCGCGGGGCGCGCTGGTCGAGAAAGCGCAGGAGGTTGGAATCGCGCGGAGGGGCGGCGCGGCTCGAGTCCGCATCGGCGGAGGGCTCCGCGGGCGAAGGCGGGGGCTTGAAGGAGGCGTCCGGCGGGGCGGGCTGATGGGCGGAAAGGATGCGGTCGTAGATGGAGCGGACGGAGGAGAGATGTTCCTCGAGGCGGCGCCAGAGGAGGCTGGCGGAGGGGTCGTCGCCGAGCAGGTCGGCGGGCATGCGGCGGGCGATGCGGTCGAGTGTATCCAGGGCGGAGGGGAGCCAGTGGGTCTGGCGGTCCTCTTCGAGCTGGAGGCGGTGTTCAAGAGTGCGGAGGAACTGATAGGCGGAGATGAGGCGGGCGCACTCGGCGCCGGAGAGGAGCTCCTTGTCCCGCAGCCGCATGAGCGCCTGGAGGGTGGAGGCGTTGCGGAGCCAGAGTTCGCGCCCGCCGTGGAGGCGCTGCAGGCACTGGACGAGGAACTCGATGTCGCGGATGCCGCCCGGGGCGAGCTTGACGTCGATGCCGGGTGCGCGGCGGCGGGAGAGGAGCTTGCGGTCGAGCTGCTCGCGGGTTTCGGCCATCTGGTCGATGGCGCGGAAATCGAGGGAGGTGGAGTAAATGCGGGGCTGGAGGGATTCGAGCAGAGCGGCGCCGGGGCCGGGGTCGCCGGCGGCGTGGCGGGCCTTGATGAGCATCTGGAGCTCCCAGTCGCGGGCGCGCGATTCGTAATAGCGGCGGGCCGAGTCCAGCGAAGGGCAGACTTCGCCGTGGCGGCCTTCGGGGCGGAGGCGGAGATCGATGCGGTAGATGAGCCCTTCCGGGGTGGCCTGGCCGAGCAGGCGGGTGATGTCGAGCGAGAGGCGGCGGAAGAACTCGGCTGCGGTGACGGGCTCGGGGCCGGTGGTGAGGCCATCGCCAGTGTGGAGGAAGATGAGGTCGATGTCGGAGGAGTAGTTCAGCTCGCGGCCGCCGAGCTTGCCGGCGGCGAGGATGGAGAAGGCCCAGGGCTGGGGCGGGTCCGCCGGGGGAGGGCCGTGGCGGAGATGGAGCGCGCGGCGGAGGCGGGCGCAGGCGGCGTCGAGGAGCGATTCGGCGAGCAGGGAGAGTTCCTCGGCGATCTCGGCCAGGGCGCCGAAGCCGAGGGTGTCCCGCAACATGATCCGCAGGATCTGTTTCCGCCGGAAAGCGGCGAGGCGGACGGGTTCGGGGACGCCTTCGATGCCGGAGAGCCAGGATTCGAGTTCCGCGTCGAACTCCTCGCGAAGGCGGACCCGGTGGAGGCTGCCGGAAGAGAGGATTCCGATGAGCCAGTCCGGGTGCTGTTCGATTTCACCGGAGAGGAAGCGGCTAGAGGAAAAGACAGCGACAAGAGCCTGCATGCCGAAGGGCAGGTAGAGGATCTGCTGGAATTCGGCGGGGCGGGCGGCGGCGAGGGAGCGGATGCGCTCGATGACGAAGGCGCGGTCCGCGCAGCGGGAGAGGAGCAGCGCGAGACCGGGGCGGAACTCCGGCGGGACGACGGTGTCCAGAGCGGCGAGGTTGGCGTTCAAGGGCGGTTCAGACGGCGTGCTCCGTCAGCATGATGATATCGCCCGCGCGGATGAGGCCGGGCAGGAGGACGCGGGCATACCAGCCGGCGAGATGGGGCTGGGCGGCGAGACGCTGCTGGATGGCGCCGGGCTGGCGGGTGTTGAGGAATTCGAGCTGGCGGCAGGGCTTGCGGAGGCTGGCGAGTTCGATGACCGCATCCCCGGCGCGGAAGCGCATGCCGGCGGCGAGCTGCGTGAAGTCGATGCCGCGCGTGGTGAGGTTCTCGCCGAGCACGCCGGGAGATGCCGCGAAGCCTTCCTCGCGCAGCTGTTCGAGGGACTCGGCGGCGATGAGAAGGAGCGCCTTGTCCGGACCGCCGTGGATGCGCGGATGGTTGTGCGCGTCGCCTTCGAGACCGAGCGTACGAGCGAAAGCCTGGGCGATGGCGACCTTGGGCAGCCCGCCTGGGGAGACGCAGACGGCTTCGATCACGCCGCGCATGGATCAGATGTCGTAGTAGAGGGCGAACTCGTAGGGGTGGGGGCGGAGCCGTACGGCATCGGCCTCGTTTTTCTGCTTGTAGTTGATCCAGGTCTCGATCAGTTCTTCCGTGAAGACGTCGCCGCGGAGGAGGAACTCGTGGTCGTTTTCGAGGCACTGGAGAGCCTCGTCGAGCGACGCAGGCATGGCAGGCACGCCGCGGAGTTCTTCGGGCGAGAGGTCGTAGATGTCTTTGTCGAGGGGCTCGCCGGGATCGATGCGGTTGAGGATGCCGTCGAGTCCGGCCATGAGCATGGCGGCGAAGGCGAGGTAGGGATTGGCGGAGGGGTCGGGCGGGCGGAACTCGATGCGGCGGGCCTTCGGGTTGGCCGAGTACATGGGGATGCGGATGGCGGCGGAGCGGTTGCGGCGGGAGTAGGCGAGATTGACGGGCGCTTCGTAGCCAGGCACGAGGCGCTTGTAGGAGTTGGTGGTGGGAGCGATGATGGCCGACAGCGCACGGGCGTGATGGAGGAGGCCGCCGATGTACCACAGGGCGAGCTGGCTGAGACCGGCGTAGCCGTCGCCCGCGAACAGCGGCTGGCCGTTCTTCCAGAGGCTCTGGTGGCAGTGCATGCCGCTGCCGTTGTCGCCGAAGATGGGCTTGGGCATGAAGGTGACCGTCTTGCCGCGGCGGTAGGCGACGTTGCGGACGACGTACTTGAACAGCATCATGCTGTCGGCGGCGCGGACGATGGTGTCGTAGCGGATGTCGATTTCGGCCTGGCCGCCGGTGGCGACTTCATGGTGGTGGCACTCGACCTCGAGGCCGACGGACTGCAGGCACTCGACCATTTCGGCGCGGAGGTTCTGGTAGTGGTCCGTCGGGGGCAGCGGGAAGTAGCCTTCCTTGTAGCGGGGCCGGTAGCCGAGGTTGTTGTGTTCGCGGGCGGAGTTCCAGCGTCCTTCTTCGGCGTCGATGAAGTAGAAGCCGCTGTGGGCGTTCTGGTCGAAGCGGATGTTGTCGAAGATGAAGAACTCGGCCTCGGCGCCGAAGTAGGCGGCGTCGGCGATGCCGGTGTTGAGCAGGTAGAGTTCGGCCTTGCGGGCGATCCAGCGGGGGTCGCGGTCGTAGCGCTGGCGGGTGATGGGATCCTGGATGTCGCCGACCATGCAGAGTGTGGGCACGTCGAAGAAGGGATCGACGTAGGCGGTGGCCGGGTCGGGAATGAGGAGCATGTCGCTCTCGTTGATGGCAGCCCAGCCGCGGATGCTGGAGCCGTCGATGCCGAAGCCTTCTTCGAAGCTGGCTTCGGTGAGCTGGCTGATGGGGTAGGAAATGTGATGCGCCAGGCCGGGGAGGTCGGTGAACCGGATATCCACCTGGCGGACGCCCTTCTGGCGGGCGAGATCCAGAACTTCGCTGGGGGTCATGGGCGGCTCCGTGGCGCGCCGTTGGCGCGAGGCTTACGGGGGCAGTGTAACAGAGGGGATGCCTTCGGGCGAAGAGCGTCGCCGCGCGGACAGGACGGCAGGGCGCAAATAAGTGGAGATGCGAGAAGCAGATGCCGCGCCTGATTAATTCCTCGAACCGCCCCCATAAAAAATTGCGATGGGCTTTTCCGGTCTCCGGCATTGCCAAGCGCACCGGGCGTGTCCGCATAATGACAGTAAGCCCGAGGCGAGCGCCGGCGCTGCTGCCTGGTGAGGCGGCGCGCGCGACGCCACCGGCCGTTCACGCTCTCCACGACGAGAGGCCCCTGAACAGACTGAGAAGTTCAAGAGGAGTAAGATGCCCACTTCTTCATTGCGCGAATTTCTGATGCTCTCCTACGCGGAGCTGGAAGAACTGAATCTGAAAGCGAAGGAGCAGCGGAAGAACCGGGTGCCCCTGCATGTCATCCAGGAGGAGCGGCTGAAGTACCTGACCGACGAGCGGCGGATCAAGGCGGTGACGGTGCTGTTCAGCGACCTGGAAGGCCGCCTGCACATGCTCGATTACGACAAGAAGTTCCTGGTGAAGAACTGGGACAATCTGACGTTCGACGGATCGTCGATCCGCGGATTCACGGCGCAGCGGGAGAGCGATCTGAGGCTGGCGGTGGACTGGCCGTCGTTCTACTGGGCGCCGGCCGACATCTTCGGCCCCGGCAAGGTTCTGGTGTTCGGGCTGGTGTGCGACAAGGACGGCTCGCAGTACACGGCCGACATCCGCGGCGTGCTGAAGAACTACGCGGAGAAGCTGTACCAGGAGAAGAAATACACGCTGAACGCAGCCAACGAAATTGAAGGCTTCCTGTTCAGGGGCGTGGATGCGGAACGGACGTATCACGAGACGAAGAAGTTCGAGTATGTGAACACGGGCGGCTACTATCATTCGCTGCCGGGCGATCCGCTGCGTGAATTCATCGACGCGACTGCCGAAGCGCAGCGGGCGATGGGTTTCGAGAACGAGAAAGACCATCCGGAAGTGGCGCCGTCGCAGTTCGAAATCAACTACTCCTATTCGGACGTCGTGTCCGCGGCGGACCAGATCCAGCTGTACAAGCTGATCTGCCGGCAGATTGCGACGAAGATGGGGCTGACGGCGTCGTTCCTGCCGAAGCCGGTGGTGGGCGTGAACGGCAGCGGCATGCATACGAACGTCTCGATCAGCCAGAACGGGACGAACCTGTTCTGGGACGAGAAGGGCGAAGAGCAGCTGAGCTCGTTCGGCTGGGAGTTCGTGGACCGCATCCTGTCGCATGCCAACGACATCTGCCTGATCCTGAACGCGAGCGTGAACGCCTACCGGCGTCTGGATCCGCACTACGAGGCGCCGAACCAGATCAAGGCGTCGGCGGTGGACCGCGGCTCGATGATCCGCATTCCGATCGGCAACGCGCGCAGCATGCGCGTGGAAGTGCGGTCGGTGGGGCCGGACGCCAACCCCTACATGGTGCTGTACTCGCTGTTCCGCACGGGGCTGGAAGGCGAGAAGGCGGAGATCGAGAACCTGCGTCAGGCGGAGCGGTATCTGCCGGACAACATCTACGACGCGATCGAGAACTTCCGGAAAGCGGCCTGGACCAGCACGCTGCTGGGCGAGGACGTGAAGGGGCGCTACGCCGACCTGAAGCAGGCCAGCGCCGACCGGTGCCCGAGACTGCTGGGGACGTTTGTGAAGACGCCCGAAGTGCAGTACCACCACGAGGTGTACAACCAGTATCTGTGGAGCCTGTTCTAGAGCGCTCCCTGTTTTGACGCGCAAACGGCCGCCCCGCAGGGGGCGGCCGTTCGTCTTTCAGGGGATTTCGTGGCCGGCGGGCGGAGGCGGCGGCTCGGCGGCGCCGGAGAGGTGGCGGTAAAAGCCGAGGTCAGCGCCGGTCATCGCCTTGGTGGCGGCGATGATCTGGCCGGTATGGCCGGAGAAGTGTTCGACGACGTGGTAGATGGCTTCGAGGACGGTGACGTCGTAGTTCTGGGGGCGGGTGGACGCGAGAAGGCGTGCGGGGGGCAGAGACTCGAGGTGCTGGCAGGCGCAGTGAACGGCGTCGTCGAGGCGGGCGAGCAACTCGGCTTTGGGAATGCCGCCGCGGGCGGCGAACTCCTCGTCGCGGCGGCGCGTGTCCGGCTCGCCGGCGATGCCGTGGAGGATCCACTGGCGCACGTTGCCGGCAAGGTGCAGGCAGAGGTTGCCGATGGAGTTGGACGCGGGAGAGGGACGCTGCCAGATCTGCTGGTCGTTGAGAAGGGCGAGGCAGGAGTGGATGCGGGCGAGATACTGGCGGAGCTTGGCGACGGAGAATTCGAGGAAAACCTGTTCAGCGGAGACCATGGGGCTCTGGCCCCATGGTAGCGCCGCGGCGCCCCCGGGGAGGACGCCGCGGCGGGGCGGACGTCAGAGGACGTCCTCGCTCCAGTTTTCGAGGATGGCCTTCACCTTCTGGCAGAACTGATCGGCGAGCGCGCCGTCGATGAGACGGTGGTCGAAGGTGAGGGCGAGATGGGCCATGTGGCGGATGGCGATGGCGTCGCCCTCGATGACCACGGGCATTTTTTCGACCGCGCCGACGCCAAGGATGGCCACCTGCGGCTGGTTGATCACAGGCGTGGCGAACAGCGAGCCGAAGCTGCCGAAGTTGGTGATGGAGAACGTGCCGCCCTGGACCTCCTGCGGCTTGAGCTGCTTGGAGCGGGCGCGGGCGGCGAGATCGACGATGGCGCGCTGAAGGCCGACGATGTTCTTCTCGTCCGCGTTCTGGATGACGGGGACGATGAGGCCGTTGTCGAGAGCGACGGCGATGCCGATGTTGATTTCGTTGTAGTAGAGGATGTTGGCGCCTTCAATGGAGGCGTTGAAGATGGGGAAGGCGCGCAGGGCTTCGGCCGTCGCACGGACGATGAAGGGGAGGAAGGTGAGCGAGAAGCCGTAGCGCTGCTGGAAGTCTCCCTTGATGCGTTCGCGCAGCCGGGCGATGCGGGTCATGTCGACGCGGTGGACCGTGGTGACATGGGCCGACGTGTGCTTGGAGTGGATCATGTGCTCGGCGATCTTCTGCCGCATGATCGACATGGGCTCGATGCGGACCCTGGCGGGTTCGACGCGCGGCAGAGGAGCGGGCTGAGCGGCCGGGGCCGCCGCTGCAGGAGCCGGCGCGGGCGCCGGAGCGGCGGCAGGGGCGGGAGCGGCCGCCGGGGCTGCGGGCGCCTGGCGTGCGGCGAGGTAGTTTTCGACGTCCTGTTTGGTGATGCGTCCGCCGGCGCCGGTGCCTTTCACCTCGCGCAGGTCGATGTTGTGCTCGCGGGCCATTTTGCGCACGAGGGGCGAGATGGGGCCGAGGGCCTCTTCGGGCTCCGCCGGGGCGGGGGCGGGCGCGGGCGCCGGAGGCGGGGCAGCGGCCGCGGGAGCGGGGGCGGGCGCCGGCGCCGGGGGCTCGGCGGCGGCGGCAGGAGCGGGGGCGGGCGCCGGGGCTTCGCCTTCGGCGCTGATGCGGGCCACGACGGTGTTGATGGCCACGGTGGCGCCTTCCTGCACGAAGATCTCAGCGAGCACGCCGGCGGCGGGAGAAGGGATTTCGGTATCGACCTTGTCGGTGGAAATTTCAAACAGCGGCTCGTCGCGTTCGACGCGGTCGCCGACCTTCTTGAGCCACTTGGTAAGAGTGCCTTCGACGATGCTTTCGCCCATCTGCGGCATCACGACATCAGCCATGGTTTGGTTCTCCTCGATTCGATCTTCTTCTTCCTAGTTGCGGACGCCGGCGAGGGCAGGCGCCGGGTCGTACTGAAAAACCTGAGCGAACTCTTCAATGAGCGCCCTGTGGATCTGCTCGCGCTCCGGGCGGACGCCGAGCAATTCCATCGACGCGACGGGCCTGGGCAGTCCGCAGGGGACGATGTACTGGTAGTATTTCAGATCCGTGGTCCAGTTCAGGGCGAAGCCGTGGGTGGTGACCCAGCGGGAGATATGCACGCCGATGGCGCAGATCTTGCCGGCGGAGGTCCAGACGCCGGTGGCGCCGGGCTCGCGCCAGGAATCGATGCCGAAGCGGCGGAGGGCGCGGATCACAGTTTCTTCGATGCCGCGCACGTAGGCGACGACGTCGCGTTTCCAGTCTCTGAGATCAATGATCGGGTAGCCGACGATCTGGCCGGGACCGTGGTAGGTGATGTCGCCGCCGCGGTCGATCTCGAAGTATTCGATCCCGAGCTGGGCGAGGCGCTCGCGGCTCATCAGCAGATGCTCCTGCCGCCCGTTGCGGCCGAGGGTGAGCACATGAGGGTGCTCGAGGAGCAGCAGATGGTCCGGGATCTCGCCGGCCTTGCGGCGGCGCTCAAGCTCCTTCTGCAGCTGCCACGCCTCGGCGTAGGGGACGAGGCCGAGCTCGCGGACGACGAAGTTACGCATTGATGGCCAGGCCGTAGACGCTGTTGAACGCCTCGCCCACCGCTTCGTAGAGAGTGGGGTGGGCGTGGATGGTGGACATCATCGTTTCGACGGTGGCTTCGGCTTCCATGGCGGCGACGGCCTCGGCGATGAGTTCGTAGCCGTGGGGGCCGATGATGTGGACGCCGAGGATCTCGCCGTAGCGGGCGTCGGCGACGACTTTGACGAATCCTCCGTGGCTGCCGAGGATGGAAGCCTTGGAGTTGCCGGCGAAGGGGAATTTGCCGACCTTGACGTCGTAGCCCTGCTCGCGGGCCTGTTTCTCCGTCAGGCCGACGCTGCCGATGCCGGGCTCGGTGTAGGTGGCGCCGGGGATGCGGTTCTTGTGAATCGGCCGCGGGTTCTTGCCGGCGATGTGGCCGACGGCGACAAGGCCCTCCATGGTGGCGACGTGGGCCAGCTGCGGGGTTCCGGCGACGATGTCGCCGATGGCGTACAGTCCGGGCTCGGCGGTGCGCTGATAGTCATCCACCCGGACGAAGCCGCGGTCGAGTTCGGCGCGGGTGTTTTCGAGGCCGACGTTTTCCGTATTCGGCTTGCGGCCGACGGCGACGAGCAGCATCTCGGCTTCGTACTGCTGCACCTTGCCGCTGGAGAGCTGTACTTCGATGCGTGCGCCGTTTTCCGTGCGCTCGACGTTCTGGACGCGGGCGCCGGTCTCGCAGGCGATGCCCTGCTTCCTGAACTGGCGCTCGAGCTCCTTGCTGACTTCCTCGTCTTCCACGGGCACGAGGCGCGGGAGCATTTCGAAGATGGTGACGTCCGCGCCGAAGCGTTTGAAGATGGAGGCGAACTCGACGCCCACGGCGCCGGCGCCGATGACGAGCAGGCTCCTGGGGACTTCCGTGCGGGCGAGGATCTCGACGTTGGTGACGATGGTCTTCTGGTCGGGCGCGAGACCGGGCAGCATGCGGGCCTCGCTGCCGGTGGCGAGGATGATGTTCTTCGCCTCGAGCGTGCGCGACTCGTTGCCGGAGAGGACTTCGACGCGCCCGCGGCCGAGGAGCCGGCCGTAGCCGCGGATCACCTCGACCTTGTTTTTCTTCATGAGGAACTCGATGCCTTTGGCGTGGGTCGAGACGATCTTCGATTTGCGCTCGAGCACTTTGGGGTAGTCGAGGCGGGGGTTGTCGCAGGCGATGCCCTGGGCGGCCGGGTTGCGGAAGTAATCCCAGACCTCCGCCGTATGGAGCAGCGCCTTGGTGGGGATGCAGCCGACGTGGAGGCAGGTGCCGCCGAGGTAGGGATCTTTTTCGATGAGGGCGGTCTTCAGCCCGTATTGACCGGCGCGAATGGCGGCGGAATAGCCCCCGGGCCCGCTGCCGATGACGAGGACGTCGTAGGCCATCTTCTTCAGTGTAACATCCGGCATTTTCGAACATAATGAAACCAAATGACATTGTTCGCCATTGGCTTGCTGCTGGCGCTGCCGCTGGCGGGGCAGGCGCCGAAAGCGCGCCCGCAGCCGAAGAGACCCCCGGCGGCGAAGCCGGCGGCGGCGGAGGAGGGCGTCTATCTGCTGCGGTCGCTGACCGTGACGGGGCTGAGGCACTTCTCTTTGCAGGACGTGCTGCCGGTGCTGGGCCTGCAGGTGGAACAGCGGGTGCGCATGGCGGATCTGGAGAAAGCGCGCGACCGGCTCCTGGGGACGCACTGTTTTGAGAGCGTGGGCTGGAAATATGCGCTGACGCCGCAGCAGTGGCTGGAAGTGACGTTCGAGGTGACCGAGCCGGAGCAGTTTCTGCCCTGGATGCTTGACCGCGTTCCGGTGACGCGGGCGGAGTTCGAGGCTGGGGCGCGGAAGGAGTTTCCGCTGATGCGCGAGAAGCTGCCGCCTTCCGGGCTGCTGCTGGAGCGGCTGGCGGGGGTGCTCGAGAGGCTGGCGGCAGAGAAAGGCGTGAAGGAGCCGATGGCGGGGCGGGTGACGCTGGTGGGCAAGGATCAGCTGACGATCGTCCTCGGACCGAAGGCGCCGCCGCCGAACATCGCCGACGTGCGGTTTGTGAATACGAAAGCGGTGCGCGCGGATTATCTGCAAAAAGAAATGGTTCAACTGGCGGTGGGAACGCCTTATTTCGAGCCGAATTTCCGGTTTCTGCTGGAAAACCAGATCCGGCCGATCTACGATTCCGTGGGACGGTTGAAAGCCTCGTGGACGAAGATCACGGCGGCGCCGGCGGAGGGAGTGTCCGGCGTGGTGGTGACGGTGGAGGTGGACGAGGGGCCGGTGTTCAAGCTGGAGCGGATCCAGGTGCGGGGCACTCCGTTCTCAGACGAGGAGATTCAGGAGATCGGGCAGTTTCCTGCCGGAGGCGTGGCGGGGATGTCGGACATCGGCAAGGGGATGCTGCGGGTGCTGGAGCAGCTGAAAGAGAAAGGGCACATGAAGGCCTCCTACAAGGCTTCGCGGAGGCTGTGGGAGGACCGGCAGGCGGTGGAGCTGTTTGTGGACGTCGATCCCGGACCGGTGTATACGATGGGGCGGCTGCAGATCAAGGGGCTGGATCTGGAGTCCGAGCCTGCGATCCGCAAGCTGTGGGCGATCAAGCCGGGGGCGCCGTACCGGGGAGGGTACGCGGCGGCGTTCGTGCAGCGGATCCGGGAGATGGACCTGTTTGATTTCCTGAGCGAGATCCGGCACGAGGAACGGGTGGACGAGAAGAGCCAGAGCGTGGATGTGGTGCTGGTGTTTGTCGGGGAGAAGCCGAAGCCGGCGCCGCGCCGGCCGTTCTGAGGGGGCCGGGGTCAGAGGTTGCGCAGGACGAAGTTGACGAGCTGGTAGCCGTCGATGAATTTGAACGGCGTTTCGCCGAGCGTGTAGTGGCCGCAGGGGAGGACGACTTCGCGGAAGTCGAGTTCGAACTTGCGGCAGAGTTCGATGGTCTGGCGGGAGAGCTCGGGCAGGAAGGTAGTGTCGTATTTCGCGTAAAGGAAGAGGGATTTTTTGGGTTTTTCCCTGAATTTCGCGAAGTAGGCGGTGGGGCTGATGCAGAGCCACAGCTCGCGGAGAGTCTCCAGATCGACGTGGCCCTCCAGGCCCTGTTTCACGTGGAGGGTGGACAGTCCGGTCCAGACGACATCGGCGAAGTAGGTGGAGCAATGGTTGAAGGCATTCACCACGAGCCGCCTGTCGTGCGCGCTGGCCAGGAATGCATAGCAGGAGCCGAGGCTCGTGCCGACGACGGCGATCCGCTCCGCGCCCTGCTGCTCGAGCCAGTCGGCGGCCGAGCGGATGTCGATCACCGCCTGGCGGGTGGCGTCGATCGTGCGGCCGATGTTCGAGCTGACCGCATAGTCGGCGCGCTGGAGTTCGGCCGGCATGCGGTAGTCGTGGTAGGGCAGGCTGAGGCGCAGGGCGCTGACGCCGAATTTCTGGAACGCCCGGGCGAGGGCGTTGTGGGCGTCGTGGGGCGCGTTCCAGTGGGGCAGCACCAGGACCGCCTTGCGCGGGTTCTTCCCCGGAAACCACTGGCCGTGGACGACGTTGTTCTCCTCGTAGGGGGTCCTGACGGCTGAAGTGAAGCGCAGCAGACCGCCGGAGAGGTGGTAGTCGCGGACGGGCTCGTAGCCGAAGAACTCCTCGCTGTGCTCGATGGCGAGGCGGCTGAGGCGCAGCATCCGGTCCAGCGGCGGCAGTCCGTCGTCGGTGCCGAGCCGCCGCGCCACGGGCCACTGGCGGGTCCAATCAAGGCCCCACTCGAACGGACGCACGACGCGGTTGGTGGCCGCAAAGCACATCCGTTCCTCCCACTGTTCCATCCAGCGGGCGTACCATGACCCGAACCAGCCCATGTTTTCCGGAACACTACAGGGTAGCATTGCCGGAGGGGCGCGCGGGGCGGGGCGCCCGGGGCGGGCTGGAAATTGTTGACAATCCAGAGGCAAGCGGCTGGCGCCGGGTGGCGGGAGGAAGGAATTCTGGCGAGGGTGAAACGGATTCAGGGATGGTGGCGTCAAATCTTGATAGAATCACACTAAAGATTTTAGACAGTGATTGACTAACGTGTTATCCTGAACCCAGGAGAGCTGGCACCGGAGTTCGGCCTATGGATCTCAACCGTTTTACCGAGAAAGCCCAGGACGCGCTGCGTTCGGCGCAGACGCTGGCGGCGCGGCTGTCGCACCAGCATGTCGACAACGAGCATCTGTTTGTGGCGCTGCTCGAGCAGGAGCAGGGCATCGCCCCGAACATTCTGCTGAAGGCAGGCTTCGATCTGGAGAAGCTCCACCGCAAGCTGCTGGGCGAGCTGGAGCGGCAGCCCAAGGTGACCGTCAGCGGGGGCGCGTCGGGGATGTACCTGACGCAGCGGCTGGCGGCGGTGCTGGGCAACGCCGAGCAGGAAGCCAAACGGATGAAGGACGACTTCGTCTCGGTCGAGCATCTGCTGCTGGCGCTGCAGGCGGGCAACGGGTTTGCGGGGCAGATGTTCCGCGAGAGCGGCGTCACGCGGGAGCGGCTGGAGCAGGCGATCCGGGAGATCCGGGGCAGCCAGAGGGTGACGACGCAGAACCCGGAAGCCACGTATCAGGCTCTTGAAAACTATGGCCGCGACCTGACGCAGATGGCGGCGCAGGGCAAGCTCGATCCGGTGATCGGGCGCGATGAAGAGATCCGGCGGGTGATTCAGGTGCTGAGCCGGCGCACGAAGAACAATCCGGTGCTGATCGGCGAGCCGGGCGTGGGCAAGACGGCGATCGTGGAGGGGCTGGCGCAGCGGATCGTGCGCGGCGACGTGCCCGAGGGGCTGAAGTCGAAGCGCGTGGTGGCGCTGGACATGGGCGCGCTGATCGCGGGCGCGAAGTACCGCGGCGAGTTCGAGGAGCGCCTAAAGGCGGTGCTGAAGGAAGTGGCGGCGAGCGAAGGGCAGATCATCCTGTTCATCGACGAGCTGCACACGGTGGTGGGCGCGGGCAAGGCGGAAGGCGCGATGGACGCGGGCAATCTGCTCAAGCCGATGCTGGCGCGCGGCGAGCTGCACTGCATCGGCGCCACCACGCTCGACGAATACCGCAAGTACATCGAGAAGGACGCTGCGCTCGAGCGCCGCTTCCAGCCGATCACGGTGGATCAGCCGACGGTGGAGGACACGATCTCGATCCTGCGCGGGCTGAGGGAGCGCTACGAGGTCCATCACGGCGTGCGCATCAAGGATGCGGCGCTGGTGGCGGCGGCGGTGCTTTCGAACCGCTACATCTCGGACCGCTTCCTGCCGGACAAGGCGATCGACCTGGTGGACGAGGCTGCGGCGCGGCTGCGCACGGAGATCGACTCGATGCCGGCGGAGCTCGATGAAAAGCTGCGCCGCAAGATGCAGCTGGAGATCGAGCGCGAGGCGCTGAAGAAAGAGACCGACGAAGCGTCGCGCGAGCGGCTGGCGAAGATCGAGGAAGAGCTGTTCTCGCTGACGCGCGAGGTGGCCGGGATCGAATCGAGGTGGAAAGCCGAGAAGGAGTCCGTCCAGAAGCTGCGCAAGCTGCGCGAAGAGATCGAGCAGACGAAGCTGGAGATCGAGCGCGCCGAGCGCGCCTACGATCTGAACCGCGTGGCCGAGCTGAAGTTCGGCAGGCTGATTCAGCTCGAGCGGGCGCTGTTTGAAGAAGAGCGGCGCCTGTCGGAGCAGGACACGCGCGAGCGGCTGATCAAGGAAGAAGTGGATGAAGAGGACATCGCGCGCGTCGTGTCGCGGTGGACGGGCATTCCGGTGAGCCGGCTGCTCGAAGGCGAGCGGCAGAAGCTGCTGCACCTGTCGAGCGAACTGCACCGCCGCGTCGTGGGGCAGGACGCCGCGGTGGATGCGGTGGTGGAGGCCGTGCAGCGGTCGCGCGCGGGCTTGAGCGATCCGAACCGGCCGATCGGCTCGTTCCTGTTCCTCGGGCCCACGGGCGTGGGCAAGACGGAGCTGGCGCGGGCGCTGGCCGAGGCTCTGTTCGACGACGAGCGGGCGCTGATCCGCATCGACATGAGCGAGTACCAGGAGAAGCACACGGTGGCGCGGCTGATCGGCGCGCCGCCGGGCTATGTCGGGTTCGAGGAAGGCGGCCAGCTGACGGAAGCGGTGCGCCGCCGGCCGTATGCGGTGATCCTGTTCGATGAAATCGAGAAGGCGCACGCGGACGTGTTCAACGTGCTGCTGCAGGTTCTCGACGACGGGCGGCTGACCGACGGGCAGGGCCGCACGGTGGACTTCCGCAATACGATCGTGATCATGACGTCGAACCTGCCGCCGGAGAACCTGCGCACCTTCTTCCGGCCGGAGTTCCTGAACCGGATCGACGAGACGGTGATCTTCCACCCGCTGACGCACGAGCATCTGCGGCGCATCGTCGACATCCAGATCGAGCGCGTGCGGAAGCGCCTGGCCGAGCGCCACATCACGCTCGAGCTGAGCGACGAAGCGCGGGACCATCTGATTCTGGTGGGCTACGAGCCGGAGTACGGCGCGCGTCCGCTGAAGCGCGCCATCCAGCGCGAACTGGAAACGCTGATCGCGCGGCGGATTCTCGAGGGGAAGATCCGCGACGGCGCGCATCTCTACGTGACTGCGCCGCGCGGCGCTCTCGAGATCGAAGTCCGCGAACCCGTGCGCACCCAGTGAGGCGCGGCGCGCGTCTGAAACAATAGCCAACGCAGGATCGAGGCAACCATGAGCGAACCGGTCATCCAGAACCAGGAATCGAATCTTCTCACGCTGCCCGTTCTTCCGCTGAAGAACGTGGTGCTGTTCCCGAAGCTGATCCTGCCGCTGTCGGTGGGCCGCGACGCGTCGCGCGCGGCGGTGGAAGCGGCGATCAAGCATCACGAGGGCCACCTCATCCTGCTGACGCAGAAGAACCCGGAGACGGAGCTGCCGGGACCGGACGATCTGCATCAGGTGGGCACGCACGCCAAGATCCGCAAGGTGCTGCGGTCGACGCCGTCGCTGATCGAGATCGTGGCTTCGGGGCTCGAGCGCGTGGGCGTGCTGTCGATCGAATCCGCGGGCCAGTACCTGCAGGCGAAGGCGCAGCCGATGCCGCTCGTGCCGGACCACTCGACCGAGGAGCGGGCGCTGCAGACGGCGCTGTTCGAGCTGGCGGCGAAGACGCTGGAGCGGATCAACCCGCAGGCCGCCGAGCAGATCTCGAACCTGCTGTCGAGCGCCGACGACCCGCAGCAGCTGATGTGGCTGCTGGCGACGGCGTTCAACCTGGGCTCGGACAAGCTGCAGCATCTGCTGGAGTCGCCGACGCTGAAGGACGCCTTCCAGCTGGCGGTGCAGTACATCACCGAGGAAGCGCGCATCCTCGAGGTGCGGCAGAAGATCGTCAGCGAAGCGCAGGAGGAGATGAGCAAGGAGCAGCGCGAGTACGTGCTGCGCCGGCAGCTGAAGGCCATCCAGCAGGAGCTGGGCGAAGACGACCCGGCGAAAGCGGAAGCCGAGGAGCTGCGCAAGCGGCTGGATGAAACGAAGCTTCCGGAAGAGGCGAAGAAGGAGGCCGAGCGCGAGTTCCGCCGCTTCGAGCGGCTGCCGGACCAGAGCCCGGAACGCCATGTGATCCGCACCTGGCTGGACCTGGTGCTCGAGCTGCCATGGTTCACCGAGACGGAAGACAACCTGGACATCGCCCGGGCGCGGCAGGTTCTCAACGAGGACCACTACGGGCTGGAGGACGTGAAGGAGCGCATCCTCGAGCACCTGGGCGTGCTCCAGCGGAACCCGTCGGCGAAGGCGCCGATCCTGTGTTTCGTCGGACCGCCGGGCGTCGGCAAGACGTCGCTCGGGCAGTCGATCGCACGGGCGCTGGGGCGCAAGTTCGAGCGCTTCTCGCTGGGCGGCATGCACGACGAGAGCGAGCTGCGCGGGCACCGTCGCACCTACATCGGCGCGCTCCCCGGGCGGCTGATCAACGCCATCCGGCGCGCGGGGGCGCGCAATCCGGTGCTGATGCTGGATGAAGTGGACAAGCTGGGGCGCGACTTCCGGGGCGACCCGGCGTCGGCGCTGCTCGAGGTGCTCGATCCGGAGCAGAACAGCACGTTCCGCGACAACTATCTCGACCTGGCGTTCGACCTGTCGAAGGTGATGTTCATCACCACGGCGAACACGCTGGAGACGATTCCGCAGCCGCTGTTGGACCGCATGGAGGTGATCCGGCTGGCGGGTTACAGCGAGGAAGAAAAGGTCGCGATCGCCAACCGCTACCTGATTCCGCGGCAGCTGAAGGAGACGGGGCTGACGGCGGAGCTGGTGCAGTTCCCCGAAGAAGGCATCCGCAAGATCATCGAGAGCTACACGCGCGAGGCGGGGCTGCGCAACCTGGAGCGCAACATCGCCAGCCTGTGCCGCAAGGCGGCGCTGAAGTTCGCCGAAGGGCGCACGGAGCCGATCGTGATGACGCCGGAGAGGATCGTCGAGCTGCTGGGTCCGGAGACGTATCTGCCCGAGGAAGCGCGCAAGGATTTGCCGGCGGGCGTGGCGACGGGGCTGGCGTGGACTCCGTCCGGCGGCGACGTGCTCTATGTGGAGGCGATGCTGCTGCCCAAGGGCAAGGGGCTGACGCTGACCGGACAGCTCGGCGACGTGATGCAGGAGTCGGCCAAGGCGGCGCAGAGTTATCTGTGGGCGCACGCCGAGGCCTACGGGATCGACCCGGCGCTGTTCAGCGACTACGGCGTGCACATCCACGTGCCTTCGGGCGCGATTCCGAAAGACGGCCCGTCGGCGGGCATCACGATCGCAGTGGCGCTGGCTTCTCTCTATACGAAGAAGCCGGCGCGCAGCGACACGGCGATGACAGGCGAGATCACGCTCACGGGACGCGTGCTGCCTATCGGCGGCGTGAAAGAAAAGACGCTGGCAGCGCGCCGCGCGGGCATCCGCCGCGTGATTCTGCCGAAACGCAATGCGAAGGACCTGCGCGACCTGCCGGAGAACGTCCGCAATGAGATGGAGTTTCTCTTTGCGGAGAACATCGACGACGTGTTCCGGCAGGTGATTCCGGGCCTGATTCCGGAGCCGGCTCCGGCAGCGGCTTCCTCGTAACGCGCAAGCCGCGGAATCCGGCCTGCCCTGCGGCGCGCCGGTATGATGGCTGCATGCCGCTGAGAAGAATCACGCGCCGGGCGTGGCTGGCCGGCGCCGCCGTGACGGCCGCAGCCCAAGGCGGAGAAGGCCGCGTGATGACCGTGCGCGGGCCGGTGGCACCGGAATCGCTCGGTCTTGTGCTCCCGCACGAGCATTTCTTTTCGAACTTCGGCGAAGAGCCTGCCGAGCCTCCGGTATACGACGAGGCCGCTCTGCTCGAGGCCGTCGTGCCGTATGCGCGGCGACTGAAGCAACTGGGCTGCGGAGCGGTGGCGGACGCGACGGCGGCGTGGTTCGGCAGGAATCCGCTGCTGCTGAGGACGATCTCGGAGAAGACAGGGCTGCACGTCCTGACGAACACGGGCTACTACGGGGCGGCGTCGGACCGGTACGTGCCGAAGCATGCTTTCGAGGAAGACGCCGTTCGGCTGGCTTCGCGGTGGGTGCGCGAGTGGCGCGAAGGCATCGCGGGCACGGGCATCCGGCCAGGGTTCATCAAGACCGGAGTGGATGCGGGTCCGCTGTCGGAAATCGACGCGAAGCTCGTGCGCGCGGCGGCGCTGACCCATCGCGAGACCGGTCTGACAATCGCCGTGCACACGGGCGGCAACCCGGAGGCGGCCATGAGGCAGATGGCGATCGTGCGGGAAGAGGGCGTCTCGCCGGAGGCGTGGATCTGGGTGCATGCCCATCAGGTGAAGAGCGGCGAGGAAGAGGCGCTGGAAAAGGCGGCGGAGGCGGGGGCGTGGATCAGTCTGGACGGGCTGGACGAGGCGACGCTCGAACGGCACCTGGAACTCGTGCTGCGGCTGCGCGCGAAGGGATCTCTGAGCCGCGTTCTGCTGTCGCACGACGGCAACAGCTTCCGCGCGGGCGGGAAGCGGCCGATGCGGCCCTACACGCTGCTGTTCGAGCAGTTCCTTCCGCAGCTGCGCCGGGCGGGCGTTTCCGAAAGCGAGATTGCACGGCTCACGCGCGACAACCCTGCGCGCGCGCTCACGGTGCGCCGCCGCCTGACGGGGTGAAAGCCGGGCCAGGGTCGATCGGTGCGGGATGGTGCGCCCCGGGCAGGGGATGGTCAAGAGCGTGGGGGAAGGAAGCGGGCCTCGCGGGAGCCGCCAGGGGTCGGCTCCGGCTGCGGCGAGACGGAATCAGGGTGGAGGATTCTGGCGTTGGGGGCTTGCCCGGCCGCCCCGAAGCGGCCGGGCCTTTTTCGCCAACATGGCCGCGATTCTGCAATTCTCCGGCTGGCTCAGAGCCAACCGCATCAATCGCCCGCCGGCAGTCCGGCGATGGCTGTCATGACATCGGCATCGGGAGAAACCGGAGGGCCGAAGCGCACGACGAGGCGCCCGGCGCGCTCGCTGATGCGCGCTGGCACGACCGGGCGGCCGATGCGGCGGAGCAGACGGTCGATGCCCGGCAGCGCGGGTCCGATCCGGCCGGCCACGCCGGCCACGCCTTCCGGGAAGATCCCGATCGGGCAGCGCAGACCCGGCAGCTCGCGCAGCAGCGTGCGCAGCGAGCCGGCCGTGAATGCGGGATTTGCGCCATGGAAGCTGACCGGGTACGCCCACAGGGCATGGGCCACACGGGGCAGCAGCAGATCGCCGGGCGAGCGGAACGAGAAGGGTCCCAGGCGCCAGCGCGGCCAGTTTGCCGTCACCAGCCAGCGCACGGGAGGATCGAGCGGGCCGTAGTTCCGCACGACGGCCTGCGTGAGCACGGAGGCGGGATGAAGGATCCACAGCCCCTTGCGCTGATAATGGTTCGCCGCCAGGACGAAGCGCGGTTCGCCGGGCAGATGTTCCAGCCCTTCGATCACGGGTGGCGGATCCATGCGGGCCACGACGCGGGCGGTGAAATCGTTGAGGTCGCGGCGCGTGCCGCGCCGGATGTGGTCCGTGAGACCGAAGACCAGATCCCAGGGGACGGGATACGAAACCAGCTCAGACACGGCGTCCCTTCCACACTGCGCCGCGCCCGGTGATCGAGGCGAACATGGCGGAAACGACAATGCCCTGGAAAAGGTAGATCGCGAGCGGCGCCCACAGGGCGCGGCGCCAGCTCCCGTACCACGGCTTCCACGCCAGGATGGCAGCCGCGGGCGGCAGCAGCGCCGCTGCGCGCCAGCCAGCCCGCGCGAGCAGCACCGACGCAGGCAGCCACGACGTCATCGCAATGGTGGCGAGGATGATGAGCAGTCCGCAGCGCGGGTTGTGAAACAGCACGCGGAACGAATTCTTCTGGAAACCCCGCCAGAGAGACAGGAACGAGTCGTACATCCGCACGCGCGCCAGCTGTTCCGCGCGGCAGACGGCGAAGGGCAGGCCATGGCGCTTGAACAGCACGGCGAGCGCCACGTCTTCCGTGACCGAGGAAGCGACAGCCTGATGGCCTCCCAGGCGGAAGTACTCTTCGCGGCGGATGAGAATGCACTGGCCGTTGGCGAGCGCCTCGGGGCTGGCAGGATCGTTGAGCCGCGCGGCGTCGACCCCGGCGAAGTACAGCCCGAGGCCGTATTCGACGAGCGCCGATTCGAACCAGCGCTGGCAGACCTGGCGCGGGAAGACGCTGACGGCGTCAAGTCCGCGGGTTTGGGCGAAGGCGAGAAGCGACGGGACGAAGCCGGGCTCGTACCAGGTGTCGGCATCGACAAAAAGAAGCCATTCTGTTTTGGCTTGGCTCGCGCCGGTCCAGCAGGCGTGGGGCTTGCCGAGCCAGCCTTCCGGAAGGGGAGGGGCAGAGGCCACCGTGGCGCCGGCCGCGCGCGCTTCTTCCGCCGTGCGGTCGCCGGAGTGGTCATCCACCACGATCACGGAGACGGAAGGCGCGAGCGAGCGGACGCAGCGCGCGATGACCGTCTCTTCGTTGCGCGCTGGAATGATGGCGGTGACGCGGCCTTCCGGAGCGCGCGCGCCGTCCGGCGGGATTTCCGGAAGCTGAAGATACTGCCTCCGCGAGCGGCGGCCGAAATACAGGATCAGCGCGCAGACAGCGATGGCGAAGGAGACAGCGGGATTCACGTCACTCTCTTGATGGTGGGCCCGGCGACGCCGTCGGGGAAGAGAGGTTTTTCCTGCTCGGCCTGCCAGCGTCCCTCGCCGTCCTGGGCGCGCGCCTGGACGAACTCGGCGCGGGGAGCGTCGAGCGCGGCCTTCCAGCGGGTCCAGGTGTAGCGGGCCATCGGCGTTTCCAGCTGCGCTTCCACCCAGGGGCCGCCATCGGCCCGCACCTGCACCCTCTGCACCCCTCGGATGCCGGCGTAGGCGACGCCACCGATGCGGAGCGCGCCGTTTTCGCGCCGCACGCGGTCGATGAAGCAGCCCGTGTGGACCACCGGTTCTTTCGTGTAGCCCATCTTCGGCCAGGTGCCGAAATACGGGCGCGTCACAAGGCGGATCTCCCGCAGCCATTTGACGCTCTTGAAGCCGTAATACTTCGGAGCGACGATGCGGATGGGAAAGCCGTGCGTGCGGTCGAGCGTCGTGCCGTTCATGCCAAGCGCCAGCAGCATGTCGTCGGAGAGCGCATGGCGCGGGTCGAGCGAATCGTCGTGCCCGTCGATTCCCAGGAACGCGATCTCGACGACATCGGAGGGGATGCGTGACGGATCAATCAATTGCCGCAGCGACAGGCCGCTCCACTCTGCCGTGCCCATCAGGTTCGATTTCAGCGTGTTCGACACGCAGCGCATCGTCGTGACGCGCTGCATGCGCGGCATCGAGAACAGTTCTCCGTAGGTGAGGGAGCGCAGCGGGCGGCCGTCGAGCGTGATGTCGAGCTTCCATTGGCGCGGGTCGATCACCGGATCCACGGTGTTCTTGCTCATGCCGTAGAAAGCTTCCACCGGGGTGATGAAGGGCCGGACCAGCCCTTCGCCGAAAGTGTCCGGCGGCGGCTGGAATGGATAAAGAACGCGCGGCTCGACGGCGCGGGCGGCGTACACGCGGTTGCGGGCGAAGCTCTCGCCGGCCACCAGCGCAGTGCCGCCGGCCATCAGCAACGGAGTGAAGACGTCCCGCCGCGTCGGCCCTGCTGCCTGTGCAGCTGCCGGAGCAGCGGCGCGGCGGGCGCGGCGGAGGACCAGTTCAACCGCAAACACAACCAGCCAGGCGGCCGCGCCGATCGCCGCCAGTCCGCCCGTGGCAGCCAGCGGCTTGGCCCACTCGCCCAGCCGGGTGAGCAGGAACACGGCCTGATCGTTGGGCGTGCGCGCCATGATCCATTCGGCGATCCGGTCCGTCACGAGCGGCGCGCCGGCGGCGAGAAACAGCAGGTAATTCAGCGCGCAGAAAGCCAGCGCGGCCAGGCTGGAGCGGCGCAGAGTGCGGCGGAGCATACGGCTTGTGCGGTGATCCAGTACTTCTCCCGGCGGCTGACGACGGCGCGGCGCGCAAAGACGTCGTAGTCCGAGGCCTCGATGCGGTTCAGGATGCGGGCGTAGATGCGCGACGCCAGGTCGACGGCGAAACGCCCGCGGGAATGCAGAAACGGCAGCCCGGCGCGGCCCAGCTCGTAGAAGCGCCGCGCGCGGGCGATCTGGAAATCCATCAGCCGCCGGAACGCCTCCGTGCGCCGCCCGGCGGCCAAATCGGCCCGGCTGACGCCGAACCGCTCCAGATCCTCCTGCGGCAGGTACAGCCGGCCGCGGCGCAGATCCTCGCCCACGTCCCGGAGGATGTTGGTGAGCTGCATGGCGATGCCCATGTGGATGGCTTCCGCATGCGGCGCCCCGTCGAAGCCGACCACGTGCATCATCATCAGGCCGACGGTGGAGGCGACCCGGTAGCAGTACTGGCGGAGTTCGTCGAAGCTGGCGTACTCGCTCTTCACGAGGTCCATTTCCACGCCGTCGATCAGCTCGAAGGCGTAGCGCGGCGGGATGGAAAACCGCCGCACCGCGGCGCTGAAGGTGTCCAGCACGTCGTCGCCGGTGGCGATGCCATCCACGGCGAGCGCGAGCTTGCGGCGCCAGGCGTCCAGATCGGGCGGCGCGGCGGCCTCGTCCACCAGGTCATCGGTGGTGCGGCAGAACCAGTAGACGGCGTACGCGCCCTCGGCCACTTCGCGCGGGAAGAAGCGCGTGGCGAAGTAGAACGATTTCGATCCGCGCGCGGTGGCTAGGCGGGCACGTTCGCGCATACCAGCTTCTCCACGATCTTGGCCGAGCTGAGCACGCCGGGCACGCCCGCGCCCGGATGCGTTCCGGCGCCGGCGAAATACAGGTTGGGGATGTCCTCGCTCTGGTTGTGCGGGCGGAACCAGGCCGACTGCGTGAACACCGGCTCGAAGCTGAAGCCCGCGCCGGCGTACGAATTGAGCGTCGTCTCGAAGTCCAGCGGCGTCAGCGTGCGCAGCGTGGCGAGGTTGTCGAGCAGCCCCGGAATGCAGCGCCGGTCGAGGAACTCGAGCACGCGGCGCGTGAACGGTTCGTTCTCCCTGTTCCAGTCGATGCCCGAGAGCTGATTCGGAACCGGAACCAGAGCGTAGAAGCAGTCGCAGCCCGGCGGCGCCATCGAAGGATCGGTCGCCGTGGGACGGTGCAGGTAGAGGGAGAATTCCCCGCTCAAACGTTTCTTGTTGAAAATGTCGTCGAGCAGCTCCCGGTAGTGCGGGCTGAGGATGATCGTGTGGTGGCGCAGCTCCGGATACTGCCGCTTCGTGCCGAAGTAGACCACCCAAAGGCCCATCGAGTAGCGCATGCGCTCGAGCCGGCGGTCCGTGTACTTGCGGCGGTGCCCGGGAGCGATCATGCGGCGGTAGGTGTTGGCGACATCGGCGTTGGAGACGACGGCGTCGCAGGGGAATGTGCGGCCGTCCCGCGTGACGACGCTGTGCGCCAGACCGTCGCGGATCTCGATGCGCTCGACGGGAGACGAGAGATGCACGCGCCCGCCGAGCTCCTCGAACAGGCGTCCGAGGGCCGCCACCAGCGCTCCAGTGCCGCCCATGACGTAATGCACGCCCCACTGCCGCTCGAGATAGTGAATCAGCGCGTAGATGGACGTGGTCTGGAACGGATTGCCGCCGACCAGAAGCGGGTGGAAGCTGAACACGCGGCGCAGCAGCGGGTCTTTCACGTACTGCGCGGCGAACTGATAGACGGTCTTGTAGGACTGCAGCCGGATGAGGTCCGGCGCGATGGAGAACATGTCGGAGAAGCGCAGGAACGGCTTGTCCGCCAGCTCGACGAAGCCTTTCTGGAAGATCGCCTTCGCCTTGCGGATCATCGTGCGGTAGCCTTCCAGATCGCCGGGCGAGAAGGCGGCGACGCGCCGCTCGGTCTCGGCTTCATCGCCGTTGTATTCGAACGAGCGGCCGTCGTGGAACTCGATCCGGTAGAAAGGATCCACCGGCACGATGCGGCAGTAGTCTTCCGTGCGGCGGCCGGCCGCCTGGAAGATTTCGTCGATCAGGAAGGGCGCGGTGATGACGGTGGGGCCGCCGTCGAACGTGAAGCCGTCCTGGCGGTAGACGTAGGCCCGGCCGCCGAGCTGATCGCGGGCTTCGATCAGATCGGCCTGGTAGCCGCGAGCCTGCAGGCGGATGGCCGAGGCCAACCCGCCGAAGCCCGATCCGATGACCACGATGCGGCGGCGTTTTTCGGCTGGCTGGACGGGAGCGGAGGCGACGGGAGAACTACTGGCAGCGGGCACGGAGCACCTCCACGAGTTCGAGCAGTTCCACATTGGCCGGCGCCAGCGGGGCCAGCGTCAGCTCGGCCCGGCGCAGGCTCGCTTCCACGGGATCGAAGCCGGGGATTTCGCCGTCGAGATAGTCATCCACCAGCTGGAAGGCGCGGCCGAACTCGCGCGAAAAGGCCAGCAGCGTGCGGCCGAGGCGCGATTGCGGGTCGGTGAACAGCAGTCCGGCGCGCGCGGCCAGCTCGAACAGCGGAACGGTCTTCAGCTCGTTCATGCAGTCGCGGAGCTGGGCGCGCTGGCAGTCGGCGGCGCGCAGGTCCAGATCCTGCCCTTCGCAGAGCCCGCAGACGTCGAGCGTGCGCAGCAGGTGCGTCTGGAATCGCACCAGATGGGGGAGCTGGGCGGGCAGGGAGGGCTGTTCGACCACCGCCCGCGCGGCCAGGGCCACCAGGCCGAAGGCGGCCAGAACGGCCGTCGCCTCGCCGAACGCCCGGTGCGTGGAAGGCTGGCCGCGGCGCTCGGCGGCGTCGTCCATGCACGGCAGGTCGTCCACGATGAGCGAGGCGCAGTGCAGAATCTCCACCGCGGCGGCAGCCCGCAGCGTGTGCGGGTTTTCCTGCCCGCACAGCCGGGCGATCCGCAGCGCCAGAATCGGGCGGAAGCGCTGCCCCTGGCCGAGCACGGCATAGCGCATCGCCTCCCGGAAAGGCGTCGAGGCGCCGCCCCCGAGCAGGGACTCCAGATGGATCTCGATGGCGGCTCGGTCAGCCGCGAGCCGGGAGGAGGGAGAAGGCGCCCTGAGGCCGGCGGACCGGGGTACGGCGGCAGGTAACATCGTCCTACTAGATGGGCGCCGGGCGCGGATGGCTCTAAAAAAGGCTGCCGATTTTGGGGCAGTTTGCGCAGGGGTGATGAACATCACCCACGGAGATCCGATATTCAAGATTCCGGGAGATGGAGACTGTACTTATAAATCATTGATTGTAAAGCGCTTGACTCTGATGGCCAGATGCGATAGGTTTGGCTTGGTTCCTGCAAAGGAGCTCCTGAGCCGTGTGTCGGCTCCATGATCATTTCACAAGTTGTAGAAGCACGGAATTCTGGTTTGCACGTGGAAGGAGTGCAGTATGCGTTCATCAAAACGCTCAGGTGGTTGGATGAAATGGACGCTCGCCGCACTGGTGTTGATCACCTCAACAGTGCTGGTGAGCTCGCCGCAGTCGCCGTTCACACCGCGGGACAAGGCGTTTTACGCCGATGAAGCGACCATTAACTTTGTCCGTCCTGGACTCGTTTTCAAAGTTCTGAGTCATGAAATCGCCGCCGATGGCACTGTCAGGGTCCGGTACCGGATCACCGACCCGCGCGGAGTGCCGCTGGAACGGGAGGGAATCAACACGCCGGGACCGGTTTCCATCAGTTTTGTCCTGGCGGTGCTCCCTAACGACGGTTCGCACTACCGCGCCTACACGACGCGGCTGAAAACGAGCACATGGCCCGCCACGGCAGGCAAGCGGGCGCGGCAGGCGTCAGCCGATTCTGGCGGCACGCACACCAAGGTAGCCGACGGCGAGTACATCTACACATTCGGCACGAAGCTGCCTGTCGGCTATGACCGCACGGCCACGCATGCCATCTCCATGTACGGCAACCGGAATCTGAGCGAGTTCGATCTGGGCGTGAACTACGCTACGGACAACTACTATTTCGTCCCGGACGGCTCGCCGGTGCGGCGGACGCGCCAGGTGACGGTGACGGAGAGCTGCAACAAGTGCCACGAGGATCTCTCCTTCCACGGCGGATCGCGGCGCGGGATGGACAACTGCATTCTGTGCCACACCCCGGCCTACACGATCGGCGGGGTGACCGTGGAGAACACGAACCCCGAGACGGACAACACGATCGACATGACCCAGATGGTTCACAAGATCCACATGGGTGCGAATCTGCCGAGCGTGCAGGCGGGCAAGCCGTACCAGTTCGTAGGATTCGGCAACGCGCTGCATGATTACTCGAAGGTGGGCATGCCGTCGGGCGCCAGCAACTGCCAGTGGTGCCATGTGGAGAGGAACGAGAAAGCCACGCACAAGGACGCCTGGCTCACCAATCCGACGCGCGACGCCTGCGGCTCCTGCCATGACAACGTGAACTTCGCCACGGGCGAGGGCCACCTGGGCATTATCCAGATCTCGGACAACCAGTGCAGGAACTGCCACATTCCGAAGGGCGAGCTCGACTTCGACGCGTCGATCATGGGCGCGCACGTGCAGCCGCAGCTGTCCTCGCTGCTGCGCGGCGCGGTGGTCAACATCGAGCGGATCGAAAATGCGGCTCCGGGGCAGCGGCCGCGGATCACTTTCTCGCTGAAGGACCGCGCCGGCAAGGCCATGGCGATCACGGAGCTTCTGCCCGGCGCGGGGAACGCGCGGCTGGCCTTCACGCTGGCAGGCCCCACGTCCGACTACGGCACCGGCGTCGGCACGGCCACCACGCGCGGCTACGTCAATGAAACGGTGACGGCCGCGGCCGTTACGGGCACGACGGGCCTTTACACCTACACGATGAACACGGCCATCCCTGCCGATGCCAAGGGAACGTGGACCATCGCCGTGGAAGGCCGTTCGCATGAGCGGTTGCTGGAAGGCACGCTCAAAGAGAGGCTTGTCCAGGCGACGATCCCGAACCAGGTGAAGTACGTGTCGGTGGATGGCAGCCAGGTGGTTCCGCGCCGGGTGGTCACCACGACGGCCACCTGCAACGTCTGCCACGCGCGGCTGTGGTTCCTGCACGGGCAGAACCGCGACGAGATCGACAACTGCGTCATTTGCCACAACCCGAACATGACTGACGCGGCGCGGCGGCCCGCAGGCCAGGCGCCGCCGGAATCCATCAACTTCGCCACCATGATCCACCGGATCCACACGGGCGAAGAGCAGCCGCGCGAGTACACCGTGTACGGGTTCGGCAACGTGCCGCACAACTACAACCACATCCTTCTGCCCCCGCCGGCCACGGCGGCAAGCTGCAACCTCTGCCATGTCAACAACAGCCAGCAGGTGCCGTCTGGAGGCGTTCTGAGCGTGGTCGACCCGCGGGGCTGGCTGGATCCCATGCCGCCGACCTCGGCTGCCTGCCTGGGCTGCCATGCCAGCAAGGAAGCCGCTTCGCATGCCCTGGCGCATACCACCAGGCTCGGCGAGAGCTGCACGGTATGCCACGGGCCCAACGCCACCTACAGCGTGAACAAGGTCCACGCCCGCTAACGGGGTGATTGAACCGGAACCACGGGGCAGGCGTCCGGCGCGCCTGCCCCGAATCCATCCAGGGGAGTTCTCATGAGATTCCGCTTTGTGCCGCTGATCGCCGCCATCGCATGGGCGGGCTGGCTGGCGGCAGCGTCTGGCGGCCAGGAGCCCGCCAAGAAAGGTCAGGCTCCCGCCGCTGCGTCCGCTCCGGCCAAAAAGGAATACGTCGGGTCTGACACCTGCGCGGGCTGCCACGACGAGATCCACACGAGCTTCAAGAAGAACGCGCACATCATTCTCGAAACCAACAAGCGCCGCGGCTGGGAGGGCAAAGCCTGCGAGTCCTGCCACGGGCCGGGTTCGGTTCACTCGGAGACTGCGGCAGCCGAGGACATCCTCTCGCCCAGGAACATGCCCCCCGCGGCCATCGACCAGATGTGCCTCTCCTGCCACAAGAACCAGCAGACGCAGGTCGGGCGCATCCAGAGCGGCCACGCCCGTAACAGCGTGGCCTGCACGTCCTGCCACAACGTCCACAAGACCGGAGAAGAGGCCTCGGCGCGCCGGTTCCGCACGGCCGCCGGCGTCAACCAGAACTGCCGCGAGTGCCACATGGACGTCTGGGCCAGCTTCCAGAAACCGCACCGCCACCCGCTGCCGGAAGGCGCCATGTCCTGCACGGGCTGCCACAACCCGCATGCCAGCTTTCTCAACCGCAACATGCGCCTGGCCAGCGGCCAGCAGCCCGGCTGCTTCCAGTGCCACTCCAACATCCGCGGGCCCTTCGTCTTCGAGCACGCCCCCGTGCGCAACGAGCCCTGCACGATCTGCCACGAGCCGCACGGTTCGGCCAACCCGCGCATGATGATCCGTCATGAAGTGGCCAACCTCTGCCTGGAGTGCCACTCCAACGTCCAGTCGCCGCCGCGCGCCACGACGGCGGGCGGCGTGGCCATCGCCACGCACGACCTGCGGCTGCCGCGCTGGCGCAACTGCACGGCCTGCCACCAGAAGGTGCATGGATCCAACGTGAATGGAGCTTTGCTGCGATGAGACTTCTCCTGGCACTGGCCCTGCCGCTGGCGCTTCTGGCGCAGGGCGCGCCCCTTCCCAAGGAAGCGAACCGTTCCACGTCGAAGATCACGTCCAAGAAGCTCCGGAAAGTCCGGGCCGCGAAGAACCTGCCCGCCGCTCCCAAGACCGCGGCGGCTGAGGCGGCGGCGAAGCCCGCCGAGGTCACCGAGGCGGCCCAGACCCAGGCTGCCGCATCCGGCGCGGCGAAGAAGTGGGAAGTGAACCCGGAGCCGACGGGCACGGAGAGCGTGTTCGGCGGCCACATCGACCTGGGCGCCCGGTGGGTCAGCCGCACGGGCGACTTCCAGACCTACCGGAGCCTCGTCAACCTGAGCCAGGGCGTGCGCATGACCAACGGCCAGCTCCGGCTGGAACCGGAAAACTCCCGCTGGCTCGACAGCGGGCTGCTCACCATGACCGCCTGGGGCGGCGATCCCTACAACACCGCCCGGCTCGACGTCACCAAGCGGGGCGTTTACCGGCTGAACAGCACCTACTCGAACATCGCCCTGTTCAACGCGCTGCCTTCGTTCGCCAACATCGGACAGCCCGGCTCGCCGCAGTTCTTCAACCAGCGTACGATGGACACGCGCATCCGCAACTACGACAACGAGCTCACGCTGTTCCCCGGCACGCGCATCATGCCCTACATCGGCTTCAGCCGGAACACGAGCTTCGGCACCGGCATCACGCCGCTGGTGCTGAATCTGAACGAGTATCCGCTGCGCAACGTCATCGACTGGAGCCTGTACGAAGTCCGCGGCGGCATCCGGGTGGAACTGAGCCGTTTCCACGCCACCGTGGAGCAGGGCGGCCGGCGGTTCAGCGACGACCAGTTCGTCTACTCGACCGAGACGCTCGCCGGCAACCGTTCCACGCCTTATTTCGGGCAGATCCTGTCGCTCACCAACGGCAATCAGCTGTACCGCATCCGCGGCGAAGCCGAACACACGAAGGCGCTTGTCACGGCCTCGCCGTGGAACTGGCTGGATCTTTCCGGCAGCTTCATCCGCAGCCGTCCGAAGACCTACTCCGAGCTGAACCAGCTGCAGCAGGGCCGCATCGTGGACCCGAACAACCCGTTGCTGCTGCTCACCGGCACCACGGATTATTTCTTCGGCAACGCCACGATGCCGCACGTCTCCGGCAGCGGCGCCGCCGAGGCGCGGATCGGCTCCCGCATCCGCGTCCGCGAGAGCTGGGAAACGGACCGCTTCCACACCACGGGCATCAACACGCTGCGCTCGATCCAGTTCTTTACGCCCACGACTTCGGCTGCGCTCACTCTCACTGGAGGCGAGCGGCTCGAAGTGTCCCGCCACCGCCAGCAGATCGAAGCGATCTGGGACGTTTCGAAGCAGATCACCATCCGCGGCGGCCACCGCTATGAGTGGGGCCGTTCGCTCATGCGCGCCAGCACCTACTCCCAGGGCAACGCCTACGACCGGCTCGAGATGGAGCGGCAGGGCGGCGTGTTCGGGTTTGTCGTGCGCCCCGTCAAGCGCGTCAGCCTGCTCGGCGACCTCGAGTTCATCGACGGCATCAAGACTTACTACCGCACCGGCCTGTACGACCATACGAGGCTGCGCTTCCAGACGCGGTTCGAGCTGATGAAGAGCCTGTTCTTCAACGCCAACTACAGCTGGCTGACGAACGAGAACCCGAACCCCGACGTGAAGTTCTGGTATCACGCCGACGCCATCACGGGAAGCCTGCAGTGGCTGCCCGGCGGCGGCCGCAATGCGGCCATCATCGCCGAATATCAGCGCTCCAAGGTGCGCAGCGACATCGATTTCCTCTATCCGCTGGGCCTGTTCCCCGTGGCCAGCAACTACCGCGACTACGCCCACACGGGCACGATGATGATCGACCTGCGCCTGCCGCTCGCGCCCGGCTACAGCGGCCGCGTCAGCGCGGGCGGCTCCTTCACCACCACCTCCGGCGTCCGGCCCACGGACTACTATCAGCCGCAGGGCCGGCTCACGCTGCCTGTCACGCCGAAAATGGAGTTCTTCTCCGAGTACCGCTATTTTGGCCTGACGCAGACGATCCATGTCTTCGAGGGCTTCCGCACGCACATGTACATGGGCGGCGTCCGGCTGCTCATGTAGGGAGTGGATTTTTCGGGCAGGAGGGGCAGGCTGCGGCCTGCCCCTTGTTTTTTTCACGCTGTCCGATAAAGTGGAGAAGTGCAAATCGAGGAGGCACTCATGTTGCGACTGTTCCTTGTTCCTCTTGCTACCGCTTCCCTCTGCGCCGCCACCGTCCCGCTGGGAGATTCCGCGCGGGGCGCGGAGCTGTTCCAGAGCCAGAAATGCGTCGTCTGCCACAGCGTGAACGGGCAGGGCGGCAAATCCGGGCCTGACCTCGGCAAGACCGTGGGCCGCGGCTACACGCCCGCCACCATGGCGGCGCTCATGTGGAACCATGCGCCGCAGATGTGGGAGGCGATGGAGCGCGCCAGCATGAAGCCGCCGAAACTCACCACGCAGCAGGCGGCCGATCTCTACGCCTACTTCTATTCCGCCCGCTTCTTCGAGCAGAAAGGCGACGCGGGACGCGGCAAGAAGCTGTTCACCGAGAAAGGCTGCGCCGGATGCCACCAGGGCGCCGGCGGCGGGGCGCCCGACGTGAGCCAGTGGCCGTCGATCACGGATCCGATCGAGCTGGCGCGCCAGATGTGGAACCATTCGCCGCAGATGAAAGGCGCGATGGAGGCGAAGAAGGCCGCGTTCCCGAAGCTGACCGCAGAGGAGATGAACGACATCAAGGTCTATCTGCAAAGCCTCCCCACGGCATCGAAGGCCGCGCCGAAGTATGTCCCCGCCTCGGCAGCCACGGGCGAGGAGCTGTTCAAGGTGAAGGGCTGCGCCGGCTGCCATGCGGGCGCCAAACAGCTGGGCAAGGGCGGGCCGAAGAGCAACGCGGAACTGGCGGCGGCGCTCTGGAACCATCCGGGCAAGGCGCCGAAGAACAGCGAGCTGCGCCCCGAAGAGATGACCCGCCTGGTCGGCTACATCTGGACGCTGCAGTTTCAGAATGAAGGCGGCAACGCTGCTGCGGGCGAGAAGGCGTTTGCTTCCAAGGGCTGCAATGCCTGTCACGCTTCCGGCATGCCGAAGCTCGCCCACGGCGAAGGCGACAACAGCTTCGGCATGGTGGCGGTGCTCTGGAGCCACGGACCGCAGATGCTCAGCCAGATGCGGGGCAAGAACATGAAGTGGCCTGCCTTCGGCGGCTCGGACATCATCGACCTGGTCGCCTACATGAAGGCGAAGAAGTGAGCCCGGCAGCGGGCCTCCCGCCCGCCGCCGCTCAATGCAGGTCCACGGCGCGTGCGCCCTCAGCTTTCGAGAGCCTGATCACGGTCTCTCTGCCCCCGGCGCGCACCCGGTGCGTGCCGTAGAACGCACGCACGGCGGCCAGCCCGCTCGAGTCGGCTTTCACCTCCGCGCGCGTCCACCACTCGCCGAAGACGAGCCTGCGGTACGCCTCGGCGGCGGGAGTCGGGCTCCAGTCGCGCCTGTAGAGCGAGGACTGCGGAATCCAGTTGGCCCCCTCCCAGAAACCCCACATCAGGATGCCGGTCACGGCAGGGTGCGCAAAACAGATGCGGAAATAGCGCCGCAGCGCGTCCGCCTTCGCCGCTTCCTCCTCCGCGCTGAGCTGCGCCTCGCGCTTCCCGTAATACTTCGAGCGCTGCCCTGGAAAATTGAATTCGGTGACGCGGACCGGCAGCTTCAGTTCGGCCAGCGCGTCCAGCGCGCGGCGCAGTTCGTTTTCGTCGAACGAATCCCCATGCAGATGCCCCTGCACCCCGATGCCGTCCATCGGAGCGCCGGATGACAGAACTGTGCGGATATGTTTCAGGTAATCGTCCAGCCGCCGCCCGGTGAGGATGTCGTAGTCGTTGAAGAACAGCACGGCTTCGGGATCGCCTTCCTTCACCCAGCGCGCCATGTCGCGGGTAATTTCCGGCCCCAGCCTCTCCTCGAACCAGTTGCCGTGGATCATCTCGTTGTTCAGGTCGTATTCGGCGAACTGTCCGCGGTAGCGCGCGGCGATCGAGCGCGCCCGCTGCCGCACGGCGAGGCGGAGCGGTGCGTCGCCCAGCGGCTTGAGCCACTCGGGCACATACCGCGGAATGCCCCAGAAGATGCAGTGCCCGCGCACGGGAATCTCATGCGCCGAGGCCCACTCGAGCATTGAATCCACTACCGAGTAATCCACCCGGCCGCGCTCTTTCTCCATCTCGTGCCATTTGAAGGCGGCTTCAATCACGCCGGCGTTGAAGTGGCTCAGGAAGAGCTCTTTCCACTTCGCCGCGTCTTCCGGCGGCGTGCGCCCCGAGAAGACGCCTGTGGCGATGGTGGCGCCGAACCAGAATTCGTGCCGGAGCTGCTCCACCTTGACCGTCGCCCCGGGCGCGGTGCGGACCGCCAGAACGCCCGTGCGGTGCTTCAGAATCGCATCGTCCAGCTCGTCGGCCCGCAGCGCGGGAAGCGCCGCCGGCAGGGCGGCGAGAAACAGAATCGGACCCAATCTGCACAGCATGGCCACACAGTATCACCGGCCGCCGCCCGGCCGCGCCGCCTCACCAGTTGGTGAGCGAACCGTCCGGCCGCCGGTAAATCGGCAGCGGCTTTGCGCCTTCGGTGATCTCGGCGATCATCTGCACGCGCGAAGCGTCGAACGTGACGCCGAGGCCCGGCCGTTCGTTCGGCCACATCTTGCCGTTTCGGAAATCATAATGTTGCGGCAGGTAAGGAACCTCGCGGCGGCCGTCGCCGAGCATCTCCATCAGCACGGGCCCTGAATAACCCAGCAGGCAGTGCACCAGCGCGGCCTCGCCCACCGGCCCGGTGAAGTGCGGAGCCATGCCGACGTAATGCGTCTCGCACAGCGCACAGATCTTCATGAACTCGGTGATCCCGCCGCAATTGGGCAGCGACACGCGCGACCAGTCGATCAGGCGCTGCTCCACCAGTTCGTTCAGCTCCCAGCGGTCGCCGAACTGCTCGCCCACCGCGATCGGCAGCCGCACCGCCTGCCGCAGCTGCCGGTAGAAGGCCTTGTTCTCGCTGCGCACGAGGTCTTCGGCGAACACGGGTTCCAGCGGTTCGAGCAGCGAGCTCAGCCGCACGGCATCGGCGTAGTCGAGCCGCGTGTGGTAGTCGATCGCCCACCCGCCGTCCGGTCCCACGCCGTCGCGGATCTCGCGGCACTGCTCGACGGTCTTCCGCACGATGGCGCGCGCGTCGAACGGCTCGCCTTTGGCCGGGTCCGCCACGGAAGTCCGGTACACGCGGAAACCAGCCTCGATGCAGGCCCGCGCCGTTTCCTTCAGCGAGCCTTTCCGCGGAAACGCCGTGGAATAGCACTCGATATGGTCGCGGGATTTCCCGCCCAGCAGCTGATACAGCGGAACGTTCAGGGCTTTCGCCTTGATGTCCCAAAGGGCCATGTCGAGCGCGCCGATGGCGTGGATCTGCTCGCGCCCCGCCGGGTAGAACAGCCCCCGGTACATCAGCTGCCACAGCGCGTCCGTCTGCCGTGCATCTTCGCCGATGATCAGTTGCGCCGCCAGCCGGATCAGATCGGGAGAGCCGCCTTCGCCGATGCCGGTGATTCCTTCGTCGGTCTCCACCGTGACCACATGGAAGCTCTGGTTGATCATCGGCCGCGTGATGGGCGACGCGTACATCCGCACGCGCCGGATGCGCAGCTTCGGCAATGCCAGCAGCGCCAGAAGAAAGTCCCTGCGTCTCATGGGTGCCGCCATGGCAGCCGACAATATCACGCAGCGGCGCCGGCGGAAAGCGGTGCGGAAACAGAAAAGGGCGCGGGCGCGCCATGGGGGTCCTGCCGGCGGCGCCCGCGCCAGGGTTCAGGCGGCTACCACTGCAGCCGCACAACCAACTGAACGAAGCGGGGAATCGAGGAATCGAGGTTCGTGTTGCGGTTGGCCACGTTGGTGATGACACCCGCCGCGGCCAGGTTGTTCACGTTGAGACCAGGGTTCTGGTAGTTCGGGTGATTCAGCGCGTTCGTGGCGATCATCTCCAGCCGCAGCCGCACCTTCTCGCCAAGCTGCGTGATCTTGGCGAGGTTCGCGTGCAGCACGTTGACGCCGGGGCCGACGATCACGCCCTTGGCCGACGTGCCGAAGGCGCCCGGCTGGGGCGCGGCGAACGCATTGATGTCGTACCAGCGGTTCACGGTGGGGTTGCTGATGTTCGGGTTGCGCAGGATGTCCGGCCGGATCGTCACATTCGGCGGCGTGCGGTTCGGCGTGAAGCGCGTGCCCGTGGGATCCGGGCCCGTCCACGTGGGCGTGAGGAACTGGCCGCGCTGGACCATGTACGCCGCGCCCACCTGCCAGCCGGAGATCAGCGTGTTCACGACTTTGCCCGCGTTGTTCCACAGCGGCTGTCCCTTGCCCATGGGAAGCTGATAGAGCATGTTGGCCGAGAAGCGGTGCGTGGGGATGTCGACCCACACGGAACGCTCCCTCTGGCGGTTGAAGGCGTCTTCGGGCTGTTCGCCGTCTTCCAGGTCTCCGATGTCGCGCGCCAGCGTGTAGTAGCCCTGCGCCCGCAGGCCGCCTTTCAGCGGACGGTCCACTTCAAGCGTCAGCGCGTGATACTGGTGTCCTGCGCCGTTGGTCTGGTAGGTGATGGCCGGGTATTGCGGGAACATGCGCGGCTTGTCGACAAACAGGCGCGTGTCGGCCACAGGCTGGTTGATGTTGTAGCCGAATACGCCCTTGCGCGTGTTCGTGCCGAGGTAAGTGGCGCGGAAGGCCGTCTCCCACTGCTGCCGCTCGATCGTGAACGTGTACTGCATGCTGTAAGGAATCAGCAGGTTCGGATTCATCGCCGTCGGAATGGAAACGGACGCCGGTCCGGCTACGCCGGCCGTCGGGAACGCCTGCGGCAGCAGGATGGGGTTCGTCGTGGGGTTCGTGAACGCAGGCTCGGCGATGTTGAACGGCACCGAAGACAGGGCCGCGTTCTTCGCAGCGATGTCGTAGAACATGCCGAAGCTGGCGCGGAACACCGTGTTGTTGCCCCACGGACGGTAAGCCAGGCCGATGCGCGGCGAGAAATTGTTCCTGTCAGCATGCAGGAGCCGCGAGGAGTGGAACCCGGCGCGGCTGGCTTCCAGCACCGGCACGTAACCGGCGGGCATCAGCGGGCTGACACGGCCGGAAGCGCCGTCCGGAATGATGATCGCTCCCGTGCCAATGTCGAATGTGGATTGCAGCCCGTCCTTCGCCGTGAAGCCCGGCAGCAGATCGTAGCGCAGGCCGATATTCAGCGTCAGATCCGGCCGGATGCGGTAGTCGTCCTGGATGAAGAAGCCGTACCGCCAGGCCGTGGTGCTCTGCAGAAGGGCAGGGAAATTCCGGCTCATCGTCGTCGGAATTCCGAGCAGAAAGTCGGCGTACGTGAAATTGGTGAAGCGGTTCGAGAAGGTCAGGTTGCCGAACAGTCCGGCGCCCTGCCGCAGATCTTCGTACGTGCCCCGGTTGATCTGGGCGCCGAACTTGATGGTGTGCCGCCCCGTGATCCAGGTGACATTCTGCTGGAAGTTGTGGGTAACGTACTCGATGCAGGGGTTGCACTCGACGTCCATCGAGACGCCCGTCAGGCCGAGCTGCGTGAAGTTCACCGTCGGCAGGCCGGCCACATCAGGCAGATTCGGCGCCAGACCCTGCAATCCCAGGTCTCTCACCCATTGCAGGCCCCGCTGGGGAGGGAAGCTGGGGAATGCATCCGTGGCCATGCCGTAGCGGAATTCGCTGAGCAGGTTGGGCCGGATCATCTGCGTATAGGCGAAGCTGGCGCCGTTATTGCGCCGCTCGCGGTCGACGCGCCCGATGGTGGGCAGGCTGCCGATGAACGGCTTCTGGGGCCAGCGCAGGATGGTGATGCGTCCGTTGACGAACGCCCGCTCGCTGAAGCGGTGATCCAGCCGCGCCACCGCCGTCGGATTGGTGAGCTTGGGATTGTCGAGCACCTGCCGGTTGTTCTGCGCGGCGAACACGGTTGGGTCGCCGTAGTTCGGCAGCGGGTACAGCCGGTCCTGGATCGTCCTGGCCACGGAGCTGATGCGCGACGTGGGAATCACGTTGTTGGCGAACGGGGCGTTGTTCGCAAACGGGTCGCGGACGACCGTGCCGGGCAGCAGGCTCGAAAAATTGCCGGTGCGCCACGGCTCCAGAGGCACTGTCGTATTGAACGTCTGAAGCGAGGGCGGTCCGAACCGTTCGAACTCCAGACTGGTGAAGAAGAAAGTCCTGTTCCGCCCGTTGTAAATCTTCGGCAGGATGACCGGTCCGCCCAGCGAACCGCCCGGCATGTGTTCAATGCTGCCCGTGTTGACAACCGAAAACGGATTGCGCGCCTGCAAGCCCGGGCTGCTGTAGTAATTGAAGACCTCGCCGTGCAGCTCGTTGGTTCCCGAGCGCGTGACTACCGACATCTGGCCGATGCCCGGATTCTCCGCCGAGCTGCCCGCCACTTCCAGCCGGACTTCGCCGTAGCTTTCCGTGCGGTCGCTGACGACGCCCGTGATCTGCCCGCCAAAGACGTTGCCGATGGGAATGCCGTCCACCGTGACGTCGCCCTGCCGCGTCCGGCTGCCTCCGAACCGCATATTGAAGCCGGCGGCCGTCTTCGAGACATTCGGCGAGAGCTGAATCAGGTCCCACGCCCGCCGCAGCGACAGGGGCATGTCAATGATGGTCTGGCGCGTGCGGGTGTCCGCCACGCGCGCCGTTTCCGTTTCTACAAGCGTGGCGCCCGCGCTCACCTCCACGGTGGTTGCCACCTGCGACAGGGTGAGACCGACATCCACTCGCCGGATGTCCCGCGGCGCCAGCCGGATGTTGTCTGCTACGGCCTCCTGGAAGCCCTGCGCGGCGACTTTGAGCTGGTAAACTCCCTCGAGCAGCGAGGGAATCGTATATTGGCCGAGTTCGTTCGTTGTCGTCTTGGCTTCGTAGCCCCTGTCCACGTTGACCACGGTGATCTGCGCGCCCGCCACGGGAGCGCCGCTTGGATCTGTGACGATCCCCGTCAGCGTGGCAAAGGTGCTTTGCCCTGGTAAGAGTCCGCTGAATCCGGCAAGCGCCAGGATCCACAAGACTGCTGGTACGGCTCGTTTTCTGACCAATGTGTTCATGGAGAGACCAACCCCTTCTTCTCTACACTTGGATCACGGATCTCCCCGGCATGGGGGGCTCCAGATCAATTTAGTTTGATTCTGATTCAGGGCACAACGCTAGGAAATCGGGGCATACAGCGGTGTTAACGACGCAAGCGCCTGAAAACAGAAACCGTTAACACAAGCCCCTCCCGCCGTAAACGCTTCGCTGCTATAATCAAAGCCGTCCACGGATACGGCTTTGTGACGGGTGAGACGAGCAGCCCGGTGGCCCCGGATGAGATCCAGGAGGCGATTGCCGCCATTGAGCGCACAGGTCTGTTCGACCGCAAGCCGAATCAGGGCCGCCTGTTCCGTTACCTCGCCGCCCGGCTTCTGGCGGGCGACCAGAGTTCCGTGAAAGAGTACGTGCTTGGCGTGGAAGCTCTGGGGCGGCCTGCCGAGTTCGACCCCAAGACCGACTCCATCGTCCGGGTTGAAGTCCGCAAGCTGCGGCAAACGCTGGAAGACCATTTCCTCTCGGGGGCGGGAAAGGATGCGCCGCTCATTCTGCGTGTGCCGAAGGGGACGTATGCGCTGGAGGCTGTCCGCCGCTACGGTGATCAGGCGCCCGCCCCGCCGGCTGCCCGGCAACGGCGGTTCCCCCGAGCGGTTGTCCTCACCGCTCTTCTCGGGCTGACTGCCGTCACCGCCGCTGCCTGGTTCCTCCTTCGCAGCCAGCCGCCCCAGACGTCCTCTCGTGTCGTTCAGCCCACCCAAACACCTCTGTCCACAGTCCGCATCCTGGCCGGCAACCTCTCCGAAGGGTTTACGGATTCGGCCGGGCGGCAATGGGACACAGACCGCTTCTTCGAAGGGGGCATCGCCGCCTCGCAGATGGACGTCCCCGTCACGAACGTGGAGGACCCGAAGCTCTTTCACTATCACCGCGAGGGACAGTTCCAATACCACATCCCCCTGGCCCCCGGGCTGTATGAACTGCGCCTGTACTTCGCCGAGTTTCTGTACGGTTCCGGAAGCCGCGCCGGCGGCGGCGAGGTTTCACGCGTGTTTCGCATTCTCGCTAACGGGAGGACGATTCAGGACACTCTGGACGTAATTTCGATCGCCCCGGGCTTGGGCGTCGGCATGCGGAAAGTCTACCTGAACATGACGCCGGCGCCCGATGGAAAACTCCATCTCGATTTCCAGATGCTCCGGCCCGACAAGGCGTTTGTCAACGCGATCGAGATCGTTCCGGGCATCAAAGACCGGATGTTGCCGATCCGCATGGTCGCCGGCCCGAAACCGTTCACCGACCCGGCCGGCAATCTTTGGGAGCCCGATTCATTTGTCATCGGCGGCCGGCGCGAGCCCCGCTCCCGCACGATCGAAGACGCGCCCGCGCAGGGGCTCTTCCAGTCGGAGCGCTTCGGCCACTTCACCTATCACCTTCACGTCGTGCCAGGCCACACGTACCGCCTCAACCTCTGGATGTCGGAACAGTTCTTCGGGCTGCCGGGCGCCTCAGGTGCGAAAAATCGCCTCTTCGACCTCTACATGGCGGGAACGACGCTTCTGAAGTCGTTCGACCCCATGCGCGAAGCGCGCGGTCCCGCCCGCGCCGTCCGCCGCTCGTTCTCCAGCCTCAGGCCGGATGCGATGGGCGCCATCCGCCTTCAGTTCGTTCCCGTGCGCAACTATGCCGTCATCAACGCACTCGAGTTGATCGACGAGGGGCCAGAGTGAGCTGCGGCAATCCTGGCCCGGCTGAAGCAGTCCAAGGCCTTTCGCCCGCGCCGGGATCGCCCGCTTTTGCGGCGTGCGGCTGAGCTGCACGACGCCCACGGCCCGTCTCCCGGTTCGCGCGGATGTTGTCCGAGGGCGGTATCGTGCTCCGGGGCCGCAGCCGGAGTCATCTCCGGAGCTCCGCGGCGCATTGGTTTGTTCCGTTCTTCGTGCCAGCGGCGCGCGCCCGGCCGGCAGAGAGGACTCCGGGTTCAGGATGGGCTGCGGCCGCAGCCATGCGCCAGCGCGTCCCCGTTCACGGAGACGGATGCATTCCAGGAATCCCGGCCCAATCTGAAACTGGTTTCTCGCACGCCTTGCGCCCGCATCCTCCACAGGAAGCGTCCCGGGAACCGGACAGGTCGTCACGGCCATTGAGGGGCGGTCCTGCTGTAGGGTGCCAGAAACGAACAGGCCCGTCTGCGCCGGGCTCAACCTTTCGGGAGCCGCACGGCGCAAACGGGCCTGCAAAAATGGTTCCAAGTGACCCGCGGATTCAGCTTGCTCCCCTGCCCGTCTAGCCGGGCATGAGCGTGGCGCATCCGGCTGACCGGGCACTCTCGGCTCTCCGCTCCATGACTCCGGGATTTGCCCGGAACCACTTCATCGCGAAGCGCCGTGCCAGCCTGTCAGCCAGCGCGAAGCCGGGAACTCGAAGCGGCCTTTCTCTCGCCCGCATGGACTTCTCCGTTACCGGACAGCCCCGGCGGGGTCAAAGATCCCGGCCTGCTTCTTCGCCTCCATGACGCCTGCCGGCGAACCCGGTCCGCCTTGACCTCCCACCCCGGCTTGCCTCGAGGACATCCGGGGAGATCTACGGCCAAGACCCGTTGTCCGCCGAACCAGCGCCAACCCGGAAAGCCTGAACCTGCCGACCGCTCCCCTCCGGGGTTTTCGCCCCTCGGGATCAATGCGCGCCAACAGGCTTGCTTCCTCGGCGGCTTGCCGTCAGAAACGCCCGATTGCCTTTCGCTCCCCGGCGGCTTTTGTGAGTTTCACCACCGGATCATCGTTCCAGGCTCGCTACGTTTCTTTCAGCTCGCTGTTCCGTGAACCTCTTGGAACCATCCCCAATATGCAACAGACCGCCCGCCGTGTCAACAGAATTCGAACAGGAATGCACCCTGTTTGTAAAACTATATTTCCTTTATTTTCAGTTTGTTGTAGAGGCTCTTCTGTGGAATCCCTGTGTATAAAACGTGAATGCCGGAAATTGTTTCATCTCAATGACGCGCCATTTTCTGAAAAACAGCCCTCCGGCCGCCGGCCGCAGGGGGCGCCATTCCCTCCCGGCGGCTGATGCCTCCAATGCTCAGAACACATCACGCGCTGCGAACCGCGCCGGCTCTCGTCCATCCTGAGTTCCGCCAGGCGTATGGGGTCCGGTCGCAGGCCGGATGGCCAGCTCGGGCTCGCTTCCGGCAGCCGCGGCCGCGCTACGATGGAAACGGCCGGGTTCTTTCCCGCCATGCCAGCTCGATGGTGACGCATCTCGGACGGACGCTGATGTGGCTGGGCGCGGCCCTGTTCCTGGCGGGCGCGCTGCTGTACTTCTCCCCGAAACTGCCCCTGCGGCTGGGCAGGCTGCCGGGCGACATCGTCATCCGCGGCAAGAACAGCGTTTTCTACTTTCCGCTGATGACCAGCATCCTGTTGAGCCTGGTCTTTTCGATTCTTCTGTGGCTGTTCCGCCGCCGGTAGCCCCGCACGCGGCCCGGCTGCTGTCTAGATCTCGCCCCGCGCCAGCAGGCGCTTCTCCTCGCGGTCGAAGGGCCGCCCCAGCCACCGGCGCGCCAGCTTCGCTTCATAAGAAGAGGGGGCCGTGCTGACGGCGCTCCGATAGGCCGCCACCGCTTCCTGGCGTCTGCCGAGCAGGTCCAGGCATTGCCCCAGCCTCAGCCAGGAGCCCACGGCGGAGTTCGGGTCCAGCCGGTCCGCAGCCGCCACTGCCCGCCGCAAATGCTGGATCGCCCCCTCGGGCTCGTCGTACCAGAACAGCAGATTGCCCCGCGCGAATTCGATCCGTTCGAACGGCAGGCTGGCGAACCCGGGGGCACCGCTGCGCTTCAGCTCTTCGATCCGGTCGAGCGCACGCAGCGCGTCCTCTTTCCGTCCGAGATCGGCGTACATCTGCGACAGTTCGAACAGCAGCAGGAAATTGCGGGGGTATTTTTCCAGGAGCTCGAGGATGATGGGAACGGCGTCCTGCGGGCGCCGCTCGCGCCGCGCCACCACGCCCAGCAGAATCTTGGCGTCGATGCGGTTCCAGTGGCCCTTTTCCGCCACCAGGCGCACCGTGCGGATGCCCCGCTCGCGGTCGCCGCGGAATCCGACCAGAAATCCCACCGTCCGGTAGTACCACGGCAGCGAGCCGACGATGTAGTCATGCACGCCCTGCAGCATGAGCGCGTCGATGTTTTCCGGGTCCAGCTCTGCGACGCGGTTGTGGAGTTTGCGGGCGTCGGTGATGTCCCGCAGCGCATCCATCCACGCGCGCCGCACCAGGAAATTGTAGGTTCCGCGGAACCCGAGGGCTACCCCGCGGGCGTACATTGCGTCCACGTCGCGCGGATTTTTTTCAAGCGCCGCCGCGGTCAGCCTCAGCGTCTCCCCGATCGACGCGGCGAAGAGCTTCTGTTCTTCCGCAGACGGCTCCATCTTCGGACGCCGGAGAAACGGGTTGCCCCCGGTGACCAATTCCGTTTCCAGAGCACCGGCGCGGAACATCATCTGGAACAGCACCGCCTGCGCCAGATGATTGTGGCGGTGGGGATCGGCGGGCGCCGCCGCGATCGCCTTCTGAAACTCCGCGATCGCCTGCGGATATTCCAGGTTGTAGAAATGGTCGAAGCCCTTCTGGATGACGGGATCCGGCGAGGGCGCGAGCAGCAGCCACAGCGCCGCCGCGGCTGTCATCGCCCCGCCTCCAGCCGGCGGATCGCCCACCGGGCGTGCTCGCTCACGCCTTCGTCTCCGAATTCCGCCAGCTTGCGCAAGACCGGCAGGTACCGTTCTTCGCCGCTATTGCCCATCGCTGTGGCCGCATTTCTCAGCATGCCCGCATACCGCGCCCGCCAGACGGGCGTCCGGCGGAACCGCTCGCGGAACTCCTCCGCCGTCAGCCCTGCCAGCTCCGCCAGATCCGGATCCGGATGCAGGGGCTGGAATTCCGCCATGGGCGTCAGCGGCGCTTTCCGGTTCCAGGGGCACACTTCCTGGCAGATGTCGCACCCGAAGATCAGATGCCCCATCTTCTCGCGCGCCTCTTCGGGCAGCGCGCCGCGCTGCTCGATGGTCCAGGTCGAGATGCACAGCCGGGCATCGAGGCGGTATCTTCCGCCCCCTGCCGGAACCAGCGCCCCGGTCGGGCAGGCGTCGATGCACCGCCGGCAGGTTCCGCACCGGTCTGGAGGCGGGCTGTCCGGCGCCATTTCCAGCGACGTGAGCACCTCGCCGAGGAAAAACCACGATCCCATCGGCTGATGAATCAGGCAGGTGTTCCGTCCGATCCACCCGAGACCCGCCCGCCGTGCCAGCGACCGCTCGAGCAGCGGCGCCGTGTCCACGCAGATCCGCGATTCGAAGGGGCCGATTTCGGCGCGCACCTCCTGCACGACGCTTTCAAGCATCGCCCTGACGAGGTCGTGATAGTCGGCGGCGCCCCAGGCGTAGCGGGAAACTGAATGACGGTCCGGTCCGGGAGCATGGTAGAGAAGCCCCACGCACACGACGGACCGGGCGGCGGGCATCAGTCGGCGCGGATCGGCGCGAAGCCCGGCCCGGTGGTCGGTCAGGTAGTGCAGCGGCCCCGCCAGACCGTCCGCAACCCATTCCTCGAAAACGGGAAAGTCGTCAACCGGGGCGGCCGGAGCGATGCCCGCCAGCTGAAACCCGGCGCGCCGTGCGGCCACGAGAAACGCCTCTCTGTTTCGCTCCGCTGCGGCCAACGAACTCTCCCCGCCCATGCTAGCGCGATTCCCGCCGGCTCCGTTGAGCCCCGCCTTTTCCCCGTCGAACCTCCGGCAGCCGCCGTTCGATGTTTCCCCGTGGCAACCCGCCGAGCCTTGCCTAAAATGAAGGGTGAACCAAAGTGTCTTCGCTCCCGCGATTTCTGAAGACACTCTGCAGGGTTGAATCATCTGGCAGATAGACCAGAGAGTCCGACACCAGGAGACAAGGACAAGTCAAGATGCACAAGCCGATCAAGTATGTTGAGAAGGCCGTGACGCTGGCGGCCAAGGCCATTTGGCCGGTCTTCGACACGCTCAACTCGATCAAACCGAACCCCAGCTTCACGCCGAAATGGTCGGACAAGCCGCTGCTGAAATCCTGGGAGAAGATGAAGCCGCCACTGGGCTGGCCCCGCGAGACGGACTCCCTCTGCCCCCGGTGCATCCCCGAGATCCGCAAGGAGATCCTGGACGGCAAGAAGGATGTCAGCATCCTGGTCAATGAGCGCCCCGGCGAGATCAAGGCCAAGATCATCGAGCGCGACGGCAAGATCCTCATGGTGAAGGATTGCCCCATCCACGGGCACTTCGAGGACGTGATGTCGATCGACCCGGCCTTTTTCCGCCATTTGGAAGAGGTGTTCCCGGGGCGCGACATCCGCGCTCATAACGACGAGGATCTGCACCGCCACGGTTCCTCGACGATCACCCATGGCCGCGGTTCGGTGCTCACGATCGACCTCACCAACCGCTGCAACATGATGTGCGACCCGTGCTTCATGGACGCCAATCAGGTGGGCTTCGTCCATGAGCTGACGTGGGAAGACATCAAGACGCTGCTCGACAACGCCCTGAAGATCAAGCCCCGCCGGCAGATGTCGGTGCAGTTTTCCGGCGGCGAGCCGACGCTGTCGCCCTACTTCCTCGACGCCATCCGTTATTGCCGCAAGGTCGGCTACAACTCCGTGCAGGCGGCCACCAACGGCATCGAGTTCGCCAAGAGCCCCGAGTTCGCCCGCGCCGCCGCCGAAGCCGGGCTGCGCTACGCCTACCTGCAGTTCGACGGCATCGGCAACGCGGCCAACTCGCACCGCGCCGTCGGCAACCTGTTCGACGTGAAGCTCCGCGCCATCGAGAACCTCTACAACGCGGGCGTCGAGATCGTTCCCGTCATCACGATCATCAACGGCATCAACAACGAGCAGGTGGGCCGCGTCATCCAGTTCGCGCTCGACAACCCCAAGAAGATCAGCTTCCTCAGCTTCCAGCCCGTCAGCTTTACCGGCCGCGACGAGGAGATCACCGACGAGCGCCGCATGGCCCAGCGCTACACGCTCAGCCACCTGGCGCATGACGTGAAGAACCAGACCGGCCTCGGCGAGCCGGTCCGCGACTGGTACCCCATCTCCTTCATGTCGACCTTCACCGACTGGGCCGACCTCGTCCACGGGCCGAACGCCCAGTGGGGCCAGCTGAGCTGCGGCTGCCACCCGAACTGCGGCGTCGGCATGGCCGTGATGGTCGACAAGGAAACGAAGGAAGCCGTCCCGGTCACCAAGTTCCTGAACGGCGACCGGCTGGCCCGCGACGTGGCCCGCATCAACGACGCCGCCCGCGGCAAGTTCCTGTCCGTCCTCGGCATGGCGCTGGCCCTGATGCGGAACTACGATCCCTTCCAGGCGCCCACGCACTTCAAGCTGGCGGACCTGCTGAAGAAGTTCGACAAGACCTTCGGCGCCACCGGCCGCAACTACGGCAAGGTGAGCGGCGACCGCACGATGGAGGACATCCAGAAGCGCCGCGCCGACCGCTGGAACTTCCTGTTCATCGCCGGCATGTGGTTCCAGGACCTCTTCAATTACGACTTCCGCCGCACCGAGCAGTGCATCATCCCCTACGCCACGCAGGAGGGCGAGATCAGCTTCTGCGCCTACAACACCGGCGTGGGCTGGCGGAACATCGTCGAGAAGATGCACATGACGGCCACGCTCACCAGGTGGTACGAGGAGCACGGGCGGCATGAGATCTTCGCCGGCAACAAGAGCGTGAAGCTCAACTCCACCGAGCACCACCTGGTCCTGCGCGACGAAATCGTCACGAAGGAGCGCCAGACCGACCTCGACCGCCTCGGCATTGCCAAGACGGCGCGCGAAGAAAAGATGCGCGAGCGCGACATGAAGCTGCGCATGCAGCAGCAGGCCGAGCACGAGCGCATGATGGCCCTCTACCGCAAGCATGTGCTCAAGGAGCCCGATTCCGGTCTCGTCCAGATCAAGGGCATCGCTCCTGCGGCTCCCGTCAAGGAGAAGCAGGAAGAGACCGCCGGCGCGCTCGGCGACTGATCCCGGTTTTCAACCCCAACAACCTCGGCGGCTGGCCCCACGCGGGCCAGCCGCTTTGTCTTTTGACGACCCGCGGGCGGTGGCGCCGGACCGGCGTCCGTGCCGCGAGGGGCCGAGCCGCAGGGCGGAATGGGGCTCCGTTCCAGACGGCGGTCTGCAGCCGGACCCGCATGCCCGTGGCCAGACGCCCGCTCGCCGCTGCGCTCCCCGGCAGCCTGCCACGAAAGCTGATCCTTCCACCGAACTGTGTGCCCGCTTCGAGCTGATCCTGCCTGACCGGTCCGGTCAGACGGAGACGGCGCGGGTCGCCGATGTGAAAAATCGCCTGGAATCAATTGATTGCGGCTGGGGTTCCGATTTTCTCGGATCTTCTGGGTGTCTGGCGGGGTGGGGGTCACGGGAGAGTCGGCAGGTCATTCCATTGCCGGGCTCAGATCAAATCGAAAAAAGTTGAGTGTACAATGCTAAGAAACCTTGACAACAGATCGTGCGTATAGTAGAGTGGAATCGTGGAACGATCTTCCAAAGGAGGTGTGACAGACGCTATGGCAAACATCGCTCGTCGGACCGATACCACGCTCGATCCCTTCTTCGCCAGCCCTCTGGCCCTGTTCGAGGACATGGTGAACCGCTTCTTCAACGAGCCGGTCTCGGCCCGTCCCTGGTATCCTGCCGTGGATATCGCGGAGAACGAGAATGAGATCATCCTCACCGCCGACATCCCGGGCGTGAAGATGGAGGACATCGAGGTCAAGGTCGAGAACGGCACCCTGTCCATCAGCGGCTCCCGCGAGTTCCAGAAGCAGGAGCAGAAGGGCGGCTATCACCGGATCGAGCGCAGCTATGGCTCCTTCCATCGCGCCTTCACGCTGCCCGAGTCGGTCGACACCGACAAGGTGGAGGCCAACTATGAGGACGGCGTGCTGAAGGTCGTGCTGCCCAAGAAGGAAGTGGCCAAGCCGAAGACGGTGAAGATCTCTCTGAAGAAATAACGAGCGGACCTGTTCCAGCGGCTGGCTGTCCGCAGCGATGCGGGCGGCCGGCCTGACAGCCGCGAAGCCCCGCCCGGCGGGCGGGGCTTTTTCTGTTCTTCCCGCCGGCGGAAGCGCCTTCCGGCCTCGCTTTTGCACCGCTGAACGCGGCGGCGGCGCGGTTCAGCGCCGCCCCGTTTGACGCCTCTGAAAGCCCTCCATTACACTGGAAGCTTGGCATACTCCCGCCGGCTTGGCCTCCGTGTGAGCTCGTGCGGCGTATTCCCACTCCCCAGGAGGGCTTGAAGTTGCCTGATTCGCGACGTCACATCTTTACCTCGGAGTCTGTCACCGAGGGCCACCCCGACAAGATCGCCGACCAGATCAGCGACGCCGTTCTCGACGAGATTTACAAGAGCGACCCCGCCGCCCGCGTCGCCTGCGAGACGCTCGTCACCACCGGCACGGTCATCGTCGCCGGCGAGATCACCACGACCAATCTTCAGTTCTTCAAGGACCTCCCGGATCTGGTTCGCGGCGTTGTCAGGGACATCGGCTTCACCAACTCGGAGTACGGCTTTGATTACAAGTCCTGCGCCGTGATCAACCTCATCCATGGCCAGTCGCCGCACATCGCCATGGGCGTCGACACCGGCGGCGCGGGCGACCAGGGCATGATGTTCGGCTACGCCTGCGACGAGACGGAAGAGCTGATGCCGATGCCCATCATGCTCGCCCACCGCCTGGTCCGCCGCCTGTCGGAAGCCCGCCGGAGCGGCGAGGTCAAGCATCTCCGCCCCGACGGGAAGAGCCAGGTCAGCATCGAGTATGTGAATGGCCGCCCGGTGCGCGTCGACGCCGTGGTCGTCTCCACCCAGCACGATCCGCACCCCACGAAACCCAACACCATGCCTGACGGGCTCGTGGAGGAGATCCGCGAGAAGATCATCAAGGCCGTCGTGCCGGCCGGCATGCTCGACGCGAAGACGAAGATCCACATCAACCCCACCGGCTGCTTTGAAGTCGGCGGTCCTCACGGCGACACCGGCCTCACCGGCCGCAAGATCATCGTGGACACTTACGGCGGCATGGGCCGTCACGGCGGCGGCGCCTTCTCGGGCAAGGACCCCACAAAGGTCGACCGCTCGGCCTGCTACATGGCCCGCTACATCGCCAAGAACATCGTGGCCGCCGGCCTGGCGACGCGGTGCGAAGTGCAGCTGGCCTACGCCATCGGCGTGGCCGACCCGGTGAGCGTGCTCGTCAACACCTTCGGCACGGGCATCATCGACGAGGAGCGCCTGACCGAACTCGTGCGCGCCCACTTCCCGCTCACGCCGCGCGGCATCATCGAGCACCTGAAGCTCCGCCGCCCCATCTACCGTCCCACCGCCGCCTTCGGCCACTTCGGCCGGAAGGAAGAGACGTTCACGTGGGAGGCCGTCGACAAGGCGGCCGCTCTCCGCGAAGATGCCCGCGTGGCATCCGCCGCAAGCTGACAACCGCTTCTCCGGGCGCGCCTGCTCCGCAGGCGCGCCTTCGTCTGTCCGGAGGTATTCCCGTTGGCCCTCATTGAAGGTTGCAAGCACTCCATCGAAGTCACCATCCCCGCCGAGGCGATGGCGGCTGAAATCGAAAAAGTCACCGAGAACATCCGCGCCAAGGCCCGCATTCAGGGCTTCCGCCCCGGCAAGGCGCCCGCCAGCATCATCCGTTCGCGCTATGCGCAGGAGATCCGCCAGGAGGCGCTCGAAAATCTCGTTCCCAAGTTTCTCGAGGAGGCCTGCCAGCGCGAAAAACTCCGCGTCGTCAGCCGGCCCTCGATCAAGGACCTGCACTTCCACGAGGGCGAGGCCGTCCATTTCAGGGCCGAATTCGAGGTCGCCCCGGAATTCGAGCTGAAGGAAGTCCGCGGACTCCAGGTCGCCTACGCCGAACCGGTCGTCACGGACGAAGAGGTCGAAAAGCGCCTCAACCAGATCCGCGAATCCCGCGCCGAGTTCGTCAATCTCGATCCCCGCCCCGTCGAGGATGGCGATCACTGCCTCGTCTCGCTGGAAACCATCTCCGGCATCGAAGGCGAGCCCATGCGCCAGGACGACCTCAACATTGAAGTCGGCGGCAAGGACACCTTCCCCGCTTTCTCCGACGCTCTCCGCGGCGCCGTCCCCGGCGACGAGCGGGAGGCGGAGGTCGCCTACCCCGAGGATTACGCCGTCGACCGCCTCGCCGGGCGCACCGTCCGCTTCCGCATCACTCTGAAGCAGATCCGGAAGAAGGAGCTGCCCGAGCTCAACGACGACTTCGCCCGCGACCTCGGCGACTTCCAGTCCATCGGCGAAGTCCGCGAGGAGATCCGCAAGGCCATCTTCCGCGAGAAGGACTACGAAGCCCAGGTCAAGGCCAAGAATGATCTCGTCGATCAGATCGTGGCCATGCACGATTTCCCCGTGCCCGAAGCCTACATCGACGACCGCATCGAACACATGCTCGACGGGCAGCTCCGCTCGATGCAGGCGCAGGGCGTCGACGTGAGCAAGATCCGCATCGACTGGCAGAAGCTCCGCCAGAACCAGTACGAGCAGGCCAAACACGACGTCAAGGCTGCGCTTCTGCTCGGCAAGATCGCCTCGAGCGAGAACATTCACGCTACGGAAGAAGAGATCGACGCCGAAGTCCAGCGCATCGCCCGCCAGCGCCGCGAGCCTGTCGCGGCCGTCCGGCTGAAGCTCGAAAAAGAGGGCGGCATCCAGACGATCGTCAACCGCATCATCACCGACAAGACGCTCAAGTTCCTGTTCGATCACGCCGTCAAGGTCCCGCCCCCGCCAGCCCAGAGCGAATGATCGACGCCGCGCGCAAGCTTCTCCTCTGCGAAGCCCGCTCCATCGAGCGGGCTTCCGCGCGCCTGGGCGCGGAATTCGAGAAAGCCGTTCATCTGCTCGCCGATTCCTCCGGCAAAATCGTCACTGCCGGCATGGGCAAGAGCGGCGCCGCCGCCCGCAAGCTCGCCGCGACGCTCTGCGCCACCGGCTCGCCGGCCGTCTTCCTCCATCCGGCCGAAGCCGAGCACGGCGACTTCGGACTGCTCGAGCCCGGCGACGTTCTGGTGCTTGTCTCCAAGAGCGGAACGACGCCCGAGCTGCTCCGGCTCGCCGCCCGCGCGCGCGATCTCGGCGCCGCGCGGATCGGCATCTGCGGCCGCCTCGACACCGAGCTCGCCCGGCTCTGCGATGTCGCGCTGGATGCCTCCGTGGAAGAAGAAGGCGACCCCTACGACCTGATCCCCGCCTCCAGCGCCATCGTCGCCACAGCCTTGGGGGATGCTCTCGCCATCGCTCTGGCCGCCCTGCGCCGTTTCAGTCCCGAGGAGTTCCGCCAGCTGCACCCGGGCGGACAGCTGGGCCGCAACCTGCGCCTGCGCGTGCGCGACGCGATGCACTCGGGCGAAGAAGTTCCCTGGGTCCGCCCCGAAGACTCCCTGCGCGAGGTGGTCATCGCCATGACGCAGAAACCGCTCGGCGCCGCATGCGTGCTGCACGGCAATGGCCGGCTGGCCGGACTCATCACCGACGGCGACCTGCGCCGCGCCCTGGAGCGCTACGACGACATCCGCTCGCTCGCTGCCGCCGATGTCATGACCCGCTCGCCGATCACCATTTCACCCGAAGCCTCGCTCCGCGAAGCCCTTGTCCTGATGGAACGCCGCCCCCGCCAGCTGAGCGTCCTGCCCGTCGTCGCGCCCGATGGCCTCGCCCTCGGGCTCCTCCGCCTGCACGACATCTACCAGGCGTCTGAAGCAACGGTCTGAGATTTTTCCTGTGCGCGCTCGCGGGGAAGACGGACGTGTCGCGCCGCGCGCTTCCCTTGGCCGCCACGGCGGCCGGCGGCGCTTCTTCAGGCGTCCTGCGAAGCAAGCCGCCCGCTGCCATTGCCGCACGTTTCCTTCCCGTGCTATGCTTATATTGCCTCGTGGACTGCGCTTCCTTCAAAGAATCAGTCCCAAACCCCGACGGAGCTAGCTTCCCATCTCAATGAGTTCAACCGTTTTTCTCGGTAATCTTCCGCCCTGGGTCACCGCCGACGACATCAAGGCGTGGCTTGAGGCGGAAAACCTGGTGGCCGATTCAGTCAAAGTCATCCGAAACCCGGAGACGCAGGAGTCCAAGGGCTTCGCCTTCATCGAAGCGCCGAACGAAGAAGAGATGCGCGCCATCATCAAGCGCTTCGACCGCGCTCCTCTGGAAGACCGCCTGCTGCGCGCCAATCAGGCGCAGCCGCCCAAGGCGAAAGGCGCGCGTCCCGCCGCCCCGCGCTCCCAGCAGAGCCAGGGCGCTGCCGGTGCGCAGGCTTCTCAGGAGCCCCGCCGGTCGCGCGGCGGCAAGAAGCACCGCAAGCCCAGCGGTCCGCCCAGCGCCTTCGCCGAAGAGCTCGCCAAGGCTCTTTGATCCGTCTCTGCCTCAGCCCGGCCCCTTGACGGGGCCGGCTGTCGAGGCGCATCCTGCTCCGCCTTCCCTCCCGCCCCCCAGCCCTGCTATCGTGAGAGTTTCTCACTCTGGCCAAAGGAGCGTTTGCAGTCATGCGAGTCGTTGCGGGAGTCGATCTCGGCGGCAATGCCGTCAACTACACCTTCCTCGCTGCGGATGAGAAGTTTCTCATCGAGTCCCTGTGCGAGTACCCGTCCCGTTCGAAGGAAGGACCCGCAGTCTGTCTGCAGCAGATCATCGACGGACTGCAGGTCGCTCTCCGGCAGGCCGGTATCGCGATGGAGGACGTCGCGGTGGTGGGGCTCGACACGCCCGGGCCGGCCAGCGCCGACGGGGTTCTGAGCGCGCGCGGCTCGACGAATTTCGTCCATCCGGATTGGGCTGGTTTCGATATCCGGGCTGGGCTCGAGGCCAGGGTTGGCCGCCCCGTCATTTACCTCAACGATGGCAACGCCGGCGCTCTCTGGGGTCACTTCAACCTCTTCGGCAGCCACTCCTCCGCCACGTCCGTCTCCGCCATCATCGGCACCGGGCTCGGAGGTGGCGTCATTGTCGGCCAGACGGTCATCAAGGGCCGCAAGGGTTTCGGCGGCGAGCTCGGCCATGTTCTCATCCCCTACCAGAGCATCCCGTTCCTCGAGGGCATCCGGCCCCGCTGCAATTGCGGACGCACGGGCGATCTCGAGTCGCTCTGTTCGCTCACTGCCATCGAGGTCAACTACCTGCCGTATTTCCAGTCCCGCTATCCCGATCACGAGCTGTACCGCATGGGCGACCTGCACAAGGCCGCCAAGCTCGTCAGGGGCATGGCCGAAAAAGGCGATCCTCTCTGCCGCGAGATCTTCCGGGGCCAGGCCCACGCCCTCGGACTCTTCTTCGACGAGATGGTGAACACATTCGATCCCGACGCCCTGATCGTCGGCGGCGGCGCCATCGAAACGGGGCCGGAGTTCCAGCAGTGGTTCCTTCAGGAAATCCGCGCCGGCATGCCCGAGCAGCGCGAGGAACAGGCCGACATCCCCATCCGCATCATGCCCAACGGCGATACCGCCGGCGCCCGCGGCGCCGCCATCGAGGCTCTTCGCATCGCCCGCGAACAAGGGTTGCTCTGACAGGCCGGTAACCATCCGCCCGCCCGCTGCGCTATTCTGCAAAGACGGAGATGACTGCCATGCCCGCCACCCGCCCTCTGCTGCGTCTCGTTGCCGCGGCTCTTCTGGTTCTGCTGTCCGCCGCCGCACAGACCCCCGCCGCGAAACGCGCCCCTGACGTGCCCTACGTCCCCACGACGGAGCCAGCCGTCGAAGCCATGCTGGAATTGGCCAAGGTCACCAAAAACGATGTCGTGTATGACCTCGGCTGCGGCGACGGCCGCATTGTCATCACCGCAGCCAAAAAGTACGGCGCCCGCGGCGTCGGCATCGACATCAACCCCGAGCGCATCGCCGAGGCTCGCGCCAACGCGAAAAAAGCGGGCGTCGAGCACCTCGTCAAGTTCATCGAGCAGGATCTCTTCGAGGCGGACATCCGCGAGGCTTCTGTCGTCACGCTCTTCCTGCTTTCCAGCGTCAACCTCAAGCTCCGCCCCAAGCTGTTGGCCGAGCTCAAGCCCGGCACGCGCGTCGTCTCCAACACCTTCGACATGGGCGACTGGAAGCCCGACAAGGAATTCACGCTCGACAACGGGGAGGACTCCTACCTGAGCCACAAGTTCTACCTGTGGATCATCCCCGCGCGGACCACAAAGTAAAAACCGCCAACTTCACAGAGGCGGCTTCCAGCCTCAGGGGACCGTAAAGCGTCCCGACGCCCTGCCCGTCCCGCACGTCACCCGGTAAGAGTAAGTGCCGGGCGTCAGCGGCGCGAGCACGATTCTCCGTGTCCTCGGTCCGCCCCGGTCGAGTTCGTCTCCCGCATCATCAGGGCTGGGGAAAGTCGTCGCCGTCACCGCGTACCGGCATGCCGCCAGGGTCGGCGCGTTGTAGTGGATCTCCGCCCGCCCGGGAGCCACCAGCACTCTCAGGTTGTACGGCTCCACGCGTGGCGCCAGAGCGTACCTTTGATCGTTCGCCCGCAGCTCCGCGCCAGTGCCCATCCCCACGGCTCTCTGATGCGCCTCCAGACCCGAACCCAACGACCCGTTCACGTCGTGGTACGTTGCCAGGGCATTCACCCACAGGTTGCTGTAAGTATGTCCAGCCAGCGCCTCCGGCATCACGCGCCATTCGCCGTTCACCGTGCTGGCTGTCGTATGCGGAGCGGCAACCGTCCCCCAATACCCGCGCCCGCCGGGACAGACCGTGTACGTTGTCGTGTTCGTGCCGCTCGTCCGCCCGCATGTGCGGATGTACTCGTCATCGATCTTCCACACCGCGCCGCCGCTTCCAGCCACATTGATGCAGCCGGCGGTCGCTGCCCGGCAGTTGATCGTGAAGCTCATGGCGGTGGCCGAAATGTCCTGGGTCAGCGCCACCGGCGGATTCTTTGCGGCGATGAACCGCTCCCATGTCGTGATCAGCCCGGCTCTGTCCTGCATCGGCACTCCGTAATCGCCGAAATACAGGATTGGCTTGCGCGGGTGCAGCATCCCGTCCGTATAGAATTTCCCGAACTGACGCGCCGCGCTTTCAAAGGCCGGCCTTCCATTGATCTTCAACGCGCCAGTCTGCCGGAACCAGCCGATATGCATCGCCAGATAGCTGACCTGCCACGGCGCTGTCGACGTGATGCCCGCTCCGGCGTTTGCGTTGTAAGCAGTCGATCCGACGCCGATCATTCCCAGCGGATTCTCCGGCCAGCGGAGCAGAGCGTATCCCTGACACCACTTCGTCGCTGCATCGCCCAGTGTCCCTGACAGCGTCAGCGTGTCGGATGCCGAGAGGGGCGGCGCCTGCGGATCCTGTGTGATCCAGCGCGTCCCGGGCAGCCAGTACCAGTCCTTTCCAGTATCGACCCCATATATCCCAAACGTTTTCGTGACCCCGTTCACGGCGATGTTCGTGACGGTCCGCAGGCCGCGGACCAGATTGGAAGTGATATAGAAGGTCTTCCGCTCTCCATTGGGTCCGCCAACGGTGGACGTGTTCGTCCACGTCATGTTCACCGTTTCAATCGCCGGGCCGGTCGTGCAGTTGCTTTGAACCTGGTCCGGGTACGTTCCGTCGCGGATGTTGAACAGCCCCTCGTAGGCCGCATCATTGTTCTTGAGGATGGAGGCGAAATACTCGCGCTCCGGTGATTCCGGGCTCAGCAGATAAGCCCACATCACTTCTTTCATCATCCGCGCCGGCCCGCGTGGATTGGCGCCGTCGTAAAAGATCCCCCAGCCGTTGTGACGCGCGTAACCCGGATTGTCCCACCCGATCCAGAGCGCAGCCGCCTGCTGCATCGACATCAGATAGGTCCATCGGCCTGTCAGGACGTAAGGAACCGAAAACAGCGACGGCCAGTGCGCCCCGTCCGGCAGCCAGATGTGCGTCCGCGCCGGACACCCCGAACAGACGTACTGCGCCGGATACGGCCCCGAGTTGTCGTACTGTCCGAACCGTCCGTCCGGATGGGCTGCGATCGACTTGATCTGCCCGAACGACGGCGTCGCCTGGTCCTCAGGCCAGTTGAAGTAGTTCCTGTAATCCGGCGTCATTCCGGTCAGGCTCTCCCGGTAATGAATCGGAATCGTGACCGCAGCGTCCCCCGACCCTACGATCAGCCTCTCGAACGCCTGCAGCCGCTGCGTCACGCTGAACCGGCTGTCCCCCATCGCATACAGGTAAGCGATCTGCCATCGCGGAATGATGCCGAAGTTCGGGTGATCCCCTGTTCCGGGCATGTCGGTCTTGATGTAGGCGCAGGGGTTCTGCGTCGTGCAGCTTCGCGGGTCCGGACGGTTGAAGTCGTCCGTGCCCACGTTCGCCGGCCATTGGTTGAGGTACGTCGTAATGATCGACGTGTTGATCTGAATGTTCAGGTCGTATGGCGGCAGGATCCGCGTCGCAACCAGATACGGAAAGTTCCGGTCTACCAGGACAGCCCCGGGCTCCGCGCCGCTCCATCCGTAATACGATGAAGCCGCCTTTGATTCCAGGTCGTAGTTCGTCTTGGCGTAGATCGGCGCCGCCGGGTTGCCCGCCAGAAATTCCAGCTTGAGCTTCAGCGTTTGCAGCTTGCGCCACCACGAATTCTCTACCCGGAACCCGGTTTCCACCCCATTCCATCCCGGGTAAAACGACAGCTCGAACATCGGATGCACGCTCCGGAACCGGTCATCCGTCGGCGCCTGCCAGTTCGTGCCGTCCCACTGCCACCCGAAATCGTAGTCGAAGCCGTTCTTGCGCACGATCACCCGCGTCACCACCGGTCCCCGCAGCCAGTACCGCCAGTCCCCGTTCCCGATCATCGTCCTGGCGTCCGCCGTGTATTCAATCGAATTCGCCGTCCCCCGGATCTGTGCGTTCCAGTTGCCGCCCAGAAAGTTCAGCATCCCCGCCTGATTCAGGGCGGCCGCCTCGCACGTCGCCTGCGAGCCCAGGTGACAGGCATTCGGGTCCGGGACGAAGTCCACCGCAACGCTGCCGTTCGCCGCAAGGCTGACCGGAAAAGACACGAAGGCTGACAGCACGCTGCCGTCGGGCCACCGGCTCTTGATGTCGGTCTGCCAGGCTGCCGGGACGGTGCCGTTCACTCGCGGCTTTGGATACATCCCCTGCGGGATCTCCCCCTCGATGAACAGCATCAGCGCCGTGAACGGGCGGTTCGTCTGCGGCGCTCCGCCAGCCTCATGGATCCGGATCGTGTTGCTCAAGCCGAACGCCCACGCCGCGCAGGCAGTCAGCAGCCCCGCCATTCTCAGGACCATGCGTCACCTCTCCGTTCCGTAATCGACCCAAAGATGCAGGTAGTCCAGCTGAATGCGCTTCTGCGCCGCCTCATTCGTCGCCAGACTGATTCCGAAGTTTCCAGCCCACAGCCGGCTGTTGGACGCGCTCAATGTCAGGTCGCACCCGGATGGACAGACGCTCCGCTCCGTTCCTCCGTCCAGGCTGATCCACATCCTGTTCGTCTGCGTTCCGTCGGAGCGGATGCGCAGCTTGTGCCAGGCTGTGTCCGCATTGACGCCGGACGCAAGCGTGCTGCCCCAGAGATTCGGTGCTGATGTCGCAAAGTACGTCAGCGATGGATCCGTTCCCGCGATGTACCTTACGCCGAGTCCGGAAGGCGGCATATCAGTCGAGTTCTGGACCATGCCCAGGAACGTGGACGAAGACGCCGAATCGGCAGCGTCAGGCCAGCGGAAGATGACCACGAACTCCCAGTTCCGGTTCGTCGCCGTGTACAGGTTGTCCGAGTCGGAAGAAAATCCCCCGGTCTCCGCCGCCCAGAACGACCGGTTCCCGCTGGTCGTCGTCGTCGAAATGCCGATGACGCCCGTCGAAATCCCCGCCGGCAGCGTTCCCCGCGGGTTGTTCAGCTCCTGCGTGCCAGCCACCCGGACAAACACCCAGTCTCCAAAAACTGCGGGTGATGGCTGCGACCAGCGGTAAGCGAAATCCGTCCGGAACAGCGTGTATCGCGTCGAAGGCTTCCAGTCGAACGTCCCTGCGCTGCCGCCCCCCTGCACCGGCGTCCACGTGTTGTCCGCCGTGCACAGATGAATGTTCTGCCCCGCCGCCGCGTCCGTCTTGAAAAATGCCTGCCCCACGGTGCAGGCGCCCGGCAGGCTCGTCCCGGTTCTCATCGGCGCTGTCGATGTGGACGACGTGAAGTCCACCACGGTTGCGCTGAGCGTTCCCAGTACTTGCAGACTGCCATTCACAGTCACCGCCCACAGAACAGCCGCCGTCAGCAGGACGGCGATCACAACATGACTCCATCTTCTCATGGCTCTCCCTGCCTCAGAATCCGCGCACGATCCGCACATTGAACGCCAGCGCCGCGGGAATCTCCACCGCCGAACCCGTCACGTTGCACAGCCGCACGACCACGGTGTCCGCCCCGCTGTACATCATTGCCGTCACCCCCGGCGGCAGCCCCTCTGGATATCCCGCCGCCACCGTCTCTCCAGGCGCCGATCCGGGAGTCGGAATCCCCATCTCCGAGCAGGACTGGCTGCCCAGCGTCCCGAAGCTCAGGCTCGCCGTGTAGAAAGCCTGGCTCGCAACCGCCCCGCCTCCGGCGATCCTCACCGGATCCGCCGGCGTGCCGCTGCCCTCCAGTCCCGCCCCGAAATAGATCGTTCCTCCGCACGGGCCGCTCGTTCCGTCAGCCCGGACGCAATCCGCCGCTGTCCCGCTCACCACCTGCAGCACGCCATTCGCCAGCCGCGCCACGCCGTTGCCGGTGGCCCTTCTCAGCGCTGTGCCGCTTGTGCCCTGGAACACTGCCACCTCGCCATCCTCGGACGATGCGGGGCCCGTCACATTGCCGTTTCCGGTCCCGCAGGCTGCTCCCGCCGACACCAGGTTGCCGTTGGCATCGAACTTCGCGCAGTCGTTCGCCGCCGCCGTCCCGCTGAACAGCTGGATCTTCGACCCGTTCCCCTGCAGCGCCGACGGCGCAATCTGGTTCAGCGCCAGCTGCCCCGCGATCTGGCTGAAACTGTAGTCCCCGGCTTGCGCCGTCACCGCACCGGTCCGCCCGAACACCGAACTCACCGCCCCGCTCCCTGTCCCGCACGGCGCTCCCGCCGACACCAGGTTGCCGTTGGCATCGAACTGCGCGCAGTCGTTCGCCGCCGCCGTCCCGCTGAACAGCTGGATCTTCGACCCGTTCCCCTGCAGCGCCGACGGCGCGATCTGGCTCAGCGCCAGCTGCCCCGCGATCTGGCTGAAACTGTAGTCCCCTGCCTGCGCCGTCACCGCACCGGTCCGCCCGAACACGGAGCTCACCGCTCCGCTTCCTCCGCTGCCTCCTCCGCTTGCGTTCACCACGCACTTGCCCGGCTGAGCGACGGCAAACTCCACCCGCACCGTGTTTTCGTCCAGCACCCGCACGGCATCCGGAATCACCGCCTGCCCGCCCGTGTCCGTGCAGCCCACCAGCACGCTCCTCGTGCCGAGGTTGTGGACAAGATTCACCGCCGCGGCTGCGCTGAACTCCAGGCTGAAATTCTCGCTGCCGCTGCCGCACGGCGCGTTCGCCGACACCAGGTTCCCGTTCGCGTCGAACTGCGCGCAGTCGCCCGCCTGCACCGTGCCTCCGCCGAACGCCTGCAGCAGCGCTCCGGTGCCCTGTTTGCCCGCTACGCCGCTCAGTTCGCTCAGCGAGTGGCCGTGCGGCGCCGTCGCCACCCACGCCCCCGAAGCGTTGCACACATACAGACCCTGGCCCGCGCCTCCCACGACCGCCACCACTTCGCCCGCGCTGCACGTCCCGGGCAGCGTCCCCACCACGCGCGCGGGCTTCGTCTGCGGCTGCCCGCTGAAATCCGCCTGCCGGCTCTGCGTCGGCAGGTGCACCGTGCTCTGTCCGAACACCCACGCCGCGCACCAGAGCCCCAGCCCCGTTCTCCAGATCACCCTTCGTCGCACCTGAATTCCTCCTGGGCCGCCGCCGGGCCTGCGGACCCGTGACCCGCCTGTGATCTACCCCCTCCGGTGCGCCCCGCTCGGCCGCATGCAACAGAACTTGCTCAAAATGAAGCAGAAACATTTTCTGCTTCTCCTGTTACGGCCGTCTCTCTCCCGCCCGGACTTTTGCTCCGTGATACCCTCTCAATATTGGGAATCGCCGGTTTGCTCCGGCATCTCCCGCCTGGAGGACATGTCCCTTACCCCCATGCCGGCCGTTCCGCCCGGCGCGGAGCCAGTCGGCCCTGCCAGCCCTCGCCGCCCCATCCGTCTCCTCCTCATCGCCTACGCCTTCCCGCCTGTCGGCGGCATCATGGTGATGCGCGCCCTCAGTCTCGCCAAATACCTGCCGTCCTGCGGCTTCCAGGTCCACGTCCTCTCCGCTGCCAACGCCGCCGCGCCTCTCCGCGATCCGGGTCTTCTCGCCCACGTCCCTCCGTCCGTCTCGCTCCATCACGCCTTCACTCCGGAGTTGCCCTTCCACTTCCGCAAGAAGCTCTGGAATCTCGTCGCCCGCCCGAAGCCCGCCCCGCCCTCCCGGCAATCCGAATCCGGCGCCCCTTCTGAGTCCTTCATCGCCAACCTTGCCCGCCGCATCTTCTCCCCCGATCCCCAGGTCGTCTGGGTTCCCTTCGCCCTCCGCGCCGCTCGCCGCATCATCCGCCGCCATCAGATCCAGGCGGTTCTCGTTACCGCGCCCCCGTTCTCCGTCTTCCTCATCGGAAACGCCCTCAAGACCTCTTTCCCCCATCTCCGCCTGATCAGCGACTTCCGCGACGAGTGGCTCCGCTTCTACCTCACCGACTTCGATTTCCTCCGCAGCAGCTACACCCGCCGCCGTGCAGAGCGCATCGAAGCCGATACCGTCGCCCTTTCCGATCTCGTCGTCGCCGTCACGGAATCCTCCCTCCGCGAAATCCGCTCCCGCTACCCCGGACAGCCGGATGAAAAGTTCGCCCTCGTGCACAACGGCTACGATCCAGAAGTCCTCCAGCCTGTCTTCGAAAACCAGCCCCCTCCTCCCCCCGGTCCCAGATCCAGGGTCATCATCACCCACCTCGGAACCGCCTACCGCACAGCCTCGCCCGCTTTCTTCCTCGATGCCATCGAATCTCTGCCCGAGGAAATCCGTTCCCGCATCGAGATCCGTTTCATCGGGCGCATCTCGGAAACCGAAGAGCAGCTCCTCGCCGCCCGCGGCTCTTCCGTCCGCATTCTCGGCTTTCTCCCCCAGCAGCAGGCGTTGGCCCGCCTCTCGGAAACCGACTATCTGCTGCTCACCATGACCAACGAATTCAGCCTCCCCGGCAAACTCTTCGAGTACCTCGCCTCCGGCAAGCCCATCATCGCCCTCTCTCCCGAGAACGGCGAAGTCGCCCGCCTCATCGCCGAGACCGGTGCCGGCTGGTGCGTCCCTCACGATCAGCCGGAGGCGATCCGCCGCGTCGTCGCTGAAGCCGTGCGCCTCGCTCTCGGCAACAACATCCCCTTCCGCCCCCGCCGCGATGTCATCTCGCGCTTCGAGCGCCCCAGGCTCGTCGCCTCCTACGCCAGCCTGATCCGCGAACGCCTTTTCCCCGATGACTTAAACTGGGGATGACCCCAGCTCTTTGCGATTTGACGCCATGACGCAACACAACTCTGACGCCTCCCATCGCGAACTCCTGCTTGAAAAAATCCGCTCCCGCCAGGCCCGTGTCGGAGTCATCGGCCTCGGTTACGTCGGACTCCCCCTCGCCGTCGAGTTCGCCAAAGCCGGCTTCCACGTCACCGGCATCGACATCTCCTCCCGCAAAGTCGATCAGATCAACACTGGCGTCAGCTACGTCCAGGACATCCCCTCCTCCGACGTCCGCCATCTCGTGGACAAAGGGCTCCTGCACGCCACCACCGAGTTCTCCGCCGTCAGCAGGCTCGACACGGTCAACATCGCCGTCCCCACGCCCCTCCGCAAGACCAAAGACCCCGACATGAGCTTTGTGGTCTCCGCGGCTCAGGCCGTCGCCCGGCACATCCACCCGGGACTCCTCGTCATCCTCGAATCCACCACCTACCCCGGCACCACCGAGGAACTCCTGCTGCCCATGTTCGAGTCTTCGGGCCTGAAAGCCGGCCGCGACTTCTTCCTCTGTTTCTCCCCGGAACGCGTCGACCCCGGCAATCCGAAATTCCAGACCCGCAACATCCCCAAGGTCGTCGGCGGCATCACCCCCGCCTGCACCGAAGTCGGCGCGGCCTTCTACTCGATGGCCCTCGAGACCGTCGTCCCGGTCAGCAATACCGTCGTCGCCGAGATGGTCAAGCTCCTTGAGAACACCTTCCGCATGATCAACATCGGCCTGGTCAATGAGCTTGCCGTCATGTGCCACCGCATGAACATCAACGTCTGGGAGGTCATCGACGCAGCCGCCACCAAGCCCTTCGGCTTCATGCCCTTCTATCCCGGTCCCGGTCTCGGCGGCCACTGCATCCCCATCGATCCCTTCTACCTCTCGTGGAAATCCAAGCAGGCCGGCATTGAAGCCCGCTTCATCGAGCTCGCCGGCCACATCAATGGCGACATGCCCCGCTATGTCGTCTCCCGTCTCCAGGACGTCCTCAACGACCACTGCAAGCCGCTCCGCAACTCCCGCATCCATGTCCTCGGCGTCGCCTACAAGCGCGACATCGACGACGTCCGCGAGTCTCCCGCCCTCGACGTCATCCACCTTCTCTCCGAGCGCGGAGCCGTGGTCTCTTACTCGGATCCCTATGTCCCCGAGCTCCGCCTCGACTCCGTCGCGCTTCAGGCTCAGCCCCTCGATGCCGCCGCGTCCTGCGATTGCGCCGTCATCCTCACCGATCACCGCGCCTTCGATTACGACGCCCTCGTCCGCACGGCGCCGCTCATCTTCGACACCCGCAACGCCCTGCGCGGCCGCGCCGAGCCCCATATCATCCGTCTCTAGCGCATGACCAACATCCTCACCGTCGACGTCGAGGATTACTTCCACCCCACGGAAGTCCAGCGCTCGGTCGGCCCATCCGCCTGGGATTCTCTCCCCTCGCGCGTCGAGCGCTCCACCGCCATCGTTCTCGATCTGCTCGCCGAAGCCGGCGTCCGCGCCACCTTTTTCGTCCTCGGCTGGGTTGCCGCCCGCCGCCCCGCCCTCGTCCGCCGCATCGCCGCCGCAGGTCACGAAATCGCCTGCCACAGCTTCGCCCACCAGCTCGTCTTCGCCCTTTCCCCCCGGCAGTTCCTCGAGGACACCCGCAACGCCGCCGACGCCATCGCCCAGGCTGCCGGTTCGCCTCCCCGCGCTTACCGCGCTCCCAGCTTCTCTGTCACAGCCCGGTCTCTCTGGGCCCTCGAAATTCTCCTCGAGTGCGGCTTCTCCGTGGACTCCAGCATCTACCCCGTGCGCCACGACCGCTACGGCATCCCCGGCCGCCCCTGCCACCCCCACCGCATCATCACCCCTTCCGGCTCCATCCTGGAAGTTCCCCCTGCCGCCGTGCCGCTCGCCCGGAACCACGTCGCACCCGCAGGCGGCGGCGCCTACCTGCGCCTCCTTCCCCTCGCCTATATGGCCTCCGCCATCCGCCTCATCAATCAGACGTATTGCTCTCCAGCCTGCATCTACGTCCACCCCTGGGAGTTCGACCCCGCCCAGCCCCGCCTCGCCTCAGGCGCTCTCTCGCGCCTCCGCACCTATCTCGGCCTTCGCTCCATGCCGCGCAAGCTCTCCCGCCTTCTCCGCATGTTCCCCTTCAGCTCCATGTCCGCCGTCTGCCCGCCGGACGGCGCCTATCCCGCCGATCACTCCCTCTTCGCTTCGCCCCGCTGACGCCTCAGAACCGGAATGCCGCCTGGCTCGGCGACCATGTCAGGTGCGCCGACACAAACCGCTGCCACCTCTTCGGTCCGGTCGACTCGAAATACGAATACCCCCCGTTGAGCCCCACATACAGATCGCCCGCGATCCGCGTCCCGGTGCTGGCGCCCACCGACCCGCTCTGCAGAACCGCGTTCTGCAGCAGCCCGCTCCACCGGAAATAGCCCCCGAACACCGCGAAGCTGAACCGGCCCAAACCCCTGCCGGCCGAACCGAACACGGAATCCCGCTTCGATGCCAGAATCAACCCGTTCCCCGGATTCAGTCCGTGCATGTACCCCACCGAGACGCCCCACTCCCTCCAGTTCCGGCGGAGCGCGGCCATTCCCGACCAACCGTAAAAGGAACGCTGCTGCACCTCGAGCTGCGTCCCCACCCCCAGCAGCTCCGCCACCACCGGATCGATGTCGACTCTTCCCAGGAACGTCGTCTTCATGCGGTACACTCCTCCGCCCACCGCCACGCTTGTCTGGGGTGTCAGCTGATGCGTCAGCCGCAGGCCTGCAAACTGCGCCCGGTTGTTGCCGAACAGCTTCGGATACGAAAACTGGCTGTATCCGTAGCTCCCGCTGATCGCCGTGCGCTGCCCCAGCCGGTAACCTGCGCCCCCGAACACCCCCGCTGAATTCAGATCGCGCAGGCCCGGCCCTTTCCTCCGGACGAAACCCGCCTGTGCGCCGCCCCCGAAAGTCCACCGCAGAGTCGGCCGGTAGTTCACTCCGCCGGATGTCCCGTAAAAGTTCACCCGCGTCCCGAACAGTTCATTGTCGACCAGCCCGTTCTCTCCAAGATCCGTCAGCGGTCCGCCCGGAATCCCGGCCATCGGCAGCATCGCCGCTCCCGTCACCCCCCAGCCTCCGAATACGCCCGCCGGTGCGCCGTAGCCGAACCCGCCCAGGCTCGAGCCTGCAAACTGCGTCGCGTACACTCCAACCTTGTCCGTCGCCCGGTGGCTCACCGATACTCCTGCCACCTGGCTGGCGCCTCCGATTCCTCGGCTCCCCGACCAGCGCTGGTAGTTCGCCGTGTAAAATGCCGCCACCGACGTCCGCTCCCACCCCTTCGCTCCGCTCACTCCGCCTGCCCCGCCATAGCCGTAGAAATCTCTCCGCAAACTTTCCACCCGCAGCTGCCCCAGCGTTTGCGTATACGTCCCGTTGGCTGAAACCCACGGGCGGAACGCCAGCCGCGAGGGCGGCGCCCCGGTATCCACGTCATCCATTCCGCCCATGCCCCGCAGCCCCCCGAGACCCCACTGCCCCCATGCCAGGCTGCTCCCCGCGAGCAGCCACAGCGCAGCGGCAGTGCATCCTCCCGCCCGAAATTGCTTCCGTTGTTCTTTCATGCATTTCCTCCTCTCGCGGCGCCGCCCGCCACACGCATCCTGCCTGCGCAGGAGGCTCTCCCAATTCTACGACTTTAGTCCTCTCTTCAAACCCGCAACTGGTACTGCATCCACCCGGCATCTTCCCCGCCCGCGCTTCTTCCCGCCGCATTCCGGCTTTGTCCGTCCGTTCATCCGTTACACTGGAATCAGACGCGAATGTCTCCGGCACTCTCGGCGCGCACCCTCCTTTCCGTTGCGCTTTCTTTTCTCTGCCTGCCGCTGCTCTCCGCGCAGCAGCCTGCCGGACAGCTCGACGCATCTCCCGCCCTCTTTTCGATCCTGGCTGCCCTGAATTCCGCCGGCTTCGACGAGGGACTGCAGTCCCCCAACACGCACCCCCTGCGGCGCCAGATGCTCGCGTGGGTCGAACAGCGCAATCCTCCCTCTCTCGAAAAGATCCGCGACTTCATCACGGAACGGCGCGCTGACAACCCCGCTGCAGAGCTCGCCCGTTACATCACCCTCGCCCTGTGCACCGACGGTCCGCCCAACTTCAAGCCGCGCTTCAACTCCAGCCTCATGCCTCCGGAGACGCTGCCCATCGAGGGCATCCTCCCCCTTCTGGCCCGCTTCCACCGCGAAGCGGAACTCGATGAGGCATTCCGGCGTGCGCAGCCCTATTTCGACCAGGTCATCGCCCAGTACCACCAGCCCGTCACCGAGGCCATCTTCGAAGCCAACACCTACCTCCGCAATCCTACCTCCGGACTCCGCGGGCGCCGCTTCCAGGTCTTCATCGAGCTCCTCGCTCCCCCCAACATCGTCATCTCCCGGCTCCTCGGCGATGATTTCTTCGTCATTGTCACCCCGTCTCCGCGCCCCCGCGTCCACGACATCCGCCACGCCTATCTCGATCACCTGATCGACCCTCTCACCATCCGTTACGGCGCCGCTCTCGACGCCAAAAAGCCGCTCGCCGACCTCGCCCTCGGCTCGCCGCTCCTTCCCGAGGAGTACAAGAACGATTTCTCGCGCCTCGCCGCCAAGAGCGCCGTCTTCGCCGTGGAGGCCCGCCTCGCACGCTCCCGGGGCCCCGCTCTCGTCCAGCAGGCGATGCGCGAAGGCTACATCCTCGCCGCCGCCTTCTACGACGCCCTCGCCGCTTACGAAAAACAGGAAGAGTCGTTCTCGCTCTACTTCCGCAAAATGATCGAGTCCATCGATCTCGCCCGCGAAGACCGCCGCATCGCCCAGATCGAGTTCGCCTCCTCCCCCGCCGTCCGCAAGGTCGAAGCTCCCAGGCCGCCTCCCCAGTCCCCTGCAGAGAAAGACCTTGAACAGGCCGAAAAGCTCTACGAGGCCCGCGACCTCGAAGCCGCCGGCGCCATCTTCCGCCGCGTCTATGCTTCCGACGCCGATCCGCCCCTCAAGGCCCGCGCCGCTTACGGCCTCGGCCGCATCGCCGCCCAGCAGAAAAATCTCGACCTCTCCCAGCAATGGTTTGAGCGCACGCTCGAACTCAACCCGGAACCCTTTGAACGCGCCTGGGCCCTCGTCTATCTGGGCCGGCTTGCCCGCGCTGCCCGCGACCCCGAGCTTGCCATGCAGCGCTACCAGGCCGCCCTTGCCGTCGAGGGCGCCAGCGAAGCTGCCCGCAAGGCCGCCCAGGCGGAACTTGCCCAGCTCGCCGCGCAGTTGCAGCCGCGCCAGGCGCCATGATTTCTTTCAGTAAGGAACCTTTCGATATGACGCGTCCCCTCGTTCACACCATCCTCGTTTCCGCGCTGGCCGCTTCGTTCGCCCTTGCGCAGACCGCCAACCCCAAGCCCCCTCAGCCCAAGAGCCAGAAGGAACTGGACGCTGTCCAGGCCATCTTCCAGGCACCCGATCCTGACTCCCGCATCGCCGCCGCCAAGGAACTCGTCACCAAATTCGCCGATACCGACTTCAAGGCCACCGCGTTCTACATCGGCGCTTTCTCCTACCAGCAGAAAGGCGACCTCGAAAACGCCATCGTCTGGGCTGAGCAGGCTCTCGATGCCGATCCCAAGTTCTACGCCGCCCAGCTCATGATCGCCAACGCCCTCGCCGTCCGCACCAAGGAGTTCGACCTCGACCGCGAAGAAAAACTCGGCCGCGCCGAAAAACTGGCCAAAGACGCCATCAACGTCATCAACGCCGCTCCCAAGCCCCGCCCAGACATCACCGACGAGCAGTGGGAGGCTGCCAAGAAGGACTTCATCGCCCAGGCTCACGAAGCCATGGGCCTTGCCGCTCTCGTCCGCAAGAAGTACGACGTCTGCGCCTCCGAGCTCTCCACCGCCGCCTCGCTCGCCTCGCAGCAGGATCCTTCCCTGATGGTCCGCCTCGCCAACTGCCAGCTCCAGGCGGGCAAGCCCGACGACGCCCTCGCTCTCCTCGACAAGGTCCTCAACGACCCCAATGTCTCCGGCCAGATCAAGTCTGTCGCCGCGCAGCTCAAGGTCGACGCCAACAAGAAGAAGGCCGAAGCCGCAAAGTAGCACCCCGATGAACGCGCCTCTGGAGGAGCTGGAATCCCTTCTCGGCTACCGCTTCCGCGACCGGGACCTGCTCCTCCGCGCGCTCACCCACAAGTCTCTCCGCGCCGAGTCTTCCGAAGACGTCCAGCACAACGAACTGCTCGAGTTCCTCGGCGATTCCATCCTCGGCTTCCTCGCCTCCGAGTTCGTCTTCCGCCTCCTCCCCGGCGGCAGCGAGGGCGACCTGTCCCGCCTCAAGGCCCACCTCGTCAGCGCTTCCCGGCTCCACAGCGTCGCCGTCGCCCTCGATCTCGGCCGCTTCCTCAGGCTCGGCAAGGGCGAAGAACAGAGCGGCGGCCGCAACAAAAAGGCCCTCCTCGCCGACGCCCTTGAGGCCCTCCTCGCCGCCGTCTATCTCGACGCCGGCCCCATCGTCGGCCTCGACGTCTGCCGCCGTCTCCTCGAGCGCTTCCTCTGGCCCGTCCTCGAGTCCAGCCTCTCCGCCGCCTCCGACATCCCCGTCGATCCCAAGAACGCTCTCCAGGAACTCGCCCAGTCCCGCAAGCTCCCCCTGCCGCGCTATTCCCTCATCTCCCAGTCCGGCCCCGAGCACGCCAAAGTCTTCACCGTGGAAGTCCGGCTCGGCCCCGGCCGCGCCGCCGCCGCCCAGGCCAGCTCCAAAAAAGCCGCCTCCCAGAAGGCCGCCGCCATCCTCCTCGATCAGCTCCGCACCGAACTCAGCCAGCCCGGCGGCGCAGCCTGCATCGAATCCTCCGCCGTCTGATCCTCCCTGTTTCAGACATTTTTCTCTGAAAAGAGCCCCGCAATCGGCTACCCTGTGAGAAGGAGCCTCTGCATCCATGTCCGATCGAGCTTCCCTTCTCCGCGCGGCTCTGGAGCGCCGCCAGGCCCTCGTCGTCCCGGGCTGCCACGACGCCCTCAGCGCCCGCATCATCGAATCCGCCGGCTTCGAGGCCGTCCAGGTCTCTGGCTTCGGTCTCGCCGGCTCCCTCCTCGCTCTCCCCGACGTCGGACTCGTCGAGATGAAAGACATCCTCGACATCACCGGCAACATCGTCCGCGCCGTCAAGATCCCCGTCATGGCCGACATCGACACCGGCGGCGGCAACGCCCTCAATGCCGCCCGCATCACCGAACGCCTCATCGAAATGGGCGTCGCCGGCGTCAACATCGAAGACCAGGTCTTCCCCAAACGCTGCGGCCACATGGAGGGCAAGCAGGTCATCTCCGCCGAAGAGATGGCCGGCAAGGTCCGCGCCATGGCCGATGTCCGCGCCCGCTCCGGACGCGACCTCGTCATCAACGCCCGCACCGACGCCTACGCCGTCCTCGGACTCGATGAAGCCATCCGCCGCGCCAATCTCTACCTCGAATCCGGCGCCGACATGGCCTTCATCGACGGCATTGGCACGCGCGCCGACATCGAACGCGCCGTCCGCGAAATCCGCGGCCTCCTCTCCGTCAACCTCATGGATGCGGTCACCGGCGTCAAGACCGAGCTCATCCCCATCCCCGAACTCGCCGCCATGGGCGTCGCCCGCGTCTCCATCCCCGTCGCCTCCATCCTCGTCATGCACCGCGCGCTCACCGATTTCTTCTGCGATCTCCGCAATTCCCCCGCCGGCATCCTCGCAGGAGAAACCCGCCGCCTCACCGCGTTCAGAGACTTCACCGATTTCGTCGGCCTCCCCCAATACCGGGAGATGGAAAACAGGTACCTGCCCGCGCGCTCCGGCGCGCACTGAGAGGAGTTCCGTCATGACCCTCGCAGAGAAGATTCTCGCCCGCGCCTCGGGCCGCTCCCGCGTCGCTCCCGACGAGATCGTCGTCGCCGACGTCGATCTCGCCATGAGCCACGAGAACGCCGACCTGGTCCGCAAAGCTTTTCTCGAAATCGGCGTCCCCCGCGTCTGGGACCCCGAAAAAATCGTCATCATCTTCGATCACCGCATCCCCGCCGAAAGCGAAAAAACCGCCGCTACCCACAAGGCTGTCCGCGAATTTGTCCGCCAGCAGGGGATCCGCCACTTCTACGACGTCGGCCGCGGCGGCATCTGCCATCAGGTGCTCGCCGAAAACGGCCACGTCCAGCCCGGCATGGTCGTCGTCGGTACCGATTCCCACACCACCACCCACGGAGCCTTCGGCGCCTTCGCCACCGGCATTGGCGCCACCGAAATGGCCGGCGTCTGGGTCGAAGGCAGGCTCTGGTTCAAGGTGCCCTCGACTCTCCGGATCGAAGTCGAAGGCGAATTCGCCCCCTGGGTCTCCGCCAAGGACCTGATCCTCTACATCATCGGCAGGCTCGGCGCCGCCGGCGCCGACTACCGCGCCGTCGAGTTCGACGGCAGCGCCATCCGCCGCATGACCATCGCCTCCCGAATGGTTCTCTGCAACCTCTCCATGGAAATGGGCGCTAAAGTCGCCTTCACGCCCGTCATGGAAATCGCGCCCGATGCCGACGCCCGTTACGAGCGCGTCCTCCACATCAACCTCGACTACGATCTGCCCGAGCCCCAGATCGCCTGCCCCCACTCCGTCGATCACGTCAGGCCAGTCTCCGCCCTCGGCGAGATCCCCGTCCATCAGGCCGTCCTCGGCTCGTGCACCAACGGCCGCCTCGAGGATCTCGAAATCGCCGCGTCAATCCTCCGCGGCCGCCGCGTCCACCCGCAGACGCGCCTCATCGTCATCCCCGCCTCCCAGCGCGTCTGCCTCGACGCCATGCGCCTCGGCTATCTGGAAACTCTCATCGAAGCCGGCGCCATCGTCAATCCGCCAGGCTGCGGCCCCTGCGTTGGCGTGCACCAGGGCATCCTCGCCGCCGGCGAAGTCTGCATCTCTTCCACCAACCGCAACTTCATCGGACGCATGGGCAGCAAGGACTCCTTCGTCTACCTCTCGAGCCCTGCCGTCGTCGCCGCCTCGGCCGTCGCCGGCCGCATCGTCCATCCCGAAATCGTCATGGCAAAGGAGGACGCCCATGTCTGACGCTTCCTCGATCCTCTGCGGCCGTGTCGCCGCCGTTCTCGGCCCCAACATCGACACCGACATCATCTACCCCGGCCGCTACCTCAACATCACCGATCGCGAGAAGACCGCCGAGCACCTCTTCGAGCTCGCCTACCCGGAAATCCGCTCGAAACTCCGGCCCGGCGATTTCATCGTCGCCGCCGCCAACTTCGGCTGCGGCTCCAGCCGCGAGCAGGCTGCCGCGGCGCTGAAATTCTCCGGATGCGGCGCCGTCATCGCGGCCAGCTTCGCCCGCATCTTCTACCGCAACGCCATCAACCTCGGCCTGCCCGCCATCGTCAGCCCCTCCGCCCACCTCGAGTGCAGCGAGGGCGACGAACTCGAAATCGACCTCGCCGGCGGCCTCATCCGCAACCTCTCGCGCAACCTCTCCATCGCCGCTGCGCCTCTTGATCCGCGCGCCATCGAACTGATCCGCTCCGGCGGCCTCATCCCCTATCTCAAAGCCAAATACGCCTCCGCGCCCGCGGCAGGCTGAGTCGCAGGAGGAATCACATCATGGCGAAACACCAGATTGCATGGCTCCCCGGCGACGGCATCGGCGTCGAAGTCGCCCAGGCTGCCCGCCTCGTTCTCGACGCCGCCGGCTACGACGCCGAATACCACCACGGCGACATCGGCTGGCGCTTCTGGGTCGCCGAAGGCGATGCGCTCCCTCAGCGCACCCTCGACCTGCTCGCCCGCACCGAGTGCGCGTTCTTCGGCGCCATCACCTCGAAACCCGCCGCCGAAGCCGCCCGCGAGCTCGCTCCCGAACTCCAGGGCCGCGGCCTCACCTACCGCAGCCCCATCGTCCGCATGCGCCAGCTCCTCGACCTCTACATCTGCCAGCGCCCCTGCCGCGCCCTGCCCGGCAATCCGCTGAATTACCGCGAAGGCGTCGACCTCGTCGTCTTCCGCGAGAACACCGAAGGCATGTACATCGGCGTCGAGTTCCCCCAGGTGCCCGAATCCTTTTACGCCGAAAAGGCGATGAGCCGCATCCCCCGCGACGCCGCCATCTCCATCCGCTCCATTACGGCCAACGCCTCGCGCCGCATCGTCAAAGCGGCCTTCGAGTTCGCCCGCCGCAACGGCCGCCGCAAGGTCACCGCCGTCCACAAGGCCAACGTGCTCCGCGCCACCTGCGGGCTCTTCCTCGAACAGGCCACCGAAGTCGCCGTGATGTACCCGGACATCGAATTCGACACCGCCAACGTCGACGCCATCTGCATGTGGCTCCTCAAGAACCCGCATAACTACGACGTCATCGTCACCACCAACCTCTTCGGCGACATCCTCTCCGATCTCTGCGCCCAGTTGGTCGGCGGCATGGGCTTCGCTTGCAGCGGCAACATCGGAGAGAAATACGCCGTCTTCGAGCCCACACACGGCTCCGCCCCGAAATACGCCGGCCTCAACAAGGTCAACCCCATCGCCGCCATCCTCGCCGCCGCCATGATGGCCGGCTGGACCGGCGAAAAAGAGATCGAGGCCGCCATTCACAGCGCCGTCGAAGAAGTCGTCCGCCGCGGCGAAGTCCGCACCTACGACATGGGCGGCTCTTCCTCCACCATGCAGATGGCCGAGGCCATCGCCGCCGAGGCCGCACGGCTCCGCGCTCACGCCTGAGCGTTGCCGCGCTCCAGCCCCGGGAGCGCCCGGCTTGCATCGCGCGGCGCCATCTGCGCCGCGCATGACGCCCCATGCCGGGCCGCGCTGCGGCCATGGCCGGCGCTCGGAAAGTGACGCGTCCCGGGCGCGGCCGGGGGCGAAGCGCGCCTCGTGCCCTGCGGCACGCGTCTGCCGGGAGCGCGCGCTTCGTCCTCCGCCGGACAACGCTCAGTCCTGCAAACCAGGACGGCTCACGGGAAGCTGTAGGTCGTCGTCAGCTTGTAGAACGAGCCTGTTCCGTCCGTCGCCGGCCGGCTCATCACGTCCGGCCCGGCCGTGAACCGCACGCTGAACTTGCCCATCGTCGCCTGCACATACGGCCCGAACCACTTGTACACGCCCGCCCCGCGCGGCGCCCCCGTCCCGCTCGGCGACGAGTCCAGCTGCTCGTAGTGCAGGCCTGCCGACACCAGTTTCGAGAACCGCGCTCCGCCGTTCACCCAGGAATGCAGGAAGTTGTTCTGCACCGGAACCGTCACCAGCGCCCCGCCGGTCCCGGCGGTCTTCCCTTTCCGCAGAGCCGTGTAGCGTCCGAGATAAAACTCGCCTTCGGCGCGGTCCGTCGACAGGTTCACCGTGATGTTCGGAACGATGCCTTCCAGAGCCATTGCGTACGAGCCGTTCGACAGCAGCCGCCCGTTCAGAAAGCCGAGCTGCGGATTCCACGTCAGCTTGCCGCCGAGCGTGCGGATGTTGACGCCCGAGCCGAACTCGGTCCACAGCGCCCCTCCGCCTCCCGTCCCGAACGAGGGCGTCGTCCAGATGATCCCGTACACGGTCCAGTCCAGGCGTTCGTTCGCCTTGTAGCCGGCGCTGAACGTCGGATAAAAGCCGAAAAACGCATCCTGATTCAGGGAAACCCGGTACGAAACCCGGTCGTCTGCGCCCGATTGCGCATGAAGATGCGGAGAAAATCCAAGTGCAAACACACTGAGAGCAGCAACAGTTTTTGCAATATTCACGAGAAACAGTCCTCCTGGGAACGGTTTTCAGCGGTGATCGTCAGGGAACAGCAGGGAAGGGACCGGACAGGGGTCTGTGGTCAAAGGCTGGTTCTGCCAGTCAGGTGGGCACGACAGCCAAACTGTACTTTAACACACAGTCAAAATGTACGGATATCCGAACTTTTGATGGGCCCGATCACGGAAACCGTTGAAAAATCCCCCACGCCGAAAGGGAGATTGGCACGCCCAAAAAACCCGTCCCCGCGCCCCCGGCGCGTCATTCGATGGACTGTCGCAACGGAACTGATATGCGCGATCAGAACCCGGGCGCTTTCCACGCGATCTCGCCGCCGACGATGGTCACGATCGGTCCGCCGCGGAACGTCCGCCCGCTGAACGGCGTGTTCGCGCTCTTCGACAGCGAATTCTTCACGTCGTATGTCCACGGATACTCGGGGTGGAAGATCGTGACGTCGCCCGCGTATCCGGGCTTCAGCGCTCCCCGCGCCTGCTCGCCTTTCCAGCCGATAATGCGCGCCGGCTCGCTCGTAAACAGCGCAATCAGCCGTTCAAGCGGAATGCGCCCGGAATGTACCAGCACTTCCAGCGCGACGCCAAGCGCGGTTTCCAGCCCGATGATGCCGAACGGGCAGCGCTCGAACTCCTGCATCTTGTCGTCGCCAGCATGCGGCGCGTGATCGGTGGCCAGGCAATCGACCGAGCCCTTGACGATCCCCTCGATCACAGCCTCCGTGTGTTCCGGTCCGCGCAGGGGCGGCTTCATCTTGTAGTTCGAATCATAGGGCCGCATATGGCCCGTGTGGAGCGCAATGTGGTGGGGCGTCGCCTCGCAGGTAACGGGCAGCCCGCGCCGCCGCGCGAAGCCGACCATCGCCACGGCGTTCTTCGTCGAGATGTGGGCCACGTGATACCGCGCGCCGGTCAGCTCGGCCAGCAGGATATCGCGCGCCACCATCACGTCTTCCGCCGCGGCAGGGATTCCGCGCAGCCCCAGGCGCACGCTGTCGGCGCACTCGTGCATGTCGCCGCCCGCGGAAAGGTGCAGATCCTCGCAATGCTGGATCACCGGGATATCCAGCGCCCGCGCCGTCTCCATGGCGCGCCGCATCACGCGCGCGTTCATCACCGGGCGCCCGTCGTCGCTGATGGCCACGGCGCCGGCGGCCACCATCGACCCGATCGCGGCCAGCTCTTCGCCCTCGCTGCCTTTCGTGATCGCGCCGATGGGAAACACGTTCACCACCGCCTCGCGCCGCGCCTTCTCCACGATGTACGTCGTCACCGTGGCCGAATCGTTCACCGGGTTCGTGTTCGGCATGCAGCACACCGTCGTGAAGCCGCCCGCCGCGGCGGCGCGCGACCCCGTCGCGATCGTCTCGGCGTGCGTGAACCCCGGCTCGCGCAGGTGCACATGGATGTCGATGAAACCCGGCGCCACCACGAGCCCTGCCGCGTCCAGCGTGTCCGCGCCCGGCGCGGACAGGTCCTTGCCCACCGCGGCGATGCGGCCTTCTTCGATCAGCACGTCGGCCACGCCGTCATGGCCCGACGCCGGGCAGATCACCCGTCCATGGCGGATCAGCAGTCTCCTCACGACAGCAATACCCTTTCCAGCACGGCCATGCGCACCGGCACGCCGTTCTCCACCTGGTTCAGGATCATCGACCGCTGCGAATCAGCCACCTCGGACGAAATCTCGCGCCCCCGGTTCATCGGCCCCGGGTGCATCACGATCACGTCCGGGTGGGCGAGATCGACATGCTCCTGCCGCAGCCCGTAGAAGCGGAAGTACTCTCCCGCCTGCATCGGCGGCTCGTGGATGCGCTCCAGCTGCACGCGCAGCATCATGATCACGTTCGCCCCGCGCACCGCGCGCCGCATGTCGTACTCGATCTCGACGCCCTTGGCCATGGCCGCCATCTCGCGCGGCAGCAGCGGCGGCGGGCCGCACAGCACGACGCTGGCGCCAAACTTCGACAGCAGAAAGATGTTGGAACGCGCCACCCGGCTGTGCAGGATGTCGCCGATGATGACCACCCGCAGCCCCTCCAGCCGCCCGCACCGGTCGAGAATCGTCCGCGCATCGAGAAGCGCCTGCGTGGGATGCTCGTGCGTCCCGTCGCCCGCGTTCACGATCGGCGTCGACAGATGCCGCGCAAGGAAGTGCGGTGCGCCCGAAGCCTGATGCCGCATCACGATCACCGAAGGCCGCATCGCCGACAGCGTGTTCAGCGTGTCGACCAGGCTCTCGCCTTTCGCCACGCTCGACCCGGCCGCCGTGATCGACAGCGTGTCCGCGCCCAGGCGGTGCGCGGCGATTTCGAAACTCGACCTTGTTCGCGTCGAATTTTCGAAAAATGCATTCACGACCATCATGCCCGTGCACGTGTTGACCTTCGCGAACGTCGGTCCTCCGTGCGGCTGGAAAGCGACGGCGCGGTCGAGGATGCGCTCGATCTCCGCGCGGTCCAGATCTTCGATTCCGAGCAGGCTGCGGCCCATGGCGCGCCTCCTCAGCCAACCTTCTCGACCAGCATCACTTTCTCGACGCCGTCGATCTCCTGGAACTTGACCTCGATGATCTCGCGCGACGACGTCGGCACCTTGCGGCCGATGAACTGCGCCTCGATCGGCAGCTCCCGGTGGCCCCGGTCGATCAGCACCAGCAGCTGCACGCGCGCCGGGCGGCCGTGCTCGAACAGCGCATCGAGCGCCGCCCGCACCGTGCGGCCGGTATAGAGCACGTCGTCCATCAGGATCACGTCCTTGCCCGTGATCGGGAAATCGATCTGCGTGGCTGCAACGACGGGCTTCGGGCCGATGGTCGACAGGTCGTCGCGGTACAGCGTGATGTCAATGGCGCCGACAGGAATCTTCAGGTTTTCCAGCGTTTCGATCTTGCGCGCGATGCGCTCGGCCATCGGCACCCCGCGGCGGCGGATGCCGATGAATGCGAGATTGGCCGGATCGGCCGCCTTCTCCAGAACTTCGTGCGCCAGCCGGACCAGCGTGCGGTCCATCTCGGAGGCGCTCATCAGTTGGGCTTTTTCGCGGGTGGCGCTCATCGGAGTTCAGTGTACTAATTTCAGTGCCGCCGCATGCGGTCCCGCACGCGCCGGGCCGTCCGCTCGAGTTCTTCGAGTTCCTTCAGGGCCTTGATCGAAAGCACGTGCCCCTTGCTCTGCTCCAGCTCTTCCTGCACGGAGTCGAGGATCTTGCGCATGCGTTCGAGATCTTTCTGGTTGGCTTCGTAGTTGGCCTTCCTGACCGCCTCCGACCACAGCCGCCCGTCCGGCAGCCGTTTCGGTTCCTCTCGGCCGGGCGGCGGCGCAGGCAGCTGCTGCGCTGCGGAAGAAACGCCGCAAAACAGCAGGGCCGCCAGGAACCGCCTGCTAGACTGAACTCTGATGAAGGACGTTGGCATCGGCATCATCGGCCTCGGCAATGTTGGAGGGGGAACACTTACCATTCTCTCGGAAAACGCTGCGGAAATCGCCCGCAAGCTCGGCTTCGGGCTGCGCGTCGTGGCGGTGTGCAGCCGCAATCCGGCGGCGCGATCCCTGCCCGCCGGCGCGGCGCCCGCCCTTGTCACCAGCGACTGGCGCGAGGTGGTGGCGCACCCGGACGTCGAAATTGTTGCCGAACTCGTCGGCGGTACCGCCGTCGCCGCCGAAATCGTCGAAGCCGCGCTCGATGCCGGCAAGAGCGTGGTGACGGCGAACAAGGAGCTCGCCGCCCTGCGCGGCGCCGAGCTCTGGCGGAAAGCGGAAGCCCGCGGCGCGGCGCTCGCCATGGAAGCCAGCGTCTGCGGCGGCATTCCCATTCACGCCGTGCTGCGCGAGGGCATCGCCGGAGACCGCGTCGAAGCCCTCTTTGGCATCCTCAACGGCACCAGCAATTACATCCTCACGGAGATTGAGCAGCACGGCGCTCCGTTCGGCGACGTGCTGGCCGAGGCGCAGCGGCTCGGTTACGCCGAGGCCGACCCGGCTGCCGACGTCGATGGATACGACGCCCGCTCGAAGCTTGTGCTGCTGGCCTCGCTCGCCTTCGGTGTGCGTCTCCAGCCGGCCTCTGTTCCCACTGAAGGGATCCGGCGCGTCTCGCCGATCGACTTCGAATACGCACGGCAGCTCGGCTGCACCATCCGCCTGCTCTGCGCGGCGCGCCGCGAGCAGGACGGGCTCTTCGTCAGCGTCCGCCCGTCCCTGTTGCCGCTGATGACGATCATGGCCGGCGTCCGCGGCGCCTACAACGCCGTGTGGGTGCGCGGCGCCTATGGCGCAGACACGTTCTATTACGGACGCGGCGCCGGACCGCTGCCGACCGGCGTGGCTGTCGTGAGCGACCTGATGCGCGTGGCGCGCGAACTCCGCCCCGCCCCCGCGCATCGCGTGCCGCCGTTCGCCGCCCGCACGCTGGATGACGCCGAACCGCTGCCCATCGGACTCCAGGTGCGGCCCTGGTACCTGCGCTTCCGCATCAAGGACCGTCCTGGCATCATCCGCGACCTCTCCACGATCCTCGCGCGCCACGCCATCTCGATCGACGCCGTGCTGCAGCTGCCGGAGCAGGACAAGCAGAACCTGCCGTTCGTGATCACGCTCGAAAGCTCTCCCGAAGCAGCCGTGCGCGCTGCGCTTCAGGACATGGCTCAGCTCGATTTCATGGTCGAGCCGCCGCTGGCGATGCCCATCGAAAAAGGCGTTTGAGGCGGGCTTCCGGCCTGCCGGTTCCCGTCCAGTGCGGCGAATGACCCTCGCGAAGCGCCCGGTTCAGCGCGGCGATTACAGGCTGCGGGCGGCGTCGACGAGATCGGAAAACACGCCGTAGGCGGTCTGATCAAGGCCCGGATTCAGACTGAAAACGCCCAGGTCGCCCATCGTGTCCGTGTGCAGCACGAGGACGTTCGACGTCCCGCGCACCTGCGCCAGCAGGTCGCCCGCATCGAGCACTTCCGCGCGGACGCGGAGCGAAACGCCCTGCGGCGTGCGCCTGCCGCGGCAGACCAGCGCGATGCGTTTGCCTGCCCGCTCGGTGACGGCGATCTTCTCCGGCGTCAGCCGCCCGATGCCGCGGCGGTTGACCCCGGCGGGCGTGATGCGCGCGTCCATGAGAACGTTCGCCAGCGCTGCCGCCTTGCAGGCGCTGTCCCAGCCGTCGATGTCGAACCACGGATCGGCTTCGGTGACGCCGAGCCGGCGCGCCTCTTCGATGCCTTCCTCAAGCGTCAGCCCGCGCCTCATGGCGTCGAGAATGACCTGCGTGGTGGAGTTGAGCACGCCCGCGAAGCCAAGCACGCGCGTGCCCGGCAGGCAGTGGCGGGCGAGGTTGAACACGGGCGTGCCGTCCATCACCGAGGACTCGAAGCGGAACTCGACGCCCGCGCGGCGCGCCTCTTCAGCCAGCGCGGCGTAACAGCAGGCGATGGGCCCCTTGTTGGCCGTCGCCACGTGCATGCCGCGCGCGAAAGCAGCGCGGATGTGGCTGGCGGCAGGCTCGCCGTTTTCCGGGTTCAGCGTCGTCAGCTCGACGAGAATCTCCGCCCGGGAGCGGTCCAGAAACTCCTCCGCGCTTCCCGCGGGCGGGCCGAAGGCGGGCTCCTCGGGCAGTCCATGCAGATCGTACGCGGTGCCATGGCGCAGCGTGTGGGCGGCGACGATGCGGAAAGGATAGACATGCCGCTGCCGCGCGATGAGACGCGCCAGCGCGCGCGCCACTCTGCCGTAGCCAAGAATCGCGACTCTCAAAACTCCAGCTTCTCGATCAGGGCGTTCAGTTCATTCTCCAGCGTAGCCTTGCGGCGGCGCAGTTCGCTCTGTCGGTCGCGGAGCTGCGCGATGCGGATGTCGCCTTTGGCCAGCTCGGCCGCATAGCGGTTGACCATCTCCTGCTGTCCGGCCACATTGCGAAGCGTGTTGATGTTCTGCCGGAGCCGTTCCTGCTCGCCGCTCAACTCCCTCAGCTCGGTCTCGGTGCGGCGCTGCTCGGAGTCCGCCTCTGCGATCTCGCGCTTCTTCGCGGCGATGGCCTCGAGCTGCTGCCGCGCTGCTGCGCTGAGCGAACGGTTCTGCGTGTAGCGCACCAGGAGATCCGGCGTGAGCGACGTCACTGCGGTGGAGCTTTCCATCTCGCGCTCTTCGGCAACCGCAAGCTTCGCGCTTCCCTGCGCCGGCACGGCGACAGAGAACCGGTACGACGCCGCCGTCGTCTCGTCGGCCTTCGGCTTCACCAGTTTCCATCCCGGCGTGACGGCGTGCTCGACGAGCAGGGTCTTTTCTTTTGCGTCCGCATTGGAAACCGTGTAGACGGTCGTGCGCACCAGCGCGGTGCGGGTGGTGAGCACGCCGCGGCTGGCCTTCAGGCTGCGGATCGTTTCTTCGCCGGATTCGAAGTTCGTCGTCACGCGCACGGCCTGGTCGACGGCGTAGCTGATGAGCCGCTTCTCGCCGCTCTTGAGCACTTCCATCAACGCTTCGCCGGAGTAGCCGGAGGAGTGGTAAACGGTGATGGGCCCGCCGTCGAGCGTCTTGCCCGTGGTGTTGGTGATCTCCGCGGCATGGCGCGGGTTGGCCTGCGTGCGGTCCGAATAGATGAGCAGCCGGCGGGCGGCGATCCTTCCCTGGAAGAAGGGCAGAAGAAGCGATTCGCCTGCGCGCGCGTTGACGGGCGTGGAGAAGCTGTATTCGAAAAGCTCGCCGGCCTCGCGCCCTTCGGCGGCGGAGTCGACCGTGCTCATCTCCATCTCCAGAGGAGCGGGGGCGGCGGCCTTCGCCTCTGCGGTCTCGGCCATCGCTCCGGCGGCCATGGCCATCATCCTTGAAGTCCGCCCCGCATCGGCGCGGGCCATCTGCGGCGGGGGAAGAGCGCCGCCGATCACGCCGGCGGCGTGCGTTTGTGGCGCCACAGGTTCAATGCCGGGCAGCTCCACGACTCTGCGCTGCACGTAGCGCGCTTCGAGCAGGCGCGTCAGGAAGGAAACGGGCTTGCCGCTGACGACGCTGAGCGCCACCTGATTCCAGTCCTCGCCGGTCGCGTTCTCAACGATGGCCCAGCCTTCCAGCGTCGCCTCGCCCGCGTCCGGCAGCAGCAGGCGGTAGGTGGATTTCCAGACCGGAGCGGGAGCAAGGTAGCGGGCCGTCAGGCGCCTCTCGCCGGAGCCGGCGAGATCGACATGGACGGTGCGGCGGTCCGGAGTGAGATCTTTCGCCATCCGCGCCAGGGCGTCGGCGAGCTGCTGCTGCAGCCGCGGATCGGCCAGGCGGATCTCGGAGGCGGCGTCGAGATCGAACGCGGCGAGAGAGCCGGAATCCAGCAAAAGCGTCAGTTCCTGTTTTTCACCTTGGTTCGGCAGGGGAGCGAGCCTTCCCGAGACGATGACGCCGGAGACGGGGTTGCCGCGGTACTTCATCTCCAGCCGCGCGCCGCGCCACTGGTCCAGCAGGTGGACGAGCGGCTGCCGCGGGTTGACCTGAATCATCCGCGGCGGGTCGCCTGCGCGGGCGGGGTCGGTGAATTCGTAACGCACGCGTTGAATGCCGCCCGGAGCGTCGAGAACGAGCGACTTGAGCACGTCGTCGAGCTCCCCAGCGCGGAAGTCGAGCGTGGCCGCCTCGCCCGGCTGGACCGTGCCGGAACGCTCATAGAAGGCGACGCCGTTCTTGTACACGACGACGCGTTTCACGGGCAGCGGCGCCGCGTGCGCAAGCCCCGCCGCGATCAGGGCGGCCGTGATGAATCTCATGCGTTTCCTCCTCTGGTCATGATAAGGTCAAGAACACGCAACAGCGACCATGGCCATCCTGCTTGTGGACGACGAAAAGCCGCTGCTGGCGCTGCTCCAGAAGTTTCTCGAGCGCGCCGGCTACCAGGTAGACGTGTCCGAGACCGGGTTCGGTGCGCTGGAAAAGTGCCGCGTTTCGCCCTGCCCGTACTCCGTGGCGGTCCTGGATCTGAAACTGCCGGATATCAGCGGCGCGGAGCTGTTGCCGCAACTGCTGGAAGCGGCGCCGGATCTCCGGGTGATCGTATCGAGCGGCGCCCCGTACAGTCCTCAGGCGCTCCCCGAGCCGCTGCAGCCGCGCGTCGAAGCCCTGCTCAAGCCCTTCATGCCGAAAGAGCTGCTGGCGGCGATCGAGCGGCTGGCCCCGCGGGCGCGCGGCGCGTCAGTCTAGCAGCGCCTTCAGGCGCTCGGCGAAGTTCTCCTCGTCCTCGGTCCAAAGGAGTTTCCGCTCGGCGATCAGTTCGTTTTCAAGATCCGCGGCCAGGTGCAGAACGCTGCGGATGTTGGACTGCACGGGGCGCAGCGCGTCGCTGGAGGGTTCAGGCAGATACAGCCGCTGCGGACCGAGGTCGATGCGGACGTGCTCGCCGCGCGGCGCCTCGAACAGCGGCGCGAAGACCTCCAGATACACCGTGGAAGGCTTCAGCTCCCACTCGCCGGTCCACTGGTACAGATCCCACCGCATCTGGATCTGGATGGCGATGTCGTCGTGCAGGTGCTCCTGAACGCGCGACGCCGCCGCCTGCGGATCGAGATCCCCGTCGTAGTATTCCTCCAGCAGCGGAGCTTCGCGGAAAGCGATCGGGTAGATCCGCATGACGCCGCCGGGCTTCAGGCGGGATTGAGGAAAGACGCCAACCGCCTTCTTCAGATACAGCGGCAGACCGACCGGAGCGAAGTTCTTCAACCACAGCGAGAGAAACAGCGGATCGTGCACGGCGGATCAGCCTCCGATGCGGCGGTAGACGGTGACGGCAAGCGGCGGCAGCGTCAGCGACAGGCTCTGGCGGCGTCCGTGCATCTCCACCCGGTCGGTCCAGAGCTCCCCGTCGTTGCGGACGCCGCTGCCGCCGAAACGCTCCCAGTCCGTGTTGAGCACCTCGCGGTACACGCCCGGCTCGGGGACGCCGATGCGGTAGTTCTCGCGCACGACGGGAGTGAAGTTGCAGACCCAGACCGTGAAATCGCGCCGGTGTTTCGACCAGCGCAGGAAGCTGATGACGCTCGAATCGATATCGTGGAAGTCGATCCAGTCGAACCCGTTCCAGTGGAAATCGACTTCGTACAAAGTGGGCTCAGAGACGTAAAAGTGATTCAGTTCCCGGACAAACTCCTGCAACTTCCGGTGGAAATCGTACTGGAGCAGATCCCAGCGGAGCTGCCCCTGCCAGTTCCATTCCTCGTACTGCCCCAGCTCGCAGCCCATGAACAGCAGCTTCTTGCCCGGGTGGCCGTACATGTAGCCGAGAAAGGCGCGGACGTTGGCGAAGCGCTGCCACTCGTCGCCGGGCATCTTGGCGATCAGGGACGCCTTGCCGTGCACCACTTCGTCATGCGAGATGGGAAGCATGAAGTTCTCGGTGAAGGCGTACAGGAGGCTGAAGGTGATCTGGTTGTGGCGGAACTTGCGGAACAGCGGGTCGGTGCGGAAATAGCCGAACATGTCGTGCATCCACCCCATGTTCCACTTCATTGTGAAGCCGAGCCCGCCGGCGTAGACCGGGTGGGACACGCCCGCGAAGGACGTCGACTCCTCGGCGATGGTGACGGCGCCGGGAACCTTGTGGGCTTCTTCGTTGAACTTGCGGAGGAACGAAATGGCGTCGAGGTTTTCGTTCCCGCCATACTTGTTCGGGATCCACTCGCCGTCCCTGCGGCCGTAATCGAGATAGAGCATGGAGGCGACGGCATCCACGCGCAGGCCGTCGATGTGATACTCCTTCAGCCAGAAAAGGGCGTTCGAAATCAGAAAATTGCGCACTTCATTGCGCGCGTAGTTGAAAATCAGCGTGCCCCATTCCTTGTGTTCTCCGAGCCGCGGATCCTCGTATTCGTAGCATGCCGTGCCGTCGAAACGGGCCAGGCCGTGCGCGTCCTTCGGAAAGTGGCCTGGCACCCAGTCGACAATCACGCCGATGCCGTTCTGGTGGCACTGATCGACGAAATGCTTGAAGTCGTCCGGCGTGCCGAACCGGGCGGTGGGCGCGTAGTAGCCGGTGACCTGGTAGCCCCAGCTGCCGGCGTAGGGGTGTTCCATAATCGGCATCAGCTCGATGTGCGTGTAGCCGAGGCGCCTGACGTAAGGAACCAGGTGCTGGGCGAGTTCGCGGTACGTCAGCGGCTCGCCCTCGGGGGTCTTCATCCAGGACTCGAGATGGACCTCGTAACAGTTGACCGGGCGTTCAAGCCAGTTGGTATGCGCGCGCGCCTCCATCCAGGCGCCGTCGTTCCACTGGTACTGTCCGAGCTCCCAGACCATGGAAGCGGTGAGTGGAGGCGTTTCGGCGGCGAAGGCGTAAGGGTCGCACTTCATCTCGGAGACGCCGAAGATTTTCGAGCGGACGAAATACTTGTAAATGTCGCCCTGGCGGACGCCCGGCAGAAAGATCTCCCAGATGCCGCCGTCGCGGCGGCGCATGGGGTGGCGGTAGGCGTCCCACTGATTGAAGCTCCCGGCGACGCAGACGGTTTCCGCGTTCGGCGCCCAGACGGCGAAGCGGCAGCCCTGGACGCCGTCGATTTCCATCAGATGCGCGCCCATGGTGCGCCAGGCTTCATAGTGCGTGCCTTCGGCGTGGAGATAGACGTCGAAATCGCTCAGAAGCAGGCCGAAACGGTATGGGTCTTCGATGATTTCCGATCCGCCGCGGTACAGGGAGAGCTCAAGAAGGTAGCGGCCTGGCTCGCGCGCGGTCTGCGCGCCGAAGATCCCTCCGGGATGGAGCTTTGCCATGGGAACGCGGCCGCCGCCTTCCAGCAGCAGCGCCGCCTCGGCAGCGTGCGGGAGGAAGGCGCGCACCACATAGCCGTCCTCGACACGATGCGGGCCGAGGACGGAGAACGGATCTCCATGGTAGCCGCCGACGATCGCGTCGAATTCACCGGGGTTCATGCGGCTATTATGGCAATTCATGGACCTGAGGTCATTGCCGAAGGCGGAACTGCACCTGCACCTGGAGGGGGCGGCGGAGGCGGAGACGCTGTGCGGAATCACGCCGGGGCTCGCCGTGGAAGAGGCGCGGGACCGGATGCGGTTTTCCGACTTCGCGGAGTTTCTCCAGGCGTTCAAGTGGGTGCACTTCTGCCTGAAGAAGCCGGAACATTTCGCCCTGGTTCTGAAGCGGCTGCTCGAGCGGCTCGAAGCGCAGGGGGTGCGCTACGCCGAAATCAACGTGAGCGCGGGCGTGATGCTGTGGCGCGGGCTCCCCGTGGACGAGTTCTTCCACGCGATCGCGGAGGAGGCGGAGCGCGGGCCCGTGCCCGTGCGCTTCATTTTCGATGCCGTCCGCCAGTTCGGCCTGGCGCATGTCGAAGCGGTGGCGGAAGCAGCCGTGCGCTGGGCGGGACGGGGCGTGGCGGGGTTCGGCATCGGGGGCGACGAGGCGCGGGGACCGGCGCGGCTCTACAGGGAGGTGTTCGAGCGTGTGCGGGCGGCGGGATTGGCCGCGGTGCCGCACGGAGGAGAGACGGCCGGCCCGGAGAGCGTCTGGGAGGCGCTCGAGTGCGGCGCGCGGCGGATCGGCCACGGCATCCGCGCAGTGGAGGATCCCGTTCTGCTCGAGGAGCTGAAACGGCGCGATGTGGCTCTCGAAATCTGCATCACGAGCAACGTGAGAACCGGCGCGGTGCCCTCTCTGCGCGAACATCCGGTCCGGAGGCTGTTCGACGCGGGCGTGCCGCTGGTGCTGAACACGGACGATCCGGCGCTGTTCGGTACGACGCTGGTTCGCGAGTACGAGCTGGCGCGGGACGTGTTCGGATTTGCCGATGAGGAGTTGCAGCAGCTGGCGCGGAACAGTTTCCGCTACGCGCTGGCGGCGCCGCCGCCGGATTGAGCGATCTTCTCGGAGAGTTCGCGGACGATCCTTTCGAGCTGTTCGACACGCTGCGACAGCTGCTCGATGGCCTGGCCCTCGGGATCGGGAAGCTTGGCGTGTTCGAGAGCTTCTTCATTGTCGAGGCGGCTGCGGACGATCCGGCCCGGGACGCCCACGACGGTGGAATGATCGGGGACGGACTTCAGCACGACGGAGCCGGCGCCGATGCGGACGTGATTGCCAATGGTGATGTTGCCGAGCACCTTGGCGCCGCTGCCGACAATGACGTGGTTCCCGAGAGTGGGGTGGCGCTTGCCTTTTTCCTTGCCGGTGCCGCCGAGGGTCACGCCCTGGTAAAGAAGACAGTCGTCGCCGATAATGGCTGTTTCGCCGATGACCACGCCCATGCCGTGATCGATGAAGAAACGGCGGCCGATCTGCGCTCCAGGGTGGATCTCGATGCCGGTGAGGGAGCGCGAGAGCTGGCTGATCATGCGCGCCAGCGTCGTGAAGCCCGCCCGGTAGAGCCGGTGCGCGAGCCTGTGGAGGAGAATCGCGTGAAAGCCGGGATAACAGAACAGGATTTCGATGACGCTCTTCGCCGCGGGGTCTTCGCGGAAGATCGTATCGATCTGCTCCCGGATCGTGCGGAACATCGTTTGTCTTATCATTATGTGCCGTCTGCGGGGGTGGCGCTGACGCCAATTCCCAGCGCCGGGGAGGAGATCCGCGCGCGCTCGCGGCGCGCGCGGCTGGTTCCGTCAGCGCGGGCGGACTTGTCACGGAATGCGTCAGGGGCCAGCCGGAGCCGGGCGGCAGGCGCGCCGTTGACTCCGGCGCCGCGCGGGCCTCGGCGCCCCTGCGAAAATGGGATTTCGCCATGATCGCTCATCTGCGCGGCACGCTTCTCGAGAAGCATCCCAACCAGGCCATCGTCGAGGCGCAGGGCGTGGGCTACGACGTCGCTGTTCCCGTCTCGACGTTCGCGGCGCTGCCCGAGCCGGGCGCGGAAGTCAAGCTGAAGATCCACACGGTGGTCCGCGAAGACGCGATTCAGCTGTTCGGGTTTCTGACGGCGGAAGAAAAGGCGCTGTTCGAGAAGCTGATCACGGTGAGCGGCGTCGGTCCGAGGCTGGCGCTGACGGTGCTCAGCGGCATTGCCGCGCCGGATCTTGCCGGAGTGATCCGTTCGGCCGACGTGCAGAAGCTGACGCGCGTGCCGGGGATCGGGAAGAAAACAGCGGAGCGGATTGTGCTCGAGCTGCGGGACAAAATCGATGAAAGCCCGCGGCGCGCCGCCGGTCTACCCGGCGCGCCCGCCGTGATCCTGTCGCAGGAAGAGGCCGACGTCGTCAGCGCGCTCGTGAATCTGGGCGCGCAGCGGGCGGCGGCGGAGACGGCTGCCCGGCGCGCTGCGCAGGAGCTCGCCGGGCGCGGTTTTGAGGAAATGTTCCGGCGGGCGCTGGAACTGCTGCGATAATCGGGAATGCCGGAGCGGATGCCAGAGCAGAACAGATCGCGGCGTTTTGTTTCCGCGGAAGCGGCCCCCGAGGAGCTGCAGTTCGAAGCTTCGCTGCGGCCGCGGACGCTGGCGGATTTCACCGGGCAGGAGAAAGTGAAGGAGCTCCTCGCGGTGACGATCGAAGCGGCGCGGCTGCGCGGCGAGGCGATGGATCATGTGCTCCTGATCGGCCCGCCGGGGCTCGGCAAGACGACGCTCGCGACGATCATCGCAGCGGAGCTCGGCGTGCCGATCGACCTGTCAAGCGGGCCGCTTCTGCAGCGGAAGATTGATCTGACGGGCATCCTGACCAATCTTCGCGAGCGGCAGGTCTTCTTCATCGATGAGATCCACCGGCTGATGCCCGATGTGGAAGAGGTTCTCTATTCGGCGCTCGAGGATTTCCGGATCGACGTGGTGATCGGGCAGGGGCCGGGGGCGAGGACGCACTCGCTGCCGCTGCACCGGTTCACGGGGGTAGGGGCCACGACGCGGCAGGGCTTGCTGAGCGCGCCGCTCCGCAGCCGTTTCGGCCTGATCCTGTATCTGAAGCACTACGACGTGCCGGAGATGACCCGGATCGTCATGCGCGCGGCGCGGCTGCTGGAGACGCCTATCGACCCTGACGCCGCGGAAGAGATCGCCCGGCGGAGCCGCGGAACGCCCCGCATCGCGAACCGCCTGCTTCGGCGCGTTCGGGACTTCGCGCAGGTGCGCGCTTCGGGCCACATCACGCTCGATGTGGCGCGCGGGGCGCTTGACCTGCTCGAGGTCGACCCTCTCGGGCTCGACGAGGTCGACAAGAAAATCATGCTGACGATTCTCGAGAAGTACGGCGGCGGGCCGGTCGGGCTCGGGACCATTGCGGCGTCCACCGACGAAGAGCCGGACACGATCGAGGAAGTGTACGAGCCCTACCTGATGCAGCTCGGCTTTCTGGACCGGACCCCGCGGGGGCGCGTGGGGACTCCGCGCGCGTTCGAGTACTTCAGGGTGCCGCTGCGGCCGAATCTCGGGCAGAACCGGCTGTTTTGACGCGCGGCGTCAGAACAGGGTTTTCGCCGCTTCATTCGCGTAGCAGATTTTTCCGCCGTCGGATTCCAGGATCAGCACGGCGGCGATTTCGGCCTCGGGGCGCGCCGTGGCGGCGAGGGCGCGCGTGGCGGTCAGGAAGAACAGCGGTCCGAGCGCGAGGAAGTCATCGCCGCCGTACAGGCGCCGCAGTTTGCGGTGGAACGTTTCGGCCATCTCCCGGGCGAAGCGGGCCATGTCGCTGGCGGCCTTTTTCGGCGCGATGCGCGTCAGGCGCTGCACTTCGCGGGCGCAGTCCGCGGTATTGAGGACCGCTTCCACAAGGAACGCGTCGGCCATCAGCAGCGAAACGAAGTTGCGTTGCTGGCGCTTCACGCTGGCGAGGATGTAGCGCAGGTCGGCGGGCTCGTAATACGCAGCGGTCTGCTTCCTGCCGGCATCCATCAGGAACTTCCACGTCTCGGCCAGGCGCTCGCGGAATGCCGGCGCGCACGCCTGAAGAACCGAGTCGACTGTCTTCGGATCCATGAAATCGTACGTCAGGTCCTTCTTGCGCGGTCCGGAGCAGGGTGGGCTGCAGGACCATGCCAGCAACGGGTGCACGGCGCTCGGCCGCGCGTACGATTCCACGTCCGAAAGATAGAGCGCTGGCAGCCACTGACGAGCCATGTTCTGCACGGCGGAAGCGGCGCGGCTCATCGTCGGCAGATACTCCGGCGCTCCCGGCGATGGCGTATCGAGCCACGATTCCACCAGCGGACCGGCCACCCGGACGTGAAGACTGGCCGTGCAGGGTTTGTCCGGGATCGTGACGTTTTCAAGCCCGTAAGCGCCGAGCACGCGAAGGTACGGAGTGTGCAACACCGCCGGGTTGAGCTGGCGGCGGTCTGTGAAGCTGAGGGAGAAGTGATCCCGCTTCGCCTCGCCGTTGCAGGCGGAGAGGGCGGCGGAAAAAATCATCGCGGTTTGGGTGCGCAGGTCGGCCGCTAGGGCGTCCACCGCCTGTGCGGTGTAGCGGATCTGGAGCCGGCCGTCCTCGGTGACGCTCGCTTCGGCGGAGGCGAAGCTTTCGAGATCCCGCTGCTTGCGGCGCGTGCGCAGCATGGGAGCGTGCAGCTCGACAAAGAAGCGGCGGCGGAATGTTTCAGTGAGCAGGCCGCGGCGAAGCCGGAGCAGCGCAGTGTCCGGGCTGAAGAGCGGACTCAGATCTCCGCGAGCCACCTGCGCGGCGGCGGCGAGGCCCTCTGCCGTGAAGGGGAACGTCGCGTCGGCAAGAGCGGCGCGGGACGTCCTGGCGCCGAGTCCGGCGGCGAGGCGCAGTTCCCACTGCTTCGTCAGCGCTTCGGCGGCTGGCGCGGCCAGTTTCAGCGCCGCTTCCGACCAGCGGCTCAGCGTGCCCCGCAGCGTTCCCGAATCTCCGAACAATTCCTCCAGCCGGTCCAGGGCCCACTGGCCGGGAGTTTCCGCATTCAGCTCGCGCGCGGCGGCAGGAGGCAGCGCTTTGAGCAGCTCGGCGACGCCGTCTCTGTCCAGCAGGCGGGCGAGCTGCTGCGCGGCCCAGTGCTGTCCGCTCTTCTCCGGTTCGCCGCCCGGCGGCGTGGCGAGGTTGTCCAGCAGTTGTGCCAGAGAGTCGAGAACCGCCGGTGGCAGCCAACCGGCAGCCCTGCGCGCCAGGTTGAACGCTGCAGCCCCGGAGCCGGCCTCGTCGCCGATCCATTCCTGCAGGCGCGCCGCAAGATCCCGCCACGGCAGGGACTGCTGCAGCAGCTCCCAGAACGCCGCTTCGGCGCGGGCGCCCAGGCTCTGCCAGAATGCGCGGAGCGCGTCGAATGCCCGCAGCGTGGAGCCGGCGTTCCTGACGAACTCTTCGACCCGGCGGCTGCCGAGGCTGTTGACGAGTCCGCGCACCCAGTGGAGCGGATGCAGTCCCAGAAGAGCCGAAGCGAGCTCATGCGCGTTGACGACCGCGGCGGATTGAGGCTGGAAGCTCCAGCCGCCTTCCATCGCGAGGCTGGCGGCGCGTTGCGAGCAGCGCGTGACGGCGACGCGGATTCCCGGCGTGCCGTCGATGTCTTCGCGCACGGCGGCGGCAATCCAGCCAGCCGCCCATTCTCCACGGACCGCCGCCATCCCGGCGGAATGAACGCGCACGCCCGTGGTTCCCCGGAGCAGTCCTTCGCCCACTTCTTTCAGCCAGTGCAGGTCCATGCCGAAAGGCGCCCGGACCGCAAACGCGAGCCGGCCGGAGCCTTGCCGCACGAGGACCGCGCCAGGGGGCAGATCCTGCGGCGAACGGATTTCTTCCAGGCCGAAGGGCAACAGACCGGCGCAGCCGGGAAACCGGGCTGCGAGCCAGTTCGATCCCGCCTGAAACCACTCCGCCGTTTCCGGCGCGGCGGGCGGAAAATCGTCAGGCAAACAGTTGCGGCACGCCATGGCGGCGGCGCTTTCAGGAGAGACAGGACAGAGAAATTCCAGCGGCAAGGCAAGCCTCCAGAAAGCGGAGGCCCTGCGGCTGCAGGGCCTCCGGAAAGCGGCCCGCAGGGAGAACCGGTCCGGTCCGCCCCGGGCGGGCCTCAACGGCACCACCAGAAAAGTCCGCCCAATTCGACTGTACACCGGAGAGGCCGGAAATCCGGGCGGATCAAAGGCGCAAAAGATCCGGATTGGCTCGCTAAAACGGCGGAATTAAATGGATTTGCGGACGGCGCGGATTTTTTTGCAACTCCTGTGACGCACGGCTGCGGCGGCGCTCGAGCCAGGCGTTCATCTCGCCGAGGGAGGCGAAGAATCCGGCAAAGCGCGGGTCCATGCGGTCCGGAGCGCGGAGCGAGCGGCGGAAGTCGCGCGGCGTAAAGATGCCGTGCGCGTGGATGACCGCGGCGCCCATCGGGCGGTACTCGTGCGTGCCCTGAGCCCAGGCCAGTTCGTCATCGATCCAGAGTGCGAAACCCATGTCAGGCAAGCTCTCCCCGAAGAAAAGTCCAGGCCAAAGGCGACTGCGTAAAGCCAATGCGGGGATAGTCGTCCTCGGTCTTCAGCACGCCCAGCAGCACGATGCGGCACGGAGCGGCGCGCAGCACGGTCCGGAGCAGCTCCTTCCCGATGCCCTGGCGCTGATATTCCGCGCGCACGGCGAGATCGCTGCAGTAGGTGACGAGGACGAAGTCGGTGAAGCAGCGCGCGGCGCCCGCCAGCTGCGGGCCATCCCAGGCGGTGGCGAGGAGGTTCGAGTGTTCCAGCATCAGGGCGATGGCTTCGGGACTGCCGACGGGGCGGCGTTCGCCCAGCCCGGAAGAGTTCAGCAGTTCGATGGACTCGCGGGCCGTGATGCGCCGCTCGATTGTGTCGTCCATCATGCTATACGATAGCGGGCAGGGATCCCATCATGACACGCAAAGACTTCCTCCTCTCCGCGTCGGCTGCGCCCCTGATTGCCGCCGCGCAGCCAGCCGAACCGAAGGTCCAGCGGAAGAACCGCCTGAAGCAGGGCGTGTGCCCGGGCGTCTTCGGCCGCAACATGCCGTTCGAAGAGCGCGCCCGGCAGGCGGCGCGGCTCGGAGCGCACTGCTTCGATCTTCAGGGGCCGCAGAATTGGCCGATCCTGAAGAAATACGGGCTCGTTCCAACCGTGGTGCCGGGCGGCGGGCGGCTGACCGACGCGTGCAACGACAAGGCTCTGCACGAGAAGATCCTCGCCGAGTTCCGTGAAAACATTCCGCGGGCCCGCAAGGAAGGCGTGCCGAACGTCATCACGTTTTCGGGCAACCGGCGCGGCAAGAGCGACGAGGAGGGGCTGGAGAACTGCTACATCGTGCTGAAAGAGGCGGTCAAGATCGCCGAGGACAACGAAGTCACCATCGTGATGGAGCTGCTGAACTCGAAGGTGGACCACAAGGACTATCAGTGCGACCGCACGCCGTGGGGCGTCGAGCTGTGCAAGCGGGTGAATTCGCCTCGGTTCAAGCTGCTGTACGACATCTACCACATGCAGATCATGGAGGGCGACATCATCCGCACGATCCGCGAGAACATCCAGTATTTCGGGCATATGCACACGGCCGGCAATCCCGGGCGGCACCAGTTCGACGATTCGCAGGAGCTGAATTACAGGGCCATTGCGCGGGCGATCGTGGACGCAGGCTACACGGGATATCTTTCGCACGAATACACGCCGACGACGCCTGACCCTGTGAAGACGCTCGACGAGATGATGACCATCTGCGACGTGTGAGAGCTGGGCGGGGAACCGTTGCCTGGCAACCTTGGGCCGCTTGTTGTGCGCCTGCTTTGGGGGAAGCGTTGACGATGGGCGGGGGCAAGAAGGTGAACCGCTCCATCGAAATCGCCAGCCCTGCGCGGGCGCGGCGCGCGGCGCCCCGGACGCCCCAGCGGCGTGATGCGGAGTGTCAGCGGGCTGGGACGGGGCTGACCGCATGGTCGCAGCCCTTCTGGCTGCTCCCGTACGGCTCCAGACGTGCAGTGCGCGAGGGTCTTGCTACTCGCGGATCCAGCGCACGCGGGGTTTGCGCGCGGCGGAAACCTCGTCGACGCGGGACACGCGCGTCGAGTGCGGCGCGGATTTCACGAGCTCCGGGTTCTCCTCCACCTCTCTGGCGATGGCGATCAGCGCATCGCAGAAGGCGTCGAGCTCCGCCTTCGGCTCGGTCTCGGTCGGCTCGATCATCATCGCCCCGTGCACGATCAGCGGGAAGCTCACCGTGTACGGGTGGAAGCCGTAGTCGAGCAGGCGCTTGGCGATGTCGCCCGTGCGGACGCCCTTCTTCTCCTGCCGCGCGTCGCTGAACACGCACTCGTGCATCGAGCGGGCGTCATACGCGATCTGGTAGTGGGGTTCGAGCCGCGCCCGGACGTAGTTGGCGTTGAGAAGAGCGTCGAGGGTAGCCTGGCGCAGCCCGGCGCCGCCGTGGGCGAGGATGTAGGCGAGCGCGCGGATCAGCACGCCGAAGTTGCCGTAGAAGGCGCGCACGCGCCCGATCGATTGCGGCCGGTCGTAGTCCCAGCGCAGCAGTCCGTCTTCGCGCTTCAGCCGGGGAACAGGGAGAAACGGTGCGAGATGCGGCTTGACGCCGACGGCGCCGGCGCCCGGACCGCCTCCGCCATGAGGCGTGGAAAATGTTTTATGCAGGTTGGCGTGCAGGACGTCGATGCCGAAGTCGCCGGGGCGGGCGACGCCGACCAGCGCGTTGAGATTGGCGCCGTCCATGTAGACCTGCGCGCCTTTCGCGTGCAGGATCTCCGCGATCTCTTCGATGTGCTCTTCGAAAACGCCGACGGTGTTGGGATTGGTCACCATCAGCGCCGCCACGTCTTCATTGACGGCTGCGGCGACGGCGGCGGGATCCATCATGCCGTGCTCGTTGGAAGCAAGCGTCCTGACTTCATAGCCCGCCATGACGGCGGTGGCGGGATTGGTGCCGTGCGCCGAATCCGGCACCAGCACGATCTTGCGGGGATTGCCCTGCGCAGCCAGGTACGCGCGGATCAGCATGATGCCCGTGTACTCGCCGTGCGCGCCTGCGGCGGGCTGCAGAGTGACATCCGACATGCCGAAGATTTCAGCCAGGTACTGCTCGAGCGTCGCGATGATCTCCATCGCGCCCTGGCTCAATTCTTCCGGCTGATACGGATGCGCCCACGCCAGGGCTTCTGTCCGCGCCACAGCCTCGTTGATGCGCGGGTTGTACTTCATCGTACAGGAGCCCAGCGGGAACATGCCGAGGTCGATGGCGTAGTTCCATGTGGACAGACGCGTGAAGTGGCGCAGGACTTCCACTTCGCTCAGTTCCGGAAAGTCTTCGATCTCGCGCCGCACGTTGCCCGCGCCGAGCGCCGCTTCAGGATCCGTTGCCGGCACGTCGAGCGCGGGCAGCTGATAGCCGCGCTTGCCCGGGCTCGACAGCTCGAACAGCAGCGGCTCGTTCTGCGTGGGATGCGGGCGCACTTTTCCGAGTGTCTTCGGCATCAGGCGAGCACCTCCTTCAGAGTGTCGATATCGGCGCGGCGGTTCATTTCCGTGGCGCAGACGAGCAGGCAGTCGCCAAGCTCCGGATAGAAGCGTTTCAGAGCGACGCCGCCCAGGATCTTCTTCTCAAGCAGAACCTGCAGGGCGTCTTCAACGGAGCGGCGGCGGGGACGCACGACGCACTCGTTGAAGAACCGCCCGCTGAAGCGCAGATCGAGGCCCTCGGCCAGATAGTGCGCCTTGGAGAGATTCTGAAGAGCGAGTTCGCGCAGACCCTGCTTGCCATACACGCTCATGAAGACGGTGGCCATGAGCGCGACCAGGGCCTGGTTCGTGCAGATGTTCGACGTGGCCTTTTCGCGGCGGATGTGCTGCTCGCGCGTCGAGAGCGTCAGGCAGAAGGCGCGGTTGCCGTCCTGGTCTTTCGTCTCGCCCGCAAGCCTGCCGGGAATCTGGCGGATGAATTTCTCCCGCGTGGCGATGACGCCCGCGAAGGGGCCGCCATAGCTGGGGCTGATGGCGAAGGACTGCAGTTCGCCGGCGGCAATGTCTGCCTCGCGGGGCGGCTCCAGAAGGCCCAGCGAGACGGCCTCCGTAAAAGCGACAACCAGCAGCGCGCCGCGCCTGTGCGCCAGTTCGGCAGCGGCTTTGACGTCTTCGATGATGCCGAAAAAGTTGGGCGACTGAAGGATGACGCAGGCCGTGTCATCGTCGAGCGCCTGCTCCAGAGCGGCCAGATCCGCCCGCCCGGTTTCCGGGTCGAAGGGGAACCCGGCCACATGCATGCGGGCGTTATGAGCGGCGGTATCGAGCACCTGGCGGTACTCGGGATGGAGATTGGCAGCCGCCAGGAACCGCGAGCGCCCGGTGATGCGGTAAGCCATCATCGCCGCTTCGGCGACGGCGGTCGAGCCGTCGTACATGGAGGCGTTGGCCACCTCCATGCCCGTGAGCTGGCAGATCATCGTCTGGAACTCGAAGATCGATTGCAGCGTGCCTTGCGCGTATTCGGCCTGATAGGGCGTGTACGACGTGAGGAATTCGCCGCGCTGCACGATGACGTCGCAGAGCACGGGACGGTAGTGCGCGTACACGCCGGCGCCGAGAAAAGAAGCGTAGCCGTGAGCCATTTTCGCGGCCTTTTCACGGAAATACGCCGTAATCTCGTATTCCGACATGCCGGGCGGAATGCGGAGCGGCTCGCGGATGAGGGCGTTGGCGGGAACGTGCTTGTAAAGATCTTCCAGCGAGGAAAGGCCGCAGGCGGCGAGCATGGCCTGCCTGTCGGCATCGGAGTTCGGAAAGTATCTCAAGGATCAGGCCCCCGGAAAAGACCATTCTAGCGGAGCGGCGGGCGGTGCACACCACTCTGTAGAGGGTGATGCCGGGCAGGAAGGACCGGGTGGGAAACTTGGAAAAGAACACACCGGCGGCGGCCGCCTCGGGCAGCGGGTCTATGCCGCTGACGGCACGGAGAGACGCATCCGCAGCGGCGCAGCTGCTACGATTGCGGTCAGTGAGGTTCTGGATTCCAGGGTTGCGCAGGCGCCGCGCGCCCAGCGTTGATGCGGGCAAACCGGTTTCGCAACCTGACGCAGTACAGGCGATCCCGGCTGCCTCTCTGCCAGAAGAAGAGCGCCAGGCGCAAGCCGCGTTCCGCAGCGCCGCGGAGACCGTCGCGCCGCAGTGGAAGGACTGGACCGCCTGGGTGCTGGAGCGTTGCAGGGAGCATGCGCCGGACGCCCGCAGGGTTCTCGAGGTGGGCGGCTGCGGGGCGGAGCTGCGCGAGTTTCTGGAAGGCCGCGAGTTCCACGCGCTCAATTTCCCGTCCGCCGACATCTGCCGCCGCACGCAATTCCCCGCCGGGCACTTCGACGTCGTCTTCAGCAAAATGACGTTGGAACACGTCTACGACCCCTATGGCGCCGCGCAGGAGATGACCCGGCTGCTGGCGCCTGGAGGCCTGCTGATTCTTCTCACGGTGTGGTCGTGGCGCTATCACTCGGCGGCGGGCGTCGAGGATTATTTCCGTTTTTCCACGGCCGGACTGAAGCAGCTCTTCCCCCGCCTGGAGGTGATCGAATCAGGCTACGACCTCTCGGATCGCCGGGTCGACTGCCGGATGGACCAGGTCCCCGTGGACGATCTTGGCGGCTGGCGCGAACACTGGGCCGTCTATCTGGTCGCCAGAAAGCCCCCGCGGCCTGATCCTGATGCGCCGCCTGCCGGCAGGCCCTTCAACCTCTCCGTCTTCAACTATTCGCTTGAGCAAATCCTCGATGACAGCGGCCGGATCCTGGAAACGGAGCCATACGCCAGCGCTGTGGACAGAGTGATGAGGCTCGAGCCGTCCATGCTGGATGCGGCGCTGCTCGGCGAGGGGGAGCGCGGTCTGCCGGCCGAACCGCGGTTTGTTGAAACAGGCTACTCTCGCATGATGCTGGCGCGCTACCTTGTGCCCGGGGCGCTCCTGTGCCGGGATCTCGATGTGCTGGAAGCAGGCTGCGGACTGGGATGGGGAGCGTTTCTGCTTTCATGCTTCGCCGCGCGCGTCACGGCGTTCGACCGCGACCCCGCAGCGGTGGAATTTGCCCGCAGCCACTGGCCGGCCGGGAACATCGAATGGCTCGTTGGGGACGCCCTGGAGGCGGGCTTTCTGCAGGGGCGCTATTATGACGCCGCAACGGCGATGGAGATGGTCGAGCACTTCACCCCTCAGCAGGCCGAGCGGTACGTCGCCTGGCTGGCGGCGCGTCTCAAGACCGGCGGCGTGCTGGCGGGCACTTCAGGTTTTCCGAAAACCCGCGAAGAAGCCGGCCGCCTCGCCGCGACGAATCCCCACCACCCCTGGATTTACACCGAGGACGAGTTCCTCGCCCTCCTGCGCCGGCACTTCAGCCGCGCCACCATCATCGGCGGCTGGATGTTTCTGGCGATCCGGTAGGAAGCTGCGCCCTATTCGCCCAGATACGCCTGGTAATCGGCTGCGCTCATCAGACCGTCGAGTTCCGCCGGGTTGCTCAGGCGGATCTTGACGAGCCAGGCGGCGCCGTGGGGATCTTCATTCAGCTTCTCGGGCGCCGTCGCCAGAAGCTCATTCACCTCGATCACCTCGCCCGAGACAGGCGAATAGATGTCGCTCACCGCCTTGACGCTCTCCACCGAGCCGAGCGCCTTGCCGGCTTCGACCGCCGCGCCGGGTTTGGGCAGATCGACATAGACGATGTCGCCGAGCTCTTTCTGGGCGTGATTGGTGATGCCGATGGTTCCGGTGTCTCCTTCCACCAGGATCCACTCGTGTTCTTTCGTGTAACGGAAGTTGTCTGGATAGCTCATTTGGGCCGCCGGTAGAAAGGAATGGGAACGGTCACCGCCTCGACGGGCTGCTCGCGCACCATGATTTCGATGGCCGTGCCGGGCTGCGCCAGCTCCGCGGGCAGGTAACACATTCCGATGTTTTTGTTCAGAGCGGGCGCGGGTCCGCCGCTGGTCACCCAGCCTGCGGGCCGGCCGCCCGCGCGCACTTCATAGCCGTCGCGGCCGATGCCGCGGCCGCGCATTTCAAAGCCGGTCAGTTTCCTGCGGACGCCCTCGGCTTTCTGCTTCTCAAGACGGGCGCGGCCGCAGAAATCGCCTTTGTCCCACTTGACGATCCACTCGAGCCCTGCCTCGAGCGGCGTGATCGAGGCGTCGATTTCGTGGCCGTACAGAGCCATGCCGGCCTCCATCCGGAGCGTGTTGCGCGCGCCGAGGCCGCACGGCCTGATGCCAAAGTCCCGGCCGGCTTCCAGCAGGGCGTTCCAGATTTCCGCGGCGTGCGCCGGGGCGATGTACAGCTCGAAGCCGTCCTCGCCGGTGTATCCGGTGCGGGCGATGCGCGCCGGATGGCCGCAGACCTCGCCGTCGCGGAAGCGGTAGTAACGGATGTCCGCCAGCGGCGCCGGGGTCAGCTTCTGGAGCGTCTCCAGCGCGCGCGGCCCCTGAATGGCGAGCTGGGCGTACTGCGATCCGTTGTTCTCGACGGCGCAGTCCCAGCGGTTCTGCGACACGATGTGCTCGTAATCCTTGTCCTGATTCGATGCGTTGACGCAGAGGAAATAATGATCCGCGCTCACGCGGTGGACCAGAATGTCGTCGGCGAAGCCGCCGTGTTCGTACAGCAGCCCTGAGTAGTGGATCTGCCCGTCGGCGAGCTTCGCCGCGTTGTTCGTGCTCACCCGCTGCACGAGATCCAGCGCCCCGGGACCCCGGATCTCGATCTCGCCCATGTGGCTGACGTCGAACAGGCCCACAGCCGTCCGCACGGCGCGGTGCTCGTCAAGAATGCCAGTGTATTGCAGGGGCATTTCCCAGCCGCCGAAATCCACCATCTTCGCGCCCAGAGCGCGGTGGACATCCGCAAGCGGGATCTGCTTGAGCATGACGGTCTTAGCCTAGCACAACGGGCGGCGGGGCGGACAGCCGCCGGACGCCCCGCGGCTGTTGCGGCTGTTGCAACTCAGTTTCCTGTAAATCATTGCATTTAAAGACGTTGTTGTCCTGACGGCTTTCCGGATACAATGCGGGAGTCGTACCACGGCTTGACACTGTTCGATCTTGAGGAGGCACGATGAAAGGCGATCCGAAGGTTCTGGAATATCTGCAGGAAGTTCTCACGGCTGAGCTGACCGCCATCAACCAGTATTTCCTTCACGCGGAGATGCTGGAGAATTGGGGCTACGAGCGGCTGGCGAAGATCACCAAGAAAGAGTCCATCGAGGAGATGCGCCACGCCGAGGCGCTGCTGCACCGCATGCTCTATCTCGACGGCACGCCGAACATGGCTCGCCTGTTCGACCTGCACATCGGTCAGAACGTGAAGCAGATGTTCGAAAACGATCTCGAGCTGGAGTATCAGGCGGTGCCGCGCCTGAACAGGGCGATCAACGCCGCCGTGGAAGCGGGCGACAACGGCTCCCGCGATCTGTTCGAGTCCATTCTCAAGGACGAAGAGCACCACATCGACTTCCTGGAGGCTCAGCTCCACATGATCCAGGAGATGGGCTACGAGAACTACCTCGCCCAGCAGATCAAGGAAGAAGAATAGCTCCCTCCGATTCCCGCAGCCCGCGCGGCCGCGCCCCCACGGGCGGCCCCGCGGGCTTTTGTTTTCGCCGCGCCCGCCGCGCCGCCGCCGCTGCTTACAATAGAAAAACCGATCCAACCATGAGACCCTGGCCCCGGCTGTGTGTGTCTGCCTTCCTTCTCTTGCTGCTCGCTCCTGCGGAGGCCTCCTGGCGGCCCCCCGTCGGCGCGGCTGCAGTCCGGCAGCAGCTCGAGCGGCTGCGCGTGGTGGGCAGCGTGCTTATGATCGCCGCGCATCCGGACGACGAAAACACGGCCTTCCTCGCCTGGTGCGCGCAGCATCGCAAGCTCCGCACCGCCTATCTGTCTCTGACCCGCGGCGAAGGCGGGCAGAACCTCATCGGCACCGAGCAGGGCGAGCTTCTGGGCGTCATCCGCACGCAGGAGCTGCTGGCCGCGCGCCGCGTGGATGGCGCCGAGCAGTTCTTCACGCGGGCCGTGGATTTCGGCTTCTCGAAAACGGCGGACGAAACGCTCGCGAAGTGGGGCAGAGACGAAATCTTGTCCGACATCGTCTGGGTGATCCGCAATTTCCGCCCCGACGTCATCGTGCTGCGTTTCTCCGGCACGCCGCGGGACGGGCACGGGCATCATCAGGCTTCGGCGATTCTCGGCCGCGAAGCGTTCCGGCTTGCGGCGGACGCGAAGGCGTTTCCTGAGCAGCTGAAGCACGTCAAACCCTGGCAGGCGCGGCGGCTTTACTGGAACACGTTTTCGTTCACCCGCCAGCAGGAAGCTGAAGAAGAGAAAATGCCGCAGCGGCTGCGGATCGACACCGGCGACTACAATCCGCTGCTGGGGCTGAGTTACGGAGAGCTGGCGGGTCTCAGCCGGAGCCAGCACCGCAGCCAGGGCATGGGGTCGCCCGAGCGGCGCGGCCCGGCGCCGAATTTTCTCGTTCTCTACGACGGCGAGCCGGCGCGCGGGGACTTCCTCGAGGGCATCGACACGAGCTGGAACCGGATTCCCGGCGGGGCGGCTGTCGGCGCGAAGCTCGACGCGGCCCTCGCGGCGTTCCGTCCGGAAGCGCCGGAGCGGGCGGTGCCCCATCTGATCGAGGCGCGGCGGCTGATGGCGGCGCTCGATCATCCTGATGCGCGGCGCAAGCTCGAGGAACTGGATGAAGCCATAGCCGCGGCGGCGGGATTGTGGCTCGACGTCAGCGCATCGCGCACCTGGGCCGCACCGGGAGGCCAGGTGGAGCTGGCCATGACGGCGCTGAACCGTTCTTCGCTGCAGGCGCGCCTGCTCGGCGTGGCTCTGGAAGGCATGCGCGGCGCGCCGTCCTTCTCCGGCGGGCCTCTCGAGTACAATCAGCCGCAGACCGGCCGCGCCACTCTGCGGGTGCCGGCCGACGAGCCCCTGACGCAGCCGTTGCAGCTGCGCCATCCGCAGAAGGGCAACCTCTATGGAATTCCGAACCTCGCTGAAGTCGGCCCGGCGGAAGCCCCGCCCGTGCTGACCGCGGTCTTTCGCGTGGAGATTGCGGGCGGAGAGATCCTGGTGCGCCGCCCCGTCGAACACCGTTACGTCGATCGCGTGCGCGGGGAACGGACGCGGCCTTTCGTGATCGCGCCGCCGGTCTCGCTCCATGTCTCCGAAACGCCGCTGCTGTTCCGGACCTCCGCGGCGCGGCCTGTTGCTGTGGAAGTGCGGGCGGTGACCGGAGCCACGGAAGGCGCCGTGAAGCTCGAGGCGCCGCAGGGGTGGAGCGTCGAGCCGGCCGAGCACCGGTTTTCCCTCGCCGATGCCGGACAGTCGGCGACAGTCACGTTTCAGGTCGCGCCCCCGGCGGCGCCGGCCAGGGGCGTTCTCCGCGCCTCGGCGCGGGCGGGCGGGCGCGAGTGGCGCGACAGCGTGGTCCGCATCGAATACGAGCACATCCCGCCGCAGGTCGTGCTGCGCCCCGCCGAGACGCGCCTGCTTCGGGAAGAGATTCTGATCTCGGCGCGGCGCGTGGGCTACGTCATGGGCGCCGGCGACTTCGTGCCCGAGGCGCTCCGGGAAATGGGCTGCGAAGTCGAGCTGCTCGACGAGCGCCGGCTCACGCAGGGCGATCTTTCAGCCTACGATGCCATCGTCACCGGCATCCGCGCTTTCAACACGCGCGCCGATCTGCGCGCGGCGGCGGGCAGGTTGCGGGAATACATGGAGCGCGGCGGAACGGTCGTGGTGCAGTACAACACGCTGGAAGGGTTCGGCCCTGATGCCTCCGATGCGCTGCTGCGCAACGTCGGACCGTTTCCCCTGCGCACAGGACGGAGCCGCGTCACGGTGGAAGAGGCGCCCGTCCGCGTGCTCCTGCCGGACCATCCGTTGCTTCAGCGCCCGAACCGGATTTCTGCGAAGGATTTCGACGGCTGGATCCAGGAACGGGCGCTCTATTTCCCGTCCGAGTGGGACGGACGGTATGAAGCCCTGCTGGAAACCGCCGACCCCGGCGAGCCCCCGCAGCGCGGCGGGCTCCTGTTCGCCCGTGTCGGACAGGGCGCCTACATCTTCACGTCCTATGCGTGGTGGCGTCAGCTGCCCGCCGGAGTAACCGGCGCATGGCGGATTTTCGCCAATCTCGTGAGCGGGGGGAAATGAACCTGCACGAAGAAAAACCGCCCTTCTGGGGCACTTGGGGCCGGATCTACGCCGCGCTGGGCGTGTATCTGGCGGTGGTCATCGTCCTGTTCACCTGGTTCACCTGGAGCTGGAACCAGTGAGGCCGCTGGACTGGTGGGTGCTGGGCGCCTCGCTGGCGGGCGTCGTCCTCTATGGTGTGTGGCGCAGCCGCGGCAGCCGCACCACCCAGCAGTATCTGCTGGCCGACCGGACGATGCCCTGGTATGCCATGGCCCTTTCAATCATGGCGACGCAGGCCAGCGCCATTACCTTCATCTCCACCACCGGCCAGAGCTACGTCGACGGCATGCGCTTCGTGCAGATGTACCTCGGCCTCCCGCTCGCGATGATTCTGATCTCGGCGTTCGCCGTGCCCCGCTTTCACGCCTCGGGCGTGTTTACGGCCTACGAATATCTCGAAAAACGTTTCGACGCGAAAACCCGCGCCCTCGCCAGCATCATCTTTCTCCTCTCCCGGGGGCTGGCTGTGGGCGTGGCCCTGTCGGCCCCCGCAGTGGTGCTGACGGTCATCATTGGCCTGCCCAGCCAGTGGACAACGCTCATCATGGGGGCGCTGGTGGTGGCCTACACGGCCTCAGGCGGCATCGCCGCTGTCACGTGGACGGAGTTCGTCCAGATGCTCGTGATGACCGCCGGAATCCTGGCCGCGCTGCTGACCGTGATTTTCCTCCTGCCCGCGGAGGTGGGGCTGCGGGAAGCGCTCGCCGTGGCGGGCGCCGCCGGCAAGCTCAACGCTGCCGTGTGGCGGTTCGACTGGAACGACCAGTACAACATCTGGAGCGGCGTCATCGGCGGCATGTTCCTCGCGCTTTCCTACTTCGGGTGCGACCAGAGCCAGGTCCAGCGCTACCTCACCGGCAAAAGCGTCGCCCAGTCCCGCCTCGGGCTGCTGTTCAACGGCGTCGCCAAGATCCCCATGCAGTTCTTCATCCTCTTCACCGGCGCGATGGTGTTCGTCTTCTATGTGCACACGCAGCCGCCGCTGGTGTTCCATCCCCAGGCGATGAAGGCGCTCGAGCGGCAGGCTGGGTTCAGCCAGCTGAAGCAGGAATACGACGCGGCCTTCGCGCAGCGCAAAGCCGCGGCGCAGCGGCTCGATCTGCCCGCGTTCCGCGAGGCGCACGGGCGCGTGGATGAAATCCGCGGGCGCGCGCTCTCTCTGGCGGGACAGGCGATGGGCCAGGAGCGCGTCAACGACACGAATTACGTGTTCCTCTGGTTCGTCGTGCATCATATCCCCGCAGGCGTCGTCGGCCTCATCATGGCTGCGATCTTCGCGGCGGCGATGTCGACCATCTCCGCCGAAATCAACTCGCTCGCCACGGTGACCATGGTGGACATCTACCGGCGCTTCCTCCGCAGGGAAGAGCGCGACGGACACTACCTCGCCTCCTCGCGGTGGCTGACGCTTTTCTGGGGCGTCTATGCCATCGTCACGGCCCTGTACGCCCAGAATCTCGGCTCGCTCGTCGAAGCGGTCAACCGCCTGGGATCGCTGTTCTACGGAACCCTGCTCGGCGTCTTCATTCTCGCGTTCTTCTTCCCGCGCGTGAAGGGCACCGCCGCGTTCCTGGCGATGATCCTTGGCGAGGCGTCAGTCATCGCGGTCTGGCGCTCCACGGACCTCGCCTTCCTCTGGCTCAATGCCATCGGCTGCATCGCCGTTGTCGCCTCCGGCTGCCTGCTTTCGGCCGGCGCCCGCGCCGCCCACCGGCCGGCCTGACAACGCTACAATCGGCTTGGAAGCTCCACTGGGCCGGTGCCCGGCCTGGTCTTCAAAACCAGTGGGCGGCCCTCTGGCGCCGCTGGTGGGTTCGACTCCCACGAGCTTCCGCCACGCCCTCCCTCCTCCGAAATTCCGTGAAATTTCCTCTATAATTCCGGGTTTCCGCCCGCTCCCGGTTTCGGTAAAATAGGCTCGATTCGGGGCGTCCCCCCGGTGAGGTTAGCCGTGAGCCAGATGGAAAGAATCTACAAAATTCATAAAATGCTCGACAAAAATCGGGCTGTGCCGTTTCAGAAATTACTCGAGGAACTGGAGGTCAGCCGGGCGTCGCTCAGGCGCGACCTGCAGTACATGCGGGACCGCCTCGGGGCGCCGATCGAGTACAGCCGGGAGCGCCGCGGCTACATTTACGCCCAGCCGCCCGCCGGCGAAGACGGCGATTCAGCCCGCTACCAGCTCCCCGGAGTCTGGCTCACGCCCGGGGAGATGCACGCGCTGCTTCTGATGTACGAGCTCCTCAGCCAGATGGATTCCCGCGTGCTGGAAGGAGCGCTGGCGCCGGCTGCGCGCCGCATCGAGGCTCTCATTTCGGGCGGCAGGGTGAAACCGAAGGATATCCGCCGCCGTTTCCGCATCATCGCCGCCCGCCACCGTCCGGTCGACGAGCAGATTTTCCGCATCGTCAGCACTGCCGTGCTGCAGAGAAAGCGGCTGAATCTGACCTATTTCAGCCGCTCGCGCGGAGAAATCATGTCCCGCACGGTCAGCCCCCAGCGCCTCATCTGGTACAGCTCCAACTGGTATCTCGACGCCTGGTGCCACACAAGGGAGGATTTCCGGAGCTTCTCGCTGGACGCGATCCGCGGCGCCGCGCTGCTCGATCAGAAGGCTGACGAGCATCCGCAGGAAATTCTCGACCAACGGCTCGGCGCAGGATACGGGATCTTCGCCGGTCCGCCCCGGGAAACGGCGCTCCTCCGGTTCGGGCTTCCCGCGTCGCGATGGATCGAAAGGGAAATCTGGCACCCGGACCAGCGCCTCACCCCGCTTCCGGGCAACGAATTCCTCCTGGAGGTGCCCTACTCGGATCCCCGTGAACTCGTGCAGGACATCCTGCGGTTCGTCCCGCACGTCGTCGTGGAGTCGCCGGATTCCCTGCGCCAGCTCGTTCTCAGGCATCTCCAGGACGCCCTTGCCGCGCACAGCGGCGAAGTGCGGAAGCCCGCAGCCGGCGAAGCCCGCCTGTCGGCTGGATGAATTTCTTTCCGCAGGATCGCGTGGTGAGCCACCAGGCGCAACACAATCCAGTCAGGGGAGGGAAATCGGAGGAGGAGCTGGCGCCGGCCGGCGCTGGGGAGTAGCTCCCTGCTCTCCAGCGCCGCCGGACGCGGCAGGCGCCCCGCGGCGCTGGAGAGGAGAAGTCCATGGCAGTCAGACTGCTCCACACAGCCGACTGGCAGATCGGAATGAAAGCGGCCCACCTCGGCCCGGCGGCGCCCCGCGCCCGCGAGGCGCGGCTCGAAACCGCCCGCCGCATCGCAGAGCTGGCCCGCGCGGAAAAAGTCGATCTCGCCATCCTTGCCGGCGACACCTTCGAGCACTCCGCAGTCCCGCTTGACGATGTCGGCCGCGTGGCCCGTACGCTTGCGGATTTCGGCTGCCCCGTCATCGTCCTGCCCGGCAACCATGATCCGCTCGGGGCTGGCAGCCTCTGGGAGCTGCCGGTCTGGGACGAATGCCCCAACGTCCGCATCGCCCGTCTGGAAACCCCCATCGAACTGGAATCCTGCGTCGTCTTCCCCTGTCCTCTCCGCAGCCGCTGGGGAACGGGCGATCCCACCGCCTGGATTCCCTCCGGCCTGTTCGGGGACCGCATCCGTATCGGCGCCGCCCATGGCGCCGTGGCCGGTTTGCCCAACCAGGAGCAGACCTATTCGATCCCCGCCGATGCCCCTGCTCTGCGCCGTCTCGACTATCTGGCTCTCGGAGACTGGCATTCGGCGCGCCAGTACCGCAGCCCGGACGGCGCCGTCCGCATGGCTTACAGCGGCACGCCGGAGCCTGCTTCGTTCGCCGAGGACGCCAGCGGCTTCGTGCTGCTCGTCGACATCGACTCGCCCGGCGCGGCGCCGCGCATCCGCCAGCAGCGCGTCGCCCGCCTGCGGTGGATCCGGGAAGAGTTCCAGATCCTCGAGTCCGGCGCCCTCGCCGCGGTTCTCCGCAAGCTCGAGCCGCTCGCCTCGCCTGAAACGGTCGCGGAACTGCATCTCGCCGGAGCCCTGTATCCCGAGGATCGCGACACGCTCGCCGCTCTGCGGCAGCTCGCGTCCCGGTTTCTCTTCCTCCGCATCGACGACGGTCTGCGCCCGGTGCTGCGCCTCGAGGATCTCCCGGACGGCCCCCTCCGCGAGGCCGCCCGCCGTCTCGATCAGCTCGCCCTGCAGGAAGACCCGTCCGCCGAGGCGCGTCAGGCTCTCCAGACCCTGCTCGCTCTCGCGAAAGGAGCCGGCGCATGATTGTCCGCAGAATCGCCGTCGAACACTTCGGCCGGTTTCTCCAGCCTCTCGAGGTCGCGCTCGATCCCGCGCGCCCCAATCTTCTCGCCGGGCCCAACGGCAGCGGCAAGTCCACGCTGCTCGCCGCTCTCGCCTCCGCCTTCACCGTTTCCGCCACCTCCAATGCCCAGGAGATCAAACGCTGGCAGCCGTGGCAGCGGAATCTCTTCCCGCGCGTCACCGTCGAGTTCGAGCACGCAGGCAGCCTCTGGCGGCTTCAGAAAGAGTTCGCCTTCAGCCCCCGCGGAAAGGCGCTTCTGGAGCGTTTCGAGGAAGGACGATGGCGGCCGCACGCGCAGGGAAGACATGTGGAAGAGCGCCTGCCGGAGTTTCTGGGCGCCCCGCAGGGCGGCTCCGGCTCCTGGCTCGTGGCCGGGGCGCTGTGGGCCCGGCAGAATGAACTCGCGGAACTGCGCCTCGATCAGCCTCTGCAGGAGCGCATCCGCAACTCGCTGGGCGCCCAGATCCGCTCCGGCCTGGTCGACACCGTCCTGCGCGAAGCGAAGCGGCTGTATGACGAGGATTGGCCGCCTGAGGGCAAATCGCTCCGGAAGTCTTCCCCGATCCGCACGCTGGAAGACGAACTGACACGCCTGCGCGACCGGGTCCGTGCGCTCCAGGAGAGCCTTGACGCGCTGGAGAACGACCGCATTCAGCTCGAAAAAGCCCGCGATGAGAGTGCCGCCCTTGAAGTTCGCAAGTCGGAGCTCGAAGCCCGGCTCAGGGAACTGGGCGAAAAGCTGAAACTCAAAACGGAGCTCGACGCCGGCCGCCTCGAGCTCGAGAAATCCATCCAGGCGGCCCGCTTCGAACTCGACACCGCCGCTTCGGTTCTCAAACTGCGGCAGACGATTGCCGCCGATCTGGACGCGGCGGCAAAAGCGGTCTCCGCGCTCGAGGAGCGCCTGCAGCGGGCGCGGGCGGAAGTCAAGTCCGCGGAAGACGCATGGATCCAGGCCCGGGCCGCCGCCTCCGCGCGTGCGGCGGAGGCCGAGGCGCAGATCAGGAGCCTCAACGCCCCGCCGCGGGATCTGCTCGACCGGGCCGCCCGTCTGGACCAGCAGCTTCGCGAGCTGCAGGCCAGGCTGGATGGCGCGCTGCTCCATGTTCAGCTTCAGCTGGACGCGCCCGCCCGGATCGGCGTGCACAAGGGCAGCCCGGAAGGCGTGCTGGAAGGCCAGGCGGGAGAGACGCTGGAGATCAGCGGCTCGCCCGAAATCGAGCTGGCCCTGCCCGGCTTCGGGCGGATGCGCATCTGGGGGCCTTCCGCCTCGGTGGAAGAACTCCGCGGCCAGATCGCCCGCGTGCGCCTTGAGCGCCATCAACTGACGCAGCCCTGGGGCGCCGCGGATCTGAATCTCCTCGAGGAAAAGCGCCGTCAGGCCGAGTCGCTGGAGAACGAGGCCGGCGCCCTCAGAAAGGCTCTTGCCGCCCACGAGAGCGGCGCGAGCCCGGAAGCCGTCTCGTTCGCCCGCGCCCGCGACTCTGTCCGCGATCTCGAGGAGCAGCTCCGGCAGGCGCACGACAGGCAGCGCGCCCTCCAGCAGCAGAAAGCCGCCCTCGATAGCGACCCCCGCGGCGAATCTGCGCTGCAGCAGGCAAAGGAGGAAGCGGCGCGGCGGCTCGCCGTGGACGAAACCCGCCTCAGGGAGTTGCTCGAACGCCTCGCGCTGCTGCCCGCCGGTCTCGACCTTGAAAAGCAGCGCGCCGAGAACGAACTCGCCCGGCTGCAGACGCAGCTGGAACAGGCGCGCGAACTGCGCGCGCGGCTCAGCGAACGCATCGCGCAGAAACAGGGCGAAGGCGCCTATGCCCGGCTCGCCGAGGCCGAAGAACAGTTGGCGGCGAAACAGCAGGAGTACGATTCCGCCCTGCGCCAGGCCCGCGCCAACCGCCTCCTCTGGCAGACGCTCAACGACGTTCTCGAAGAAGCCGAAGGCTCGATCCTGCCCCGCCTCGAGCAACGGACCATTCAGGTCCTGTCCCGCATCAATGGGGGCTTCCTTCGCGGCGTCCGGCTGGATCGGAGCTCCTGGAAACCGGACGCTGTCACGCCCGCGGAGGCCGCCGGCGCGCTTGAGGTGGCCCCGGACCGCATCTCCGGCGGCGAGCAGGAGCAGCTTCATTTCGCGCTCCGGCTCGCCCTCGCCGATATCCTCTCCGAAAGCGAACCTCAGCTCGTCGTGCTCGACGATGTCCTGCTCGCCACCGACTCTGCCCGCCTCCGCAGGATCCTCGATCTGATCGAAGAGCGCCGCCCGCGCATGCAGTTCCTCATCCTCACCTGCCACCCGGAGCGCTTCGGCGGGCTCGAGGATGCGCGCCTCGTCCGCCTCGGCGCTCGCGACCACTCGGCCTCTGCCTGAAGCACCCACCTGAAAAGCGCAAGGGCATCCAGGCTTCGCCCGGATGCCCTTGACTGTCCGCGATGCGATGATTCAGTTCCGGTTCAGCCGCCGCCGCAGCAATCCCAGCCCCAGCAGCCCTGCGCCGATGAGGGCGTAGGTGCCGGGCTCGGGGACATAGTGGGCGGACAGGACGACGTCGTTCATGTCCCAGTCCCCATAAAGGCGGTCCTCGAAGCCGAAGTAGAACTGGTTCATCAACTGCGTGTTCCGGAATGCGGCCACGCCCAGAGGACTGGCGTCCGAACGGAAAAAGTCCCCTGAGCTCGAATCCGAAAGATACAGGGCGATCACATCGCTGGCCAGAATCGTCACGGTGTCGCCCACCCATTTCGTCTGATTGAAAAGCGGGTAAAGCGTAGGCGTAGCGCTCAGCGGATAATAATAGCCGACTTCAAACGTTGGAGAGCCGGCGATCCGCCCCTCCAGCCTGAATGTCCACTGTCCCGGCGCCAGCAGAAACGGAGTGATCGCGTCGTTGTCCGAATAGTACTCGAGGTTGCTGCCCCCCAGGTTCAGGCCGGTGCCCGGGGTGCCATTCTGAAGATTCCCGCATCCTGCGAATCCGCCGGCGAGGAAGAAGCCCGCGTTGCAGGACGCGCCATCAGACGACGTCCGGTCCCAGAAAGGCACGTTGTCGTTGTTGACGTTGGGCCATCCGCTCCACGTGCCCGGACCGATGATGGGTGATCCCAACACGCTGCAGGCCGCCACGGCCAGAATGGCCATGAGCGGCAGGATTCTTCTGAAAAACATCTACCCCTCCTCAAATTTCTGAACTCAAGCGCCGGTACAGCCTCGCGGTGATGAGGCACCCTAGCGTTCTGCCCTCAATGTGGGTGAGAGATTTGACCCTGGCAATAGGAGGACCCGCTCCTTTTGCACTGGCTCTCTCGGGCTCTCCGGCTCCCGCCGCGCTCTCCTCTGCAGCGCTGCATGGCTTTGCATCCACCCGAAGCCGTTGAGAAAACTGAGTGTCGGCGATGGATGACTCACATCCGCCCGGCGCCGGAAAGTGCTGGTACGCGAGTCGGAATTCACCAGCGCCCGGCGCCGCCCAAAAAAACAGCCGGAATCCGGCTTGTGCAGGATTCCGGCCCAATCTCATCCAGTATGTGGTCTCAGGTTATCCAATCCGTCTCCGGAGAAGGCCAAGAGCGGCGAGCCCCGCGCCGATCAGGGCGTATGTGCCAGGCTCCGGAATTTCGCCCGTCTGCCTGTACAACTGCCGCACATCCGAGAGCTTGGCGAAAGCAAAGCCCTGCTCGACATTGGCCACCAGAAGAATGTCCTTGTTCACCCGGATCTTCGAGTAGCCCTGCGGCAGGTTGATTAAATCCATCAGGACGCTGGGGTAATAGACAAGACCGTTGCCCACGATGTTCAACCCGTCGTAAACAACCTCGCTGACGGTGACGATTGAGTCTGGAGGGTTGCTCGCACCTCCATTGATGCTCAGATAGACGCCGTCGATGAGATAGGGCGAAGCCGCGGTCACATCCCAGGAAACATTCAGATTCCACGTCGTGGGGCAATTCCCCGGAGTGCATGCCGCATACATGCCCCCGGTCAGCTGGAGCCCGAACAGGCCGCCCTGTGTGATCGGATTGACCTGAACGCCTGAAAGATCCGTAGGAGTGGCAGTGCCCGATCCAAAGATTGTCAGCACAGCCTCAAAATTGCTGAAGACCTTGTCGCCGGATGTGACCGTGCCATTTGTGTCGATGAGCGTTTGCAGGGATACCGGTGTCGCCCAAGCCATGCCACCGGCGATGATCAGTACGCCTGCCAGCAACCACATGCGTTTCATGTTTCAGTCGCTCCTCCCGGAAAATCAAGAGCTCTCGGGCTCACTCTGTAAAGGTAGGGAAGATTCCTGATTGAATCCATGCGCACTGGTCTAGTACGCGTCGGCTCAAGCGCCGGATTGTCCGGACTGGAGATTCAATTCCTGTTGACAGAGTGGTCCTGAGTCCCTGGTCGGTGCCGCTTCTTTGCCTTGTATTTGCCCGAACTCCGTGCTTCGGTACTGGAGGTTGGCGGCTTTTGCGCGCGAGTGGTTTTAGTACAGGTGCGCTCTATTTTTCCGGCTGAGAGGGGCTCAATCCGCGCGGATCCGCTTGCCGCTTGAACTCCCCGTGTGACAGATGCGGAAAGAGGCCGGGTGCAGGTAGCTGCACATTCACCCTCTCGCGCCTTCTATCTGGGATGATTGCGGCTCTTTTCCTTGGCGGGCTTCCCGTCTTGGCCGGTCGCCTGGAGCGGCAGAGGCCCTTCACCCTGTCGAACCCGGACGCGAAGGCGCCGGCAGGCGCTGCAGCCGGGGCAGGGCCCCGAATGCCCGCTTGCGGTAGTAGGCAGGCAGCCGCCACAGCAGGGGCGTCCGCTCAAACCGTTTCAGCGCCTTCAGGATGCGGGACTTCCGGAGGCTCTCATCCAGTCGGCTGGCGATGTCGGCACGGCCGTGCCGCTCTGCCAGGTCCCGCAGCCGCCCGATGAGGATCTGGCCCTTGGCCGAAGTGGCTTCCAGCTGTGAGGCCAGCTCGACACGATAAAGCGAAATGTCAAACGTCTTGCACTCGCCGAGTTTTCCGATTGCGTCCAGAGCCAGCATATTGCGCACGCACTTTTCGCAGCGGCTGCAATTGCGGTCGTCCTGGCCGTGCGTGTCCTCGCCGATGAAGCAGACGTGAAGGTTCTCAAGCACCAATGGAAATTGGGCGACGAACTCGGTCTTTTCGAGCCGCGTGTGGCTGAGGCCGTCGTGCAGAATCCGCATCGACGAAGTCGAGAACAGAGGATCCGTCAGCGGATGCGAGCCCCAGGGAATGTCCGGCGAAAGCTCTGATGAGGGAATCAGCCCTGCGCCAAAGGCGCTTTCCATCTGCAGGTGCGAGCCCGCCAGTGCAGCGCCCGCTGCGAACGTCTCCCACGGCAGCTTGCCCCAGCGCGTTTCCCGCAGATTCGTTGCCAGCCGGAAGAACCGCGCGCCCATCTGGGCGGCGATGCTTTCCAGCCGCGCTGTCAGGCGCGCATGCGCCTCCTTTTTCCAGAGCGGCATGTCCAGACCCTGGACATGTATGTAGTGCTTGCACTCGGGGTGCCGGAGCACGGTGAAAAAACTGTCAACGCCTGCGGTGAAGGAAGAGACGACTCCCGGCTTGGGCAATCCCGGGGGGAGCGTCTCGGCATGGATCTGAACCGGTTTCGCCAGGTCTGGATACCAGTAGCGCCAGATGGAGAGCAGAGTCTGCGCATGGAGTTTCAGCCATGCATCCACGGGCAGGTCGATCTGCAGATCCTCCCCGATCACTGCGGCCAGCGGCAGCGCCAGCGCCAGCCACGCGTTGCCGTTCGCCGGAGGAGGCACTTCTTCCGGAACACGGAACCACAACTGCTCCCTCGTTCCGTCTCCGAATTCCAGATCCACCGTCGATTGGCGGAACCCGCCGCTCACCAGATCATGCCTGAGATTGAGAACCTTCACGCATTCTCCTCCCCCTCCACTCTAGCCCACGGTGCCGTTCAGAGCATGTACCCTCTGACCCTTCGGTGCATCAGCAGCAATGAAAATCCCCGCAGGCTTATCACCGCGAGCGAAGGGCGCGAAGCGCCCGGGAACGACCGGTCCCCAACCTTGCCTCCCGCGCCCTCCCCAACGGGCTTCCCCTCGCGCTCGCGCGAGGGCTGCATCCCAACCGTGCTGCCCGAGCCCTCCCCAACCGGGTTTCCCCTCGCGCTCGCGCGAGGGCTGCATCCCAACCGTGCCCCCCGCGTCCTCCCTAACGGGCTTCCCCTCGCGCCCGCGCGAGGGCTGCATCCCAACCGTGCCCCCGCGCGCTCTCCTGCGGGCTTCCCCTCGCGCTCGCGCGAGGGCTGCATCCCAACCGTGCCCCCCGCGTCCTCCCTAACGGGCTTCCCCTCGCGCTCGCGCGAGGGCTGCATCCCAACCATGCCTCGCGCGCCCTCCCCAACGGGCTTCCCCTCGCGCTCGCGCGAGGGCTGCATCCCAACCGTGCCCCCGCGCGCTCTCCTGCGGGCTTCCCCTCGCGCTCGCGCGAGGGCTGCATCCCAACCGTGCCCCCCGCGCCCCCCCCAACGGGCTTCCCCTCGCGCTCGCGCGAGGGCTGCATCCCAACCGTGCCTGCCGCGTCCTCCCCAACGGGCTTCCCCTCGCGCTCGCGCGAGGGCTGCATCCCAACCGTGCTGCCCGAGCCCTCCCCAACCGGGTTTCCCCTCGCGCTCGCGCGACGGCTGCATCCCAACCGTGCCCGCCTGAGTTGCGAGAACGAGCGGACCCCTGGCCCGAACGGCGGTTTCCGCGCGAGCAGCCGCACGCGCAGCCCCTTCCGGCAGACCGTTCCCAGGTCCGCCGGCAACGGCGCAGCCACGCTAGCTGTACAGCCGGTCCCAGCTCCGCTCGTTGTTCCAGTTCTCCGTCGGTTCGAAGTACCCCGTCCCCGGCGCCAGCCGCCGCTTCACTTCGTCCGGGTTCGGTTCCACTCCGAGCCCCGGCTTCTCCGGCACGGCGGCAAACCCCTTCTCGTACAGAGGCTGATCGTTGCCTGTCACGAGATTCGACCACCACGGCACATCCACCGAGTGATGCTCCAGCACCAGGAAATTCTCCGTCGCCGCCGCGCAGTGCACGTTCGCCATGAACGAAATCGGCGTCCCCGCGAAGTGCATCGCCATGGCGTGCCCGTACTCCATCACCGCATCGCCGATTTTCTTCGTCTCCAGCAGCCCGCCCGACGACGCCAGGTCCGGATGGAAAATGTCCACCGCGTGGTGCTTCGCCAGCTCGATGAACGGCTCTTTGAGATAGATGTCCTCTCCGGTCAGCGTCGGAATGTCCACCGCCAGCGTGATCTGCTTCCACAATTCCGTCTCCGTCCACGGAATCATGTCCTCCAGCCACGCCAGGTTGTATTTCTCCAGCGCCTTCCCCAGCCGGATGCAGGAATTCACTCCGATATGCCCGAAATGATCCGCCGCCAGAGGAATGTCCCATCCCACAATTTCCCGGATTTGCGCCACATAATCGCACATCAGCCCGATGCCTTTCTCCGTCAGCTCCATCCCCGTGAACATGTGCTTCGTCCACACGGAAGACCGCTGCGTCACGCCCGCCGGCGCTGTGACCGCCCCGGGAATTTTCTCCACCAGATCGATGCCCAAGTCCATCTTGAGCCACGTGAACCCCTGCTCCCGCCGCGCCTTCAGCCGCTCGCCGTACACCTTCGGATCATGCGACTCCGTCGTGTCCGCGTACAGCCGGATCCGGTCCCGGAACTTGCCTCCCAGCAGCTGATACGCCGGCACGTTATACGCCTTCCCCGCCAGATCCCACAGCGCCATCTCCACGCCGCACACTCCGCCCGCCTGCCGCGCATGAAATCCGAACTGCTTGATCTTCCGGAACACCTTGTCGACGTTGCACGGATTCTCGCCGAGCAGGCGCGACTTCAGCATCAACGCGTACGTCACGCTTGCTCCGTCGCGCACCTCGCCGTAGCCAGAGATGCCCTGGTTCGTGTCGATCCGGATGATCGGCACGCGCATCGGCGCGTTCACGATGTGCGCGAACCGCAGGTCCGTGATCCGCAGCGCCGACGGCTTCGAATTCGTGTTGACGTTGTTCTGATACGCCTGGATCGTTTCCTCGGCCCAGAACCCCGCCGCCACGCCCGCTGCGGCTTTCAGAAATCCTCTCCGGCTCGCTCCGCGCCGGTTCTGCCACCATTTCTTCGTCGCTCTCTCCATGGCTCCCTCCCTTCGGATCACTGCTCTCGCTTCGGCATCCGGACCTTCGAGCCCTTCGCCTCGGCCCACTTGTTGAATTCATCGATCATCTGCGGCGTCCACCGCGTGTCGATCTGCCCCGGCGTGTACTTCTGCTCCCGCAGCATCTGATGGCCCCACTCGTCCTGCAGCCGCGTCAGCTCGCTTTCATCGGCAACCTTCTCCGCCAGATGCGCCGGAATGAACGTGATCCCCTCCGGATCGCTCAGCACCACGTCGCCCGGCAGCACCGTCGCCTGCCCGATCCGCACCGGCACGTTGATCCCCATCAGCGTCACTTCCGCAATCGCCGACGGATCGAAGCCGCGGCAGAAAATCTTGAACCCCTTGATCTCCATCAGTCCGCTCACGTCCCGCACCGAACCATCCACCACCAGCCCCGTCCCCGTCTTCGTCCAGATCGAGGTCCCCAGATTGTCCCCGATGATCGTGCCGTCCTTGATCTTGCCGAACAGATCCACCACCATCACATCGCGCTTCACCAGCGTGTCGATGACCCACGAATTCTGCCCCCTGCCCACGCGGTTCTCCTTCTTGCCCATGTCCATGATGTAGGCGTCCATGTCCGGTCTCTTCGGCATGAACACGGCCGTCACCGCGCGCCCCACCAGCCGGTCCCCCGTCGGATCGTTCACGTTCACCGTCTTCCAGTTGCTCTCGAACTGGTTGTGGTAACCCAGCCGCCGCAGCGTCCCCCACGCCTCTTCCGCCGTCGTCAGCTTCAGCCGGTCCAGCACTTCGTCCGGCACCTTCGGCCTGCCGTCGGGGAACCGCTCTCCTTTCCATTCCCGCGTGATCTCGATCCGCTGCTGATTGGAAAACATCCCGAGCTGCGCCATCGCGCCCGCCGCCAGCAGCACGGCGGCAGCGCCCGCAGCCGTCATCGCCTGTTTCATCATCCGTGACCTCCTGTGGTTGTCAGGATCGCAAAGCCTCCACCGCGCCCGTTCCGGCGCGGCGCCCCTGTTACCAGAACCTGTGATTGTGCGCCACCACGCCCGGCAGCACGTACGCATACAGCATCACCAGCAGCCCGATCACCAGCGCCAGCGCCAGCCCGTGCTTGGCCACCGCGCGGAACAGGTCGCCCTCTTTTCCCTCGATCCCCGCCGCCACGCACGCGATGATCAGCGACTGCGCCGCAACCATCTTCCCCATCACTCCGCCCGCCGAATTCGCCGCCGCCATCAGCACGGGATCCAGCCCCAGCTTCGTCGCCGTCACCACCTGCAGGTTTCCGAACAGTGCATTGGATCCCGCATCCGTGCCGCTCAGCGCCACGCCGATCCATCCAATGAACGTCCCGAAGATCGGATACAGCACGCCCGTGTGCGTCATCGCCAGCCCCAGCACGGCGTCCATCCCGCAGTACCGCATCACGTACGCCATGCAGATCATGCATAGAATCGCCAGAAAACTGAACCGCATCCGGTGCATCGTCCCCCGGAACACCCGCAGCGTCGTTCCCATCGACAGCCCCAGCACCGGCCCGGCCGCCAGCCCGGCGAGCACCGTCGCCGTCCCCACGCTCGCCAGCCAGTCGAAACTGAACACCGCCGTGTCCAGCACGTCTTTTTCCACCACCGGCGCCGTCCGCAGCACCATCTGGTGCAGCCCCGGCACAGGCGTCTTGTAGCTCGTCTGCGAGATCGCCGCCTTCACCGCAGGAATGCCCCACGCCACCACGAACAGCGCGATCAGCGCGAACGGCGACCACGCATGCACCACCTCCCGCGCCGTATATTTCCGCTTTTCCGGTCTGGGTTTTTCCCGTTCTTCAGGGAAATGGAATTCCTCTTTGGGCTTCCAGTACTTGAAAAAGACGGCGCAGATCAGGATGGCGCCCATCCCGCTCATGATGTCCACAAGGTTCGGATCCACGTAATTCGACCAGAAAAACTGGATTCCGGCGAACGAAAATCCCGCCGCCACGCACGCCGGCCATACCTGGAATGTCTCCTTCCACCCCACCATCGACCGGACCAGGTAGAACGGCAGCAGCGCCGCGATCGGAGGCAGGATCCGCCCCATCGTCGCGCTCAGGTCGGACTCCGGCAGCCCTGTCACCGCCGCCAGCGCCCGCACCGGATTCCCCATCCCGCCCCACGCCACCGGCGCCGTGTTCGCCATCAGGCACACCACCGCCGTTTCGAAAGGACGGAAACCCAGCCCGATCATCATCGCCGCCGTCACCGCCACCGGCGCTCCTCCGCCGCCTGCGCCCTCCAGAACCGCGCCGAAGCAGAACGCGATCAGCAGCATCTGCACCCGCCGGTCGTCCGTGATCGCCCCGATCGAGCCCTTGATCGTTTCGAAGTGCCCGCTCTGCACCGTCAGGTCGTAGACGAACACCGCTCCCACCACCACCCACGCGATCCACAGCGCCGCGTACACCGCTCCGTGCGCCGCCGCTCCAGCCACCATGTGCACCGGCATGCGGAAGATCAGCGCCGCCACCGCCATCGCCGCAATCAGCGCATACAGCGCCGCCAGATGCGCCTTCGTCTTGCGCACCGCCAGCAGGTAGAACAGCACCGTCACCGGTATCGCCGCCGCCAGCGTCGACAGCACTGCATTGCCCAGAGGATCGTAGTTCTGCGTCCAGACCTGCATCTCGGTTGCCCTGCGGAAAGCGGCATCATATCAAACCTCGTCTCAAACCTCGTCCGCCCGCTGAAACACCCGCCGCCATCAGCCGCCAAAATCCACGCAGCTCCACAGCGGGTTCGGATCCGCGGGCGAAGGGCGCGAAGCGCCCGGGAGCGAGCGGTCGCCCGCACGGCGCGAGTCCTGCGCGGCGCAGCGATTTTCGAGCGTGCGGTCCCCGCCCGTGCCCCGCCGCGCCCTCTCCATCGGGTTTCCCCCCGGTCTTGGGTCTGTGAAAAAATCCCCGGCCCGATTTTGGCCAAAAGTGAGGCGTTCTTGCCCTCTCCAGAAGTTCCGGGATGCGCCGGAAGCGGCCGCCTCAGGGTTCGGCTACCCCCACAAAGGAACCGCTGTGCCCGGCAGGGGATTTTTTCACAAACCCCTTCGCCGAGGGCTGCATCCCGACCGCGCCCGCTTCCGTTCCTCGCACGAACCGCGCACAGCGCCTGCCCGCTCATGCCCCGCGCCGGTCTTCAGAAAACCCCCTTCCGGCTGCGGTCGCTCCGTCCCTGCCCGGGCGCTCCCCCATGCCCTGAAACAAAACCCCGGCCCCCCTGTGAAGGGAGGCCGGGGTCGAAAGATCGCTGAACTCGAGAAAAACTAGAACAGGATCTTTGCACTCAGCAGCATGGTGCGCCCGCCGGGATCGGTCACATTCTGACCGAACTGCGGACTGCTCATCACTGCGATCGGGTTGCCGAAGTTGCGGTGGTTGAACGCGTTGATCCAGTCCGCGCGCAGCTGCAGCCGGAAGCGCTCGGTGATGTCGGTCGTCTTCAGCGCCGAAACGCTCCAGTTGCGGAAGCCCGGTCCGCGGAAAGTGTTGCGGCCCAGATTGCCGCCATTCGGCTTGGAGTTTGCCAGCGGCGTCCCGGCGGCGGTCAGGTTCGTGAGGAAGATACCCGCCCCAGTAATGGGCGTGCTGAATGTCCGCCAGTTGGCGGTGACCGGGTCGAGCGTCAGCGTGCCGTTCTGGTTGTAATCCGGGCGGTGCGGCGCAGGCGTTCCCGTGCCGCCGGTGTCCACGCCGGTGCGGACCGTGAACGGCTGCCCGCTCTGGAAGTCCGCCGTCCCCGTGAACGACCAGCCCTTGCCCAGCCGGCGGGCGAAGCCGTTGTTCCACGCCGGCAGCAGGTTCGGCAGATCGTAGTTCCAGTAGGTGGCCACCCGGTGCGGGCGGTCGAACACCGAGCGCGACCACTCGTTGCGGTAGTTGAAGAAGTCCTGCGGCACCTGCGGGCTCGAGTTCACGATGTCCGCCACGCCCAGGGACTCGTCGTTGTCGGAGTAGTTGGCGCTCCACGTGTAGTTGCCGCCGATCGTCAGCCCGTTGGCGAGCCGCCGGTCGAGCTTCACGAACATGGCGTCGTAGCGCGCCTTCGCCGTCGATTCAATCAGCACCCGCGAGCCCCACGCCGGATTCAGGCGCCGGGAAACGGGGAACGCCGCCGTCGGCAGCAGTCCCGGGATCGAATTGGGGTTCCGCGTCTCCAGCACCCGCGCAGCCTGCTCGGCCGTCAGAATGCCCGGATTCGCCTGCCCCTGCCGGATCTGCGCGTAGCTGCTCGAGCCGCTGTAGCCCAGCTCGAACACGTAATTGCGCAGGAACTGCCGTTGCACCGAGAAGCTGTAGAACCGCGTCGTCGGATGCTGCATGTCCGTCGGGCTGTTGACGAACGTCGCATACGGATCCAGCCTCGGCGTGGCGCTCACTGGCAGCAGGTTCGGCCACTGGTTCACGAGTCCCGTCCGGTCGACTTCGCCCACGACCACGCGAGGGAAGTTGCTGGCGTTCACGGTCAGGATGTTGAAGAACAGCACGTCGTAGCCCATGCCCCAGCCGCCGCGGAACACGGTCTGTCCGTCGCCGAGCAGTTTGCCCAGCCAGCCGCCTTTGCCTGTCGGGCTGTAGGCGAACCCGGCGCGCGGCGCCCAGTTGTTGCGGTCCATCCGCACATCGCGCGGCACGCCCACCGCCGCCACCGCATCGTTGGCGGCGCCGAAGAATCCGAACGGCACCGTGTTCACCTCGTACCGCAGGCCGAGGTTCAGCGTCAGCTCCGGCGTCACGCGCCAGTCGTCCTGGAAGAACAGGAACGTGTTCCACTGCCGCGCGTCGAACGTGGCCGTATTCAGCGCCTGCCGGAACGCCGCCGGCCGGTTGTTCAGAAAGTCCTGCAGGTTATCGAACGTGTACGTGCCCTTCGAGTCGAACGCGGCGTTGTTGAACAGCTTGTTGTACCGCACGTCGGCGCCGATCTTGATGGAGTGACGGTTCCAGAGATACGTCGACGTGTTCTGGAACTGGTAGGAGTTCTGCAGGCGGCCCTGCGGGAAGTTCGAGAGCCCGCCCACCGTGAAAAATCCCGTGATTCCCGTCGTCGGCGTGCGCGGATCGTTCTCCGGGAAATCCAGGAAGCCGCGGACGTAGGCGAAGCGGAATTCGTTCACCCACTGCGGGCTGAACGTCCGCGTCCACGACGCGGCATGATTCTGCCGCAGAATCTCCTGCGAGGCTGCGAACAGGCTGCCGAACTGCAGGTTGCTCGTCACATTCGGCTGCATGCGCTGGTCCACCTGAAGGCGGTAGGTCAGTGCGTCCTTCGACGTCAGCGCATGATCCACCCTCGCCGTGCCGTACCAGAAATTGTACGGGTTGGCCAGAGGAAGCTGGATCTGGCCGACGGGAATCGAAACGCCGTTCACGGTCACGTTGCGGGGATTCGTATAGCGCGTCACGCGGGGATAAATGTCCTCCAGAAACCGGATGCCGCCCAGGACGGCCTGACGGCTGGCCGGCGTCTGGTCTGGCCCCAGCGGAACGTTCCGCAGCAGCTGGTAGCCTTCCGCCGTCGGAATCGTCGCCACCGCCGCATTGCGGGCGTCAGGCGCCTCCCGCCGCCGGTTGGCTTCGATCAGCGCGAAAAAGAACGTGCGGTCCTTCCGGATGGGGCCGCCCAGCGAACCGCCCGCCTGGTTCTGGTTGAAGCGCGGCGTCGAATTCACTCCCGCGCGCTTGTTCAGCAGGCTCACCGGCTCCACCCAGTTCGCGCGATAGTAATTGAACACAGAACCGTGGAATTCGTTGGTCCCGCTGCGCGTCGTCACCATGATCTGCGCGCCGCTGTTGCGCCCGTACTCGGCCGAATAGGCCGCCGTCTGCACCTGGTACTCGGAGATCGCCTCCGGGATGATGCGGTTGTTGGAGATCGTCACCGATGGATCGTTGTTGTCCACGCCGTCGATCATGAAGTTGTTGTTCCGCGCGCGCTGGCCGTTCGCCGAAATGCCGGTCGACCCGGGGCCGCGCGCCGCCGTCGGCGCCAGCAGCGCGATCTGGTTCACGTCGCGCGTCGCGCCCGTCAGCGGCAGATTCTCCAGAACCTTCACATCCAGCTTGCGCTCGATGGAGGCCGTCGCCTTCGACAGTTCCACGCCGGCGGGCGCCGCCACGACTTCCAGCGTCGTCGCCGCCGACGCCACTTCCAGAGACTGGTTCAACACCACTTCCTGCGTGGCGCCGACTTCCACAGGGCCCACGCGGCGCGTGGCGAAGCCGCTGCTGGCGAACTCCACCATGTACCTGCCCGGCTCGACGGCGGGGAACCGGTAAAGACCAACCTCGTTCGTCTTCACCGTGCGCCGGATGTTCGTGTCCACGTTGATGATGGACACATCAGCGTTGGTAATCACCGCGCCGGAACTGTCCGTCACGGTCCCTGAAATATAGCCGCGCGAGAGCTGTCCCCATGCGGCGAAGCTGCAGAACATGAGCAGAAATACACCCACACGTCGGGTGAAATTGTCCATTATTCAATTCTCCTGAAGAGCGAATTGTGGTGGGTTTTCCCGGAAGCTTGCGTCCGCTGACAGGGCAGAACCGCCTTTTTTCTGATTCCCGGGCCGGCAGGCAGGACTGAAAAATTCCTTCCGCCCGGAACAGGCTCGGCGCCCTGTTCAGACCGGCTGAAACAGGGCTTCTGATCGCTTCTTTTCAGGTCTCGCAGCTCGAACCGAGTGCTCGATCCTGCGGGAAAAATACGCCCGCTTCCCTCTCACCATACAAAATTCCGTTCTTTACAGTCAAGTGACTGCCGCGGCCGCCGTCTCTGCAAAGAAGCAACGGTCCGGAAAAAGTCTCTTGCCCCTGCGGGCCGTCAGCAGGAATCAGAATCCACTCGGGTCGAAATCCGGTTCCGGGCCGCGGGCGGCGCGGCCGCAGGCCGCGAGAGCCGCCGGCCCCCTCGATGCCCTCAACCCGAATGGCGGTGAATGGGGGTGCGATTTCTCCGCCGCCCTGGCCGGCGGATTTCTCCATCGCGGCCGCGCGAGGGCCGCATCCCGCCGCGTCCAGGACTCCATCCAGCGCGTTCAGGCAAAAAAACAACCGCCCGGGAGCCCCTGCGAGCCCCCGGGCGGTTGCAGAAGGTCAGCCGTGAACCCGGACTAGAAGTTGTAGCGGACCGTGAAGATCATGCCGCGGCCGCCCACGTCGGTGTAGCCGAGGTTCATGAAGGTGACGTTGTTCGTGTTGGTCGATGCCGTGTTGGCCGGCAGGGCGTTGAAGTTCCGGTGGTTGAAGACATTGAACACCTCCCACCGCAGCTCCAGGTTCTGCGACTCGCCCACCGTGCGCACGCGCTTCACCAGCGCCGCGTCGGTGTTGTAGGTGTTGCCCACGCGGCGGATGTTGGCGCCCGCGCCGATCAGGCCCGAGTTGTTCGGATAGGCCATCCACATCGGGTTGGGCTCGGACGGGCTCGTGGCCGTGTTCGGCGTGCCGTTCGGGTTGAATCCGGCGCGCTGGCTGAAGTTGATCGTGGAGATCTGGCCGGGCAGGATGCCCAGCGGGTTGTTGCCGTTCAGGATGCTGTACGGCCAGCCCTGCTGCAGCGTCGTCACGCCGCTGATCGACCAGCCGTCCACGATCCGGCCCCACAGTCCCTTCTGCTTGAAAAACTCGGGGAACTGGTAGATGCCGTTGACCACCAGCCGGTGCGGCGTGTCGAAGCCCGAACGCGCTTTGTCGAGCCGCATGTTGAACGGCACCGACGGCAGCGTGCGGTTCACCTGGCCGCCCAGGATGTCATCGTTCTCGCTGATGAACGTCGACCAGGTGTAGTTCGCCTCGAACTGATAGCCCTTCGAGAAGCGCTTCTCGACGGTCATCTGCATCGAGTGGAAGTTCGACATGCCGTAGCCGTCGCCCACGAGGATGGAGCCGCGCGTGGGATCGACGCGCCACGCCGCCTGGCCGCTCACCGTCGTCGCCTGCATGCCGTAGCCGCGCACCACGGGCTCCAGCAGCGTCGGGTTGGCCCGCACCGCGGCATCGAAGAAGCCCAGGTTGCGCTCGGCTTCGCGCACCAGCCGCGCGCCGCGCGTAGCGACGTAGAACAGCTTGAACGCGTAGTCGGTCGTCAGCTGCCGCTCGAAGCCGAAGCTCACCTGCTGCGAGTACGGCTGCTGGATCCGCTTGTCAGGCGAGTAGTAGCGGTACGGCAGCAGTTTCGGATCGCCCGTGAAGTCGCTCGGCTGAGGCGGCGCCGGGCGCTTGGCCGGGTCGAAGATCTGCGTGCCGGTCAGGTTGGCCAGGGTCACCGTCACGCCGCGCGGGTAGTTGCGCGCCGTGTTCAACAGGATGTTCTGGAACACCTGGTCGTAGCTGATGGCGTAGCCGCCGCGCAGCACGAACTTCCCGCCGCCGCTGATCCAGCCGAGCAGACCGTCGTTCGCCTTCGGCGACCACGCGAAACCGAAGCGAGGCGCCCAGTTGTTCACGTCCGCTTTCGCGTTCGAGAAGAAGCCGAACGGCGCGGAGGTGTACTCGTAGCGGATGCCCAGGTTGAGCATCAGGCTGTTGGTGATGCGGTAGTCGTCGGCCAGGAAGCCCTGGAACTCATGCGTCTTGGCAGGAACCGACCCGGTGCCCGCATACTGGCTGAACTGGGCGTTGCGGTCGAACAGGAAGTCGGCCAGGCTCGGGTAGCTGATGACGCCGCGGCTGGCCGGCGCAAAGAACGAGTTCAGCCTGTACTGCAGGTAGTTGAAGCCGTAGCGGAGCGTGTGCTTGGACTTCATCTGCGACCAGTTGCTGGTCAGCTCGTACAGATTGTCCGTGCGGTACTGCGGGAAGTTCTGGTTGCCGATGGTCGGCAGGCCGGAGCCCGTCACGGAGAACTGCGCCGGGAAGTTCTCCGGGAAGGTCGCCTCGCGCCGGGCGTAGCTGAGGCGCGTCTCCATCACCAGCGTCGGACTCCACACGCGGATGTGGTTGATCGTGGCGTTGTTGTTCACGACGACCGAGCCCAGCTGGTTGACCGCCAGAGCCGCCGGCACGCCGGGATCCGTGTTGTCGTCCTTGATCCAGCGCATCTGCAGGTTGTCCTTGTCGGTCAGCCGCCAGTCGTACCGCATCAGGCCGCGGTGGATGTCGCGGCCATAGGGCAGGGCCTGGCCGGCGCCGCGGCGGTACTGCTGGATCGGGAGAGCCAGAGTCGGGCCGCCGGGAATCGCGACGCTCACCGTACCAGCGGGCGTCGGGTCGTTCGCCACGGGATACCACTGCTTGAGGAACGCCACCGTGCCGGGTGCAAAGCTGTTCTGATACTGGGTCAGCAGATCCCACGCCTGCTGCGAGAACGTCGTCGTCACCGGGTTCGCGGTGCGGCGCTCGCGGTCCAGGTCGTAACCGCCGAAGAAGAACAGCTTGTTCTTGATGATGGGGCCGCCGATGGAGCCCAGCACCTGGTTGCGGACGATGACGCCGCGCGCGCGGCGCATGGCGTCGTAGTCGCTGGCGCCCGCGGCCTTCTGCGCATTGAACGTGCGCTGCTGGCCGGTCGTGAACGCATCCCAGCCGTTGCCCAGCCAGGACCAGCGGGCGATGCCGTGGAATTCATTCGTGCCGGACTTGGTCACCTGCATCACGACCGAACCGGAGTTGCGGCCGTACTCGGCCGAGAACGTGTTCGTGATGATGCGGAACTCGCCCAGATACTCGGGCGCGGGCGACTGGCGCGGAATCGACAGCGACTGGTCGTTGTTGTTGGCGCCGTCCAGCATGAAGTTGTTCGAGCGGGTGCGCGCGCCGTTCACAACGAAGCCCGAACCGGGACGGCCAGCGTTGTTGCCCGTCACGCCGGGCTGCAGCAGCGCAAGACCGGTCAGCGTGTTCAGGCCTGGCAGCTCGAGAATCCGGCGCGCTTCGACGCCGCGGCTGATCTGCGCCTTCGTGGCCTCGATCAGCGGGGCCTCTTCCGTAATCGTGATCACTTCCTGCGTGCCGCTGGGCTTCAGCGTCACGTCCACGGCGCGCTCGACGGACGACTCCACGGTGAGCGGACCGCGGATCACCTTCTCAAAACCCTTCGCCGAAACCTCAAGCTGGTAGCGGCCGATGGGCAGCGAAGGGGCCCGCCAGAATCCGGTCTCGTCGGTCTTCAGCTCGCGGGTCAGACCCTGGTCCATGGAACGGATAATTACGTCCGCGCCGGGCACCACTGCCCCGGAAGCGTCCGTCACCGTGCCAGCCAGAGACCCGTAGATGGTCTGTGCGGCAAGCGGGCTGGCCAGCGCCACTGCCAATAGCAGCGCCAGCGCCCATCGCATGACAGGCTGTGTTTTCATTCCAATCATCTCCTGTGCAGACTTGAAAGAACCTGGGCAGGCGGGCAGAGCTGCCGCCGCGACACCATGATCCCATCAGCCAGCAAACCGGTTTTCATGGATCATGGGGTCTCGCCGGAGACCTAACCTCACCGAACCCCTCAGTGACTTACATATATCACGTTTCACTCATGAAGAGAAGTAATGCATGACTCGCGCATCCACTTATCTGTGGGTGGCGGAACCGCTTCCCCATCTTCCTGTTTCCGCCGGAGCGCCCCTGCCGCCCCGGGGGCGGAAGCGGGCGGAACCGGACCGGAGGTCCGTCCCCGCCAGAAAGAAAAACCGCCGGACCACCCCGGCGGGGCGGTCCGGCGGCTTTGTTTCAGACGATTGAAACGCCCGCGATTACCAGAAGGCCTTGAAGCCGATCTGGACCTGGCGCGGATAGCCGTTGCCGATCCACGCCTGGTGCGGGAAGATCGTTCCGAAGTTCGGGTCGTTGGGGTTGGTGTTGAAGTGGCTGTCGCGCCCGAAGAAGTAATAATTGGTGAGGTTGAACGCCTCGCCGCGGATCTGGGCGCGGAGCCGTTCGGTGATGTTGATGGTCTTCGAGAGCGCCAGATCGACGTTGAAGAGTTGCTGCTTCCGGATCTGGCCGCTGCGGGACGGAGTGTAGCGCGGGGCGAAGCTCGATGTCATCAGCCAGGCGTACTGGCTGAAGTCGGTGGCCGAGCAGCCGCGGCTGATGCTGAACGGCTGGGGAACGACGCGGCCGTCGTCGAACTGGCGCAGCACGCAGGGGTTCCAGCCGCGGATCTGGTGCAGCTTCCAATCGACAGTGCCGTTCCAGTCGCCGCCCAGCGTGCGCGGATCTTTCAGCATGATCACGTTGCCGGGCAGGTTGTTCGGCTCGCCCGAGCCCCACTGGGTGTAGGTGCTGATCGTCCAGCCGCCGATAAAGGCGTTGGCCAGCCTGCCCACATTGCCGCCCCACTTCTTGCCGCGGCCCATGGGCAGGTCGTACACGGTGTTGAATTTGAAGTAGTGGGGCCGGTCGTTGAAGTACAGGCCCTGCTGGGGCACGTTGTTGTAGGGGTCGTTGTAGCCCCAGCGCTCGATCATCTTGCTGAGCGTGTAGTTCCACATCAGCGTCAGATCGCGCCCGACGCGGTGGTTGTAATTGATCTGGAGGGAGTTGTACCAGATCTTCGAAGTATTGAGCCCCTGCATCAGCATGTCGCCCGAGAACTGCGGGAAGGGGCGGTTGAGCTGGAACCGGGTGAGGTTGGCCGCGGTGAAGTGCGTGGTGCCGCGGAAGGCCTCGATGCCCCGGAAGGGGTTGGGGATGGTGGCGTTGCAGTAGTTCGGGTCGCCGCCCTCGAGCAGATAGCACTGCTTGCGGAACGCCGCCGACGGGATGTTGAAGGCGCGCTCGTCGTTGGCGCCCACCGTGCGGCTGCCGACGTATGACACGTCGATCGTCGAGTTGCCGCTCAGCAGATACTGGAAGCCGAACGAGAACTGATGGACGTACGGCGTCCAGAAATCGGGGTTGAACCAGTTCGTGTTGCGCCCGAGGAACGTGTTGTAGCCGCCGCGCGCCCCCAGCGGGAACGTGATTCCCCCCGGATAGGGGTTGGTGAGCAGCGTGTTGGACACGAGCGTGCGGCCGCCGTCCTCGCTGTTGACCATGGGCGTGTTCTCGGTGAAGCCGGCGAACTGCAGGAAGTTGTTGTTCGGGTTCATGAAGTAGAGCCCGTAGCCGCCGCGCATGACGAGCTTCTGAGCCATCTGGTAGGCGAAGCCAACGCGCGGCTGCCAGTTGTTCAGGTCGCGACGGGCGGCAATGCGCGGGTTGCCGCCCACGCCCACGAACTCGAGTCCGCCGGTCAGGTTGGCCAGGTTCGGATAGAGCGCCAGCATTGCTGCCGGGATCTGCCGCGCCACCGGGCTGGGCGCATTCGGGTTGAAGCCGCGGTTCATGCGGTTCCACTTCTCATCCGGAGGCCCGTTGTAGTCCCACCGCAGGCCCAGGTTCAGCGTCAGGCGGCGTGTGACTTTCCAGTCGTCCTGGAAGTACGGCGCGAAGTACCACTGCCGGTTGAACGGATATAGCGGGATGTTCACTGAGCCGGTGACGCCGCCGATCAGGAAAGAGGCGTAAGAGTCGCCCGCAGTCGGCTCGCCCTGGTTCCAGAGACGCTGCGTCCACTGCGTCTGGCCCTGGAAGAAGAGGATGTTGCCGGTGTTCTGCTGGATGAAGTGGATGCGCCGCAGGTCGACGCCCATCTTCATCGTGTGACCGCGCCAGATCTTGGTGAGGTTGCTCATCAGGTTGTAGTTGTTGGTGATGTTGATGGACTGGTAGCGGCCGAGCGAGCTGTAGCCGGGGAACTCCCAGCGGCCGAAGTAGCGCGGCGTCGGGAGCTGGTTGATCAGAGAAGCAGGCAGGCCGAGGCTGGTGAGGTCGAAGTTCTCGTTGGCGCGGCCGAAGCCCTTTTCGATAAAACGGTTGTACGAGCCGCGGACGTTGATCACGGTGGTCGGCGTGGCCGTCCAGACCCAGTCGGCGACGTAGGCGTCATTGATGCGCTGGAACGGCTGCTGGCCGTCGGTGCCGACCTTGTTGTCCAGGTTGTTCACGGCGCGGTCTTCGGTGCGGTCGTTGGAGGCGTGCCGGACGAACGCCCTGTGGTTCTGCCCGAAATTCCAGTCGAATTTCAGAATCAGATTGTAGAACTTGTCCTTGGCCGCGTACTCCGGATTCAGGTTGTTGACCGTGGAATAGCGCACGCCGGCCGTTTTCGCGTTCGGCAGCGGCATGAACTTCGTCACGGCGGCCGCCACCGGGCTGATCATGCTCTGCGGAATGATGTTGCCCGGGAACGGCTGGCGGACGGGATCACCGGCCTGAAGCGTGTAAGCGTAGGGATTGTAAATCGTGATCGGACGGCCGTCGGCGGCGGTCAACTTCGAGAAATCCCCCTGGCGCATTTCCGGCTCGGGATAGGAGTTCTGAAGGAATTGCGGCCATTTTTCGCGGTAATTCTCGAAGCTCCCCAGATAGAATAGCCGGACCGCGCCGTCTTTCTTGAGCAGCTTGGGCATGTAGACGGGCCCGTCCACCTGGAAACCGTACTGGTCGAGCGTGTGATCCGGACGCGGGGCGCCGACGGCGTTGTTCTGATACGTGTTGGCGTCGAGCGCGCGGCGGCGCATGAACTCCCACGCGGTGACATGGAAGTCGTTGCTGCCGGACTTGAGAACGACGTTGAACACGCCGCCGCCGGTCTTGCCGTACTGCGCGTCGTACGAGTTCTGCTGGACGCTGAACTCCTGCACGGCGTCGACGATGGGCACATAGGCGATGTTGTTGCCGCCCGCCTGGCCGTTGTTCGGCGCGCCGTCGAGCAGGAACTCGTTGTTGGACTGGCGGCCGCCGTTGACCGACCATTCCGCAATGGCGCCGTTGTCGAACGGGCGCTGCCAGATGGCCGCGCCGCGGAACGTCACGCCGCTCATCATGGCGCCGAGCATGAACGGATTGCGCGAGTTGAGCGGCATTTCGGCCACCTGCCGCGTGTTGACGATGGCGGCGCGGCTGGCGGTCTGCGTCTCGAGCACCGCGACTTCGGCGGTGACGTTGATCGACTCCGTCACCATGCCGACTTCGAGCGTGATGTCGAGCGGCACGATGCGGCCGACTTCCAGAATCAGGTTCTCGCGGTTGAACTGCTTGAACCCTTCCGCCTGCACGGTGACGCGGTAGTTGCCGGGGCGCAGGAACGGAATGGAATACGTGCCGGTCGAGTCCGTCGTCGCCGTCGATGTCTCATTGGTTGCCGTGTTGATGGCGGTGACCTTCGCATTGGGCACCACGCCGCCCGTGGAGTCGAACACGCGCCCGGAGATTGTGGCGCGGAACTCCTGCGACATGGCAAACGCGGCCAGGATGCAGAGCAGGACTGCAGCTCTGGCCAGAACGGTTCGTCTCATTCGGTGGAACCCCCTTTCAAACAATCAAACGCCCGCATGCATTTCCTCGGAGATCAGCGAGGAACCCCCTGGCTGGCATACGGGTATCGGGATTCTATCAAAGGGGATGGATGGATTCAACCGTTTTGCGCATCGCAATTCCCCGCGTATTCATGGGGGATTGGCGTCCTGGCGAGGTCCGCCGCAGAGCCTGAGGCAACAGCCTGCGGAGCGTCCGCAACAGCAGAGATTCGCCGCCTGCTGATGGCCTGAAGGGGCGGAAGACTGCGCTGTTCTTCTGGCGCGGGCGGGCGGATGAACAGCAATCGGGCGGCAGCCCCGCCGGGGAACTGCCGCCCGCGTCAAAGCACGTGTTCCGGAGGTCAGAACGGATAGAGCGAAATGGGCTGCGGACCTGAGCCGGCGCCGACGGTGGCGACGTCGCCCTCGGGCGAGATCTGGCGGCAGAAGATGCCCGTGTCGCCGAGATAGACCTCGTACTCGGCGTTCTCGCGGATGACGCCCTGGATGAGCGCCTCCGAGAGCGGGTCTTCGACATACTTCTGCAGGGCGCGGCGCAGCGGGCGGGCGCCGTAGCTGCGGTCCGTGCAGGTCTTTTCGAGGATGTATTTCGAGGCGTCCTGGTGCAGCCGCACCTTGATGCCCTTGGCGGCGAGGTTGGCGTTGAGCTGGCCGACCATGAGGTCGATGATCTTGATCAGGTCCTCGTCCGTGAGCGACGTGAAGAGGATGATTTCGTCGAGGCGGTTGAGGAACTCGGGATTGAACGCCCGCTTGACCTCCGCCTGCACCATCTCCTCGACCTTGTGCGGGATCCCGGCCGCTTCCTGGGCATGGAAGCCGAGCTGGCCCTTCTTGTCGAGGAAGCGCGCCCCGAGGTTCGAGGTCATGATGATGATCGTGTTCTTGAAGTCGACCGTGTTGCCGAGCCCGTCGGTCAGCTGGCCGTCCTCGAAGACCTGCAGAAGGATGTTGTAAATGTCCGGGTGCGCCTTCTCGATTTCGTCGAGGAGGATGACCGAGTAGGGGTTGCGCTTGACGCGCTCGGTCAGCTGGCCGCCCTCTTCGTAGCCGACGTAGCCCGGAGGCGAGCCGATGAGCTTCGACACCGAGTGCTTCTCCATGAACTCGCTCATGTCGAAGCGGATGAGGGCCTTCTCGCTGCCGAACAGGAATTCGGCGAGCGCCTTGGCGACTTCGGTCTTGCCGACGCCGGTGGGGCCGAGGAAGAGGAACGAGCCGGCGGGGCGCTTGGGGGATTTGAGGCCGGCGCGGGAGCGGCGGATGGCGCGCGCGAGCGCGTTGATGGCCTTGTCCTGGCTGACGACGCGCTTGTGCAGCTCCTGCTCGATGCGGAGCAGCTTGGCGGCCTCTTCTTCCTTGATGGCGGTGACGGGCACGCCGGTCCAGCGGGCGACGACTTCTTCGATGTCTTCCTTGGTGACGATGCCGGTGGCGGTGTCGTCGAGGTTGTACTTCTCGCGCAGCTGGCGCAGGTTCTCGCGCTCGCGGCGCTCCTCGTCGCTGAAGAAGCGGGCTTTCTCGAACTCGTGGTTCGCGATGGCCGTCTCCATGCGGTGGACGATGAACTTGATGCGCTTCTGCACCTCGGCCACTTCGGCGGGGAGCGTCGTCTGCTTCAGCTTGACGCGGGCGCCTGCCTCGTCGATGAGGTCGATGGCCTTGTCCGGGAGGAAGCGGTCCGGGATGAAGCGGCTGGAGGCGTAGACAGCCGTGCGGATGGCGTCGTCGGTGTAGGCGACGGCGTGGAATTTCTCGTAGCGCTCCTTGATGCCGAACAGGATCTTGCAGGCGTCTTCTTCCGACGGCGGCGGGACCTTGACCGCCTGGAAGCGGCGCTCGAGCGAACGGTCCTTCTCGATGCTCTTGCGGAACTCGGCAGGCGTCGTGGCGCCGATGCACTGGATTTCGCCGCGGCTGAGGGCGGGCTTGAGGATGTTGGCGGCGTCGAGCGAGCCTTCGGCCGAGCCGGCGCCGACGAGCGTATGCAGCTCGTCGATGAAGATGATGGCGTTCTGGCTCTCCATCAGCTCTTTCATGATGGTCTTGAGCCGTTCTTCGAACTGGCCGCGGTACTTGGTGCCGGCGACGATGAGGCTGAGGTCGAGGGCGAGGATGCGCTTGTCGGCGAGGAAGCTGGGCACGTCGCCTTCGACGATGCGCTGTGCGAGGCCCTCGACGATGGCGGTCTTGCCGACGCCGGGCTCGCCGATCAGCACAGGGTTGTTCTTCGTGCGGCGGCAGAGGATCTGGACGACGCGCTCGACTTCGTAGTCGCGCCCGATGAGCGGATCGAGCTGGCCGTCGGCTGCAGCCTGGGTCAGGTCGCGGCTGAACTCGGTGAGCAGCGAGGCTTCCTTGGCGGTGCGCGACGCAGGCGCGGTGCGTTCGCCGGTGGCGCGGGCGATCTCTTCGCGGACCTGGTTCAGGCGCAGCCCGCGCTCGTGCAGCAGCTCGGCGGCGAAGCACTTGTCCTCGCGCAACAGGCCAAGCAGAAGGTGCTCGGTGCCGATGTGCTTGTGGCCGAGCCGCTCGGCTTCTTCGGCGGCGTAGGCGAGGACGCGCTTGCACTCGGTCGACAGCGGGAGGTCGACGCTGGTGGGCACTTTTTCGCGCGTGGTGGTCTGCGCCTCGATCTGCTTCTTGATCGACTCGATGTTCGCCTGCGACCGCAGGAAGCGGTTGGCGAGGAGTTTGTCTTCCCTCAGCAGCCCCAGCAGCAGATGTTCGGTTTCGATATAGGGGCTGCCGAACTGGCAGGCCTCGTAACGGGCGAAGAAGATGACTCTTCTCGCCTTCTCCGTGTAGCGTTCAAACATACGTTCCTAGCCTCTCCACGGAAACCTGCGGCAAATCAACAGCGCGCCCAGGTCTCCCAGGCACCGCCGGCGGGCGAGCGCGAACGGGAAGACAACGGATCGCCGGCAGCTCCTACCTAGATTGTAAGATGCTCCCGTGCGGTTTTAGGCGGCGGGAAAAACCCGGGGGGATTTTCCGCCGGGAGCCGGATCCGCCAGAGCCGGCGCCGCGGGTCAGGCGTTGCCGGGCGCATCGCCGGCGGCGGCGCCCCGGGCGGCTTCTCCGTGCGGGCGGCGGGCGATCTGATCGCGCACGGAGTCCGGGCTCAGACCCCGTTCGCGGAGCAGCTGTCCGGCGAGACCGCTGTCTTCATGGAGAAGCGCGAGGAGGAGATGCCCGGTGCCGATGCGGCTGCTGCCGAGCAGCCCGGCCTCTGCGGCGGCGCGCTCGAGCGCGCGCCCGCACTCGGGTGACAAGGGCAGATCCGCCTCCGAGGGCGACGATTTCCGGAGCAGCGGCTGGTCCTCGATCTCTCTCCGGATCGACTCGACGCTTGCGCGGGAGCCCAGAAAACGGATGGCGAGCGGCTCGTCCTCCCGCAGAAGTCCGAGCAGCAGGTGCTCGGTTTCAATCTGCGGGCAGCCGTACTGGCCGGCCTCGAAGCGGGCGAAAAAGACCGCCCGCCGCGCGCTCTGGGTGTAACGCTCGAACATGTTGTTTCCCTCTGCCGCCGGAAGCGCGAAGCCGGCGCGGCGGCGCGCCGGGGAGACCGGGATTCGCCGGCAGAGGATCGCGGGAAAGGAGCAGGAGCGCCGGCTCCGGGCCTCACTGAGATTGTAAGGCAGGCCCCGCGGGGGCGCAGGGAATCGGCGCGGCTTCCGCCCGCGCGCTCATTCCGCCTGCAGGCGTCCGCCTTCGAGCCTGAGCACCCTGTCGGCTCTGCGGGCGAACGCAGGATTGTGGGTGACATACAGCGTGGCGAGGCTGCGGCTGTGGTGAACGCGCTCGATCAGCTCCATGATCTGGGCGGCGGTCTTTTCGTCGAGACTGCCGGTCGGCTCGTCGGCGAGAAGGATGGAGGGACCGCCGGCGAGGGCGCGGGCGAGGGCGACGCGCTGCTGCTCGCCGCCGGAGAGTTCGCCTGCCAGATGGTGCGCGCGCGCGGCGAGGCCGACCTCGTCAAGCAGTTGGGAGGCCGTGCTGCCGGCGGCGGCGCGCGATTCGCCGCGGATGAGGAGCGGCATCATGACATTCTCGAGGGCGGTGAATTCGGCCAGAAGCGTGTTGCGCTGCCAGACGAAACCGATAACGCGGTTGCGGAGCGCGGCGAGCTCCGTTTCTGAGAGAGCGGAGGCATCGCTGCCTTGGATGAAGACGCGGCCGGAGGAGGGGCGGTCGAGCAGGCCGAGGCAGTAGAGCAGAGTGGTCTTGCCGGCGCCGCTTTCGCCGGTGAGAGCGACGCGCTCGCCGCGGCGGACTTCGATGTCGATGCCGGAGAAGACGGTCAGAGCGCCGGCGGGCGCGTGGAAGATTCTGGCAAGGGCTTCACCGCGCAGCGGGACGGAGTCAGGCACGGGCGGCTCCCTCGCGGCGGAGAAATTGGTGCAGCATGACGTCGGGCGGCGGCATCCGACCAGTCGGGTGCAGTCCTCGTGCCCAGCTTACGATGCCCCGGTTCCGTTTCGCATCCCTGATCAGCGCGCCCGTGGAAAGAGTGTGGGCGTTTCATGAAGCGCCGGACGCGCTGGAGAAGCTGCTGCCGCCGGACGGAAGCGCGCGCGTGCTGGAGCGGCGCGGCGGGCTCGAGCCGGGATCGACGGTCGAGCTGGAAGTGCGGCTGGGACCGCTGCGGCGGCGGTGGCTGGCGCGGCATACCGAGTGCGTGCGCTTCTCCCACTTCTGCGACGTGCAGGAGCGCGGTCCGTTCCGCGTGTGGCGGCACCGGCACGGGTTCGAGGCGGCGGACGGCGGACGCTGCCGGCTGACGGACGACGTGGAGTTCTCGCTGCCGCTCGCGCCGGTTTCGGACTGGCTGGGAGCGCCGGTGGTCAAACAGATTCTGAGGAAAATGTTTGAATGGCGCCACGCGCGGACGGCGGAAGAGTGCGGCGCCGAGATTCTGGAGCAGAGCTGCGGCTGAGCGGCGGTCAGGCGGCTTCGGGGCGCCGGGAGGCGGCATCGAGCAGGCAGTCCCAGTTCCAGGCGGGACCGACGTCGAGTTTGTCCGCCCGGAAATTCTGGTGCGCGGCGATGCCGCGGAACCGGCAGAAGACGTCCGGGTCGCAGACGCCGCGCTGCGCGGCGGGAGGCAGGAGGCGCGGAATCGCGAAGCGGCGGCAAAGCCAGGCGACGAGCTGGCGGACGGCTGTTTCCTGCTCCGCGGTGTAGGAAGCGTAGAACCTGAAGCCGCGGTATTCGCGCCGGACGTATTTTTCTTTTTCCGAAATCCGGCACCACGGCCGGCGGAAATTGTCCGGCCACCAGTTGAGGGTGTCGCCGCCTTCGGGATCGGGGCGCAGGGGACCGGGATTGACGATCTCGATGCCGATCGAGCGGCGGTCGTTGTAGTGTCCGGGATTGCGGACGCGCATGCCGAGATGGTAAGCCCAGCATTCGGGCGGGAACATTTCATAAATGCGGCCATCGCGGTCGACGACGTAGGCGGTGGCGATGCGTCCGCTGGCGGGGTTGCGCCAGGTTTCGAAGACGCTGCGCGCGGTCGAACTGGCGGTGCCATGCAGGACGATCAGATCCTTGGGCACGCGCTGCGGGAAATAGGCCGATTCGGGAAGACGGAAGGTGGAGGCGTCAATCCACGCGGGGACTTCGTTGAGAGGGGTTGTCATGGCAGGAATGATGACGGGCGATTTTGCGCGACGGGCGGCGCGTTTTCCGGCGCTCGCGGGAAGTGGCTGCGCAGGTACGGGTTACGGCGCCAGAAAAAATCCGCAACTGCCGTGACGGCGGGTTGCGCGCACGTCCGGAGACGGGGCGGCGCCGGTGCAACGGGCAGGGCCTTTTTTATACCCGGGCGATGCAGTATACTCGCCGCACTATGGGTTTCGTTCAAGAATTCAAGGAGTTCGCCCTGAAGGGCAACGCGATCGATCTGGCCGTCGGCGTGGTGATCGGCGGCGCTTTCGGGAAGATCGTGAATTCCATGGTGGCCGATCTGATCAACCCGCTGCTGGGGCTGCTGACGCGCGGCGTCAACCTGGCCGACAAGTGGGTGGCGCTGGACGGCAACACCTACGCGACGATCGACGAGGCGAAGAAAGCCGGCGCGGCGGTGCTGACGTACGGGAACTTTCTGAACTCGGTGATCGAGTTCTTCCTGATCGCGCTGGCGATTTTCATCGTGATCAAGCAGATCAACCGGCTGGTGCGCGTGGCAGGCGACAATCTGCCGAAGTAGGCGGTTCACCAGAGACGGGCGCGGGTCCAGGCTTCGAGGAAGTCCGCGCCGCGGAAGCGGATGGTGCGGTCGTCGAGCACTTCTCCGCCGAAGGCGTGGGCCGCGTCGAGGCGGAGGGAATTGCGGGTGGTGTATTCGATTTCGATCGTGACGGGGCCGGGGATGCGATAGGGCGGGATCTGGCCGATCCGGGAGGCCGCGCGGCGGGCGGCGGCTCGGATGGTCTGGCGTGACATTTCGGCGGACATCGAGATGCAGACGTGGCGGGCGAGACCTTCGACGACGGCGGCGGTTTCAGCCCCGGGGACGATGGCCTTCAGCTCGTCGACGGCGGCGCGGTCGCCGGAAAGGAAGATGACGGGCGTGTTGAAGTGGCCGGCGAGGGCGGCGCGGGTCTCGATCTCGCCCACGTTTTTCCCATTGAGCCGCAGGTTCTGGATGCCCAGAGAGCTGTAGCTGTGCGCCATGATGCCGGCGCGGACGCCGGCCATGGCATGCTGGCCAAGGAAGCCGACGGCGGTGTAGCCGCGCTCGAGCGTCATGGTGCGGCCGAGTCCGCCGATGATGAGGCGGGCTTTCGGGTGGATGGTCAGAGCCGAGAGCGTGGCGCTGCCATCGTGTCCGTCCCAGACGTAGACATCCTCGATGCCGCCTTCGAGGAAGCCGTCGACGGCGGCGTTGATTTCGCCGGTGAGCAGGGCGCGGAGTTCGGGGTTGTTGGGGTCGGTCTGCTCCTGGCGGCAGATGCCGGCGACGCCTTCGGCATCGGTGATGAGGAGGATCGACCGGCGGGTCTGGGCGGGGAGGGGGACGAGCAGGGCGGCGGCGAGGAGGAGGCGGAGGGTGGTCATGGGAGCATTGTACGCCCGGGCGGCGGGACAGGGGGCGGGAAGGGTCAATGGGCCGCAAGTTGCTGGTTTGCAGTATAGTTGCTGGTTTTTCGGTTCGTTTCGTAAAAACTGGTTTTAGTGGTGCGGCAGGATGCGGAAGCCGCAGGGAGGCAATGCTCTGTCGTGTGCGGTCGGTGCGCATCGCCGGGGGCATTCTGGACCGGGGTGTCGGGCGCGGGCGGGGCAGCGGCTGCAGGGTGCCGGGAATCCGACGCTTCTGGTTTTGAAACAGGCGTGACGGGGACAGCCTGGAGGGGCACGGTTGGGATGCAGCCGCCGCCCAAGGGCGGCGGGAAACCCGTTGGGAAGGGCGGCGGGAAACCCGTTGGGAAGGGCGGCGGGAAACCCGTTGGGAAGGGCGTGGGGAAACCCGTTGGGGACACCCGGGGCGGCATGAGGATCTGCAATTGATTGGTTCGCAATAGAGTTGTCGGTTTTTCGGTTCGTTTCGTAAAAACTGGTTCTGGCGGTGCGGCAGGATGCGGAAGCCGCAGGGAGGCAATGCTCTGTCGTGTGCGGTCAGTGCGCATCGCCGGGGGCATTCTGGACCGGGGTGTCGGGCGCGGGCGGGGCAGCGGCTGCAGGGCACCGGGAATCCGGCGCTTCTGGATTTGAAACTGGCGTGACGGGGACGGTATGGAGGGGCACGGTTGGGATGCAGCCGCCGCCCAAGGGCGGCGGGAAACCCGTTGGGAAGGGCGTGGGGAAACCCGTTGGGGACACCCGGGGCGGCATGAGGATCTGCAATTGATTGGTTCGCAATAGAGTTGTCGGTTTTTCGGTTCGTTTCGTAAAAACTGGTTTTAGTGGTGCGGCAGGATGCGGAAGCCGCAGGGAGGCAATCCTCTGTCGTGTGGGGTCAGTGCGCATCGCCGGGGGCATTCTGGACCGGGGTGTCGGGCGCGGGCGGGGCAGCGGCTGCAGGGCGCCCGGAATCCGGCGCTTCTGGTTTTGAAACTGGCGTGACGGGGACGGTCTGGAGGGGCACGGTTGGGATGCAGCCGCCGCCCAAGGGCGGCGGGAAACCCGTTGGGAAGGGCGAGGGGAATCCCGTTGGGGGAGTGCGGCGGGAGAGAGCGGAGAAACGGCGGGGGCTGAATCGGCGGAGCTCTGACGGCACGGCCGCGGCCCGAGGGGGCCGCGGCCATGCAGGCAGGATCCTGGGGCCGGTCATCGGCCGGCGGGTTTGAGGGTGTAGCTCGAAAGCACCTTCATGTAGTTGGCGCGTTCGAAGGCGGCAGGCTCGGCCACCGACTGGACGCTCATGGAGCCGCGCATCTGCGTGATGGACTCGTACTCGTGCTCTTCCATCCAGTCGATGAGGTCTTCCTCGATCTTCTCGAGGTAGGGGATGCCGTGGCGGAGGAGAGCCGAGGTCATCATGGTGCAGCGGGCGCCGGCCATGATGCCCTTGACGACGTCTTCGGCGGTGTGGACGCCGCCGGTGATGGCGAGGTCGGGGCGGAGGCGGTTGTAGAGGAGCGCCACCCAGTGCAGGCGGAGCCGGAGCTCGCCGCTGTCGCTGAGGACGAGGTTGGGGACGACTTCGAGGGTTTCGATATCGAAGTCGGGCTGGTAGAAGCGGTTGAAGAGGACGAGACCGTCGGCGCCGGCGGAATCGAGCCGCATGGCGAAGTTGCCGAAGGCGGTGAAGAAGGGGCCGAGTTTGACGGAGACGGGGATGCGGACGCTCGCCTTGACGTGGCTGACGAGGTCGCAGTAGGTGTCCTCGATCTTCTGGGAAGTGAGTTCGAGGTCTGTGGGGAGGAAGTAGATGTTGAGCTCGAGGGCGTCGGCGCCCGCCTGCTCCATCATCTGGGCGTAGCGGATCCAGCCGCCGTTGGAGATGCCGTTGAGGCTGCCGATGACGGGGACGTCGACGCTCTCCTTGGCCTTGCGGAGATGCTCGAGGTAGGGCTCGGGGCCGAGGTTGTAGGACTGGAGCTCGGGGAAGTAGCTGGAAGCCTCGCTGTAGCTTTCAGCCGTTTCCGAGAGGAAGCGGTCGAGCTCGCCGCTTTCGAGCTGGATCTGCTCCTCGAAGAGCGAGTGGAGGACGATGGCGGAAGCTCCGGCGTCCTCCAGCCTGAGGATGGTGCCCAGGTCCTTGCAGAGGGGCGAGGACGAGGCGACGAGGGGCGAACGGAGCTGGAGTCCGAGATAGGTGGTGCTGAGATCGACTGGCATGGATCAATTTCCTCCCTGGGCGGATTCCGCCGGAGCGCCGGCCATGGCGGCCATCTGTTCGTAGATGCGCCAGCGGTTCATGACGTCGGCCTGGGCCTCGGCCAGGAGCCGGCGGGCGTCTTCGGGCTTGGAGTGGACGAGCATGGTGTAGCGGGTTTCGTTGTAGATGTACTTTTCGAGCGGGAGCGAGGGGGCCTTCGAGTCGAGCTGGAAGGGGTTCTTGCCCTCGGCCGCCAGAGCCGGATTATAGCGGAACAGGGGCCAGTGGCCGGTCTGGACGGCGAGCTTCTGCTGCTCGAGTCCGTAGCGCATGTCGTAGCCGTGGGCGATGCAGTGGGAGTAGGCGATGATGAGCGAGGGGCCGTTCCACTTTTCGGCCTCGAGGAAGGCCTTGACGGTCTGCATGTCGCTGGCGCCCATGGCGACGCGGGCGACGTAGACGTTGCCGTAGTTGACGGCCATCATGGCGAGGTCTTTCTTGGCGGCGGGCTTGCCGCCGGCGGCGAACTTGGCGACCGCGGCGCGCGGAGTGGCCTTGGAGCACTGGCCGCCGGTGTTGGAGTAGACCTCGGTGTCGAGGACGAGGATGTTGACGTCGCGGCCCATGGCGAAGACGTGGTCGAGGCCGCCGTAGCCGATGTCGTAGGCCCAGCCGTCGCCGCCGACGATCCAGACGCTCTTGCGGACGAGCGAGTCGGCGACGGCGAGCAGATCGCGGTAGAGGAGGCTGTCGCCGTTGGCTTTGGGCATCAGCTCGTGGATCTTCTTCTTGAGCTCTTCGACGCGGGCGCGCTGCTCGAAGATGCCCGGCTCGGTGGACTGTTCGGCGCCGAGCAGGGCGGAGACGAGGTTCTCGCCGATCTGCGGCGCGAGCCTGCGGAGCAGGTCGGAGGCGTAGCGCGCCTGCTGGTCGAGGGCGAGGCGCATGCCGAAGCCGAACTCGGCGTTGTCCTCAAACAGCGAGTTGTTCCAGGCGGGGCCGCGGCCTTCGGGGTTGACGGTGTAGGGAGTGGTGGGCAGGTTGCCGCCGTAGATGGAGGAGCAGCCGGTGGCGTTGGCGATGAGGGCGCGGTCGCCGAAGAGCTGGGTGAGGAGCTTGACGTACGGAGTCTCGCCGCAGCCGGAGCAGGCGCCGGAGAACTCGAACAGAGGCTGGAGGATCTGGAGATCCTTCACCTGGGTCTGGTTGAGCTTGTTCCGGTCGAACTCGGGCAGGCGGAAGAAGAAGTCCCAATTGGCGGCTTCGGACTTGCGGAGCGGCTCCTGCGGCTCCATGTTGATGGCGCGGCGCTTGGGCTGGGCCTTGTCCTTGACGGGGCAGGCTTCGACGCAGAGGGCGCAGCCGGTGCAGTCCTCGGGCGCGACCTGGAGGGTGTAGGCCAGATCCTTGAAGTCCTTCCAGCGCGCGGGAGCGTGCTTGAAGGTGGGGGGAGCATTCTCGAGGTGCTTCGGATCGTAGATCTTGGCGCGGATGGTGGCGTGCGGGCAGACGAGGACGCACTTGCCGCACTGGATGCAGAGCTTCTCGTCCCAGACGGGGATTTCGAGGGCGATGTTGCGCTTCTCCCACATGGCGGTGGCGGTGGGGAAGGTGCCGTCGACGGGGAAGGCGGAGACGGGGAGCGAGTCGCCGTTGCCTTCGATGATCTTGCCGAGGACGTTGCGGACGAAGTCCGGCGCGCTGGCCGGAACCGGCGGGCGGAGATCCTTCGAGGAGGTGATGGCGCCAGGCACTTTCACCTCGTAGAGGCGTTCGAGGGTCCTGTCGACGGCGGCGAAGTTTTTCTGGACGACGGCCTCGCCGCGGCGGCCATAGGTTTTGACGATGGTCTCCTTGATTTTGGCGATGGCCTCTTCGCGCGGCAGGACGCCGGAGATGGCGAAGAAGCAGGTCTGCATGATGGTGTTGATGCGCGTGCCCATGCCGGTCTCGCGGGCGACGGAGTAGGCGTCGATCACGTAGAACCTGAGCTGCTTGTCGACAATTTCTTTCTGCACCGTGCGGGGCAGGTGGTCCCAGACCTCGTCAGGGCCGTAGGGCGAGTTGAGGAGGAAGATGCCGCCGGGGACGGCCCACTTGAGCATGTCGAAGCGCTCGAGGAAGGACCACTGGTGGCAGGCGACGAAGTTGGCGCGGGAGATCAGGTACGTGCTGCGGATCGGCTTGGGGCCGAAGCGGAGGTGGCTGACGGTGACGGAGCCGGATTTCTTCGAGTCGTAGACGAAGTAGCCCTGGGCCCAGTTGCCGGTCTCCTCGCCGATGATCTTGACGCTGTTCTTGTTGGCGCCGACGGTGCCGTCCGCGCCGAGGCCGTAGAAGAGGCAGCGGATGGTCTTGTCGTCCTCCGTGGAGAAATTGGGGTCGTATTCGAGGGAGGAATTTGTCACATCGTCGACGATGCCGACGGTGAAGTGGTTCTTCGGCTGCGCCTTGGACAGTTCGTCGAGCACCGCCTTGACCATGGCGGGGGTGAACTCCTTGGAGGAGAGGCCATAGCGGCCGCCGATGACGCGCGGCATGGAGGCGAAGGGCAGCGTGCCGGCGGTCTGGGACTCGATGAGGGCGGTGAGGACGTCCTGGTAGAGGGGCTCGCCGGCGCTGCCGGGCTCCTTGGTGCGGTCGAGGACGGCGATGGAACGCACGGTGGAGGGCAGGGCGGCGATGAAGTGGGCGATCGAGAAAGGCCGGAAGAGGCGGACCTTCAGCAGGCCGACTTTCTCGCCGCGCTCGACCAGGTATTCGACGGTTTCCTGGGCGGTTTCGGCGGCGGAGCCCATCAGGATGACGACGCGCTCGGCGTCAGGGGCGCCGACGTAATCGAAGAGGCGGTAGCGGCGGCCGACGATTTCGGCGAAGCGGTCCATGGCCTTCTGCACGATGGCGGGCGCGGCCAGGTAGTACTTGTTGACGGCCTCGCGAGCCTGGAAATAAACGTCCGGGTTCTGAGCCGTGCCGCGCAGGACCGGGCGGTCGGGATTCATGGCGCGCTCCCGGTGGGCGCGGATGAGCCCGTCGGGCAGCATGGCTTTCATCTGCTCGACGGTCAGGGGCTCGACCTTGGATACTTCGTGGGAGGTGCGGAAGCCGTCGAAGAAGTGCAGGATGGGGACGCGGGCTTCCAGCGTGGCGGCCTGAGCGATGAGAGCCATGTCCATCACTTCCTGGATGGAATTGGAGGCCAGCATCGCCCAGCCGGTGGCGCGGCAGGCCATGACGTCCTGGTGATCGCCGAAGATGGAGAGGGCGTGAGCGGCGAGGCTGCGGGCGGCGACGTGGAAGACGGTGGAGGTGAGCTCGCCCGCAATCTTGTACATGTTGGGAATCATCAGGAGGAGGCCCTGGGCGGAGGTGAAGGTGGTGGTGAGGGCCCCGGCCTGGAGCGCGCCGTGGACGGCACCGGCGGCGCCGCCTTCGCTCTGCATTTCGACGACCGTGGGGATGGTGCCCCAGATGTTGGGCTTGCCTTCGCTGGACCACTGGTCGGACCACTCGCCCATGGGGGAGGAGGGCGTGATGGGATAAATGGCGATGACTTCGTTGGTCTTGTGGGCAACGTAGGCGGCGGCTTCGTTGCCGTCGATGGTGACGTAATTCTTCGGCATAGGGATCTCGGTGGACGGGTAGCACGTCGGATGCCAGAGAGGCGTTTCGGGCCGGAGACTCCGTATGTCCTGATTCCGCTGGCTGTTCTGGAGGCGGGGCAAGATATTAACTTTGCTGATAATTGGGGCAGATGCCCCAAGGCAAACTGAAATGCCAGGCAAGGGGTTTCCGGCTGTATCAAATCACCCACCGCGAGGGTGGAGAATGGAAGGCAGGGAGGGAGCGAAGGGGTTTGAGGAGGCGGCGCAGATGAGATGGCTGATGGCGGGCGTGCTGGCGGCAGGGCTGGCGGCGGGACAGCCGCGGGTGGGGGTGGTGGAGGTGTACGGGGCGCGGCGCGTGCCGGCGGAGCGGATCCGGAAGGTGCTGGGGGTGGCGCCGGGAGATCCGCTGCCGAAGTCGAAAGGGGAGGCGGAAGAGCGGATCGAGGGGATCGACGGGGTGGTGCGGGCGAATCTGGAGGCGTGGTGCTGCGAAGAGGGGCGGGCGGTGCTGTATGTGGGGATCGAGGAGCGCGGCGGGACGCATTTCGAGCTGCGCCCGGCGCCCGCGGATGATTCGATCGCGCTGCCGGAGGAGGTGATGGAGGCGTACGGGGATTTTGCGGCGGCGCTGGCGCGGGCGACGGCGGAAGGGGATCTGGAGGAGGACCTGTCGCGGGGGCACTCGCTGATGCAGAACGTGGCGTGCCGGGTGGCGCAGCAGAGGCTGGAGGCGCTGGCGGAGCTGCACGGGGATCTGGTGCTGCGGGCGGCGGTGGAAGCGGGCGACCCGGAGACGCGGGCGGTGGCGGCGTATGTCGCCGGGTACGCGAAGGACAAGAAGGCAGCGGCTGCGGCGCTGCAGGCGGCGCTGCGGGATCCCGAGCCGGCGGTGCGGCGCAATGCGGCGCGGGCGCTGAAGGGAATTGCGTATCTGGGGCTGACGGGCGGCGACCGGGAGCTGCGCGTGCAGCCGACGTGGCTGGTGGAGATGCTGAATTCGGTGGTGCTGAGCGACCGGCTGGAGGCGGCGCAGACGCTTTCGATGTATGTCGAGCGCGGGGACGAGAGCGCGGCGGCGCAGATCCGGGAGCGGGCGCTGCCGGCGCTGCTGGAGATGGCGCGGTGGCAGCATCTGCCGCATGCGCTGCCGGCATACTGGCTGCTGGGGAAGCTGGGCGGGATGGCGGAGGAGGAGATGGAGAAAGCGTGGGAGGCGGGCGAGCGGGAGCGGGTGCTGGAGCGGATCGAAAAGCGGCTGCTGCCGCGGAAGAGGAAGTAGGCTACGGGCGGACCGGAGGAGCGGGCTGGGGCTGATTGCCGCCGAAGCCGCCGAAACCGCCGAAGCTGCCGCGGCTGCCCTGGGCGCCGGCGCCGCCGAAACCGCTGCCGCCGAAGCCGGAGGAGCCTGAGGGCCGCTCGAAGGGGCTGGGGTTGGCGCCCTGGCCGGGCGCGCCGGGCTGTCCGGGCTGTCCGGCGCCGATGCCGGCCGCCTGGAGGGCCTTGCGAAAGTCGAAGAGGAACTCCCACTCCTTGTAGTTGGTCCGGTCGTTGTAGGTGCGGATGCCGTCCATGTCGGCCTTCGAGGCGACGCCGGCGATGCCGCCGCCGAGCATCATGCCGGCCTGCTGCTGGGGGCCGACGGCGGGCTGGCGCGTCAGGATGCGCTGGATGGCCTGAAGGGCCTCGTTGGGAGCGCCCGGCCGCTGGATGGAGGGCTGGCCCATGCCGGGCGCAGCGCCGGGGAAGCCGGGCTGTCCGGGCTGGGGAGACATCATGCCCGGGGCGGGACCGCCCGGAGTCATAGCGCCGGAAATGCCGGGCTGGAAGGTCTGCGGAGGCGCCGTGCCGGGGACGGGGGGAGGAGCGGCCGACGGCGAGCCGATGCCGCCGCCGTAACCGATGGCCGGGGGCGCGCCCGCCGAGGGCTGCTGGCCTGGACCGGGTGCCGGGACATTGCCGGGCATCCGGAAGCCGCCGGGCTGCATGGGAGCGGCGCCGGGGCTGCCGGGTTCGCCCGCGATGGGAGTCTCGGCGCCGGGCTGAGCCGGGGGCAGCGACTGGGGAGGGACGAACGGATCCTGGGGCTGGGCTTCGCCGCCTTCGCCGGCGGGCTGGGACGGCGAATGGCCGGGAGCGAGCCCGGGGATGATGCGGTCGCTGGCGGTGCGGCGCAGGGCGGGATTGGAGGACTGGGATTCGCCCTCCGGCGCGATGACCTGGGCGGAGACGCCGATGCCCTGGACGCTGGACTGGAGGACGTGGGTGGAACTCTCTTTTTTCTGATCCTGCCGCTTGTGGACGAGCGAGTCGACGTACTGGCCGGCGGCGTCGACATGGATCAGGCGCCATTCGTCTTCCCCGGTCATGGGATCGCGGAAGCGTTTGCGCAAAAATCGGACATTATTCGTGGATTCGAGGTCTTCGATCCGCTGGGGATATTTCTGGAATTTCTGGACGTAGAGCTGGATGGCGCGGACGTATTCCTCGCCGCGCTCGATCAGGAGCGCCTCCTTGTCGCGCTGGTGCTCGAAGGCGACGCGCGGCATTTCGAGATACAGCATCACGAGCGCGGCGGCGGCGAGGGCGAAGACGAGCAGCAGGGCGAAGCCGCGCTGGTTGCTGCGGGCCTGGTATCTCATGGGGTCATCCTCCGGGCGGCGGCTGATCGATGGGGATCTGCTGCTGGTGCTTGTGCTCGATGTCTTCGACGAGAACCGCCGTTGGCGTGATGCGGACGATGCGGTAGCGGTTCTGCACGAGGTCGCCTTCCGAGGGAGTGAGAATGTCGTCCCCCTGCAGACAGAATACGCGTTTATCGTCGCCGCGCAAAGGGAGGGCGAGGCCGTAGAACTTCAGCGGGATGGGCGGAGGCGGCTGCTTGACAGGCGGGGCGGGCGGAGGAGGAGGCAGTTCGGGGCCGATGAATTTCGGCTCGTTTCTGATTTCGATTTTCGGCTCCGGCAATTTCGGTTTCGGGGCCTCGACGGGGCCGAATTCGAAGAGATTGCGGCCGGCGGAATCGAATTTCACAGTTTCGAGTTTCGCCAGAAGGTCGAGGCGGAGAGTGGGGTCGATGCGGGAGCGGTCCTCGTCCTTGCGGGGGAGGAGCGAGGGCCGGAATTCGCGGCGGACGGCGGCGGCAGATCGCGACGGCGCGCCGGCGGCGGGCGACGGCGCGGCGGCGGGGCCGGAAACCGCGGCGGAGCGCGGGCGCGAGGGGCCGGCCGCGGGCTGGCCTTCGGAGAGGTTCTGGTAGAAGAAGTACGCGGCGGCGGCCAGAAGCGCGATGAGGATGGCGACCTTCCTGGGCTCGGCGCCGAGCTGGAGCTGGAAGCGGCGGTTCGTCATTGCTCCTCCTCTCCGGCGGGCGGGCGGCGGCGGTTGAAGAAGCGGGACGCGGGCGGCTGGGGCATGGGGCCGGAGCGGGGCTCGCTCACGGCGGGGGCCGGCGGCTGTGGCCTGACGGCCGGGACGGCGGCGGGCAGGGCCGCGGGCTGCGGGGCCGGCTGGATGGCCGGGGGCGCGGCGGCGGGCTGCGGCGCCGGGGATTGCGCGGAAGTGAGCAGCTCGGGCTCTTCGGTCTCCTGCGGCCCTTCCATGCGGATGAAGGCGTTGAGCTTGAGCGTCATGGCGAGGGTTCCGCCGGTCTGCTGGGGCGAGGCCTGGAGCTGCTCGAGGATGAGCAGGTAGCGGGAGCGGTCGATGGCGGAGAGGAGTTCGATGAGGTCGGCGTAGGTGCCTTCGAAGTTGGCGTTGATGACGAGCATGCCGAGGGTGCCGCTGCCCTCGATGGGCTCGAAGGAGATGTTGCGCTCGCGGGGGCGGACGCCGGAGCGGCGGGCGGCGTTGGCGAGTTCGATTTCGAGCAGGGAGTAGGCGTGCTGGCGGGGCAGGAAGTATTCGGCAAGAAAAGCGTCGCCGGCTTCGCGCGCAGCGGCGGCGCGGGCGGCCTGCTGCTTGAGCCGCTCAACAGCCTGGAGGCGCAGCGTCAGCTGGCGGCGCTTGTCGGCGAGTTCGCGCTCGAGATCCTCGACCGAGCCGCCGGGGGTGTGGAAGGAGAACCAGGCGGCGGCGAGATTGGCGGCGAGAAGGACGCCCAGCACGAAGCGCACGGCGTGGCGCGGATCGCGGATCCAGGTTTTCCAGGCGGTGTCAGAGATTCTGGGCATAGCTGACGCTCACGCGGTAACGGTACAGCGGCTCGTTCTGTGTGGGCGGAGAAGAGCTGAGAAGAGAGGTGGCGCCGAACGTGGGCGAGCGCTCGAGCCGCCGGAGCAGGTCGATGACAGGCTCCGGAGATTGCGCGCCGACGACCATGTCGAGCTGGACTTCGTTGCCGGCGGTGAGATAAGGGCGGACGTTGATGAGCCGGACATTGCCGGGCATGACTTTTTCGAGATCGGAGAAGAGCCGGGTCCAGGAGATGCTCTTGCGGAGGATGAGGGAGTTGAACAGGGCGCTGCGGTCGAGAACGGCGGCGTTTTCCGGCTGGCGGAGGAGGGCCTCGAGCCGCGCCTGTTCGGAGGAGGCGGCGCGGAGCCGGGCGTCGACTGAGGCCGTCTGGGCGCGGCTGTCGGCGGCGAGTTCGCGCTGCTGGACGATGACCATGATCTGAAGAATGAGGACGGCGAGCATGAGCGCGGCGGTGGCGGCGGAGGCGACGAGAATGGGGCGGTCGCGGCGGAAGGGCTCGCTGGCGAGGTTGAGAGGGAGATGGACGCGGGGCGTGTTCATGCGGACTCCAGCGATTCGAGATAGCCGAGCAGGCCGGCGTTGAAGGGCGAGGGTTCGCCGAGGCGGCCGCGGACGCCGCAGACGGGGATGCCGAACTCGCCGCGCCAGCGGGGGATCCAGCCGAGCTGGTCGCGGGCGAGGCCGCAGACCTGGAGTGCGGCGGCGCGCTGGCCGAGCTCGTCTTCGGCGTAGGCGAGCGTCGTGGCGAGCACGGCGGTGGCCTCATCGAAGCTGTCTTCGCCGAGCTGGACGCAGCGGAACAGGCGGAGACGGGCGTCTTCGAGGAGGCTGACGGCGAGCGTGCCGCCGCTGAGCTTGGCGACGACGCGGGGGCTTGCGTGGAAGGGCTCTTCGGCGGGCGGCAGAGAGAGCGCGGCGAGGGCGGAAAGGGTGACGAAGCCGCAGTGGAGTCCGGCGGCGCGGAAGGGGGCTTCGTAGTGGGAAGCGACGTCCATGTTGACGACGGCGGTGACGACGTCGATGCGGCGGGAGCCGTCGTGGCGGGGCTGCGGGTAGCAGGCGACGACGGCGTTTTCGATGTCAAAGGGGACGACGCGGCGTACGCGGAAGCGGACGAGCTGGATCTGTTCTTCGGGCTCGGCGGGGAAGGAGTCGAAGTCGAGAACGGTGACGCGGGCGCAGAAGTCGGGCAGGATGAGGGCGGCGCGGCGGCGGCGGGAGCGGGCTTCGCCATTGCCGGCGGCGGCGCGGACGGCGGCGGCGAAAGCCTCCGGGTCGCGCATGTTGTTTTCGAGGGGGGAGACCTGGAGCGCGCCTTCCGGGATGGGCGTCCACTGCAGCTGCGGGTGGCGCGTGGGCGACCAGGCGATGCCGCGGGCGGAGACCTCGAAGACAGCCTCCGGGGGCGGATCGGCGACGAGCGATTTGAGCCGGTGAAGCCAGTGCATTCAGCCCTCGATGAAGGTCACCTTGTTGATCTCGCGCAGCGTGGTGACGCCCTGGCGGACTTTTTCAAGCGCCGATTCGCGCAGGAAGGTCATGCCCTCTTCGCGGGCGGCGCGCTTGATTTCGGTGGCGGGGCGCTTGGCGAGGATGAGCTCGCGGATGCGTTCGCTCAGGTCGAGCAGTTCATGAATGGCGGTGCGTCCGCGGAAGCCGGTGCCGCCGCACTCGAAGCAGCCCGCGCCCTCCCACATGGGGACGTGGCGCCACTCTTCGGGGTTGAGCCCGCTTTCGACGAGGAAGGAGTCGTCATAGCGGACCTCGTGCTTGCAGTGCTCGCAGATGACGCGCACGAGGCGCTGGGCGAGGATGCAGTTGAGGGCGGAGACGAAGTTGTAGGGCTCGACGCCCATGTTGAGGAAGCGCCCGATGACGTCCAGAACGTTGTTGGCGTGGACGGTGGTGAAGACGAGGTGTCCGGTGAGCGCGGCGTTGATGGCGATCTGAGCGGTTTCCTGGTCGCGGATCTCGCCGACCATGACCTTGTCGGGGTCGTGGCGGAGGATGGAGCGCAGGCCGCGGGCGAAGGTCAGGCCCTTCTTTTCGTTCACCGGGATCTGCGTGATGCCCTTGATCTGGTATTCGACGGGGTCCTCGATGGTGATGATCTTGTCCTCGTCGTTCTTGATCTCGCTGAGGGCGGCGTACAGGGTGGTGGTCTTGCCGGAGCCGGTGGGACCGGTGACGAGGACCATGCCGTAGGGCTCCTTGATGTAGCGGCGGAAGCGGACGAGGTCGCGGTCGCTGAAGCCGACGACTTCGAGCGTAAGCCGGGAGAACTTCTCGCTCATCGACTCCTTGTCGAGGACGCGGAGGACGGCGTCTTCGCCGTGGATGGTGGGCATGATGGAGACGCGGAAGTCGATGAGGCGGTTCTTGTAGCGGACGCGGAAGCGCCCGTCCTGGGGGATGCGGCGCTCGGCGATGTCGAGCTCGCTCATCACCTTGATGCGCGAGATGATCATCGAGTGCCAGTCCTTGGCGATCGGCGGCATGGCGTAGTGGAGGACGCCGTCGATGCGGTACTTGATGGCGACTTCGTTGTCGCGGGTTTCGATGTGGATGTCGGAGGCGCGGCGCTCGAGCGCGTTGTAGATGGTGGTGTCGACGAGCTTGATGACGGGCGCGATGTCGGCGTCCTGGGCGGTGAGCTTTTCGATGGAGAGCGTCTCGTCGGCGCTTTCCTCGTCGCCGACGACGTCGAGGGCGAAGCCTTCGGTGATCTCTTCCAGGACCCGCTGGGACTGTTCGGTTTTCTTCAGCAGATCGGCGATCTGGCCGAGGGCGGCGACCTTGACGCGGAGCTTCTTGCGGAGCAGGATGGAGAGCTCGTCGATGAGGTTGAGGTGGCGGGGGTCGGCGAGGGCGATTTCCAGCACGCCGTTGGAGGCGGCCAGAGGGACGAAGTTGTAGCGGAACATGAGGTCGACGGGGATCGACTTGAACAGCTCGCTGTCGATCTTGGCGGCCTTGAGGTCGACGAACTCGCAGCGGTAGCGCTCGGCGAGGCGGCGGGCCTGTTCGATCTCCTGTTCCGGGCTCATGGGCTTGACGCCGTTGGTTGCCATGGCGGGTCTCCTATTTCATGGCGTCTGCCAGGGAGAAGATGGGCAGATACAGCGAGACGAGGACGAAGGCGACGAAGAGGCCCATGAAGATCATGATGGACGGCTCGATGAGGGAAAGGGCCGCCTGCATGCGGGTGTTGACGTCGTCTTCGTAGAACTCGGCGACGCTGTTGAGCATCTGGGGCAGCGCGCCGGTGCTTTCGCCGACTTCGATCATGTCGATGGCCAGGCCGGGGAAGAGCCCCGTGGAGGCGAGCGCGCCGGACAGCGACTGGCCTTCCCGGACGCGTTTCTGGGCGTCGGCGAGCGCGCTCTGCAGAAGCGGGCTGTTGACCGACTGCGACGCGGTCTCCATGCCCTGCACGAGCGGGATGCCGCCGGACAGCAGCGTGGCGAGGAGCCGGGCGAGCTGCGCGACCTGGTACTTGAGCCAGATTTCGCCAAGCACGGGCGTGCGGGCCTTGATGCGGTCCGCCATGGCGCGGCCGGCGTCCGTGCGCAGATAGTAGCGGCCGCCGAGAATCAGCAGCGCGAGCGCGATGGCGGCGCCGACGATGAACTGCTCGGCGGCGAGGCCGACGGAGATGAGAATGCGCGTGGGAGCGGGCAGGGCGGCGTTGGTCGTCGAGTAAAGCTCGGCGAAGCGGGGCACGACGAACGTGACGAGGAAGACGATGAGCCCGATCACCAGCACGACGAGCACGCTGGGGTAGATGAGCGAGAGCAGGATCTTCTTGCGCACGGCCAGCACGAGGCGCTGGTAGGCGAGATAGCGCTCCAGCACTTCGCCGAGGGCGCCGCTGCGCTCGCCGGCCATGATCGAAGTGACGTAGATGGCGGGGAAGATCTGCTGCCGCTGGAAGGCTTCGCTGAGCAGCGAGCCCTTTTTGACGTCGTCGCGGATCTCGCGGATGACAGGGCTGAGTTTCGCGTCGGTGAGCCGGTCCCCGAGCAGGTCGAGGCATTTCAGGATGGGCAGGCCGGCGCGGAACAGGGTGATGAACTGCTGGTTGAAGATGAGGAACTTTTCGAGGTCGAGCTTGCGGCGGCGGCCGCTCTTCGGGGCGAGTCCGAGGGCGGCGCGGGGACGGACGGAATAGACCAGAAAGCCCTGCTGCGCCATGCGGTCGCGGATCTCCTGTTCGCTTGCGCCTTCGACGATCTCCTGGCGGATCTCGCCGCGGGCGTCGGCGTACTTGAGGGCGTACTCGGGCATGGGCGCAGTTTTCCTGCCTCTCGAATGGTAAGACGCCGGGCGGCGGCCGAACGTGGAGGACGAAGTTGAGCCTGGCTGCCGGGTCTTTCCCTTTTGTTCACTCCCGAGGCCCTGCGCCGGCGCGGGATGGACGGTCCGCCGCAGCGGATCGGGTCTTCCCAGAGGGGACGCTTTGTGTAGAATATGGATAGCCACTGCAGCCCGAGAGCGGGAGTAATTCAGTGGTAGAATGTCAGCTTCCCAAGCTGAACGTCGCGGGTTCGAGTCCCGTCTCCCGCTCCATTAAATCAATCACTTACGGTCGCCGGACCATACTCTGTATACTCCAACAGCCGCCTCAGCCGACCGACCGTTCGCGCGTACGCTCCTTTGCTTTCAGCGCATCGTCGAGCATCTGCACCGCGGCGCGTTTCTGCTCGAGATCGCTGGCAGTGTAAACATCTATACTGACCCCGATGCCGTGTCCCCTCTGGTCGGCGCCCACCTTTGGATCGGCCCCGTACTTGCGCATCAGCGTGGCATTCGTGCGCCTGAGCGCCTGCCAGGTAGCCCACTCGAGACCTGCCGAACGCAACTGCGGCGCCATGTAGCGGGCCCAGTAGTTTTCCTGCCGGAGCGGCGTGCCTCTCTCGCTTGAGAAGATCCACTCGGTCCAGCCGCCGACGTCCGAATGCCAGGCAGTCAGGAGTTCGAGGGTGCCCTGACTGAGAGCGGCGAGCCGAGGACGGGAGTTCTTCGGCGTGTCGATCTTGCCGTGATAGATGCGGCGCGAGATCCTTACGGAGGCCCCGCTGATGTCTTCCCACTTGAGAGCGAAGATTTCGCCGGGGCGCAAACCCTCGAAGATTGCCAGGCGTGCGGCCAGGTGTTCTCTCAGCGGCAAGCAGGACAACAGGCTCATTACCTGAGCCTCTGACAGCGATGGCTTGGGCTGAGCGGGGCGCGCATCGCGTGGCACTACGAGCGTGGCGGCCGGGTTGTGTGAGATGAGTCCGTCGCTCTGCGCCATTGCGAAGATGCTGCGCAGGTCGAAGCGGACGTGCTTGACCATTGCCGCGCTGCGAGTTCTGGCGTACGTCAGCAGCCACTCCTGCAACTCCTGCCGTGTGATCGTGCTGAGGATGCGCCGGCCGAACTGCGCCACGACGGTCTTGCGGATGCGGTTCTTTGTCGTGACCGCAGTGGAGTGCTTCCAGGATGCGGTCATCGTCCGGAAGTAGACGCGCTCGACGTATTCGGCCACGGTTGTGAACCGCGACTCGAGCGTGACTGAGCCAGTTTTCAGGGTGGAAACGATCGCGGCCAGTGCTTGCTGCGCCTGTTCCTCTGTCAGATCTGTGACTGCTCCGAGGATCTTCGAGCGGTGGCTGCCGTGTTCCCACCACTGTGCGTACCAGACTGTCCTGCCGTTGATGAGCCTCTGCGTGAGGCTGCCTTTCTGCGAGCGTTTGGGCATTCAGGAGTTCCTTTCCTGGCTGCCCTGGGGTGCGAAGCATGCACCCGAGGCTATCACGCTCACAGGCCGGATTGAGCAGCCTTCCAGGATGCGGATTCATCAAGCCACTGATCGAGCCAGGCGCGCTTGAAGATGATCCGGCGGCCGGCTCGGGCGTGGCGAGGGATTGGTCCAGGCATCTTGCCGTTGATGAGGCGCAGCAGTTGCGCTTCGCTGATCCTGAGATACTTGGCTGCCTCTGCCAGAGTCATGTGCTGGCTTGGTTGCTGGCTCCAGTTCGAAAGTGTCGTCATGGTGTCTCTCCTGGGGGCCTCAGGGCCGTTTTTGTCAGGTTCCTCCGCATTTTTTGTCAGGTTTTTTGTCAGGTTTTGGAGGGCAACCTGACAAAAGTTTATTCACTTTTTTTTGCGCGCAAGGGGGGGTATGTGTATAACCTGACAAACCTGACAACCTGACAAGTCGAACGTAGAATCAACAACTTAGACTCTACTGATATGTCGCCAATTTGTCAGGTTTGTCAGAGCATCGCCTTTTCTTTGCCTTCCGATTATTCATCGGATGTATAAAACGGCGGCGATTTGTCAGGTTTGTCAGGTTATTTCTGCGCATAGACCCCCTCCGGAGAAATTTGCCAGACGTTCTGGCTGGCTCCCTCGATCCACTTGCGCACGTAGTTGACCTCCCGCGCTTGATCGACAGCGGCAAGCAGGCCGGCCTGCTTCAAGCGCTTCCCGAGCGTATTCACGGTGACTGCGATCTGCTCTCCAATGTCCCTGCCAACCTGCTGGGCTGCGGCGTAGGCAGCCTTCCATTGAAGGTACACGAACTCCTCATCAACCCATCCGATCTTTGCTCCCTGCGGCTTCCAGTCCGCCCCTACTTGTATCCAGCCCCATCTCGCGGGCATTGTCTCAGGGCAATCTCCGCGCATGGAACACAGGTGCGCTCGGCCTGACGTCAAAGCGGCTACCACGAGGTCGAGGAATTGTCTCACCGGGTCCACGTGTTCCTGAATCGTGATCTGCGCCTCTGCAATCTCTGCGAGCGCGGCAGCAGCGCGTTTCTCGAGGATCGAGGCCTCTTCTGGGGTTACGGCCTGGATCTCAAGCGCGAAGCGCAACCATTGGGAGAAGCCGAAGTGCAGGTTTGCCAAGTTGTCTGGCGTACGCGCGTGAGCCTGAATCTTGGCCCACGTTTCGCGGAAGCGGATCAGCGCGTCCATGAGGCGCTGCGGCATCTCCGGCATCTGTGGCGCCGTCCAGGCCAGGAAACCGGCCATGGCCGCGGCGTAAAGGCCTGCCTGCGCGTCAGCCTGGCAACGTGTCAGCAGTTCCCAGTGCATATCGGTAGGGTCGGCCTCGAGCACGATCATGCGAGCGCGGCAGGATGCGCCTCGTGGGATGTCCTCTCCGGTCGATACGATGAGGCCGCGCGGCCACATGGGCGTGCGCAGGCTGCCATCGGCGTTCATGCGGCCTCGTCCCTGCTGGTTGCCCTGACTACGAATCAGCCGGTCGGCATCGCGGTGCAGGCGTTGGATGTCGCTCGTCGATCCGCGCGGCACGAAGTCATCCACGACGAGCAGCGCGTCCTTGGCATAGAAGGCTAGGGCCTGGAGGCTGTTCATGGTTGAGTCCCAAGAGCCCGGCAGGTTCTTGCGCGTGAACTCCGCGCCGAAGTGCTGCTGCGCCAGGGCCGCGAGTTCGCTCTTGCCCGTCCCGCTGCGTCCTGCGATGTGCAGGGCCACGTCCACGGGGCCGAGAGGCACGCGCCAGATGGCGGCGAACAGCGGGAAGGTGATGCGGTCGGGCATCACGTCCAGCATCCAGAGGCTCGCACGGACCGCATGGCGGAGACTGTCTCCTGATGGCGGCTCGGGCAGGCGGAACCGCGCGAGCTGCGGGTCCAGGTCGATCATGAGCCCCGGCACGGAGCCGCGGGCGCCGATGGCGCCGCCGGCGTGCAGATACACGTGCACGTCTCCGAGCACGGTCCATCCGGTGTGCTGGTAAACGTACTGGAACGACTTTTCGCGGCTAAGTTCCTGCATGGCGGTTCTCGTGTGGTCTTTGAGATTGGGATAGACGATGGCGTTGGAACCGAGGTACTCGAGAGTCCAGTCCATCGCGGGAAACTCCTTCGTGCCGATCACGATTTCCTTCGGCTGCCCCTGCACCTTGGCGTAGATCTTGAAGGCGCGGCTGCGGGTGGCGCCGTCATCCCGCTCGATGTCGGCGGTGATGACGGCGGGGAAATTGGTGAGTTGGACGAAAGCCCGGCCGCCATCGCGGCCGTTGCGGACGTAGTAGAGGCCGTCCTCCCGCAGGCGGTAGTTGCCGGCGGCGCGCAGATACGGCGGTTCCGCGTCTTCAGCCGCGGGCGCCTCGGCCTGTTTCTGCGGCGGCGTTGCCGGCGCCAGGCGCCGCCGCGGCCTGGGGGGCTTGAGCGGCGCCCGCGCCGGGGCGGCATAGGCCTCGGCGAGGCTGGCCAGGGCTTCCTGCACCGTGTACCGCTCGGCCTGGCCTTTGGTGTTGGTGCTCGGCACGGACGCGGCGTAGCGTTCCATCAGGCCGCGGGCGAGCTGCTCGGGCACGCCGTTGTCTCGCAACTGGCAGGCATACCAGAAGCCGGCGTTGTTGCGGCCGTCGCTGCGGGCCCGCGCGAGCGCCATGTCCAGGAGCCGGACGGATAGTTCGCCGGTGGAGGCCTCGGGCGTCGCCGCGGCTTTCGGTGCTGCTGGCGGGTTCCAGAGCGATAGGAGTTGCCGGAGGGCGGATGGGAGCTTGTCCAGCGGCTCGAGCTCGGCCTTGCGCTGCCAGCGGTAGGCGCCGGACTTGTTGCGGCCCCAGAAGACGGCGTATCCGCCATCGGCGCGGATGTCGAGGCCTGGCCATTCCGCGCGGAGCTTCTTCGAGGTCTTGCTGTTGAGGGTGGGGACGCGCCAGCCGGGATGCTGGAAGTACACATGAGCGCCGCCGGAGCCGGTCCGTAGGTGGGGCGCCAGGTTGAGGCGTTTCAGGGTGGCGAGTCCCTGCTCGCCGTCAAAGTCCAGGATGACCAGCCGGCTCACCTGGCCCGTCACCACGGCCCAGGCCGTCACTTGCGGCATCCTGGCCCACTGCTCGAGCTGCTCGAGCGTGGCCGGGTGCTTCTGGAACTCTGACCAGCTCTTCAGGGCGGGCCGCTTGTCCTCCCGCACCGGAATCAGGGACCAGCCGCGCTCGGCGGCTTTTCGCACACTCGGGGGTAACGCCATCGTTGAAACGCCTCAGGTAATTGCGCGATGTGATGACGGCGAAGCCGTCGGCGAACTCCACCAGGGCCGAGTTCATCGCGCCTCGAATCAGAACTCGGCAGCGCTGGCCGAACCGCTCCGGGAGCCGGGTTCGCACGCGCCAGATGAAGGGGTAGCCTCTTGAGTCCATGGGAGCTTGCAGGTTTCGGCTAGTAATTCCACGAGTAGAGGAGACAGGCTTTCGACCGCTCCGCGCAGGACATCGGCGGCGTACATCGTCAACTGGTGGGGACGTGCTTTGCGGTCGTAGATGTTATGGCCGTTGACATCCTCAACCGAGGGAACCTGCAAATGCAGGGCTGACAGTGCCGCAAGTCCGTTGAGCGCTTCGCTGCATAGTGCGATGACAGTTAGGCTGCGCACGACGCCGCGATGGATTTTCTCTTGATGGTTCATCATCGGTATCTGCTCCAAACCAAGACAACGACCGCGGCCACGCTCAGCGCGGCGAAAGCGTAAGCGAGACGCCTCCATGCTCGGGCTTCGGCCTGCGCTTCGGATTCGCGGAACATCAACCTCCAGCAGAGATCCCACAGCCGCAGGCACTCAGGGCATGGCGGATTGGGGGCGGGAGTGTTCATGGCAGGCAGTTCCTCTCCAGAAACTCGATCACAGCGTCACTCAGAGGGCCGTCGAAGCAGTAGTCCTCGAGTTCCGCCTGTGGGCTGCTCCACGCGCCCATGAGCCTGATTCTGCGCTCGCCGGACGGCCTCTGGTGCCAGAACATCATCCGCAGCGATTCGAGGTCGAACCACCAGCGTTTGTGGATGTCGCGCTCTTCTCCCTCCACATAGAGGAATTTCCGGCCGAGGAACTCGCGGATTTCGACCACCGGCTCCATGCTCACCTCCCGAACGCTCCCGCCAGCACTCCCGAGCACGCCGCGCAGAGCGAGAGCGCTGCCAGGTGCAGCGCCACAGCCCGGTGATTCTTCTCGCGCGCCTCGATCAGGGCGCTGACCAGGTTGAGGCCGGCGGCCACGCCGAGAGCAAAGACCATTCCCCATACGCTCATCCCTTTTTCCTTTCCGCTTCGCCGAGGGCCTCGGCGATCAGCAGCCTCATCTCGCTCAGCCAGTCCTTCAGGCCGAGCAGGGCGCCGCGGTCAAGAGCCGGGCCGCAAGCCTCGAGATTGGCTACGGCCATGAAGGCCTCATGATTGCAGCGCTTCAGATCTTCGAGCAGTTTCACAAGGTCAGCCATTCGCGTTCGAAATCCTCCTCGGTCCACAAGCGCGAGGCCTTCTCGCGCGCCTCGTCGCACTGCATCGCGCTTAGGCGGCTCTCGTGGACGTGGCCGCACAGCCTGAGCACTCTGGCTGGATCACTGCTCAAGTAGGCGACTCGGTAGAACGCCCTGTCGCCACAGGAGAAAGTGCACGCGTGCGTGTCGATGATGACCATGGCTCAGTTGTTCAGCGCGCTCCGGGAATCGCGCAGAGTCTTGACGATCCGCTTTAGGGTTTGCTGTACCTGGGCGCAGTGCAGCGCCTCTTCCTGCGTGGCGTGGCCTTCGGGGCAGTCGCAGAGGCGAGAGGCCTCGCCGGGCCGGCTGCTCACCCACAGCACCACGCGGTGGCGGCCGGTGGGCTCGCCGTCTTCGCCGATGATGGAGGCCGTGCCGATGAGGATCATGATGCAGGCTCCTTGCGGGAGTAGAAGGTGAACGGTTCCTCCAGGCTTCCAATCCGCGAATCGAGAAACGAACGTTCAAGCAGAACATTGATGGCATCAGGGACCAGAGCTTTTTGTTCCGGCCTAACTGCCCAGAGCAACTGCATAAACGTCTTCGGCCCGTCTGCCAGGGCATCCCAGACCTGTTGAACGGCCGAGGACAGCGGTCCCTCCAGAAGGTGAAACGTCAGACTGGAGGCGCGTGTATCGGCCGCTACAGTCACCGTGGGCCGTGTGGCCATGCCCTGACCGTACAGAAACCGCTCGTAGTCAGCCACGCCGGGGCCTGGTTGCATCGTGGCGGAGCCCGCCGGAGGAGTAGGAGCGGGCTCCGCCTCAGCCGCGGCGGCAGGGATGGATGACCGCGGCTCCGCGGGGCTCGGCTTCGCACCCCGCAAGCTGAGAGATTCGTCTTCGCCGGCGAGCTCGAACCGCAGGGCGGCGCGGGTCATGCGGCCCTCCTGGCTGCGCGCTTGCGGCGGCCGTGCTTGCGCCGGTAGGCGTCTGGATCGGCCAGGAATTTCTCGATTTCGGCGCGGATGCGGGCCGAGATAATGGCGCCTCTCCAGACGTTGTTCACGGCTTGCTTGGAGACGCCGAGGACGCGGGCGATAAGAGATTGAGCGCCCCAGTACTCGCCTCGAAGCCTGACTGGGACGGGATTTCGTCGTAGGCTTGGTATCAATGCCATGTCAACCTGCGCTGAGTTGATTATGCGGCCATGACAGCTTGCTGTCAAGCGGCCAGAGGAGAAAAAATCGTGGACGAGCAAAAAATCCAGACGACTTTGCGGTTTTCGCCTGATTTTCACGAGAAGTTAAGGATTGCGGTCGCAAAAAGAAGGTTGAAGAGTATACAGCTTGCAGTGGAGCAAGCTCTCGAACTCTGGCTGCAACAGCAGGGAATGACTCAGATGCCCTCGCCGCCGTCTCCAGCCCCTCCGTCTCCAGCGCCGTCGGCTGCTACGGAGTGGCATCAGAAGCTCACGGAGATTCTGGCCAGCGGCGACGAAGCGGCGGCGGCGGCGGTGAAGGCGCAACTGGATCTGATTCACTCGCGGCTGCGCCCTTCCGGAAGAAAGCGCAAGGCTGGGTGAAGCGGGCGCGGCTGGCGGCGGGCGAGGCCTGCGGGGTGGTGGTGGCGCCGCTCGGGGTGCCGCTGTGCCTGCACCTGTTTGCGCGGGACTGTTGGGAATGCCCGTGCGGGCGCGAGGCGCCGTGCTCCGGAGCTCTAGCCTGGCTGAAAAGTGCGGGCTAGACTGGGAACGGAGGGCGCAAATGGCCAGGTCAATGAAGAAGCGGAATCCGGCGGCGGCCGCGAAAGAGCAGCCTTTCCCGCACTTCCTGCCGGATTATCCGGTCAAGCCTTGGGTGGATCCGGCGACGGGGGAGCGCTTCCAGACGGTGAGCGTGGACCTGCCGGACGGCACTTTCCTCGCGTTTGTGGCCGAGGCGCCCGAGGTGCGCGCGACGGCGAAGACGCGCGGCGAAGCTGAGCGGGCCGTGCTGGCGGTCTGGCGGCGGCCTGAATCGCAGAAGGGCCGTTACGAAGCCGAACTGCGGCGGAAAGCCCGCGAGAATCCAGAGGCGTTGACGGAAGACGAAGCCGAGTGGCTGTACTTCGAGAAGGTGAAGGACGAACCGTGGGTGCCAGCGGAGAAGGTGCTGAAGGAGTACGGGTATGGCCTGGACGGTCGTCCTCTCAAGAAGGGCTGAGAAGAACCTGCCGAGGCTGCCCGCGGAGATCCGGGAGTGGGCGCTGAAAAATGATCGCTGCACTGCACGGGGGGCCGAACGTCGCCGGAGCGGAGAAACTCCAGGGCGCCGGCAAGCGTTTCAGGGTGCGCAAGGGCGACTACAGGCTGACGTTCGAGGTCAAAGAAAGCAGAATCGAGGTGGCTCGGATAGGTCACCGGAAAGACGTCTACCGGGATTGAAGGAGGGCGAGCGGTCGCAACGCTATTCGGTTCGGTGGCGTTGGGATTACGGGCAGTCAAATTCAGTCCGTGAGCAGCCAGACAGCCAGCAGGCCCGCGCCACCCAGGAGCAAGGGTAGCGCGACCTCGCTCCCGGCGAACTGCCCGGGGCCGGGGAGCGTCGGCCACGGGCTGACTAAGGGCGCTGCGATCCTCCGCCGAGGAGATCTTTCAGCGGGGTAGTGACGTCGATGCCGGCCTGGCGGGCGACGAAGCGGGCGTAATTGACGGGGTCGTTCCGGTCAGCGGCAGGAGAGTAGCCCGCATAAATGCCGGGCTTGCCACCAAAGAATTCCAGCAGGTTCAGGCCGCGATCGATGTTGCGGCGGATCTGCTGCTTCAGCGCGGCCCAACCCGCCTCGGGGGTCTCGAACACTGCATACCCTCCGCTGACCGGCCGGGATCCCCACGAGCGGAGATTGCCGGGGTTGTTGTTGCGCTGAGCGAGGCTTCCGGGCTTGTAGAAGCCCTCCATGCGGGCGATGGCTTCAGCGATTTTGTCGACCAGATCCATGACTCACCTCAGAAGGGGACTTTTTTGTCGGTTCCTCTTTCGCGGCGGCGGCGCCAGATCTCGGCGGCGAAGGCGCTGCGGCGCGCTGGCGGAGTCTCCTGCACCAGGCGCACGGCGGCGGGCAGGCTCATGCTCGAGTCCTCGCCTCGCAATGCCAGCACGGCCTGCACCCACTGTCCGAGGCTTGTGGCGCCTTTGCCGGCGGGGTTGAACTGGCGGGTGCGGACACCGCGGCCGGACCGCGCGAATGCGGCGCCTTTCTTCGCGTTGCAGGGGCGGCAGGCGTAGACGAGGTTTTCGGGGGTGTTGTTGGCCTCGTTGCCGTCCACGTGGTCGATGTCGCGCGGGCGCGGAGCGCCGCAGTAGACGCAGCGCTTCTCCACTTCCGGCGCCGCGCGGTTGGCGCGGTAGCGCTTGGCGCGGTCCGTGATGAGTTCCACGGGCTTCCGGCCGGCGGGCATGGACGGGTTGGGAATCCAGCGCTTCACTGCCGTTTCCTTTGAGGGCGATATGGTCGGGTGGCTGGCGTTCCGTCTGGGTTGAAGTGCTGGGCGAGCAGAGCCTGCGCGCCCTGTGCAAAGGCTACCAGGGCCGCCATGAAGGGCTTCCAGTCGGATGAGACGGGCATGGTGGGAATCACGATCTGAGCGAACAGACCGGCAAGCTGAACTGTGATGGTCCAGCGGCGGCTCACCGGGCCCCTCCCTTGAGAGCCTTGTAGTCGGCGTATGCGAGCTCGAGGGCCTTTCGCAATTCGTTCGTCGTCAGGTGGCGGTAGTTCACGCGCATGAGCTCCGTCGCTACGGCGACAGCGAGCAGCTTAATCTCCTGGTCGGTCTTGGGGATGCTGGCCGGGAACAGATGCGGATACTGCGCCTCGATCTGCCGGGCGAGAGCAGGCGGCGGCGCCTCGCGGCCAGAAACGATCGCGGCGGCGAGTTCGATGTATGGCAAGGCTGCCTTGACTGCGGGCAGGGCGCGGCGGAAGCTCTCGAAGCCAGCCTTCGTGGTGAAGAAGCGGGCCAGCGAACGGAACAGGTTGAGGAGCCAGTTCATGGTCAGGATCTCATCAGGCGGTCGAAGGTCTCGCGTAACTTCGATTGCACGGCATCGGCGGGGAAGATCCACGGCTTCTTCAGGCACTGCACGGTCAGCGTTTGCGAGCCGGGATCGTACACCCACCGCATTTGGACGCCGCCGCGCTCCATCGTGCCCACAGGCGCGTTGATGTGCAGGCCCTCGGCGGCGAGGCCTCGGCAGATCTTGTCCCAGTCGCCCGGCTGAACGTTGCGGAAGGTGATGGGTTCGAGGGGCATGTGAGTAATCTCCAGGTGTGCGTGGCTGTGCCAGTCGAGGATCAGCTGCCCGACGGCTTGCGGCGGCGTCGTGCCTTCCGCACAGGCTTCCGGCCGGTCCTCGAACCAGGCGCGCCACCAGAGACCTCGCTGGACGAGGTGGATTCTCGGCCGGCGGTGGCGCGGGGCAGCCATCAGCGGTCCCTCATCCTCCTTCGGCTTTCGAGGATGGCTACCGCCACCAGGGCGGCGCCAGCAAGAATCAGCACGGCCTGGATGCCGCGTAAAGCGATGTCGAGGCGGTCAGAAGACGTGTTCATGATGCGATCCTCCCGGGCAGGCATGTCATCACAGCCGGTCGGCGACGCAGAGGGAGCTCCTGAATGCCTCTGGCGAGCGCGAGGCGGCCTTCAGTGAAAGCACCGATTCCGAATGTCGTCCCGTAAAGCAGCGCCCGTATCGGAGCGGGGTTGGAGCGCTTGAACTGGTAGTCGAACAGCGTTCCGGCGCGCATGCGGCCTTTTTCTGTGATTGCGAACTGCTGGTTCAGACGTCCCTCTGCGTAGGCCGCGATGCCGAAGGTCGAGCCGTAGAGCAGCGCACGGACCGGAGCCGGGTTCGAGCGCTGGTACGCAATATTGGTCAGGGCTGTACGCTTCATATCAGGAGGCACAGGGTACCGCGGTCGGTGCTGTTGTCGTTGTTCGATGTAATGGAAGTCCAGTTCTTCCCGTCCCAAGTTACGGTTTGGTCAGGGATCATGGACTGATAGATGACGAGCGCGTCCCACAGATATCCCAGCCATTTAGCAGCCGTTGTCGGGTGGAACGCTATCCTGGCTTCCATCACGTCCCTCGAGCCGTCGAGCCACTCTCGCTTTGTCGCCGAGTCTCCGGCCGGATCCGGAGCCTGTGTCCTGACGCTGATCGCGCGGTCGCTTGATTGGCTGGCAGAGAAGAGGGACTCGTTGTTGAGCACGATTCCCACGCGCGCAAACTGCGTGAAGAGCCGCGTCCGCAGGGTGGTTTTGCCTGTCGTGTTGGTGTCCCCGTCGTCGTTGGAGCCGAGATATGCGCAGTCGGTGACGGTGACATTCATTGCCGGCTCCAATTTCGGAGCGGTAAAAAACACGAACGTGCGGGCAGACGTACTACCCGGAACCCACGCGAAGGCTTGGTATGCGCTGGCAACGATTTTCCACGTCAGAGATCCAGGAAAGCAGAATGCCGCAGCAGAGTCGTTCAGCAGCATTTCATTCCAGCTCCGCAGGCCGACTCGAGCGCAATTTCCTGTGCCGGGATCCCAGATTCGCACTTTGTACCGGAGATTGTCAGGAGTGGTTCCGCTGCCCAAGACGCGATCAGTGCCCGAGCCGCTGATGTGGCTCCACCCTGCCGTCAGGAGGGCGCCGATCACGTTGTTCACCCAATCGGCACGAGTCGCAGGAGTGAACTCGGCCACGTACACGGGATTCCCGGTGTAGGCCTGCGAGTAGTAAATGTTCGCCATCAGACGTAGCGGTACTTCACAAAGCCAGAGAACTGCCCATTTCCGGACAGGCTCAGTTTGAGCGGGTTGTTGGGTTGCAATTCGAACCAGGGCTCGCCGACGTACGGCAGCAGCAGTCCTTGTTGCATGGGCCACGCTTTTTGCAGGCCAGTGAGGCTTACCGTGTCATCGAACAGCTCCCAGTTCTGATCGTTTTCCGACCAGATGTACAGTGCGAATACACGTATCGCGAGACCTGCGCTGGCTGGCACGATCACGTACGTTCCAGCGGTCGTTAGGCTGATGACTGCGTGGGTGAGAGACGGCGAGGCCTGGAATGTAGGTAGGGCTGGGGCCGATTGCGGGTTGGCGAAACCAGCCGCTCGGAGAGCCCCTTCGCCCCTGATCGCGCGGCGGGCGAGATCCTGTTCGTGTTCAATGCTGAGGCTGAGGGGAGTCATGGGCGTGGCTCCGCGGTGAAGATGACGAGCTCGATGGTGTTGGGACTGGTGGCAAGGTTCTCGAGTTGCACAGAGAGCACGGCAGGCTCTATCACCAGGCGCGGCCGCACCAGGTAGTGGACTGGCAGAGTGATGCCCAGTGTGTTTCCTTGCGGGCAGATGTTGCGCCAATTGACTGGCGTATTGAAGAACGCCGCGTTGTTGCGCAGGTCTACGATCTGCACGCGGAAGCCAGCACTGGCGGAGCAGTTGCCAGAGAAGCCCAGCACGTAAGAGCCGACAGGCAGAGAAAGGCGTACGTCCAGGCGAGCGAGAGAGCCTAGTTGCGCATTGGGCGATGGCGGCACAGGGTAGGCTCCGGGTTGGTAGCCGGGCGATCGCGTGACTCGCAGCAGGTTGGCCAGAGCCTCCCTGTGGAAACTGCTCGGCCGGAATTGCGGGTAGTGCAGCGCAATGGTCATCGTCTGCGCTCCTGCCTGTGCTCCATCTCCAGGTGGTTCACTCGTTCGCGTAACTGCTCGAACTCAGGCCTGCTGGTGTACTGCTTTCCTGCTTCGCTGATCTTCTCGAGCAGCAGTACGCGGGTCTCCATCACCTCCGCCTTGACGTTGAGGCTGATGAGGGCGGTGCCGAGGCTGACCAGCAGCCCGGCGACGAAGAGGGCCACCTGGAGGCGGCCGGCATCATGGTCTGGGTTCAGTTTCATCGGGTTCTGAGGAGTTTCGATCCGATCAACACCAACTGAATCGTGTTGCTCGCGCCCGACAGGTCCATGATGTCGAACTGCACCTGGCTGCCTGCGGGAAAGACCGCATTGGGCTCTACGGGCACGGGGAACTGGGCCGAGCCGACCAGGTTCGCGTTGCGGGTGTAGGCGCTCGGCCAGTAGCGTCCGCTCGGAAGCCGGAAGCGGATCTGATAGTTTCCGGTTTGCGTGCCGACGATGGCCTTGAGCACGAAGTCACCGTCGGAATCGATGAAGACACCTTGTGCGAGCAGCTCCTGGTTGGCGGTGAGGGTGACGTTGATGGTGAGCGCGTGCGTTTCTTCGTAGTACTGCTGCGCCGCAGGCGGCGTTTGAGGGGCCTCGCCGAGGCCTGAAAAGGTGCGCATGACGATTCTCCTGACAAAGTGGGGCGGCTGCGGCCAGGCCGCCCCGCTCTTTTTTTACGCCGCTGGCTCAGGCTACTGGACGCCTTCCGAGATCAGGCCGTCGAGGAACACCTGGAGGTAGATGCCGCCGCCGGCAGAGGCCGTGGTGAAGCTGGTGCCTTGCAGTTCGACTGCGAACGGCACGTTAGACGGCAAATCCAGGGCGTACTCTGGCCCCACGCCGTAGATGGCCCTGGGGTCGGGCGCGCCGTTGGTCCAGGCTTGGATGGTGGTAGTCGTGGCCGTCGTGGAAACGGCGCCGTGGATGCCCCCGCCGCCGGGGAAGAAGTGAATCGGGCCTTCCAGGAAGTACTTCTGCCCGATTTTGAGGCGCAGGGCATAATTCTTGAACAGGTTCTCGATGTCGCTGACAACCATGCCGATCAGGAAGACCCTGAGGGCCATGATCTTCATCGAAACCGGGATCGGCAGCTTCCCGCTGTCGGTCATGTTGGTTTCGTTGATGCCCTTGGTGCTCGAGATCGGAGCCTGGAACAGGGTGTACAGCGCCGTTGTTGCGGTGTTGGCTGCCACTTTGAGCGTGTCGTAGAAGCAGCCGAGGCGGTAGCGGAGTTTGTCGTTGAGGAACGCAGAGCTGTTCATGGGTGCTGTGATTTCCTTTCTTGCGGCTGCTTACCGGCCGTACCGGCTCAGGCCGCTCATGTTGGTGGGCGCCGGCAGGGGCGCGGGCGGGGTGGCCGGCTGCGCCGCCTCCACAATGGCGCGGGGGATGATGGGCTGGCCGGCCTGGTCGAGCACGACAGGGACGGGGAAGTAGCCGTCCTTGATCACGCCTAGGCTGGCTGCCTGAGCATCGCCGACGCCGGAGAGCGCGAAGTACTTTCCGACGGGCGAGAACTGTTCCGTGATGATTCGGCTCACGGTGTAGAGCGAGCCGCCGATGAAGATCAGCTTGCCGGCCTCGCGGTTCCAAAACCGGCCAGCGACGGCGCCTGCGAGAGCCGCGGTGGCGAAGTTGGCGGCGTAGCCGATCAGGCCCGTGTTCCGGGTCTGGAGGGCAAGCTGTGGGATCTGGCGGGTTGCGACCAGGCCGAGCAGGGCGATGGCGCCCGACTTGGCCAGGCCCAGAGGCCCGCGCGTGATGGACGGGTTCGAACGCCGCTTGGCCCGGCGGGTCTTCATTTTGATGAAGGGGTTGGGCCGCGGCGACGTCCGCTTCTTGGGCTTGGTGGACTTTGCTTTCATGGTCTTCCTCTGCGGATTGAGAGCGCCAAGGGTGATGAGGGCGCCGGGGTTGCGCCGTTTGGGCTTCGCCGCTGCCTTGCGATGGGCTTTCGGCATGACCGCACGCTTGGCGCGTGTGATGGTCCGCTTCCGCCCGGCGGGCTTCTGCGGGTTGAACAATCGTTTCTTTTTCAGGATCACTGCCATCTGGTTTCTCCTAGTTCACGATCCCTTCTGGGCGGACCTGGTACGAGCCGCCGGTGAGATAGAGCCGCTTGTTCCGCACGTCGTAGTGCAGCAGCGGCAGGCTGCCTCCGTCCTCGCCGAAACGGTGTTCGTAGACGGACGGCTGAAAGTCATGGAACGCCTTGGAGGTGTAGTAGGCGATCTTCGCCACAGGACCTAGCGTCACGTGGTCCTTCGGCAGGTATTTGTCGAGCGCCAGAGTCTTCAGGTCGATCTCCTGGTCTCCGCCTACGAAGTAGAGCTGGCCTCCGTCGGGCGTGGCAGCTACGCGGACGCCGTCTTTGAACTCGAGCACGCGGACGTGCTTTTCCGCGAGTACTTGCAGTTCGACCAGCCGGCCGAGGTCCGCGAGCTCTGTCGGCTCGTCGCTCACCTCGATGTAGTCGCGCACTTTGCGCACGGGGCGCCCGTGGAACTTCTCCGAGAGCGCGGCTGCCGGCGAACTGTTCTTGCGGCGTTTCATCAGGCCTTGGCAAGCTCCATCTGGTAGCGCGCCCGGGCCAGGCGTAATTGCCGCCGGCGTTCGGCCCGGCTCGGCCTGGTGACGAACCGCCAGGCGAGGAACGCAGCCACGGCGAGGACGAGCCACCAGCGCCAGTCGAGCGATCCGAGATCCGGCAGGCTCAGCGCTCCAAGCGGCTGCCGTGACGGCAAGCAGGGGTGCTGGCACTGGCAGGCAGGGATGGATTTGGGCAAATCGACGATCATGTTTCACCTCTTCAGAAGCAGAAAGAGAACGAGAGCGCCGGCGCCAATCCACAGCCAGGGAGTCTCGGAGTTCTTCGGATTCGGCAGCTCTGGGAATGGGTTAACGGCCCACTTGCGCCAGGCCTCGCGGTCGCGGAGCAGTTGCAGTTCGGGCGTCCAGTTGCGGAGCTCTTCTTTTGTTTGCGGAGCAGAAGGAGCAGGCGGCGGCTTGGGCGGCTTGACCTGCTGCTTCCACTGCTCGTACTCCTGCGCTTTTTTCCACTGGTCCCAGCCGAGCCACGCTCCGACGGCTCCCGCTCCGGCTGCGAGAGCAATGGCCGCAGGAACGAGGGGTAGCACGCCCAAGGCAGCACGATTGTAGGGCCGCAGTTGTGCACAGGCTCGAGCGACGTGGGGGGCCACAGTGGGCCAAGCTTGCGGGCAATGACGTTCAGCTGCCCGTTCAGCCAGCCTGTAGGCAAGCACGTCGAGGCGCCCGCGAGGATCTGCTGCCGCTATCCGGCTCATCGACGCCTCCCGAGCAGCAACAGCAGCAGTAAGGCACCGCCAGCGATGAGAAGTTCGGTCTTGTGCTGATCGAGCCACAGGGCGGCTGGAGTCTGTCCGGTGATCGAACCTGGAATGAATTTCCATCCTTCTGGTGTCGGCCAGAAATCGCCCGTGGGGACGTAGAAGCGCCAGTCGATCGAGCCGTCCGGCAGGACGCGGACGGGGTTGTAACTGGGCAGTCTCAACAGGTCTTCTGTCGTGACAGGCATTTCATCTCCACAGGCGAAGTCCGGCGAGCCCCTTGTCTTTCCGCATCTGCCAGTACTGGACTGCGGTGAGCTTGGTATCTCGGGGCACGGTGAGGAATGAGAGAGGGTCTGGTCCCGGTCTGCCAGTCAACTGTTCTCCGTACCAATTCCACTCATCTGCCGTGAACAGCAATCCCGGAACAGTCGCGGCGAGAGCGGGATCTGCCGCAGCCTTCCGGATCATTTCCTCCGTGATGACGGGCTGAGTGGTGAACTGGGGAGAGTTGGGCTGCTGCCCGGGAGTGGCTCCGGGTTGCGCCCTTTGCTGATCATTTTGCCCCGCGATCGTGGGCCGCAGCAGAAGATATGCTGCCACGGCGAGCAGGCCCCATTTGAGTACGTCTTTCATTTGCTGCTCCTCATGAGCATGAGTGCGCCCAAGCCCGCGACAGCCCAAGCCCAAGCAGGCACCTTGCGGTACCAGGGCTCCTCCTCAACGGCCTGAGCGCGCTGTTGGGCGCCTGGGTTTCCGACATTGACCACCGTTTGCGAGGTGGCCCCATCCTGACTGGTCTGCTGTACGCTCGCTCCGGAGGATGCAGGCGAGGAGGGACCGGCAGACGGCAACACGGTGAACGTGACGGTGCCGACCGGCTCACCGCCCACCTTCCAGATCTGCTGCCAGCTGCCGACGGTCTCGGCTGCGAACGTACCGGACATTTCAAATCGGCCGTTGGCATCAGTGGTCCCATATGTGGTCTCGCCCAAGCTCCGGCCGCTCTGTGTGGCAGCCACGCTCACGGGCTTGTTGGGCGGTCCCATCACGACGATCTGCCACGGCGAGCCGACGGTGTAGCCACGCGGCGCGATGATAGCAGCGCTCCGCACGGAGCCGGGCAGTGGCGAGGCCACTGACTGCATCTGCTGGAAGACCTGCGGCGCCGTCTGCTGCAAGGCTTGGGACTGCTGCTGATAGACCTGCTGCTGAGTGGTTGGCTGCGGCGGCGGATTCACAAGAGCCGACTGGTTGAAGCCAGTCTGATAGCCGCTCGAGCTCGTGGCGTAGCTGTTGAAGAGATCCGCGATGGAGGCTGCTTCCTGCTGCGGCGAATCGAACCGCACGGGGTTGCCAATGGAGGAGTCCATGCTGCGGCCGCCGCGGTTGAGAATGGCCTGAAGCTGCGGCAACCCCATGCATCCTGCGCCTGGGTCGCAGGAGTTGCCCAACACCTGCACCTGGAATCCCTGCAAGCGGAGAGCGCCGACAACAGCGTTGGCGAAGTCGAGAGCCTGCTGAAAGTACTGTGCCGCCCACTGCCGCTTGAGCTCGAGATCGCGCAATGGATTGAGCGGATCGCTCGGCGGCGGCGGGATCAGGCCTCGGAGTGTCGGTCTGGTTACGTCCACGATCATGACTCCTCACATGAGCAGAGCCACTGCCAGCAGAGTCAGTGGCAGTAACGGCAGGCCGCCCAGATCGGCTGTCTGGAGAGCAGCGGGCGTGTCGTCCTTGACGTCTGGATCGTTTGCAATCGGATCCCGGTAGTATGCGAACCAGTCCCACTTGCCTCCGCGGGAGCGGTCTGCGATGCAAGCCTTCCCGGGGTTGCCCAGATCAGGGTTGGCGCAGGCCTCGGCGCTGGTCAGCCAGGCCCAGGCGTCGTCGAAGTTCTTGAGCGCCGCGGCTTGGCTTGCGCGCGTGCGGGGGCCGGACAGATAGGCCTCCAGGTTGTTCTTGAGCAGCGGCTCGAGCTCGTTGACGATTTCCGTGGTCAGGCGCTTTTGCTTCGGCCCCTTGCGGTTGAACAGCAGTTGCAGACCGAGTGTCACTCCGGCGACGGCGGCGCCGATTACCGGCACCGCGGCTGCGGAGAGCCACCAGCCGGACTGAGCGCCGATCGTAGCGACAGTGCCTGCGGCGCGCACGGCCTGAGTGCTTGTCTGCGCCGCATTGCCAAGCTGGAGCGTCCCGGTCATCGTCTGGATACAGCGAGCAAAAGCACGACGGCCCCGATGATCAGCAGGAGCGAGCCTCCGCTGCCGGCGCCTACCTGAAGGCCGACACCAGGGAACGTAAGGGGCGATGCGCCTTCAGGCTGGCGATAGATGACGCGGTCCCGATCCTGAATGTAGGTCCCTGCGGGCGGCTGTCCGAAGCGGGCTTTCGCGATCTCCGAGCCGGTTTGGGCTCCGATCTTGATGAGCTCGCCCCAGTCGATCGCGCCCAGTGTCTTCACGGCTTCAATCCTCCACGTGCGCACCTTGCCTGCCGGTTTCACCTCCCAGCCGGGCTCTCTTCCGTGAGAGCAATCCAGCGCGATCTCGCCTGCCGGCCCGTAGGCAATCACGTACACGTGGCTGTAGAACTGCGGCTGGGCCGGGTCTGCTGCGACGGTCCGGAACGCAGTCTCAACTCCGAGTGCACGCAGCATTGCAGCGCAGAGCATGCTCTGGTCGTCGCAGTCTCCGGCAGGATCGGGCATCGTGAGGAGATCCACGGGCCGGATGAGGAGTTCGGCGAGCTCCGGTTTGTTTGTCAAGGCCGAGGCCGGAACGCTGTCTGCGACAAAGCGCACGCGCGCCCGAATCCAGCGCCAGACGGCCGCCGCGAGCGCGGGCACGTCTTTTCCTTTCGCTTGCTCGGCTGCCTCAGCCGCGGCCCGGCGCACGATGGGGCTGCGGGAGTCCTGGCGGACATAGTGAGCCATCAGCGCGATGGTTTGCGCAGTGGCAGCCTCATCATCGTCAGGGGTCGAGTAAATGGTGGCGTTCACCGGGCCGCGGAACTGAGGATGCCTCAAGCGCAGGCGGAGCGGTTTCTGCATGTCAGGCGTGATTGCGGAGCCCGCTCGTGTCATCTGCGGCCATTGTGGGCGAAAAAACTTGTTCAGACAATAGTTGTTGCAACGTCTTTTGATAGTATAATTCTATACACCAGATTTTTCCTAGGAGTACCCCCCATGCCACGCAATAAGGCTGAAAACACGGCAGTTGAGATAGCAGATCTGGGCGCCGATGCGCCGCAATCGAGCTTCGATTTCACGCGCGCCAGGCAGAACCTCAAGCCGGAGACCTTCTTCGAGTTCCTGAAGGCGTACCCCGACTGGGAGTCCTGCGCGATCTATCTATACCGGCTGTGGCCTGTGATCGATCGCAAGCTCACCGGCCACAGCGAGAAGTACATTGACGTCTTCTCGGAGCCCATCACCGAACTGGACATCTTGCGGAAGCACGGCTCCGGCAAGTACCTCTTGCACTTCAACGATTCGAACCGTCCCGGCGGCCTGAAGCAGGTGGCGATGTGCAAGCTCGAGCTCAACGATCCGATGTATGAGCCGATCCTTGATCACAACGAGGTTGTCGAGGGCATCGACGCCAACAAGAGCTACATCGAGGGCCAAATTGCGCGCGGCAAGTGGAAGAAGAACCCGGCCGAGGCCTCGGCAGCGGTAGCCGTGCCGGAGAGTCTGACGGCCAGCCTAACATCGGCTCTCCAACGCCTCGCGCCTTCGCCATTGGAGCAGAGAGAGGCGCTGCGTCCGGACCCGTACGAGATCGGGCTGCGCATCGCCGAGCTCGCGCAGCGCTCCGCGCCCAAGCCGAGCGCGGATCCGCTCGACCTGGCGCTGAAGATCGTCTCCCTGATGAAGGAGCGCAAGGAGAGCGATCCGCTCGAGCTCTATGCGAAGGTGGCGGACATCATCGAGGCCAGGGCGGCGCGCTACGCAGGCAAGGCGCCTGCAACGGACTGGAGCGCGCTGCTGCTGGACTTCGCCAAGGCGCTGCCGGCGCTGATTCAGGGCTTCGCGGCCATGAAAGCGGCCAGCGCGCCGGCGGCGTCGTCAGGCCAGCAGCTTGCGCCCGCGTCCGCCCCTGCCGTCGTAGCGCAACAGGCCTCGGCGGGCCCGGCGTCGGTCCCGCCCGAAGTGCTGCTCGAGCAGTGGAAGCCTTTCCTGCTGAAGGCCATCAGCGCCGGTCAGGGCGGCGATGAGTTTGCGGCGGGCATTGTGACGTTTTACGGAGAGGACAAGTACCGCGAGATTGCAGGCCTGGGCATGGAGGGCATTATGAATGCGCTCAGGGCCCAGGCTGACATCTGGAGCCTGCTGTCTCCTTACGAGTCGGAAGTGCGGAGCTTCGTTGGCGATTTCCTTGCTTACGGGCAGCCGGATTTGGAGGGGGCAGTGCAATGAGAGCGCAATGCTGCTTGTGCGGCTTGCTGGTAGGCGCGGAGGCTGTAGATGCTGCCTCGGCGGAGGAATTCGCGGCAGCAGGCTTTGCGTGTTTCTTGCACCTTCTCCAACAACATCCGGAGCATATCCAGAGCGCGATCAATCCTCTGGTCGGGCAGGTGGCGAACTACATCTCGACGCTAGCTTTCGAGGGCACCGAGGCATGGGAGGCCGAGCGGCGGAAGTCTCTCCAGGCTGTGCTGGATCTGCTGCCCAGAGTGTACTGGGATGCAATCCAGAAGCGCTTTGCAGCACGAGAGCCTCATACTCTGTTGCATACTCCCAAAGAAGAGGATTGCGACTGCAACTGATTGATTTGCTTGGAACGAATTTCGGTGCATTGCCCCCAGGGCGGCCAATAAGTCTTGTTTTTTCAGTGCTTTATGGGTTCCCAAGCTGAACGTCGCGGGTTCGAGTCCCGTCTCCCGCTCCAATCCCCTCAACAACTTACGGGCGCCCTCCGGTTACGACGCTTGCGACAGTTTCCGAAAACAGCCGCTTTCAGGGCTTTTTCTCGCCCGTAACTGCTTGTCTCCATGGCACATCTTGCCGTTACGACGTTTACGACGATTCAGGAAACGACGTCGCAATCAGCCTCTCAAGCCGTTGAACCGCCTCCTGTTTCGCCTCCAGCCCGCTCACCGTGTAGACCTCCAGGCTCACGCCCAGACCATGCCCGCGCTGGTCCGCTCCCACCTTCGGATCCACTCCCACGCGCTGCATCAGTGATGCGTTCGTCCGCCTCATCACCTGGAACGTGGCCCACTCCAGCCCGAGCGATTTGAGCACCGGCCCCAGGTGCCGCCTCCAGATGTTGTCGCGGCTCACGGGCGTCCTGCCGGACTGCGAGCAGAAGACGAACTCCTCTTCGCTCTGCGGGGCCGCAGCTCTCCGCCACTCCTCCAGCAACCGCTCCGTGCCCGGGCTCAGGGCGCTGGCCCGCGCGCGGTCGTTCTTCGGCGTGTCGATATCGCTCCGGTAGATCCTCGCCCGGACCTGGACATGCCCGGGCTGGATGTCCCGCCACCGGAGCGCCAGAATCTCTCCCGGCCGCAGCCCCTCGAAGACCGCCAGCCGGAACACGAGCCTCTCCCTGAGCCTCAGATGGCCCAGGACGCGCGCGATCTCCTCGGGGGATAGGACATCCCTGCCCCGGCCGTCTCCGGCGGTTCTGCGGGGCACGTGGAGCTTCTCAGCCGGGTTTGTCAGCAGCAGCCCGTCGCTGACCGCGAGCGCGAGGATGTCGCGCAGATCCCATCGCAGGTGGTCCACCACGCTCCGCCCGTAGCGGCCGGCCATCTCGAACAGGAAATCCTGCAGTACTCTCCGGGTCAGGCTCGTGACGGGAAGATGGCCGAGCCGCTCGAGCACGATCCTTCGGATCCTGTGCCCGCTGGTCCAGGCCGTCGACTTCTTCCAGATCTCGGCCTTCAGGGGCATCCACGCCGTCTCCACGTACTCCCGCAGGCTGATCAGCGTCCGCGGCGCCGTCGCCTCGTTCACCGGCCGCAGGATCGCCTCCAGCGCCGACCGCGCCTCGGCCTCGCTCATCGTGCCGTACTCGCCCAGAACCTTCGACCGGCCCCGGCCCAGTTCGTCCCGCCACTGCGCCACCCACACCCGCCGCGAGCCGTGGCGCCGCACCTGAAGGCTCCCTTTCTGGCCTCGTCTCCGGGGCATTCAGAGCCGCCTCGAAGCCGCCCGGACACCCCGTTTCCGCCCGTGTGTCTCTCGTGTGGAGCCTCTCCCCCCGTAGAAAATCCGGCCAATCCGGCCAATTTCTCGTAACCGCCTGTCTTTGCAATAAGATGCCGTGGCCGGATTTTCAAAAACGGCCCGAAAAATCCGGCCAATTGGCCGGATTTTTTCCGCCAGAATCCGGCCAGGACCCGTTTTCGGCGGCAAACAAACGGCGAATGCAAACGAATTGTAACAATTCTCGTGCATGGCCCCGGCAAGCCTCGCTCGCACACAAAAAAGCCCCCCTGCCTGGGGGGATTCCATGGCTGGCAGGGGGGCTGCCCAGGGCCGGGCACGGAGGAGAAGGAGATCAGCGAAGCTTGCCATGCCGCCGCGCCTCAATTTTAGCGGCGGTCTCATAGATGGCCTGGTAGTCGATCGTGTAAGTGTCTGATTTCCGGCCTTTGGTCCGAATGACCAGGAAGCCCGGCCAGAGTTCCACCACCAGCGGATGCCGCCCGCGGAGGCTGACCGCCGTCTCCCGGACCACCGGCCGGCTGCTCGTCAACTTGGTCATGCCCGCGCCTCCCAGTGCGGGCCCGGCTGTGCTGCCGCCAGAATCTCGTCGTCGAGCCAGGCCTGTCCGGCCTTTTGCGCCCGCGTGCGCCTGGCGTTGGCCAGGTGGAACCGCCGGTCATGAGCCAGATGGCAGCGCTGGCACAACGCCGCCAGGTTCTCGTCGCGGTTGTCGCGCCAGTCATGGTTCAGGTGCGCGATTGTGAGCACCACCCGGATGTACCGGAACTGTTCCGGCGGTCCGTCGGGCTTCTGCCCGCGGGGCCACCACTGGCCTGATCCGTCTCGCGCAACCCATACATGCCTCCTGTCAGGCTTGCCGCACCACTCGCACACGCCTCCGGCGCGGGCCAGCACGCGCGCCCGGATGGCGCGCCATTCAAGGCTCCGGTAGAACGGCCGCAATTCACGACGGATCGGCATTGGGCTGCTCCCGGCCGGTCTCCAGCTTCATGACATCCAGATACCGCCGCCAGCTCTCCGCCCGCATCCGCCGCGCGGACTCCACCGTATCGGCGTGCGTCAGCAGCGCGGCGGCCAGATACCGGCACAGCGTCGGCGAGAACGCCGCCGCCAGCGGCAGCGCCACCACCAGAGAGGCTGCGATCAGGAACACCGTCATCAGAACCCCCTTCCCGCCGGCGGCGGGTAAATCGTGTCAATCGCCGCCTGCACTTCCTCCGGAATGTCGACATCCAGCGACTCGACGAAGCTCGACACCACGGCCAGGTTCTCCCGCAGCCGCGCCGCCTCGTTCCGGAACAGGCAGCTCTCGGCGTAGTTCTCGTTCGCCTCGCGTTCGAACTCCTCCTGCCGCGCCGCCAGACGCCGGAACTCGGCCGTCAGGATCACGCGGAGCCGGGCTGCGTCGAAATGCTCGGCCGTCACCGCGCGGCAGATCTCCTCGGCCCGCCGCTCGGCCCAGTGCGGACTCACGCGGCGCCGGCCGCGGCCGCCCGCCTGGCCCGCGCCCTCTCGCGCAGCACCATCGACTGGATCACCCGCGCCCAGCGCTCGACGGCCGTCGTCAGCCGATCCACTTCCGCCGGGTCCGCGCCCTGCCTCTTCCACTCGTCCAGGTAGTTCAACAAATCCAGGCATTCCTCAAACGCCTCCTCTCCGGGATGCCCGCGGAACGGCCCGTTGCCGTGCCGCTGCCTCCCCAGGTCCCACTTCTGCCGTTTCGCCTCGTGCAGCTCGAGTTCGACCATCCCGTCACCGTCCTGCCGCTACCGCCTCTTCCGCCTCCTCCACGGCCGCCGCCGGCGGCGGCGAAATCAGCGCCGCCCGCACCGTCAGCACCCGGTGCCGCGCCCCCTGGATCATCCGCCGCACCAGGATCTCCCGGTCCCGGTGGTTCCACTCCGCCAGCAGCCCGCGGTCCCTCATCCGCTTGTGCAGCGTCTTCACGCCCACTGCCAGGCTCTCGCCCATCTCCCGCAGGACGCGCTTGGCGATGGCGTAGCTGGCCTGCGGCTCCAGATACACCTCGTCGCCGTCCACCCAGCCGACGCACTCCCCCATCGCCCGGTACCGCGTGACCTCGCCTACAGGGTCCGGCCGCCAGCCCCACCGCTCCGGCGCCCGCGGCTCCCGGCCCTCGGTGTCCGCCAGGTGCGCCTTGCCGCTCATCAGCGCCGCCCGCAGCGCCTCGATGTACTGCCGGCAGGGATCGCTCATCGACTGCTCGCGGTCCTGCTCCGTCAGAACCTCGCTCAGCACGCCGCGCCACTGCTCGCGCAGCGCCTCGGCCCGGCTCTCGCTCACCGCCTTCTTCTCCAGCGCGAACCGCAGGAAACTCTCCAGCCCGATCGTCAGCTGCGCCATGTTGTCCGGCGCCCGGCGGCTCTCGGTCTCCATCCGTTCCTGCCGCAGCCGCAGCAGCTCCATCCGCAGCCGGTCCTCCATCTCGTCCATCTGCGGCGCCAGCCACTGGACGTAGGCGGCCATGGCCAGCGCGTAGGCGCCCTGCATGCCGGCCTGCTGCGCGTGGGTGAGCGGCGCCCCGAACCGCACGTCGCCAGGCGCCACGTCCAGAATCACCATCCGCGCCCGCAGGCTGTGCCCGCGCGGCGTGTCCTCGCCCGTGGCCACGATCATCCCGCGCGGCCACTTCGGCGATCTCAGGCGGATGTCGCTCGTCAGCCGCCCGCGGCCCATCCGGTTGCCCTGGCTGCGGATGATCCGGTCGGCCAGCGCGTGCATCCGCTGGATGTCGGAATCCGAGCCCTGCGGGTTGAAGTCGTCCACCACGCACACCGCATCCTTGAGCGTGAACAGCTTCGCCTCCAGGCTGTTGGCCGTGTCGATCCAGCTCGCCGGCAGGCACTCGGCCGTCATCTCCCGGCCGAAATGCTGCTGCGCCAGCGACGCCAGCTGCGTCTTGCCCACCTGCGTCTGCCCGCTCAGGAACACGCTCACGTTCACCGGGCCCATCGGCACCCGCCACACGGCCGCGAACAGCGGCATCGTGATCCGCGCCGGCGCCAGATGCAGCAGCTCGAGGCTCGCCTGGATCGCGTCCCGGACCTCGCCGTTGCCGTTCGGGTCCGGCAGATGGAACAGCCGCGTGCGCTCGTCCAGGTCCACTTCGATGTCCGCCGCCAGCCCGTCCCGCCCGATGGCGCCGCCCCCGTGCAGGTAGATCCACTGCCCGTCCTGGTGCGCCCAGCCCGTGTGCGTCCGCACCACCCGCGTCGAACCGCGCTGGCTCAGATGCTGGATCGCCACCTTCGCCGCCGACTCGCAGCCCGGCATCACGATCGCGTGATGGCTGAAGCGGTCGATCGGCCAGTGCATCTGCTGGAACTCCTGGCTCGAG